>CABZWX010000079.1 GCA_902529515.1 uncultured SAR116 cluster alpha proteobacterium | reverse complement strand
CTAAAATAATAGCTATTTTTCAGCCCCATCGATATAGCAGACTTAGAGACTTATTTGACGAATTCTGTAGCTCTTTTAACAATGCTGACACTGTTTTACTCCTTGATGTTTACGCGGCAGGAGAAATCCCCATTAAAAATTTCGATAGTAGTAACTTAGAAAAAGGATTGACCAAATATGGACATAAAAATGTTTTGTATATAAAGGATCAAAATCTTTTAGCAAAAAAGTTATTAAATGTCATAAAACCTAACGATTTAATAATTTGCCTTGGAGCTGGGTCCATAACAAAAATCGCTAATAATTTAGAAGAAAAATTAAAAAATGAAGATAGACACATTTAAAGATAATTTTTTTAAAAATATATATACTAAACGAAATCTAGCAAAATATACTTGGTTTGGCGTAGGTGGTAAAGCCGAAATTCTTTATATTCCAGAAGAGGAAAAATCTTTAGAGAAATTTTTAAAAGTAAAACCTTATGATTGTAAGGTTTTCACTATGGGTGCTGGATCTAATCTGCTTATAAGGGATAATGGCATTGATGGTGTTACACTAATTACCAGTAAGCTTAATAAAATTAATATTGATAAAGATGGCATAATAACAGCTAATTGTGGTGCCTTTGATGCTGAAGTAGCTCGCTTTGCAAGAAATCATAGTAGAACTGGACTCGAGTTTTTGATTGGAATTCCTGGTACAGTTGGTGGTGGAATTAAAATGAATTCAGGGGCTTTTGGCTCTGAGTTTAAAGACGTTTTAATAGATGTTAAAGCCATAAATCATAATGGGGAATATAAAATAATTTCTAATGAAGATTTAGATATGAAGTATAGAAAAATTGGGCTTAAAGATGAGTGGATATTTTTATCTGCTCGTTTCAGAACGTCCGTTGATACTAAAAAAAACATACAAGATAAAATGAAAAAAATTATTCATTCTAGAAAAAGTGCACAACCAATTGGAGTTAAAACAGGAGGAAGTACTTTTAAAAATCCTTTAGGTAAAAAAGCTTGGAAACTAATTGATCAAGCTGGATGTAGAGGGTTGAAAAATGGAGATGCGATGATCTCAGAAAAACATTGTAACTTTATTGTTAATCTTAAAAACGCAAATGCCCATCAAATTGAAGAATTAGGACAAAATGTAAAACAAAAAGTTTTTGAAAATACTGGTATTAAACTTAAGTGGGAAATAGAAAGAGTAGGTAATAGATGAAAACCTACAAAAACTTGCACGTTTTATTATTAAAAGGTGGAGATGGCTTTGAAAGAGAAGTTTCACTAAATACCGCAATAGAATGTGCAAAGGCAATAAAACAAATTGGATGCAAAATTACAGAAGTTGATATAGCTGAAAGCAATATATCTAATTTGGCTAAAATTAATGCAGACATATGTTTTAATGCATTACACGGAGATTATGGAGAAGATGGTTCAATTCAAGGCTTTTTGAATCTTCTAAAGATACCATATACACATTCTGGTGTTGCAACCTCGTCTATTGCAATGAATAAGATAAATTTTAAAAGAATTATAACCGAAGCAACTATGTTTTCTAACGATCCAATTTACTTTCCAAAAACATTACAAATAAAGAATAACAGGAAATATTTAGAAGTCGATTATGATAATACTTTTGTAGTTAAACCAATTAAAGGAGGTAGTTCAGTTGGAGTTAATATAATTAAGAAAGGAGACAAAATTCCTTATTTTAATGAATTAAAAAATAAACAATTAATGGCAGAAACATTCGTGGGTTCTAAAGAATTAACTGTTACAGTTCTAAAAGAAAATCCTCTATGCGTTACAGAAATCACAACTTTAAACAATAAAGAATTCTATAATTATAAAGCAAAATATGATAAAAATGGTTCAAGTCATAAAATTCCAGCAGATATACCAAAGGTTATTTATAAAAAAGCACTCTCATGGGCTTTAAAGGCACATCAGATTATTGGCTGTAGAGGAATTTCACGTACAGATTTTAGATACGATGAAAATAATGAAATATTGTATATGCTTGAACTTAACACTCAGCCAGGAATGACACAGACATCTTTGAGCCCAGAACAAGCT
>CABZWX010000078.1 GCA_902529515.1 uncultured SAR116 cluster alpha proteobacterium | reverse complement strand
CAAATTTTGCATTGGCGAAGGATGATACAATGCAAAAAATTTCATATTACTCCATTGATTTAACTGAAGTTTCTATTGGAGAGTTTAGAAAATTTGCTGAAACTATAAATTATAAAACAGAAGCTGAAAAAAGAGGATGGGGTTACGTATATGCTTTAGGTTGGGTTAAAAAAGAAGGGTGGAATTGGGAAAAACCTTATGGAATAAAAGGTGAATTAAATGAGCCAGCTGTACATATTAATTTTGATGAGGCTCAAATGTTTTGTAAATGGAAAAATAAAAGACTTCCAAGTGAAGAAGAATGGGTTTACGCAGCATATAAAGAAAGTAGAAAAAAACCATCTAATAACTTTGAGTCTGGGAAAACTTATGAATATCCAGTTGGGAACACACCTGAAGGTGTTAATTGCTTAGAAGATTGTGACTTTGATAATTATGTTAATTATAGGAAATTATTATTAAGAGGTAATGGTCATTCCAAAGTTGGTTTTACAAAAAAAGGAATAAATGGTTTGTATGATATGGGCGCTAATGTTTGGGAATGGGCTGATATCCAAAACAAAAGTATTAAAGCCACGAAAGGCGGTTCTTGGTGGTATGGTAAAGAACAGATGCACTTAAAACATAAAGCAAGAAAAAATAGAAATATGTCAGCAGTTTATATTGGATTTAGATGTGTTAAAGATCTAAATTAAAATTAACTTTATTCAAATATATGCCATTAATTTACCTTATTATTTTCAGATTTACGTCATAATTTTTTGATTTAAATTAAAATGAAAAATGTTTTTCATTTATAACCTCCTAGAAGCATTAGCTGATAATTCAGCTAATGCTTAATTCTTCTTGTATTTCAAATGACTTTTGCAACATAAATTACAATCAGAACTACCAAAACCATTTATAATTATTGTTCCCTTTGTTTTTTTATTTAAACTGCATTCAGTCATTCGTGATTTTTTTATGTTAATAATTTGCACAGCATCACTGTTGAGTAAATAATCTATATGCCAATGGAGATTTTTTTTCTTAGAAAGATGCCTTTCTATTCTTTTATCTATATTTTTTTTGGCAGATCCTGTGTATACATAAGACCCAATTGGAAAAATAAATTTTCCAAGTTTTCCAACTTTTAATTCTATCTCTTTTGTTACAATTATAAATAATTGATAAGATCGCAATTACTAACCACTAAATATATTTCTACACATTAAATTTATCTTTAGCTTTTTTAGTGTATTCAGGAAAATATTTTGAGATCACTGTAAGATCGAAAGACGAGAATATCGAAGTATTTGACTCTCTTTCAAGAAGAAAATTAAAGCTAAAGTTTAAAAGTTCTTCTTTTGAAGTTTTATTGTTAGTTAGGTTAAGTAGCATTTGATCTGTTACACTTACGATATGTTTTGTTAATTGATCAGCTTTTACTGTAATTTCAAATTTATCCTTAGATAATTCAGTTATTAATAATTCCAAATCTTCTTAACCTCATCAACTTTTAAAAAAACACTATTGTCGTATTCATTTATTACCATTTCAATAGCTTGATCTTCATTTTCTGCTTCTACAATTAAAGTATTATTCTTGATTTCTTTTCTTCCATTTTCATGTGCAAATTCAAGCCTAAATTTTACTTCAAAATCAGTTTTCCAATTACTCATTACAATGTATTACTATTACTTCACTAATTAGATTTATAGAAAGAACCTTCTTTAGTTAAAATTTCTAAAAAGTTAGACGATACTGCAGTTGTACCTGAAACTTCTCCATCATTTAACTCAATCTTTAAACCTTGTTCTTTAAATGAGTCTATTATAGGACCAGCTGTATTATTATGGTCTTTCATGAATGTTTTATGATCTGGAAAAATCAGAACTAATGTAGCCACAACATCTGAATTACTAAAAATTAACTTCATTAATGTACCATTTTTAAAGCCTTCAGCATCTGCTTTGGTGTCAGTATAATTTACAAACATATTTTTAGACATTTTATCTTTAAATGTTATTTTAATAGTTCTCACATACATAAAATTTCACCTATATAAATTAGATAAAAACTATTAAATCAAATAAATGATAAATCGTAAAGTTTTT
>CABZWX010000077.1 GCA_902529515.1 uncultured SAR116 cluster alpha proteobacterium | reverse complement strand
TATCAGAAATAAAAATACTTTTTCCTGATCCTTGGCCCAAAAAAAAACACAAAAACCGTAGGTTAATTCAGAACGAGTTTATAAAAACAATATATCCAATTATCAAACACCAAGGAACAGTTACTATTGCTACCGATCATGATTTATTGAAAAAATGGGTGTTAGAAAAATTTCAAAACTATAAAGAATTTGAATGGGTAGCAAAAAGTTCAAATGATTGGCGTTTACGGCCTAAAGACTGTTTTCAAACAAAATATGAACTTAAATCCATTAATCAAAAAAGAAAACCTAGTTGGTTTATTTTTAAAAAAAAATAAATACATATTATTGATTACGTAAAGTTATTGATTTTTTCATAAAAAAATTTTATTTTGTATTGGAGAGTGAGTCATTTGACTCGCTTTTTTTATTTTTGGAATTTTAGTTTATGGTTGAAGAACAAATAAGAGACCTTTTGTTATTAAGATTAAAGAAATTAGGATATCATCTTATTCGCGTTAAGCTTATTAATATTAACGCAAAAAAAACATTGCAGATTATGGTAGAGCGAATTAAAGATAAAAAAATGAATATTGAAGATTGTGTTTTTTTAAGTAAGCATATATCTACATTTTTAGAAGTTGAAGATCCAATAAGCTCTTCTTATGTTTTAGAAGTTTCTTCTGGAGGTTTGGCTAGACCTTTGACTATTATAGATGACTATGAATCATTTAAATATAATAAGGCAAAAATAGTACTAAAAGAAAAATTTTTAGGAAAAAAAACTTATAAAGGTTTTCTTAAGGGTATTGATAAAAATGGTAAAATTTTACTTGAAACTGAGAAACATAAAATAAAATTTAATTTTTTAGAAATTGAAAAAGCTAACATTGACCCAAATTGGGCAATAGAAAACAATTAATTTAATTAGTTTATTTTAGATAAGGAAGCAAAATGGAAGTTAAATCCATACCAAGATTAGAACTTTTACAAGTAGCAGAAGCTGTGTCTAGAGAAAAATCAATTGACAAAGAAGAAGTTATTACTGCTATGGAAGAAGCAATCGAGAAAGCTGCAAGGTCAAGATATGGCTTAGAAAGAGATATAAGAGCAAATATTGACAGAAAAAATGGATCAATAAATATTGCTCAATTTACTGAAGTTGTTGAAATCGTTGAAAATGAATCTACTCAAATGACGTACAACGAATCTCAAAGAAGAAAATTAAATGTTGACATTGGTGAATTTTATAAACAATCACTCCCACCAATTGATTTTGGGAGAATTGCAGCACAAACTGCTAAGCAAGTTATTTCTCAAAAAGTTAGAGAAGCTGAGCGTCAAAGACAATTTCAAGAATATAAAGATCGTGTTGGTGAAATTGTCGTTGGGACAATAAAGAGAGTTGATAACCAATCAGTCATAATAGATTTAGGTAGGGCAGAAGCTATAATTAAAAAAGATCAAATGATACCAAGAGAACAATTGAGACCTGGTGATAGATTAAGATGCTTCATCATAGAGGTAAGTGAACAAACGAAGGGGCCTCAAATATTTTTGTCAAGAGCCTCAAATGATTTTTTAGCTGCACTATTTACTCAAGAAGTTCCAGAAATTTATGATGGAATCATAGAAATAAAAGGTGTTGCTAGGGAGCCAGGAAGCAGAGCCAAAATTTCTGCTTTTTCCAATGATCCTAGCATTGATCCAGTCGGTGCTTGCGTTGGAATGAGAGGATCAAGGGTACAAGCGGTAGTTAGTGAATTGCAGGGTGAAAAAATTGAAATAATTCCGTGGACAGATGATCCTGTTACTTTTGTGATTAATGCTTTAGCTCCTGCTGTTCCTTCAAAAGTAGTTATGGATGAGGATGCAAATAGAATGGAAGTTGTTATTCCTGATGATCAGTTGTCCTTAGCCATTGGTAGAAGAGGTCAGAATGTAAGATTGGCATCACAATTAACTGGTTGGTTTGTTGATATTTTAACCGAAGCAGAAGAATCAGAAAAAAGACAAGAAGAATTTTCAGAAAGAAGTAAGATTTTTATTGAAGCACTTGATATTGACGATGTTATTGCTCACCTCATGGTAAGTGAGGGTTTCGTTACAATTTCAGATATAGCAGAAGCTTCTCTTGAAGAATTAATGTCAATCGAAGGTTTTGATGAAGATAT
>CABZWX010000076.1 GCA_902529515.1 uncultured SAR116 cluster alpha proteobacterium | reverse complement strand
TTTCACATATTTATATGCTTAGAGCTGGCATGATACAACAAGCAGCTTCTGGAATTTATTCTTGGTTACCCCTTGGTAAAATTGTTTTAGAAAAAATCACAGAAATTTGTAGACAAGAGATGATAAAAGCGGGGGCTAATGAGATTTTAATGCCAACACTTCAATCTGCTGAGATCTGGAAAGAATCTGGAAGATACGAAGATTATGGTAAAGAAATGCTTCGTATTAAAGATAGAAATAATAGAAATTTATTATATGGGCCAACTAATGAAGAGCTAGTAACTGAAATATTTAGAACTCACGTAAATAGTTATAAAGAATTACCATTAAATCTTTTTCACATTCAATGGAAGTTTAGAGATGAGCTAAGACCAAGATTTGGTGTTATGAGAGGAAGAGAATTTTTGATGAAAGATGCATATTCTTTTGATGTTGACTACAACAATTCCATTAAATCATACAATATAATGTTCATAGCTTATATGCAGTTGTTTAAAAAAATGGGTTTAAAAGCAATACCAATGAAAGCAGACACTGGCCCAATTGGAGGAGATTTAAGTCATGAATTTATTATTTTAGCTGATACTGGTGAAAGTGAAGTTTATGTAGATAAACAATTATTAAATATAGAAGGTTCATTTTTAAACATTAATTACAATGACGATCTTCAAGAAGAAGTCAATAAATTTACCTCTCTATATGCAGCTACAGAGGAAAAACACGATGCAAGTAATTTTGACAATAAAAATAATACCTTAATTAAAACTAGAGGTATTGAAGTAGGTCATATTTTTCATTTTGGACAAAAATATTCTTTGCCAATGAGAGCTACTATATCAGATAGGGTAGGAGAGAATATTCCAGTTTTTATGGGCTCATATGGCGTAGGCCTATCAAGGTTGGTAGGTGCTGTTATTGAAGCAAATCATGATCAAAAAGGTATAATTTGGCCCAAAGAAGTAACCCCTTGGGATTATAACATAATTAATTTAAAATGTGGTGATATTGATTGTGATAAAATTTGTTCAGAATTATATAATGCTATGAATAATAATGCATCAAAAGTATTGTATGATGATACTGATGAAAGGGCTGGCGCCAAACTCGCTAGAGCAGATTTAATTGGTTTGCCATATCAAATTATAATTGGACCAAAGGGAATAAAAGATCAATTATATGATTTAAAGTATAGGAAAAGTGGAGATATATCTAGATTATCTTACAATGAGCTACTGAATTTTGTTCAAACTAATATATAAAGCATATGAGTAATTTTATTTTTAATGAAACTGAAAGAACTATCGCCTTAAGGTATATTAAATCTAGGCGAGTTGAGGGATTTATCTCAGTTTCAGCTTGGTTTTCTCTTGTTGGTATTGTTTTAGGTGTAGCTACTTTAATTGTAGTAATGTCCGTGATGAATGGTTTTCGAACAGAATTAGTTGATAGAATATTAGGAATAAATGGTCATTTAATCGTTTATAAAAAAAATGGATTATCAATTGAAAATTACAATAAAATAGTAAGTAAAATTTCAGACACACAAAATGTTGTTGCTGTTACTCCGTATCTGGAAGGGCAAGCTCTTGCTAAAACTAAGTATTCTATCTCAGGAATTGTTATTAGAGGGACAAAATGGTCAGATTTACCTGCTAAAAAATTACTATGGAAATCTCTAGATAATAATACCATTGAAAATTTTAAAATAAAACAAAATATAATAATAGGATATAGGCTTGCTCAAAGATTAGAATTAAGAGTAGGCGATTATATATCGCTTATTTCTCCAAATGTTATGGAGACTGCGATTGGTATATTGCCAATTAAACAAAACTTTATGGTTGGTGGGTTTTTTGATGTTGGTATGTATGAATATGACAATAACTTTATTTTTATACCATGGGAAAAAGCTGAAAAATTTCTTTCATCAAAAAAAATTGCTCATGGCATTGAAATTTTTTTAGATAATCCCCAAAAAACTCAAAATGTTTATGATGATTTAAGTCATAAATTAAATCAAAATTTGACCATAATTGATTGGAAGAAAAGAAACTCGTCATTTATGAATGCTCTTGATGTAGAAAAAAACGTAATGTTTGTGATATTAACGTTAATAATTCTTGTGGCTACATTCAATATAATATCATCTATGATAATGCTGGTCCAAACAAAAAAGTCTGATATAGCTCTTATGAGAA
>CABZWX010000075.1 GCA_902529515.1 uncultured SAR116 cluster alpha proteobacterium | reverse complement strand
ATACTGTAACAGGTACAGATGTTTTCGGTAATACAGTTACTGAGGTTGTAAGAGGAGCTGGTGGTACACTTGAAGCACTAAGTAAAAACGTATACGAGTCTGTTACCTCTATAACTGCCTCGCAATCTGACACCCGTAATGTTACAATTGGTAACACTAATGCCGGTGGAACTAACGCAGCTAATCATGGTAATAAAGTAGCAGATGATGATGGTTTAGTCGCTGCTGGTGACTTGGCAGCTTCTACTGCATTGACATTAGTTTCTGGTGCTACTAGTTTAAACCTTGGTGGTGCATTGATTACAGTTACTGAGGGAAATAACGCTACAGCAGCTCAGGGTACAATAACTGTTCATGGTACTGACATGCTCGGTAATAGTTTAACCGAAGTAATAGTTGGTCCTGCTCAGAGTGGAACGTCTACTGGTACTAAAGCTTTCGCAACTGTGTCAAGAATTGACCTTGATGTTGATTTTACATCAAACTCAGTTAAAATTGGATATACTGCAAGTATAGGAGATGATTTTACTTCTCGTGGTAAATTGAACCTTTCTAACTCAACAGGTACACCAATAAAAGTTGAAACTGTTGCCGCAGACTCTAATACAAATATGAAGACTGGTATTGACGGTACATTTGGCTCAACTGAAACCATTCTTCAAAAGTTAGGTATTCAGGGTCAAAGTGCATCGTTTGAAGTTTCTGGTACAAAAGTGTCAGTTGAAACCTTGGCTGGAGCAAACGCTTCACTAGAGTTGATTGATAACGCAATAGAACAAATTTCTAAGTTCAGATCATCCTTTGGTGCATATGAAAATAGACTTGATGCTTCTATAAGTAACTTAACAACTTTGAAAGTTAATACTGAAGCTGCTCAATCCAGAATTCAAGATGCTGATTTTGCTCAAGAGACATCTAAGCTAACAAAAGCTCAGATCTTGTCACAAGCAGCAACTTCAATGCTAGCTCAGGCTAATGCATCTAAGCAAAACTTATTAGCTCTTCTTCAAGGATAAATTGGAGAGATTAAGAGAAAAAGGCCACCTTACGGTGGCCTTTTTTTTCATCAATTGGAGGATTTAACTTTGTAATAATTGAAGCACATTTTGTTGTGCTTTTCCTGCTTGAGCTATCATTGCCATTGCAGATTGCTGTAATATTTGGGCTTTTGTTAACCTTGCAGACTCTTTTGCAAAATCTGCATCTTCAATTCTACCTCTTGAAGCATTGGTGTTAAGGGCTACGTTTGATAAATTATCAATCGCTTTTTCCATTCTACTCATAAGAGCTCCCAGTTTTGCTCTTTCTTTATGAATTCTATCAAGGGACCTATCTAACACGCGTAAAGCATCTACTGAAGACTGTCTTGTTAACAGGCTTACACCAGACAACTTATCTAATGATGCTGCACCAGGTGATGCTTCAAATAGACCTTTCCCATCTTCTCCAATTAAAGTGAAACTATTGCTAGATGACATTTCAAGTTGTCCTGAAACTATAACAGAGTCTGCTGCCTTTAATCCAATTTTAATTCCTCCAGTTGTTGCTCCTGAAGTGACAACTGTATGAATTGTTTTAAATATCCGTCTTCCAGTAACGGTCTTACCAGCTTCTGGTCCAGTAATAACTTCAACTAGAGTATTTCCAGACATGTCCGTACCAGTTACAGTAAAGGTTTTGTCACTTTCATTACTTGCTGCTGCACCACTTGCTACAGTACTTTCAATAGTTATAAGGGCGCTTTGGTTGGCTATGGTGTTTAATACACCCACGCTAACAGTAGCAGCTGGATCAACTGCAGATGGTATAACAGCTGTAACAGTTGCAAATATATTTGTTGTTTGTTTTGTTGCAGCACCTGTAAATTTAGTTATAGTTTCTTCAAGTGCATTTCCAAAAAGATCAGTACCAACGACTTTAAAAGAGCCTTCTGTGTCAGCATCTGACTTAATAGTTATAAAAGAATTGTGTACCGCTGTTGTATCAACCATAGTCATGGTTTGAGTGCCTGTAAACCCTGCAGCAATAGTCTGAGAAACAACAATTCTATTGGGATCAGCTGCGGCAATAGTCTGCGCTGCAACAATAGAAGTGGCATTTGTTGCTGCACTTAGTGGGCCAGTTGATGTAAAGGCTGTCGGGCTTGTGGTCCCAATTCTACCACCAATTGTTATTTGGCTTCCAGGTTTTCCAATATAAATACCAT
>CABZWX010000074.1 GCA_902529515.1 uncultured SAR116 cluster alpha proteobacterium | reverse complement strand
ACTAAATTAGTTTTTTTATTTTTTTTTTCATTCTCTTGTTCATTTGTTTTCGCAGTATATATCTCTTTTGTGACTGGATCATAAAAGTCTTTCAGATCATGTTCAGTTTCAGACACATATTTTTTATACATTGAATCGATTTTTGCTGAAGTATTCTTACTTAAATCAAATGTACTAAATGCAGTATTATTCAACATTATCATATCTAAAAAATATTCTGTAAATTTTAGATATGTGTCCCATTGCATCTTATCTAATTCAAATTTTGGAAAAAAAATGTGAGGAAATTTTGTAAAAAGTTTTCCCGTCATTCCACTAACTAAGTTAAGATATATGGTTTCTTGATTAATAAATTTTATATCATTCATAATTTACCGGTTTTATTTCATTTCGTAATTTCTACTTTAAAATTTATTTAATAAATAAGATACTCTTATCATAAATATCTAAATAGAAATCTGATCGTACTTCAGGATATCTCTCTTTTAACTTTTCATCTCTTACTCTTTTTCTTTTTATTATAGAATGTACATGAGCACCTTTAAACTTTTTACCTCTAACTGTTTCAATTTTCTTCTTATTCAAATGTTCAGCAATTTCTTGAAAGGTCATTTCTTTGTCTCTTAGTTCAGATATTGTTTCATAAAGAAAATATTGGTATTCTGAATAGAGTGATAATTGGAGTAGGGGAGTTCTTTGAGTTATGGTGAAATGGAAGAAACAATCTGCTGGAAATAACTCCCCACTACACCGTACAAACGATACCGTGGAATAGGTTCCTTTTCCACATTTATTAAAAATCAGTAAATTCAATGAGTTACTTGATATTTTTTTTTAATATTTATTTATCAACAAAGTATCTATTATAAAATTGATCACTAAATGTTAATTTTGATTCTACTGGCACAGCAGCGTACTCATCACTATTTAATTTATGTAAATTCATCCATACATGCCCAAGAGGATATCTATTTCTATAGTGTGTAAATGCATAACAACTTTTTCCCTTCAGTCTACCTTGTGCAGAACCAGACTCCATCATGATATCGGTTCCATTAAATTGACCAGTTTCTAATGGTTTTACAAATTTTGGGAAAACTAAATTGTTATAACATTTATGTATTAAACTTATTACACTTGAAGAATAATTTATTTTTCCACGCCAACCCATATCAACTAACTCATCAAAAGTAACTTGGTTGCCCACATCAAATTCATCCAACATGTCAGGAAGGTCGTTTTCTTCACAATTATCTAATTCTATGGAATAATTTTTACGATCATTCTCATCATATTTACCATATGTTATTAAAGACCATGTTCTTGAACCATTTTTAAAACCATTTCTTTTAAGATAAATGTTTTGTACTTCTTGGCATAACATAGGACCTGCATATCTAAATCCAATATAGAAAATCCTCTGTTTTGAAATTGGTTTTTTTCGTTTTTCTTTTTTGGGGAATATAAGGATATTATTCACTTTTATCTCCTGTATATTTCCAACCTAATTTTATAAGGGATTTAGTTAAGTGTATAATCCTCTCTTTTCGTGACATTTTTTTTGATATTTTTACTAAGTCAATATTTTGGATTTTAGGTTGAGATATAATAAAACCTTGTTTGAAGATAGAATCATCTTCTTTAAGTTCTTTCCATATTATTTTTTTCATTGAATTCTCCGCTTTAGTACTTTAGGCAGGATGCCAAGGTGTACAAGTTGGTTATTAAATACCTTAGTAATCATATCATAATTCGAACATATTAACTAATCTTTTATCGACCACCTCCAAACTAAACTCAGACCATCCTTGTGGAGACTTCCTTTTTAATTCTTTTTCTTTATTTCTTCTTTTTTTAAAATTGAATGCACATGAGTACCTTTAAACTTTTTGCCTCTAACTGTTTCAATTTTCTTCTTATTTAAATGTTGAGCAATTTGTTCAAAGGTCATTTCTTTGTCTCTTAGTTCAGATATTGTTTCATAAAGAAAATATTAGTATTCTAAATAGAGTGATATTTGGAGTAGGAGAGTTCGTTGATTTATGGTGAAATGGAAGAAACAATCTGCCTTATCATCGACTGCATTGCACCGAACAAATGATACCGTGGAATAGGTTCCTTTTCCAAATTTCTTAAAAACCTGTAAATTCACAGAGTTATTTAATTTTCTGAAATTAAATATCTTTAAAACTGATATTTATATTTAAA
>CABZWX010000073.1 GCA_902529515.1 uncultured SAR116 cluster alpha proteobacterium | reverse complement strand
AAGCTTATTAACTACTGATCCTGTGCCAGCAGGAACTAATCTGCCTACAATGACATTCTCTTTTAAACCTAACAACAAATCAGATTTACCAGAAACAGCTGCTTCAGTTAACACCCTAGTTGTTTCTTGGAAAGATGCAGCAGAAATGAAACTTTCAGTTTGCAAACTTGCTTTAGTTATACCAAGTAAGACAGATACACCTTTTGCTGGCTCAACACCATCTTTAATGGCTTTTTCATTAGCTCTTTTAAACTCTAGTCTATTTACATGCTCCCCATTTAGGAAAGTTGTTCCACCATGGTCAGTAATCTCTATTTTTTGTAACATTTGTCTGACAATAACTTCAATATGTTTATCGTTAATTTTAACACCTTGTAATCTGTAGACATCTTGAACTTCTTTTACCAAGTAATCAGCTAAAGCCTCTATACCTAAAATATTTAAAATATCATGTGGCACAGGACTTCCATCGATAATCATATCTCCTTTCCTAATAAAATCACCTTCTTGCACAGCCAAAAGCTTTCCTTTAGGAACCATATATTCAACAGGTTCACTTTCACTATTTTGTGGTACAACTCTTATTCTTCTCTTGGCTTTATAGTCAGTTCCGAACTCTACAACACCGTCACTTTCAGAAATTATTGCAAAATCTTTTGGTTTTCTAGCTTCAAAAAGCTCCGCAACTCTTGGCAAACCACCTGTAATATCTCTAGTCTTAGAGCTTTCACGTGGAATACGAGCTAAGACAGAGCCAGCTTTTACTTTACTTTTGTTTTCAACACTCAAAACAGCGTTCATGGACATAAAGTACCTCGCTTCCAAACCATTTGATAAATTTATCACATCACCATTTTCATCTCTTAAAGTTATTCGTGGTCTTAAATTTGATCCTCCAGTTTGTTGTTTCCAATCCATAACTACTCGGCTACCAATACCTGTAGTCTCATCTACAATTTCTCTCATTGAAACTCCCTCAACAAGATCCACATAATGCGCTGTACCTTCTTTTTCAGTGATTATTGGAATAGTATACGGATCCCATTCAGCTAATGTTTCACCAGCTTTAACTTTAGATCCATCCTTTTTTAATAACTTTGCTCCATATTGAAGACGATAACGAGCCTTTTCACGACCTTGATCATCTAAAATAATCATTTCTGATGATCTTGACAGAACTATTTCACTTCCATCTTCTGTTTTCACTAAAGATGTATTATCTAAACGTATTTTCCCATCAAAAGGAGCTTCTATCTTGGATTGTTCAGCTCCTCGTTGAGCAGCTCCACCAATATGAAATGTTCTCATTGTAAGTTGAGTACCAGGCTCTCCTATTGATTGAGCGGCAATTACACCTACGGCTTCGCCAATGTTTACTGGTGTTCCCCGAGCAAGATCTCTTCCATAACATGCAGCACAAATTCCTGGTTGAGTTTCACAAGTAAGTGCAGATCTAACTTTAACTTGATCAATACCTGCTTTTTCAATCTTATCAAGATCATCTTCTGAAATAATAACTCCTGCATCTAAAATGACTGAATTATCTTTATTATTAATTATTTCAGATGCAGTAGTTCTTCCTAAGATCCTTTCCGCAAGAGGCTCAATTATGTCTCCACCTTCAATCACAGCTCTCATTACAAAACCATTTTCAGTTTTACAATCATCCTCAGTAACTATACAATCTTGTGCTACGTCAACTAATCGTCTCGTTAAATAACCAGAGTTTGCGGTTTTTAAGGCTGTATCAGCCAAGCCTTTTCTAGCTCCATGGGTTGAGTTAAAATACTCAAGAACGTTGAGGCCATCTTTAAATGAAGACTTTATAGGAGTTTCAATAATTTCTCCTGAAGGTTTAGCCATAAGTCCACGCATACCTGCAAGTTGTTTAATTTGTGCGGCTGATCCTCTAGCTCCAGAATGTGCCATCATCCAAACTGAATTCACAGGCTCACCTGTTTTAATAGTTGAAATATTTTTCATCATCTCATTAGCTACATCGTCAGAGCACTTGGACCATACATCAACAACTTTATTATATTTCTCACCTTGAGTTATTAATCCATCTTGATATTGTTGCTCAAAATCTTTAACCTGTTTTTCTGCTTTAATCATTAAATCTTGTTTAGCCTTTGGAGTTTCCAAGTCAGAAATTCCAAATGATATTCCAGCTGTACAAGCATGTTTGAATCCCATTGCCATTAATTTATCACAAAAAATTACAGTATCTTTTTGACCACAGTGTCTATAAACGTAATCTATA
>CABZWX010000072.1 GCA_902529515.1 uncultured SAR116 cluster alpha proteobacterium | reverse complement strand
AGATGAATTATCAATTACTTGCAAAAATGATGTTGAATTAATCCATAATATTGTTGAGATAACAAAAGCAGTTTTTAAGATAAGAGATAAATATATTTCTGATCCGAGGTATATGAGCTTTCATGTTAGTGAATTTTTAACAAAAGATTTTATTAAAAATTTATCTAAGGAAATTAATTTTGAAAAAGCTACACCTTGGCCTGTGTCTTCTCCAGGTGGTGATACAGTTTGGTTAGGTGCCACAGATACATATGGAAATATTATAAGTTTTATACAAAGTATTTATTATGAGTTTGGTTCAGGTTTAGTTTTACCTAATACTGGTATAACAATGCAAAATAGAGGAGTTAGCTTTTCTCTTGACCTAAAAAATCATAATCATTTATTACCTGGTAGAAAACCATTTCATACAATTCAACCAGCATTAGCTCATTTCGATGATGGTAGGGTAATGTCATATGGGACTATGGGAGGTGAAGGGCAACCACAGACACAAGCTACAATCTTTTATAGATATAATGTTCAAAATTTAAATCTACAGAATTCAGTTAACGAACCAAGATGGCTATTAGGAAAAACATGGGGGGAGGAAACAACCTCATTAAAAATTGAAGAACGTTTTTCTGCTGATACTTTTGATAAATTAAAATCTATGGGTCATATCGTTGAAAAGGTAGGAGCATATGAAGAAATAATGGGTCATGCAGGTGCTTTAGTAAGTTATCCTAATGGTCTGAAAGAAGGAGGCTATGACTTAAGAAGCGATGGATCAGTAATTGGTGGATAAAGTTAAAAATTTTTCCAATTATTATTTTCTAGTATCTGTCCTGGCTTAAACCTAGATTTGTATGACATGCTGGATAGTTCTTCAATATAATAACCAAGGTACAAATACTCATAATTTTTACTTTTGCCATACAATAAGCATTGTATAATCATATAGTTTCCTAGACCAAATTTATTAAAATCTGGTTCAAAAAAACTATAAACAGCTGATAAGCTTTTTTTGTCAACATCCAAAAGAACAACACCTACTAAGTTTTTTGACTTATCTCTAAACTCTAAAAGTGAAGTTTTTATTGGTGATGTTTCTATCATTGAAGTAAATTCATCTTCATCCATATCTGACATAGATCCACCTGCGTGTCTATCTAATTGATATTTTTTAAAAAGTTCATAATGTTCTTTGGTTGATACATTGTTTACTAACTTATGACTAAAATTTTCAAAATTTTTGGAAACTCTTTTTAAACTTTTTGTTATTGTAAAATTTTGTATGTCTACTCTATAAGATTTACAGGCGCTACAATTGTCACATACAGGTCTGTACATCCAATTTTCAACTCTTCTAAAACCATTTATTGAGAGTTCTTCATATATATTTTTATTGTAAGAGATATCCGTAGCTATTCTTTTTTCAACTTTTCCAGTTAAATATGGACATGAGGTTGCTTTTGTAAGCATGTATATAGGCTGCTCTAAAACGTTTTTAGGTTTTATATCAATCATAATCTTAAATACGACTTGTTTGCTAATTTTTAAAAAGTTTCATTAATTAATGTTTTTGCAACAAATGGAGCAAAATAAGTTATTATTCCATCACAGCCAGCTCTTTTAAAACACATAATGGTTTCAAATATAATATTTTTTTCATCAAACCAGCCATTTTGAATTGCACTTTTAATCATTGAATACTCTCCTGATACTTGATAGGCAATAATAGGAAAATTAAACTCATTTTTTGCTTTATTAATAATATCTAAATAAGGCATTCCTGGTTTGATTATTATCATGTCTGCGCCTTCATTAATATCAAGTCTAATTTCTCTTAATGCTTCTGCTGAATTTGCTGGGTCCATTTGATAACTTTTTTTTGATTTATTTGATAAATTGACCGCTGAACCCACAGCATCCCTAAATGGACCATAAAATGATGATGCATATTTAGCAGCATATGACATTATTTGAACGTTAATCAGACCATGTTCATCTAATGCATCTCTAATAGCTCCAACTCTTCCATCCATCATATCACTAGGCGCAATAATATCACATCCAGACTCTGCCTGCACAATAGCTTGTTTGCACAGAATATCTAGCGTTAAGTCATTATCAATTTGATTTTCTTTTATTATACCATCATGGCCATGATCTGTATAAGGATCAAGTGCAACATCAGTTATAACACCTAGATC
Source organism: uncultured SAR116 cluster alpha proteobacterium (assembly GCA_902529515.1). GTDB lineage: Bacteria > Pseudomonadota > Alphaproteobacteria > Puniceispirillales > Marisalimonadaceae > Marisalimonas. Next base: position 96 of record CABZWX010000072.1, on the reverse strand, counting down.
AGGGTTAACTTTTTTAGAAATCTGAATAGCGTTGCATATTAAATTATTTTTATTTAGGGCCTCTTTACCATCAGGTGTTTTTAATTCATTTTTAAT
>CABZWX010000071.1 GCA_902529515.1 uncultured SAR116 cluster alpha proteobacterium | reverse complement strand
ACCTTCGTCTCATGATATGGCTAGAGAGCACATGGTTCAACATAGTTTAAATAAGTTATTTCCTTTAGCTCCTAAAAGTATTCATTTATGCGAAGATGATAAAATTATTGGAAGTAAGTTTCATTTAATTGAAAGAAAAAAAGGAATTGTAATTAGAAAAGAGATGCGATCGGAATTAGATGGATCTCGAAATAAGATTAGATTATTAAGTTTTAAAATGATTGATATTTTAGCTGAATTACATAAGCTGGACCCCTCTCAAGTTGGTTTGGGTGACTTTGGAAGACCTGATGGTTTTGTTTTAAGACAGCTTAATGGTTGGGAAGATAGGTGGAAAAAAGCATCTGAGGATAAAATCAAAGAAAATAGGTTTAATAAACTTGTAAGGTACTTAAGATCCAATATTCCAGAGCCTCAAGGGGCTACCATTTTGCATAATGATTTTAAATTAGATAATATTATGTGGGATGTTGATAACCCTCTTTTACCTGTAGCGGTGTTTGACTGGGATATGTGTACTAGGGGAGATCCATTGATGGATATAGGTCATTTGTTAAATTATTGGATAGATGAAGATGACGATTATGAAGCTAATTTAATTACTTCGATGCCAGTTAAAAATATTTTATATCCCAAAAAAAGTGAAATCATTGATCATTATGCTTTAAAAACTGGTTTTAGCATAAAAGATGTTGACTGGTATTATGCTTTTGGAGCATTTAAATTAGCTGTAATTATTCAACAAATTTACGTAAGATTTCTAAAAGGGCAAACTCAGGATATGAGGTTTGCAAATTTTGGTAAGAGAATAGAGGCTTTAATCAATAGAGCAAATGGAGTTTTTAATTTTAATTAGAGGTATAAAATGAATTTTGAATATTCAAACAAAGTAAAAGATCTTCAGGATAAACTTACAAATTTTATGAACGAACATGTTTATAAAAATGAAGCTGTTTATAAAGAAGAAGTTGAAAAAGGTGGTCGATGGTGTGTGCCCAAAGTTATGGAGGATATGAAGTCAAAAGCAAAAGCGCAAGGATTATGGAATTTGTTTCTTCCTGAAAGTGATTTAGGTGCAGGATTAACAAATACCGAATATGCTCCTTTATGTGAGATTATGGGGCGTTCTCCAATTGGAGCAGAAGTTTTTAATTGTTCTGCTCCGGATACTGGTAATATGGAAGTTCTAGTAAGATATGGTACTAAAGAACAGCAAAATCAATGGTTAACACCATTACTAAATGGTGAAATTCGTTCTGCATTTGCAATGACTGAACCTGACGTAGCATCTTCAGATGCATCTAATATACAAGCTAGTATTGATAGAAAAGGTGATGAATATGTGATCAACGCAAGAAAGTGGTGGACCTCAGGTGCAATGGATCCCAGATGCAAAATTATGATTTTTATGGGTAAAACTGATCCCAACGCAGACAAGTATAAACAACAATCAATGATCTTAGTTCCTATTGATACACCTGGAGTTAAAGTTTTGAGACATTTGCCAGTTTTTGGATACGACCATGCTCCTCATGGCCATGCCGAAGTTGATTTTAAAGACGTTAAAGTTCCAGTCAGTAACATTCTCTTAGGAGAAGGTAGGGGATTTGAAATTGCTCAAGGTAGATTAGGACCAGGTAGGATACATCATTGTATGAGGTTAATTGGTCAAGCTGAAAGAGCATTAGAATTAATGGTAAAAAGAGCAAAATCACGAGTTGCATTTGGTAAACCTATTTCTGAACAAGGTGTGGTAATGCACGCGATAGCAGAAAGTAGGGCTGAAATCGAACAAGCCAGATTATTAGTGCTTAAAACTGCTCATATGATGGATACAGTTGGAAACAAGATTGCTAGAAAAGAAATATCAATGATAAAAGTAGTTGCTCCAAATATGGCAACTAAAATAATTGATAGAGCAATACAAGTTCATGGTGGAGGTGGGGTTTCCTCAGACTTTCCATTGTCCTATGCTTATGGTCATGCAAGGACATTAAGGCTCGCAGATGGTCCAGATGAAGTTCACAGAATGAGTGTTGCAAAACTAGAAATGAGAGATAAAAATTAGGATTTTTCCTGTTAGTAAATTTCCTAATTCTATTTTGTTATGGATATTCTAGAAATGGAAACCTTAAGAGTTCTAGTAAAATCAAGTGATATTAGCGCATTAGGGGTTTTAAAAAGATCTAGTTCTGCCAAATTTTTTGAAGATGCTACTCGTTTTACTAAAGTGCTTTTGAAAAGTTTTATAATAGAAAGCGAAAATTATTTAGAATCTGAATATTTTGATACATCAATATT
>CABZWX010000070.1 GCA_902529515.1 uncultured SAR116 cluster alpha proteobacterium | reverse complement strand
TATTCAGCCCAACCAGAGCCTCCTCTACACATTACTTTATCGCCAATATTAAAATTATTTACAGATTTGCCTAATTCAACAATCTTACCAGCAAATTCTCCACCAATAACTTTATGGTCTCCACCAGTGTGACCGAATGATTGACCTTGAGTTTCCAATAAATCAGATCTGTTTAGGCCACATGTATAAACTTTTACTAAAACTTGATCAGATTTGATTTCAGGAATAGGAAGATCTTTAATTTCCACTCCATTATTACTTAATGTGACTGCTATCATAAAATAAACCCTATTAAATTTTGTTTATCTTGCAGTCCAACCTCCATCTACTAATACACTTGATCCAGTCATTAAGGAAGACGCATCAGATGCTAGAAAAACAAATGGACCCATTAGATCTTTTACTTCTCCAAGTCTTCCTAATGGTATCATTCCAATTGTTGCTTTTTTAAAATCATTATCTTTTAAAAAAGGTTCTGTCATAGGAGTTTGTATGAAGGTTGGACAAATAGTATTCACTCTTATTCCCTCTGGACCTAATTCAATGGCTAGAGACTTTGTAAATCCCTCAATAGCAAACTTACTTGTGCAATATGTGGTTCTGTTAGGACCACCTACATGTCCCATCTGAGATGAAACATTAATTATTGAACCTTTGATATTAGTATCTAACATTTTTTTAACTACTAATCTTGTAAGGTTAATAACTGATCTGACATTTAGAGACATAACGTAAACGAAATCTTCAATTTTTGTATCAATTAACTTTGCAGGCCTGTTAGTACCAGCGTTATTGATGAGAATGTCAAAGGGAGAATTATTATTTATGAATGTTGACACCTCATCTTCATCACTAACATCTAATACCTTATAGGAAGATTGATAACCTTGATTATTAATATGTTTTGTTAAATCTTTTAATTCAGTTTCAGTTCTTGAAACTAGAGTAACATCAGCACCAGATTCTGCTAAGGCTATGGAGGCGCCCATTCCAATGCCACGGCCAGCACCAGTAATTAAAGCTCTTTTACCATCAAGTCTGAAACTTGGTAATTTTGGATAATTCATATTTTCTCCTATTCTGCAGCAGCATATGGCTCAATATTTCTTCCACCATACCTTCTTACTCTAACGTTAGCCTGCTCACCATGACCGGAAAAACCTTCAAGTGCACATAATCTTGAGCAATATTCTCCAACAAGAGCTGAGGCCTCGTCAGTTAAAACTTTTTGATAGGTACAAGTTTTTAGAAATTTACCAACCCATAATCCACCAGTATATCTTGCAGCTGTTTTAGTTGGTAAGGTATGGTTTGTGCCTATAACTTTATCTCCAAAAGCAACATTTGTTCTTGAACCTAGAAACAAAGCTCCATAATTAGTCATATTTTTGTGAAAATAATCAGGATCTTCTGTCATGACTTGAACATGCTCAAATGCCAAATTGTCCGCAACCTTAACCATTTCATCAAGATTATCACAAACTATAACCTGACCATATTCTTTCCATGAAACTTTAGCAATTTCTGCTGTTGGTAGAATTTCTAACTGCCTCTCAACTTCTTTTAATGTCTCAAGGGCAAGTTTTTCTGAGTCAGTTAATAAAATAGCTGGGCTAGTAGGTCCATGTTCTGCTTGACCTAGTAGATCAATTGCACATATCTCAGGATCAGATGATTTATCAGCAATTATAAGTGTCTCTGTAGGACCTGCAAACAAATCAATACCAACTCTACCAAATAATTGACGCTTTGCTTCGGCAACAAACATGTTACCCGGACCAACTAACATGTCTACACCATTTATGGTTTCAGTTCCAATAGCCATTGCCGCTACAGCTTGTATTCCACCTAAACATAATATCTTATCTGCTCCACCCATATGCATAGCGGCCACAATAGCAGGATGAGGCTCTCCACCTTGCGGAGGTGCGGATGCTATAATATCTTTTACCCCAGCAACTTTAGCTGTTAAAACTGACATGTGTGCAGAAGCTACCATTGGGTATTTACCTCCAGGAACATAACAGCCTACTGCATTCATTGGTATATTCTTATGCCCCAAAACTACACCTGGCATAGTCTCAACTTCTAAGTCATTAATACACTCAAGTTGCTTTTGTGCAAAATTCCTTACTTGAGTTTGTGCAAATTTAATATCTTCAATATCTCTTTTAGATACTTTGCTTATTGCCGTCTCTATTTCTTCTTTACTTAAAATAAAATTGTCAGGTGAATAATTATCAAATTTAATTGAAAGCTCTCTGACTGCTTCATCACCTCTTTTAGCTACATCTTGTAGAATTTTTTCAACTGTTTT
>CABZWX010000069.1 GCA_902529515.1 uncultured SAR116 cluster alpha proteobacterium | reverse complement strand
TAAGTTGCCTTCCATAACCAATTCTTCTGATATATATGTTATCTCACTCATAATAAATCCTTATAAAACCCTAAATTATTTTTTTTCTGTGTTATCTTCTTGAACTTCTTCAGTTTCATTAGTTTCTTCTGCTTTTTTTGCATCAGCCTTAGTCCAATTATGTACTACTCTGCAATTTAACGCTGCACCTCTATCCATTTGTAATGACTTATAGTGAACCTCTCCGCTAATTCTTGAAGTTTCAGTTAACCAAACACTATCAGCCTTCATTTTTCCTTCATACTCTCCTGCAATAACAACTAATTCTGAATCAACTTTTCCAAGAAATTTTCCAGTTGAACCAATAGTAACTTTTTCAGTTGTTAAATCAGCTTCAACATATCCATTAATTTCAATGGATTTGGCATTAGATATTTTACCAGTAAATCTTGCCCCAGATCCTAAAACTGCCTGTTTATTTGCCATCAAAAATCTCCTTTAATTTTGTTTTTTTCTTTTTCCTACTTGAGCCTCTACAACAGCTCCTTCCTCAATAGAAATATTTTCATAAAAAACTTCTCCAGTAATTTTACCGGTAGATTTAATTGAAACTATATCACCTGAAACTTGGCCATCGCATTTACCAGAAACTGTTACAACGTCTGCATCAATATTACCTTTTAATGCTCCAGTATCTTCTACTGACAAACTATGACACTTAATATCCCCAACAACTGACCCTAATAATACTAAATCTCCATCTGCTGAAATTTTGCCTTTTATCTTCATGTCACTTGAAATTACAGATTTTGCATTTTCAGTATCGTTTGTTTTTCCTAACATCTTGGAAATCCTTTTTTCTAATAATTAAAATTAATAAAAGTTAATTTACTACAACTACATCTAAGTTACTACCGTAAATTTAAATTTAAAAAATTAATCAAAATTCATTTATTTGGTATGAATGATGCAATTAACTTGCCATAATAATTATTAGAAATCAAAAATTTAAAGTTGGATATTATGGCAGATGAAATAATTGATTTAAGAGATCGTATTGAAAAAATGCGTATAGAGATTGAAAGTGAAGGTACAGAACAAGTTTCTGTTGCTTCACCTTTAGAAATTCATCAAAAAACTAGAAATTCGAACATTTCCCTTTCAATGGAAAATAAAAACAGTTTTCCGAATCAAAATTTTAAGGTAAATAATGATTCTGGTAAATTTGATAACATTGAAAATAAAAATAATAAATCTTTAACCAGAAACGAGTCTTTTCCTGCAGTGAGTTTGTCAGTTAAAAACCCAGTCTCTAGTAAAGTTTTAACATTATTAGTTTCTTTACAAGTTTTATCTAATATTGGAATTTTGTATTTTTTATATATTGGTATGGAGTAGTAAGTGGTTAATACCACATTAAACAAATTTGGGAAAAAACTTCCTCCTGTGAAAACAGGACAACGTTTTGGAGAAGAAATTAAAAAAGACAAAAAAGTTGGACTTTTTTCAGAAAGACGTTTTTTAATATTTACCAAAAGAGGGCCAATTGAAATAGCTTTTAAACCAATTCACTATGCTGGTGTTATAATGACAACAATTATTGGTTTAACAAGTATAGTTTATTGGTCTGCAAAAGGTATTCACTCTGCGATAGATGTAGCTAAAAAGAACGATATTATAACTGTAGCCTCAGCAAACATAAGTAATCCAATAGAAAATGACTCTGACACTGTCGTTAATATTAATACAAACGACCAATCAAATATTTCACTACCCGTTTTAAAGAATAATTTTTTATTTGAGGAAAATGACACAATTTCTTATAAGCCTCTGGTTGACAAAAATATTAATAACAAAGAAAAATTTTTTGGCGAAAATTTAAAAGAATTTAACAACCAAACAACAGCAAATAATTTGAACATCGATTTGTTTAATAAAACTATGAGAAATCAAGATTTACCTATTAATTTTACAAATCAACTTGTAAACGAAAGTAATATTTTCATTTCTGAAAATATTACTTCTAATGAACTTAGTGATGATTTTGTACCTAAGCCTCCAAAAATAAATGAAAGAGTAAAAACAATCCGCTTTATTGCTTCTGTTGATAATGAACTATCTCAAATGGAAAATGTTTTTGATTTAATAAACGTTAAGTTAAATGACAAAAGTTTAGTTAGTTTAAAGTCAATTACAAAAAAAACTAAGGTAATTGATCCCGACAGTGATGAATTTTTTCGAAGTTTAAAAGAAAGAATAAATTTACTTTCAATTTATAAAGATGCACTTCAAAATATTCCATTAAAACCACCTATGGAACATTATTATGTATCTAGTCCTTATGGACCAAGAAAGCATCCAGTTACAGGTAAATATAGAATGCATCATGGTATAGATT
>CABZWX010000068.1 GCA_902529515.1 uncultured SAR116 cluster alpha proteobacterium | reverse complement strand
TTTTGAAACTTCTACTAATGAACATGCTGGAAAATTACCTCTAAAAAATTCTGATCTTGCCTTCCAGACCTGTTTGTTGTTTTCAATCCGAGTAACAAAAATTGTTAGTTTGGTAAAGTCTGCCATCTTGCCTCCCGCTGCCTCTATCAAAGCTTTATGTTTCTGGAAAATAATTTTAGTTTGTTCATACTCATCTTTCCCATCAATTGTTACACCATCAGGGTTTCGCGACGTCAAACCCGCGATATATGCAATACCGTCGCACACTATACAGTTTGACCAAAGTTTAGGTGCCGGTTCTTTTACCTTTGGGCTTATATAACGTTTAATCATTTTAAAATCCTTTCACTTTGGAGAATAATTGTTTAATCAACAACTTTCATGATTAAATTGTTTGTCTACAGGTACTTTAAGTCCATTTAGTAAATGGTTTGTTCTTCCTGCAAGTGATACGATTGATAAGAACTCAGCATATTGTTTATCAGTCATACCTCTGGATCTTGCTGCAGCAGTATGAGAATGTATACAATATTCACAGCTATTAGCGATAGATACAGCTGCATAGATTAGTTCTTTTGTTAGAGGGTCAAGATGACTTGGTTTTGTCATTACTTCTTTAACATCACGCCATGTAGTTTCAAGTAGTTCAGTATCAAATGCAAGATAATACCATAAATTATTTATAAAATCGCTTTTACGTGTGGCACGAATATCATCAAAAACAGCTTTAATTCGGGGATTTGTCTCTGGATCCTGAGGTGATGTTATAGTGGACATAGGTTGACCTTTCTTTAAAAAATTTCAATTGTAGATTACAATAGATTAATATCGATTTAATTTAAATTTCAATAGGAATAAAATGACTACAAATGTTGCTATTATTGGCTTAGGTATAATGGGAACTCGAATGCTTCAACATATGAGAAAACATAAAGAATTTAATCCTAATTATTTATGGGATCCTAGCCCAATTGCATGTGAAAAAGCTATAAAACAAGATAGTGAAAGTAAAATAATGAAAAATGCTGATGAAGCAATAGAAAAGGCTGATTTGGTTTATTTAGCTTGTCCACCTACTGTAAGAAAGACATATGCCCTGAAAACAGTAGAGATGGGTAAAGCTCTTTTTATGGAAAAACCTTTCGGTGTAAATATTCAAGATAGCAAAAATTTTATAGAAAAACTTCAAAATTATGATGTTCCCATAGCAGTTAATTTCACACAAGCAGGGGGTATAGCTTTAAAAGATTTGTTGGATAGCAAAAACAATGGTGATATGGGGGAAATGCTTGGTGTTGATATTATAGTTACATATTCTTCTTGGCCACGTCAGTGGCAAAAAGAAGCCGATTGGCTAAGGTTTAAAAAAGAGGGTGGTATGACAAGAGAAGTAATATCTCATTTTCTTTTTTTTATTGAACGTGTAGTAGGGCCTCTTAGGGTAAAATGGGCCCACACTTCTTATCCAGCAGATCCACTTTTATGTGAAACAGCTGTTCTAGCTAAACTAGAAAATAAGGATGGTTTGCTAGTAAATATACTCGCAAGTATTGGTGGAGCTCAACCTGATCGTCAAGAATTCACTATTAAAGGATCAAAAAAAAGTAGAAAAGTAGCAGAATTTTATAAAGATTCAGTATCAGTGGGTGAAAACTTTATTCCTCTCAGGGAAGAATCGAAAGATCCCCGTGCCGTGAGCTTAAAATCACAACTTGATCATTTAGAACTTAAAATAAATAATAAACCAAATAGTCTAGCTACAATTGATGAGGCGTTTAGAGTACAAAAATTAGTAGAAGAAATATTGTCAAAAACATAACAAATAAAAACTTTATGGAGCTTAACGTGAAAAATATTTTAATTTTAATTTTTTTTATTTGCATAAGTTTTGGTACAAAAGGAAATGTTAGAACATTAGAAATTGGTTCGCTTTATTATCAATGTAAACCATATCAGGATGTGGATTTTGATTTTGTAAAACTTTCTCAATCTGATCAAGTTAAAGCTATGATATGTAGAACAACATTAATTGGTGTGGTCAATACTGGATATAACTTGTGTCAATCATTAAGGTGGTATTATAAAGATGCTAATAATGACTCCAAAAAAATTTTGACTAGTTTATCATCTTGGTACGCTAATGAATTAGTAGAAAGTGAAAATAAACTAATAATGGGCTTTAATAAGTGGGCTGAAAAAAATCAACATCTTTGGAAAGAATTTGTAACGGGGGTTCCTTTTAAAAGAGATTATATGGCAAAAAATTATTATTGTAATTTGCAGTGAAACTTATTCTATATGAGGTTTATGAATGAAACATGAAATGAAGGAAAGTCTACCAAAGTCATGGGATAAGACTAAACGTGTTTATGAGATTTCATATCCTAGTGGTAAAAAGGAAATTTGGAAAGATATAACTGCACG
>CABZWX010000067.1 GCA_902529515.1 uncultured SAR116 cluster alpha proteobacterium | reverse complement strand
AACAATTTAGAGAAACAGTTTCAAATTTTGAACAATGGAATAGATGGTTTGAAAAATATCCTTCACAAATAATGCCTGCATATTTTGCCGAAGATGTTGAAAAAGCAAAAAAACTAAATAAAACAGCAATAATTTTTGGATTTCAAAATCCATCACCTATTGAAGATGATATTGGCTTGGTTGAAATTCTTCACAGACTTGGTGGAAGGTTTATGCAACTTTCATATAATAATCAATCTTTATTAGCTACCGGTTGTTATGAAGAAAATGATCCAGGTATTACAAGAATGGGCAAAGAAGTAATAAAAGAAATGAATAGAGTTGGAATGGTTGTTGATATGTCTCATTCTTCTGAGAAATCAACTCTGCAAGCTATTGAAATATCCGAAAGACCAATTGTTATAAGTCATGCCAACCCATCTTTTTGGCATCCAGCTAAAAGAAATAAATCTAATAATATTTTATACAAGCTAGCTGAAAGTAATGGCATTTTAGGATTTTCACTTTATCCACATCATTTAAATGATAGTAGTAATTGTTCATTAGAAGATTTTTGTTCTATGATAGCAAAAACAGTTGATATTATGGGGATCAATCATGTAGGTTTCGGATCAGATTTATGTCAAGATCAACCTGATAGTATTGTAGAATGGATGAGAGTGGGTAAGTGGACCAAAAATATTGACTATGGTGAAGGCTCTGCTTCCAACCCAGGTTTTCCTAATATGCCGACTTGGTTTAGAGATAATAGAGACTGGCATAATATTATAACTGGGTTAAAAAATATTGGTTTTAATGAAGAAGAAATTGATAAAATTAAAGGTAAAAATTGGTTAAATTTTTTCAAGAAATCATTTAGGTCAGTTTAAAAGATGAGCTTTCAAAACATTAAAATAGATTTGGACTATAATCATCCTATAAGACCACCCTCAACAGTAATGAAACTTGATAGATTAGGAAGCTTTCATCAAACACGTCTATCTTTCACAAGGCGTCTTATTGATGATCTTAAGTATCAAAAAAGTAAAATAGAAATTTACCAATGGGATATAGATAATAGTGGAATTGGAAGTGCTATTATTAAAATAGCTTTAAAAAAAGAAACTTTATCACTAGTAATCTTTTGTCATTCTATAAATGATGAAGAGAGAACTGATAGAGTTATAGCTGAGAAATGGGATATGACTTTCTCACTTTTTAGGGGTGTCCCAAATAAAAATGAATTAAATCAATTATCCAAAAATTTGAAAATACAGGAATCAGGAAGACACAATTCAAAACAGTTAACTTTAAGTAGAGCTAACAAGTCTCAAAGAATATTTGAAAAAATATTAAATGATTTATCAATTGGAAAACAGCCATCTGAAAAACTTATCAATGATGTAGGTTACCTAATTAGAACTACTGCAGTATATGGCAATGGTAAATTTGGGATAGAAGATTTTTCTAAAACCAACGGACATATTTTTTTAGAAAAACCTTTTCAAGCAGAAATGTTAACCGTATATCTAATTAGATATTTTTCAATAGAATTAATTAATTTTTTGGCTAAAAAAAAAGGAGGTAAAAAATCTGTAATTCTTTCCAAACACCTGACAAAACATTTAGGAGTTGGCAATGCTACGGGTTTAGGTATGGCTCCATTTTTGGTAAACCATCAAGAGTTAATTCATCAATGGATTTATAATAGAGAAACAGCTCTATCAAGAGTTTTTTCAATTAAACGATTAAATAAAAAAACACAAAATAAAATTATAAATTATATCCATCAAGCATTTAAATACAGCTTACAATGGAGAGTTGATGATAAAGTACAGTCAAAAAAAATTGAGAAGCTAAACTTAGACCTAAAAAAAATTTTACAAAATGAAGAAATTACTAAGCTTTTGAATTTTCATTATCCTATTAAAAGGTTTTTTAATTTCTTTAAAGATGATATCACTTTAGAAACACAAGAAATACTAATCTCTGTCTTTATTGAACCCTTTCCTGAGTTATTAGAGGATTTATTAAATAATATGGGAGCAGATGAAAAAAAATCTTTGTCAATTGATTATAACGTAAATGACATTTTGGATATTATTAAAGATAATTATAATTGGGCTCTTAAAATAGATACAACTAAACCTGAAGAGAATTATTGTTTCTGGTATACTTCTCAAACAAAATTAGAACCACGTCTTGGTATTACAAAAAAAGATGCTGGAATAGACAAACAACTCCCTTTTGATATTGCTCATCAGATAAAACAAGCAGTGAATACATTAAATAAATTACCTTCTAGTATGACTGCTGCTGAAGTGATGATAAATCACCCAGAATTAAGAAATATAATTAAGAGAGTTATCATAAATAAATCAATGCCATATAGCGAAATACAAAATAATTTAATTGGTAAAGATATGAAGCCAATTGATATTTTAAGGTGTAAATTAAGTTTTTTTGGAGCCTCAAAGTATGATCCTAAATCTAATTTATG
>CABZWX010000066.1 GCA_902529515.1 uncultured SAR116 cluster alpha proteobacterium | reverse complement strand
CAACATAACCTACAATTATGTCAGTCATATAACTGCCCCATAATGGAGAGTTTTTAAGTGCATATCTAAGTTTATAAACTTCACCATTTTTACCATGAAAATTTTCCCAAGGTTTCATTTTTATATCGATAGCAAAATTAAGAGCAACTAATACAATTTCTGGGTTTAAAGTTTCTAAGATTTCTTTATTTTCAAAAATACTTAAGTCTTCCATATTACTTTTAGGTTTATCAGTTTGTTCCGCCCAAACTGCCCAACTGGAATGCCCTCCATATTTTTTCTTCAAGTTATTAAAGGTATCAATTGATAATTTAGTCATTTTAACTTCCTTCTCATTATTCACATTTTTGGTAAGATAAAACCCAAAACAAAAACCACCTATTGCTAGGAAGTTAAAAACAAAATTAGATTCAACTATATTCATGAATATTAGCAATCCCCACAACAAAGATATTATGATAATTGCCCAACTTAGTATTTGTTTATTCAAAAATTTGAACATTACTCAAGTTTAATTTAATAATATATAAAAGGTAAAGGTTTTTAATAAGATACTTATTACATTTATAGATTATGATTAGTGATTAGAAAATTAGGTGATTTTCAAGGATTCAGAAAATGACTGCTGTATATAAAAAATTCTTTCTAATGTTAGGAATTACAGTTCTTCTTTGTATATCTGCATCAATTGTGTGGAGTGAAACAAAGTTAATTCCACTTCATGAATATATTTCAAAATTAGATAAACCAAATGGTAACCAATATGTCTATACTAGATGTGCTGGTCACTTCCTTTATCTTGCAGAAATTTTTAGAGATAAAAGAGAAGAGCAACAGAAAATATCAGATAAACTTTATGGTGATTCAATTATTTTTACTAATCTAGCATCTGTAATATTATATTTAAAAAATGGTGATAAAAAATTATCTAATAAATATATAGAAGAAAAGGTTTACCAGTTCAGAGATATTTACGACAAGATGTCAAATGAAAATTATTTAAATAGAGGAAATCTTATTTCAGAATTCATGAAGAAGGATATTAGCACATGTCATTTACAAAGGAAAACTATACCAAAAGAATATGTTGATTTATTATCTAATATAACTGGAAAAGATTTTAAATGAGTTATTTTTGTAGTAAATGTGAATACCCATTCAAGACTTTATGGCGGTGTAAATATGGACATCATAAAGAGTGGGTTTCTATTTGTTATAACTGTATTAGAGATATCAGAAGTGTAAGAATTAGATTTATTAGTCAGATTGAAAACATCAAAAAAATTATAAGATGCAGATTGAACCCCTCAAAATTAAAATTAAGACTCTACAGAGTTAAAGCATGAATAATAATAATATCTTTTGGCAGGTATTTTTTGCTGTTTTTTTTGCTGGATTAGCATTGATGATAATATATCTATTTGGGAAATGGGTTGTTGATGTTGGATATTGGAAAACATTTATAGATAAAAGTTATTGGATGGCATTTTTTGTTCTACCTCTATTTTTATGGTTTGGTTCAAAGTTGTTCCAAGTAAGTATTGCAATTTTCTTGGAGTTTAAAAAAAAACTAGAACTTGGAAAGAACTATAATCCAGAGGGTGAATTTGGATTTACTGGTTTTTGGACTAACATAGGTTTTTTTTTAATGATGATTGTTTCGTCTTTTTTTTTAGGAACAATGATTTGGGTATTAGGAAAAGTGTTTATTGAATTTATGATTGAATTATTTTAAGTAAATGCACTTCTTGTTAGTCCAAAAAATACAAAATTTGAATTTTGACGCAGTTAAATCAGATTATTTTTTGTTAGTTTAAAGGGGGTTTTTAACCCTTTAAAATCAGACTTTAAGAAATGTCAGAAATCCAAGACTTTTAATTTTAAAATTAGAGGGGTTTTATATAAATGTTTAAGTTACATGAAATGATTTAATCAACAATCATTAGATCGTCCTTAAAAAACCCCTTTTTAATTGTTCCATCTGCATAAGTATAAGCGCCATGACCATAACGAAGACCATCTTTGAACCCACCTTCATATTTGTCTCCATATTTGAAAGTATAAGTACCTTTACCATTGAACTTTCCGTTTTTGAATCCACCTTCATATCTATCTCCATCTGACCAGATGAAAATTCCTTGTCCATGAAACTCATCATCTTTATGTTCACCAATGTATTTATCTCCGCTTGCCCAAGTATAAGTCCCTTTTCCATTTCTAGAGTCATTATAGAATGACCCTACATATTTATCACCATTGATGTTGGTAGAAGTACCATGTCCACTTTTTTTATAGTTTTTAAACTGACCAATATATTTTTCCCCATTTGAATGAATGTATGTTCCATATCCGTCAGCAAGAAAATCTCTAGTTATACTCTTATTTTTATTATCATTACTCATGTTAAATCCTTGAATTCAAGTATTAAAGAAATTTTTAATATTAAAATCTTTTATGCGCTTAATTTGTAATTATAAATAAATTTTTCTTCTAAACTTACAATGTTTGGAAGATTTATATCTGGAGGTTGACAATAAATATCTGAGGGCA
>CABZWX010000065.1 GCA_902529515.1 uncultured SAR116 cluster alpha proteobacterium | reverse complement strand
GTTGGTAATAGTAGACCTGGTAAAATTGTTGAAATGGATGCTAATTATTTTAGAGAAAGCTGGGAAAGTGGCTGTTTTGGCGGATTTTTATTTGCTAGAGAAGTTATTAAAAAATTTTTAAAAGAAAAAACAGCTGGCACCCTTATTTTTACTGGAGCTAGTGCATCTTTAAGAGGTAAATCTAATTTTGGTGCTTTTAATTCTGCTAAAGGAGCCCTTAGAAATTTAGCTCAGGCCTTAGCAAAAGAATATGCTGAAAACTCAATCCACATCAGTCATGTAATTGTAGATGGAGGTTTAGCAGGGGAAAGAATAAAACAACGATTATCTGATTTTGAAGAAAGAGTTAAGGAAGGTAAACTTATTAACATAGAGAATGTTACAGATGCTTATATGTTTCTCTATAATCAGAGTAAAGATGCATGGACATTTGAATTAGATGTTAGAACTTCTCAAGAAAATTGGTAGATCATAAAGGAGTGCAATATGAAATTATTTAATCTAACTGATAAGGTTGCATTAATTACAGGAGGTAATGGTGGTATAGGTTTTGCGATGGCAAAAGCAATTGGAGAGGCTGGTGCAACTGTTGTTATAGCAGGAAGAAATGAAGACAAAAACAAGAAATCAATTGAAGAGTTAAATTCTTTGAATGTTAAATGCAAATCCCTAATAGTAGATGTAGTGAACGAGAACTCATGTAATCAACTTATCGAAGATGTAGTTCAAATATACGGAAAGCTTAATATTTTAATTAATAATGCTGGTACTAATATTAGAAAACGACCCGAGGAATATGAATTAAAGGAATGGACATCAATAATAGATACAAACTTGGTAAGTACTTTTACTTGTTCTAAAGCCGCTTTTAAACATTTTAAGTGTATTAACAGTGGAAAAATTATTAACATTGGTTCAATGCATTCTTTATTTGGCGCACCTCTGGGAAGTGCATATTCTGCAAGTAAAGGGGGTGTAGTACAATTAACAAAAAGTCTTGCAAATACTTGGGCTAAAGACAATATCCAAGTAAATGCAGTTTTACCAGGATATATAGATACTACTTTAACACGACAAGCTAGGGTTGATATCCCTGAACTTCAAAAAAGAGTTGAAGAAAGAACACCTGCTGGGCGTTGGGGAGATCCAGATGATTTGGGAGGGATAGCCGTATTTTTATCTAGTGATGCTTCTAATTATGTCACGGGCACTGCTATCCCTGTCGATGGTGGTTATTCAATTAACGGGTAAATTAATCTAGGAGGGTAATTTGAAAAATATTTTTAAAGGTTGTATGCCAGCTCTTATGACGCCATGCAACCAAGACCTCTCTCCAAACTTTGATTTACTTGTGCAAAAAGCTGAAGAGCTTATCAATTATGGGATGTCAGCTGTAGTTTATTGTGGATCAATGGGAGATTGGCCTTTATTAACTGACGAAGAAAGACAAGAGGGTGTTTCTAGGTTGGTTAAAGCTGGTGTTCCTACAATAGTAGGAACTGGTTCAATTAATTCAAAAAAAGCAACTAGTCATGCTGTACATGCCCAAGAAGTAGGTGCTTTAGGTCTCATGGTAATCCCAAGAGTTTTATCTAGGGGACCTTCGCTTTCAGCTCAGAGAGCACATTTTGCGTCTATTTTAAGTGGAGCTCCTAAACTTCCTGCAGTTATTTACAATAGTCATTATTATGGGTTTTCAACAAGAGCAGATTTATTTTTTGATTTACGAAAAGAATATCCAAATTTAGTGGGTTTTAAAGAATTTGGAGGTGCTAAAGACCTAAGTTATGCAGCAGAACATATAACTTCTAAAGATGATGATATATCATTGATGATTGGGGTAGATACAACTGTATATCATGGCTACGTAAATTGCGGCGCAGTTGGAGCTATAACTGGTGTGGGGAATGCATTTCCGAAAGAAGTATTACATTTAATTGATTTATGTGAAAAAGCTGTAAACGGTAACTCTAATGCAAGACAAAAAGCTATGGAACTTGAGAGTGCCCTCGCAGTTTTATCATCTTTTGATGAGGGACCAGATCTGGTGCTTTATTATAAATACTTAATGGTTTTAAATGGAGAAAAATCGTACGATTTGCACTTTAATCCAACTGATAAGTTGAGTGATAGCCAAAGAAAATACGCTGAAAGTCAATATACTTTATTTAAAAACTGGTATCAAAATTGGAATAAATAAAAAGCCAAAAATTAAATGTTATTAAACTTCTTTTATGTCATCATGTGAATTTTCATTTAAAGAAGAGTTATTAATTCTCTGATATTTCTTATCTTTTAATTGTTTACAAGCTTCTTTAAAAACAAGGCCAATTAGTATACCACCTGTTAAGCCTATAGCAGTCCCCTTTATTAATCTTAATCCAAACAATTTCATCTCTTAAAAAAATGGTGAACGCGAGAGGATTCGAACCTCTGACCTACTGCTTAGAAGGCAGTTGCTCTATCCAGCTGAGCTACGCGTCCACGAGTAAAATTATTTTTTATTACTTATAAATAATTAAGTCAAAACAATTGTTTTAAAAATTTAGTAATA
>CABZWX010000064.1 GCA_902529515.1 uncultured SAR116 cluster alpha proteobacterium | reverse complement strand
GATATGGCTCAATCTGGAGGATCAGATCCAAAAAATAGTCAACAAGCTATTAACAAGATAAAAGATTACATCAAACTTAAAATTTAGAGAATATATTGTTAGAAAATTTAAATGAAGAAATAATTTCTTTTAAAGAAACTGCAATTATGCAAATTGCAAATTTTGGAAGAAAATACCAATTAGAGAGTGGAAATTATATCTATCCTGCTTGGTTTGGAGAAGGTGATACATTTACTAGTAATTTAATTAACAACAAAACCATTGAAGCTTTAAATCAAGGAAAAACATTTTATACATATCAAAATGGTATACCTCAATTACGCTCAGAAGTCTCAAAATATATGAATGAAGTGTTTAACATCAATACGAAGCCTGAACATCATAGTGTCGTCACAGGTGGAATGATGGGACTTAGGTTGATTTGTGATTTAATTATCAGTGATGGCGATGAAGTTGTAATGGTTGGTCCTGTATGGCCTAACATAAGGTCATCAGTTTTATTAAAAAAAGGTAATATAAAAGAAGTTTCACTAAGATTAAAAGATAGTCAATGGATTTTAGATTTTGAAAAACTATTGAACACAATTACGCATAAAACAAAAATGGTTTTTGTTAATAGTCCTGGAAATCCAACAGGATGGGTGATTTCAAAAAAACAGCAAGAAATACTATTAAATCATGTTCGAGAAAAGGGTTGTTGGTTAATTTCTGATGAAGTTTATCATCAAATAATGTTTAATGATGATGTATCACCAAGTTTTCTTCAATTATCTAAGCCAACTGATAAATTAATAATAATAAACTCAGCTTCAAAGAGCTTTAATATGACAGGATGGAGAATAGGTTGGATAACACATCCTGAAGAATTAGGGCCTCACATAGCTAAATTAGTCCAAATAACAACAACGGGTGTTCCAGAGTTTCTTCAAAATGGTCTAATTTCAGCATTACAAAACTATAAATTTCTTACCAAAGAAGTACGTCAAAATTTAAAAAAATCTAGAGATATAATGTTTAAAAGATTAGTTCAATGGAAGCGAGTTGAGTGCAGTGTTCCAGAAGCTGCATTTTATGCTTTTTTTAAAGTAAAGGATATAAAAGATTCTTTAGAATTTGCAAAAAAATTAATCATTGACACTAACGTTGGGGTGGCACCAGGTATTGCTTTTGGAGAGTCAGGTGAAGGTCATTTAAGAATATGTTTTGCAGCCAAGCAAAGTTTCATAAATGAAATTATGGATAGATTAGAGCCAGCCTTAAATTAAAATTACCAAGGCTGAATAGCATTTTTAAGTGCTTTATAACCTTCAATAAATCCGGGTCTATTACTACCGTATATCCCATCAAATATATTTAAAACATTATCCAACCAATTTTTAAGTTCAATGTTATTAGGGTTAGCATCTAAATATGCGTCTCTAATTAAAACAAAATGAATTCTTGGGTCGTAGGGTTTTTTTGTTCCACCCATAGTTTCATCACCATCAAGAAGTCTTAGAAGCATGGCATCAGCGGATCCTAGTGTTTGTTCATGAATAGGTGGTCCTGACATTCTATACATTACTGAAGTCATATCTCTTCCGTTGCCAGTTGTGTAACCCATAGACTTCCATGCCATATCTATATCAATATCACTCTTAACATGATTAAGAATTTTTGAGCCAAAATCTCTTAATGGATCAGATATATCAGCAAGTAAATCAGTCAACCTATCTCCGTCCAAATCAGTTGCTAAAACTATACATTCTTGTTTGTTAATTATATCCCATACTAACAGTCCATAATTAGTATCAGAAATATGTTGTTCAATTCTTCCAGACCAATTTTCCATACCAAACTTAAAGTCTTTAGGTAAAAGAGAAATTATCTTGTCAATGTTTGTTTTATGTTCTTCGTAAGCATTTACAGCCCATTTTCGACCAACAGTGAAATTTGTTCCTTCAAGAAGCCAAATTAATATGCCAGCATTAATTCCATCTTCCATTGCCTGTGTTGGTTTAAAAGCAACTCTACCTAATTTACTTGTATCATTAATCATCTTTAAAAATAGACGACAAGCATAAGCCATCTGAATTCCAGGAGTATTCATTTCAGTATGTACAATACCAGTTTTTTCATTAACACTAAATTTAGATTTATCTTGTGAATAGGGCAAACACGGCATACATCTTACAACTGTAATTGGCCCATATGGACGAACATTACAAAATACCCCAGCTTGTGTTCTTAAAGGTGCATTTCCAGATTTGCCCATTACAACAACTTTATTTCCAGACTCATTATTCACATATGCATCGCCAGCAGTTGACCATTTTATAGATGTGTTTTGCATATTGCCAAACCAGCTTAATGCTTCAAGTTTTGTGTCATGTCGCATTTGTGACCACATTGGAACTGCGTAAAAAGGAAGATTTAAGATATCAGCAGCTGCAATAGTTCCTAATAATGCGTAGGCGTCTGTTAATGAATGGCAAACTGGATTCACAATTCCATCATGTTTTCCGCCTTTCCAAACAATTGCATTTGGATACCCATTCGGCCTTACCTCGGTGTTTTGGTAAAGTTCTCTAAAAATAGTTTCT
>CABZWX010000063.1 GCA_902529515.1 uncultured SAR116 cluster alpha proteobacterium | reverse complement strand
CTTCAGCCAACGTTGTTGTAGTAAACAAAACAAGATCTGCCCTACTCAAGTCATCATCCAATGAATGATTTGATATCTCAATATGGTCAAGTACAGCCTTGACATCTGGATGCGTAGATACCTTCCAGAAAAAATGCTCACGCAACACTAACTTTATACCACTCAACCCATTAACTGCTTTTACACTCATTAATAACGCTGGAATCTCCAGTTCAATAACTCCAGATGCTGCAAACAATATGCACAGCTCTTCATTTCTTTTTTTGACTGCACTTTTAAGTTTAACTACGTGATCGAAACGTGGTGACCCAGTCAATTTAATTCGATCGTTTGGATACCCTGACCCCGCCAATATCTTGGCGCCAAGCTCCCCCATTGCAAAGTGGTAATCCGCCTTTGGCAAAGTTTCTTTATCCACGCCAATTGCAAACTCCTTGGTGGGATGGCATCTAAAACAAATATCCTCTTCATTATGAGAAGCATGTTGCATTGAGACACGAATTGAATTCTTGTTAGCTTGCCTTGTACCGCTATAACAGGCTCTGGAAAACAAATGGGTTTCAAGAAAATTTAATGTGACTTTTGGTAATAGTTCAGAACATGCACGACGTACAGCAAGTTCAATAAGACGCAAATGAACTAAACTGGAATCAAAAAATCTATAGTGCAGTTCCTTTCTAAATAGTGGATAGAGGTTGAAACCCTGACTATGCAGTACCGTATGGATACACTTTTTATATGACAAAAACTTAAAATAAGGTCTAATTCTTAAGCTCTCTTTTAATAGATCTAAAACACTTAGGTAACTCTGTAGGAAAAATACATTATTATTTAGACAACTTTTAGGTATTATACTTATCATTGACCGTCTCTCCGACCCTGGCTTAGAGTGTGGATCAAACAGTACCAACCATCCCTGTTTTGTTATACCATTTTCTCTTAGGCATTTTGGCAATCTTTTATAATAGTTGTCTTCTAATTTACCGTTCTGAGCTTGACTAACACTCCAATCCCAAAAACCAAAAAAGAGAATGTCTACAGCTTGATTATGGGTTTTTTTGAATTTTGCAGTGACAATGATTTTCTTTGCTGAATTTATGAAATACTTACATCGTGATGCTAAACCCCGAACAAATGCCCAGAGCAACGACTCATTAGATCCAATAATAGTGTATTGACTATGAGGCCATCGGCTCTTAAACACCTCAGCTAGCTTGAATGAAATCGAATGAAAGATGATATCTGTGCAGCCAGATTTTTCAAATACCTTTTTTACAGTGTAAATCTGCACCATTTCATCAAACTCTGGAGATACAGTATTGTTTCTGAAAGAGACCATGTGATACCACCATAGACTCTCTGATAAGGTATCAACATGCAATGCATTACGAAATGTCTGAGCATTTTTTTTTACTAATCCAATATCTGCAGTAATTGCAAGATAATCAGAAATCACTAAATCACGGACCTCAAGGCTCTCCTTAATACCATTAAAGAATTGAGCACACTCAACACTTTCACCAAAATCACTGTAGTCCATTGGAAAATGAAGAACACTATCTTCACTTTTAATTTTGTTGAGAAAATAGTTACTTCTTCCCCAACAAACATGCAAAGTCCCACTCATATTTGTTACATCATACTCTGCACTCGAACCAGATCTTCCACTGTATCGACAGAAATTGAATCATCATTGGTCTCAATCATTTTGATCCGAAAACCATGCTCTAACAAACGGTACATCTCTACCCCTTCTACCTTTTCCAAGTACTGAGGTGATTGTTCAGAGAATATCTGTAAACCACTTTTCTTAAACGCATATAAGCCCAATTGACGTAAATATGAAGCTTCCCCAGATTTTGGAAATGGGATTGGTTGGCGAGAATAAGCTAAGGCATTATTCTCCGTATCTGTAATAACTTTAACCACATTAGTATCATTAACGTCACTGGGGTTGGTTAATGGTGCATAAGCGTTAGTCGCCTGTACCAGTGGGTCTGTACAGTTGACAATTTCATCAGCAACCAACTTGATTGCCTCTGGATCAATCAACGGCTCATCTCCTTGAATATTGACATAGTAATCAGATTTAATATTACTTGCAGCCTCAGCAACACGATCAGTACCTGTTGAGTGCTTTTTAGAGGTCATAACAACATCTAAGCCTAGTTTCTTGGCCTCCAACTCTATACGTTCATCATCGGCGGCAATATAAACTTTATCCAACACTCCAGATTCCAAGCAGCGTTGGTAAACATGCCACATCATTGGTTTGTTGTTGATTAAAGCCAATAGTTTCCCTGGAAAACGAGAGGATTCATATCGACACGGAATTATACCTACTACTTTCATTTTTTGCCACCAAATATGTATTTACTCATATCAGAAAAAACTTGAAGTTGACAGTCAAAATCTCCACAGGATCCATATCCCCAAGATGCGTGCACATAGTCTACGCCAGCCCGTTTCGCGGCTAATGCGTCAACATCCATATCACCTACAAAAAGTGTTTCAGAAGGGTCAACATTCTGCAAGGCAATTGCCATCAATATGTGATCAGGAGCTGGTTTTCCCCGACAAACACCGTCAGGTGTACGGATAATTGAAAATTGGTTTTCAAATTTTTCTATAACTTTTTGAACGCGTTTTTTTTCCTTTGAGGTAATTATGCCAATCAAAATATCACTCTGTTGCAAAAATTGTAAGTACTCCTGCGCCCCTGAAAAAATCTTAACCTG
>CABZWX010000062.1 GCA_902529515.1 uncultured SAR116 cluster alpha proteobacterium | reverse complement strand
AGACAATAGAGGAAAACCCTACGTTTTTGTAACAAATATTAAAAATGAAACTAATCATGAGGTATCTATTAAGGCAGGTTTTAACTTTAAAAAAAATAAAGATGTAATTTTTGATGTTGATGGAAATAAAACAAAGTTGTTTCCAGTTGATGATAGAGCGTGGTCTGAAAGTACTAAAGTTGATAGATTTTTGGTTCAGTCAATGAGGAGGGGACAAAAATTAATAGTAACGGGCATATCTACTCCTGGAAATAAGATTATCGACACTTATTCATTGTCAGGTTTTACAAAAGCACTCAGATTAATTGACAAAAGTTGTTCTTAAGCAAAGACAATTTATGAGATATTTATAATGTTTAAACACGATCTTATTGATTTTAGTTTTGGCGAGTTACAAAACTTTTGTAAAGATAGAAATCTGCCAAAATTTAGAGCTTCTCAGATTTGGAGATGGATGTATTGTTTTGGTTTTAAATCATTTGATGAAATGAATAATATCTCAAAATTAACTCGGAAATTGCTAAATGATATTTCTTTAATTTCCAGACCTCAAATTTCTGAAATGCAAATTAGCACAGATGGTACTATAAAATGGTTGATAAAATTAAAAGATAATTCTGAAGTAGAGACTGTCTATATACCACAGGATGATCGAGGAACTGTTTGTCTTTCTAGTCAAGTAGGTTGTACTCTTAATTGCTCATTTTGTCATACTGGAACACAGGCTCTAGTTAGAAACCTCACATCAGGTGAAATTATCGGACAGTTGATGATTGTAATGGATCATTTAAATGATTGGCCTTCAGGAAAGAATAATAGAAAAGTCACTAACATTGTAATGATGGGGATGGGAGAACCATTACTTAATTATGATGAAGTTTGCAAAGCAATAAAAATTATGATGTCTGATGATGGTATTGCCATTTCAAGAAGAAGAATTACTTTATCCACATCAGGCATTATTCCAAACATCGAAAAAACTGGAATTGAGTTAGGTGTT
Organism: uncultured SAR116 cluster alpha proteobacterium; assembly: GCA_902529515.1. GTDB lineage: Bacteria > Pseudomonadota > Alphaproteobacteria > Puniceispirillales > Marisalimonadaceae > Marisalimonas. The sequence goes on along the minus strand of CABZWX010000062.1, from coordinate 1,740 downwards.
AATTTAGCTATTTCACTTCATGCTGTTAATGATGCATTGAGAAATACATTAGTTCCAATTAATAAAAAGTATAATTTAGAAAAGTTGATAAAATCATGCATGAATTATCCAAAATTATCTAATTCCAGAAGAATTACATGGGAATATGTAATGTTAAAAGATGTGAACGATACATCAGAAGACGCCATCAATTTAATAAAATTAATTAAAGGTATCCCATCTAAGATAAATCTAATTCCTTTCAATCCCTGGCCAGGTTCATTTTTTGAGACATCAACTCAGAAAAATATTGATAACTTTGCTAAAATTTTGATGGATGCAGGATTTGCCTCTCCAATAAGAAAGCCAAGGGGTCAAGATATTTATGCTGCTTGTGGACAGTTAAAGTCAAATAGTGAAAAAATAAGAAAATCTCAAATTAATAAGCTTGTGCCAATTCATAACTTTTAAAATATTAAATTTTTGTGAAACTATTGCTTTAGGGCACATTAAGTATTACATTAAAAATATATCTAATCTAATTATTTAAAAGGATAATAATTACATGAATAATAATCGCTTTATGTCAAGCTCTAATGCTCAAGCTGCCCAAATTGATTTGGGCCTTAGATCATACATGCTTGGTGTTTATAATCATATGACAACTGCCCTAGCTTTAACAGGATTAATGGCTATGGGATTAAATTTTCTTGCCATATCGAATGGTGCATTAACACCAATTGGTGAATTATTTTTCTTAAGTCCACTTAAGTGGGTTGTTATGTTAGCACCATTGGGGATGGTATTCTATATCTCAGCAAAGCTAAATAGCATTTCTGCTGAAAAGGCTAGAAACTTATTTTACATATATGCTGGTCTAATGGGTTTGTCTTTATCTTCATTGTTGCTAATTTACACTGGTGCATCAGTAGTTAGAGCTTTCTTTGTTACAGCAGCAGCTTTCGCAGCTTTGTCTATTTATGGGTATACTACTAAAAAATCGCTTTCAGGCTTAGGATCGTTCCTTATGATGGGAGTATTTGGACTTATAATAGCACAGATAGTCAATATTTTTATGGCTTCTACGCAATTAGATTTTATGATTTCTATTGTTGGAGTATTAATTTTCGCTGGCTTAACTGCTTATGATACTCAAAAAATTAAAAATATGTATTTAGCTGGTGATAATAATGAAGCAGCTGGTAAAAAGTCTGTGCTAGGAGCCTTAACATTATATTTAGACTTTATCTTGATGTTTCAATTCTTATTAGCTTTTTTAGGTAACAGAGAATAAATTTTATAAAACAATTTGAAAGAAGCCATCTTTTTGATGGCTTTTTTTATTGTAATATTATTTTATCAATTTCAGTTATAATTTTATTTGAGTTTGGCCTAGTAGTGCTAGCATACCATTTAACTAACAAGCCTTCCTTATTAATAAGGTATTTATAAAAATTCCATTTTGGGAAAGCTAAAATTCCTTCTTCTTTTTTTACCCATTTAAAAAAAGGATGACCTTTTTCACCTTTTATTTTGGTTATTTCTGTAAGCATGAAAGAAATATCAAAATTTATGGTACAAAATTCTTTGACTTTTTGATTTGATGATAGTTCCTGATTTCCAAAGTCATTAGAGGGTATACCAATAATAATTAGTCCATCTTTCTTATATTTCTGGTGAAGAGTTTCAATATCACTATATTGATAAGTGAAGCCACAAAGCGAAGCTGTATTAACAATGAAAATAGGTTTCCCTTTGAAA
>CABZWX010000061.1 GCA_902529515.1 uncultured SAR116 cluster alpha proteobacterium | reverse complement strand
ATTATTATCTTCCAAGAATTCTAAACAATGAAGATTGGTGGGCTCAAGGATATTCAGAACCAGGCGCAGGCTCTGATCTTGCTAGCCTAAAAACGACAGCCGTAGACAAAGGCGATCATTATTTAGTTAATGGACAAAAAACCTGGACAACTCTAGGACATCACGCTGATAAGATTTTTTGCCTTGTTAAAACTGATCTAAACGTAAAACCGCAATTAGGAATTTCATTTCTTCTTATTGATATGGATTCTCCAGGTGTAGAAGTTAAGCCAATAATAACACTCGATGGCGAACATGAAGTTAATGAAGTTTGGTTTACTAATGTTAAAGTACCTAAAAAAAATCTAGTTGGGAAAGAAAATGAAGGCTGGACATACGCAAAATATTTACTCACCTTTGAGAGAACCGGAATAGCCGGTGTTCCCAATTCTAAATCGGCCTTAAATCACTTAAAAATGGTTTCAAGAAAATCAATGAAAAATGGAAAGCCATTAATTGAAGACCCAATGTTTTCTTCAGAGGTTGCTGAATTAGAAATAGACCTGTTAGCTATGGAAATTTTTAACCTTAGAACGGTAAGTGCCGCAGCTGAAGGCAAAGCTCCAGGTATGGAAAGTTCTTTACTTAAAATTAAAGGCACACTTGTAAGACAGAAAACAACCGAATTACTAAGAAAGGCTCTTGGACCTCAAGCTTTACCATATTTACCTGAACAATTTGACGAGGGTTGGAATGAAATGCCAATAGGACCAGAATACGCCGGCCCAATTGCAAAGCAGTACTTTAATATGCGAAAAATTTCTATTTATGGCGGATCTAATGAGATCCAAAAAAATATAGTCGCAAAAGCATCCTTTGGTTTGTAGGAAATAAAAATGGACTTCTCATTATCTGAAGAAAGAAAAATGCTTCAGGAAACTGTGGCTCGTTTTTTTGAAAATAATTACAAAGATATAAATAAAAGAGGCAAGTACCTAGAAATGAATGATGGCTTTTCAAGAGAATTTTGGAAAGAGAGTGCAAATTTAGGTGTCATAAGTGGCTTAGTTTCTCCAACCTTTGGTGGCCTAGGGGGCTCAGGGGAGGATATTAGCATAATATTTGAATTAATAGGAAAATCTTTATGTATAGAGCCATTTTTATCCTCTGGACTATTATCAAGCACAGTTTTGTCTTCTATAGAAAATCCTAAAACTAAATTAATAAATCAGATTGTTGATGGAGAATTGTTAATATCATTTGCTCACATGGAAATGAATAATAGATATGAAGATCATTTTGTAGAGACCAAAGCCTTTTTGGAAAATGATAATTGGAAACTTAATGGCAGCAAATCATTTGTAATTAATGGCGACTCTGCAGATAAAGTAATTATTTCTGCAAGAATTGATGGAGAAATAAATGATAAAAATGGCATTGGTTTATTTTTAGTTGATAATAATCAAATTAAAAATAGATCCTATAATACAATTGATGGTTATAGAGCAGCTGAGCTAAACTTTGAGAATATTGAAGCTGAATTATTATGTAAAAATGATATAGCTCTTGAGTGCATTATTAAAACAAATTCAGCAGGTGCACTTGCTCTTTCTGCAGAAGCTATTGGTATAATGCAAGTATGCTTTGAATTAACACTCGACTATTTAAAAACTAGAAAACAATTTGGTAAATCTATTGGAGCTTTTCAAAGCATTCAACACAGGATGGTAGATATGATGCTAGAAATTGAGCAAGTAAGATCTGCTGTAATGCTTGCTTCTTCTACATTTGGAAACAATTCATCGACAAGAGATAAGAATGTATCTGCCGCAAAAAATTTAGTTGGAAGAGTTGGCAAACTAATAGCTGAGGAGTCAATACAACTCCATGGAGGCATTGCTATGACATGGGAATACTCTGTTGCACATTATGCCAAAAGACTAATTATGATTGATCATTTAATGGGTGATGCTGATTATCATAGAGATAGATTTAAATTACTAAGCTTAAATTAATTATTTATTACTAATTTAGAAGCCTTGATCCTAAAATCTTCTGGAACAACCAGTGATTTCCTTTTTTTTAAGTCAAATAAAACTGCAACTATCTCGATATCCATTATTACGTCACCAGTACTATCATCCACCATATGATGAATAAATTTCAATGATTTGTTTCCAATCTTCGTAAAGTTGGTATGCATCGTAACAGCCATACCAAGTGGCGCATCTTTAAAATATCTTACAGAATAATCTAATGCAGCAGACCCTATGTCATATTCATTTCTCCAATTAAAATCTGCTCCGCAATATGTAAATAAGTGAGTTGCCGCATCAGAAACACAACCTATTTTAAATTGGCTTGATCCCATTTCCTCATAATCTAAATCCCAAGTATTTACTGCACTTTTACAACTAATAAATGCATCTTTAGAATAATTTTGCGGTGGCCTGTTATCTGTTAATGGCCTTAGGTTTGAAAATTCTAATTCATTTAAAAATGTAATAGTATCTAATGAAAACAAATTTGAAATAATATTTTTGATTTGTTCATTTATATCCAATGATATAGAAGTCTCAAAGTATGCTGAAACGTTTTCATGGTCTATACTATAGACTTTGCTTAACAATAAAAGTTCGTTATTTTCAATTGATTTAACTTTAAAAACTATCTCGAGTGCAGAGTTAAGGTGAACTTCACGGCTAAAAATACATCTTTCTTTTAAAATTTTATAATCAATCTTGTTTTTAGAAAAGCTATTAATTTTGTTAAAAAGGCACTTAATTGCATCTGCGTGCTTCCCAAAATAATATTGTACATTCATATGAGACATTTGATCACAATCTTCTTTTC
>CABZWX010000060.1 GCA_902529515.1 uncultured SAR116 cluster alpha proteobacterium | reverse complement strand
GATATTATTGTTCTCAATGTGTTCATCATAAAAGCTTCTGCGAAGTAGTGCATCTGAAATCAAATGCCTCAACTCTTCACCAACTTTTAGTTGCCTTTGAGATTTTATAGAATTATTTATAGATTTTTTATTAGAATTAAATAAAAAATTATTTACCATTATGTCAATGTTTACCCAACTTTTTTATCAACTGACTCTAAACTTCTTGCAACTTCTTTAACTTCGAAACATTCCATTACATCACCTTCTTGAATATCATTGTAATTTTCAAATCCCATCCCACACTCAGTGCCTTCACGTACCTCTTTTACTTCATCTTTAAATCTTCTTAAAGTTTTTAACATTCCTTGATGTATTACAGTGTTATCTCTTAGCAAACGGAAACTACACCCTTTTTTTACAATGCCCTCAGTAACAATACATCCAGCAATCTTGCCAATTTTAGAAATGGAGAATACTTGTTTTATTTCAGCATAACCTATAAAACTCTCCTGTAAATCCGGATCTAACATTCCCGTTAATGCTAATTTTGCATCTTCGATTAATTCATAAATTATAGAGTGATACCTAATTTCAACATTATCTCTTCTTGATAATTCTCGAGCTTGCGGTATTGCTCTTACATTAAATGCAAACACAAGTGCAGAGGACGCAGATGCTAAAGTAATATCTGATTCACTTATAGCCCCAACCGCACCAGATAAAACTCTAATACTTACAGTTGAATTACCTATTTTTTCTAATGCAGCTTTAATTGCTTCTAAGGATCCATGTACATCTGTTTTAATAATGACAGGTAATTCAGAAGTTTCTCCTGCTTGTATATTAGCTAACATTTGCTCTACAGAACCTCTAGAAGTCAATTTTGCTTCTTTCAGCTTCGACTTTCTTTGTCTATAATCTGCAATTTCTCTAGCCCTTGATTCAGACTCAACAACGTGCGCCAAATCACCAGCATCAGGTGTTCCTGATAAACCAAGCACTTCTACAGGCATAGAGGGCCCTGCTTTATTTATTCTGTTACCTTCATCATTTAGTAAAGCTCTAACTTTTCCGGATTCAGATCCTACAACAATAATATCTCCAACATTTAACGTTCCAGCTTTTACGAGCAAAGTTACTACTGAACCTTTACCTCGTTCAACCTTAGATTCAACAACTACTCCATTAGCACTTATTGTTGGATCACTCTTTAACTCCATTAGATCAGCTTGCAACTCTAGAGCGTCAATTAAATCGTTCAATCCATTTTTATTTTTAGCAGACACATCAATACATTGAACATCACCTCCCATCTCCTCTGGTATCAGATCATGTTGAAGTAGCTCAGTTCTTACTTTTTGTGGATTAGCTTCAGGTTTATCACATTTATTAACAGCAACTATTATTGGACAGTTTGCAGCTTTAGCATGTTTAATAGCTTCAATGGTTTGGGGTTTAATACCATCATCAGCTGCAACAACTAAAATCACAATATCTGTTACATTGGCTCCTCTAGCCCTCATTTCTGTAAAAGCTTCGTGGCCGGGAGTATCTATGAAAGAAATCTTGGAATTTGTTTTTGTTGTAATTTGGTATGCCCCTATGTGTTGAGTAATCCCACCAGCCTCTCCATCTGCCACTTTGCTCTCTCTTAAAGCATCTAACAAAGAAGTTTTTCCATGATCTACGTGACCCATTATTGTAACGATTGGTGGACGAGAAACTAAATTTTTAGGATTACTTTCTTCTAAACCAAGATCTAACTCTACATCAGATTCAGAAATTCTTTTTGGCTTATGTCCAAATTCAGTGGTGATTAATTCAGCTGTATCGGAATCAATAACTTCAGTTGCAGTTGCCATAATGCCATTTTTCATTAATTCTCTTACTACGTCAGCAGTTTTTTCAGTCATTCTATTAGCTAACTCTGAAACTGTTATCGTATCTGGAATAATAACCTCTCTAAACTGTTTAACCGCAGGTGTTTGATCCGCCTGCAATCTTACCTTTTCGCGTCTTCTTTTTATTGACGCAAGAGATCTTACTCGAACATTCTCTGAGTCTAAAGCACGAGCAATTGTCATTTTACCCTGTCTTTTTTCTTGAAAACCTCTGTTCCAGGTAGGTTTCTTTAAATTTTCTTTATAAGTTTCTTTTTCCTGAACCTTATGAGTTGTCCATGATTTATTAGTATTTGGTAATAATTCAGTATCACCTAGTTTTTGTCTGTCTTTTTCAGCTTGCAGTGCAGCTTCTTCTGCTTTTTTTGCATCCATTTGTAGTTTAAGTTGTTCTTCTTCAATTCTTTTTATCTCAAGTATTTCTTCAGTTTCTGCTTTTCTTCTAGCCAACATTTTATCTTTAGGTGCTAAAGATGATGCTGCTTCCGTAGCTTCTAGAGCATTAGCAGCAATACGAGCCTCTTCTAATTTAGCTTTTTCTATCTTTTCAGAAGCAAGTATTTCTGCTTCAGCTGCAGTCTTTGCAAGACCCTCTTGCAGCTTTCTACTTCGATCTTGAATTTCTTTGGCGCTTAAACCTGAAGTATTTTCTTGAGATGTATTTTCATTTAAATTTAATCTATTAGAAAGTCTTTTGGTTCTTTTTACTTCGACTTGAACAGTACCCCTACCTGTTCTAGAGTTGGCAGTTATACTATTAGTGGATTTATTTGAAGAAATAGAATTTTTTAATGTTAATTTTCCATCAGGGGAAAGACTTAATTTTTTTCTTTCTCCATTTGCTTTATCTTCCATAACAAAAGTTCCTCTAACTATAAATTAATCATCAACTTCATCTTCTGTAAACCAATGTTGTCTGGCTTTCATTATAACTGAACCCGCATCATCTTCGTTTATAAAAACTTTGTCACCTAAAATAC
>CABZWX010000059.1 GCA_902529515.1 uncultured SAR116 cluster alpha proteobacterium | reverse complement strand
AGCTTTCATGAAAGAGTGTGGTGGTATGATGGCTAAATTTGAAATATCATATGTTAACCAAAGAAACAGAGTTTTAGGACTTTCTTAAAACAATTATAGGAGCCAGTTTTCTGGCTCCTAACTTCATTTAATGGAAAATAAAATTTATAAGTATTATCGATTATTTGGTTGGTCTATTTTAGCTGCCGTATTTGCTTTTTTAGTAAATAATGTTCTGCAATTAAGCTTTGGTTTTCAAAGTATATTTTTGGTTGATAATAAGTTTTCAACTACATCAATTGTTGAATTTACAGTATACTTACTTAGTTTAATAATATCATTCATATTAATGTTAAAATTAAGTGATAAACCTCTAAGGTATGACTCGAAAATATTGCATAATTTTAATGTTTACATTATTCGATCATGTTTTTGGGTTATTTTTTTAGTTGGCCTAGTAGATATCACTATTTCTTTCTTAAGAGTAGAGAAACTATTTGAAGTTTTTTTAAGTAAGGAATTAACAAGTCAATTTACTCGTCCAGTTTTTGTGGGTTCTTTTATTCATGTTCCTTTAATAATTATAGGTTTTATTATAGGAATGTTTACTAGGACACTTGGTTTTCAATGGTTATCTCTATTAATAGTTGCAAGTGAACTTGTGATAGTAATAACCAGATTTATTTTTTCTTATGAGCAAACATTTATGGGTGATCTTGTTCGTTATTGGTACGCTGGCTTATTTTTGTTTGCATCAGCATATACGCTTTATGATGAGGGCCATGTTAGGGTTGACATTCTATATCAAGGACTAAAAGATAAAACTAAAGGTTTAGTTAATTGTGTGGGATCAATAACGCTTGGAGTTTCTACATCTTTAACAATTATTTTTATAGGTTTCCACGGGAAACAATCAATAATTAATAGTCCAGTATTAAACTTTGAAATAACCCAGCAAGGAACCGTAGGTATGTTTATCAAATATCACCTCGCATTATTTTTAGGCATTTTTGGTTTAACAATGCTTATTCAATTTATAAGTTACTTTTTTGAATCACTAGCTGATTATTATGGTGAAAAAGGAAAAAGAGTAATTGAAAGTCAGATTGGTCATTAATTTATGGAATTAATTTTTTTATTATTGTTAATAATTTTAATGGCAATATCTCTAGGTTCAGGTTTTCCTGTAGCCTTTGCTCTTCCAGGTTCTGCAATTATATCCATAGGTGTCGCTGCATTTTTTGGATATTTGCTTGAAAACAATGCAGATGCTTATTTCTTTTCTGGTGGACCATCTGAATGGTTGTCAGCTGGTGTTACTAACCTTAGAGGAGTATATTGGGAGGTTGAAAGAGACACCCTAATAGCTATACCTTTGTTTATTTTCATGGGTCTAATGCTTCAAAGATCAAAAATTGCTGAGGACTTACTTGTTACTATGGCTCAGCTCTTTGGTCCGGTTAGAGGAGGACTAGGAATTTCCGTAGTATTTGTAGGTGCATTATTAGCTGCAACCACTGGAATAGTAGGTGCAACAGTTGTTGCTATGGGATTAATATCTTTACCAGCAATGTTAAGGAATAAATACTCTGCACCTCTTGCTACTGGAACAATAGCGGCATCTGGAACTTTAGGACAAATAATTCCTCCTTCAATCGTTCTGATAATTTTAGCTGATCAACTTGCAACAGCATCCGATCAAGCAGGAACAATGCGTAAAGCCTTGTATAAAGAAGCAACAGGTCAAATATCAATGCCTTCGATATTTGACGTTACTTCAACTAGTGCCGGAGAGATGTTTTTAGGTGCTTTTCTTCCTGGTATTTTACTAGTGGGAATATACATGCTTTTTATTTTAGTACTTGCATTTGTGTCACCTAAAAGTGCTCCTTCAGTTCCATATGAAGGTAAAATGGATAAAAAATTCTGGCTAAATGTAATGTTGATTTTAATACCTCCATTAACATTAATTATATTAGTCTTGGGTTCAATTATTACTGGAATTGCAACAGTAAATCAGGCAGGAGCAATAGGGGCTGCTGGTGCTATAATTATGGCGGGCTATAGGCAAACTGAAGGTTTAAAATCTTCATTATATCCAGCTTTTTTAGTTCTTATTTCTATATTTTTATTAGCTTATGCAGTTGGTAATTACACCATGAATGTTAAATTGATAAATACCTATGAAGATAAAATTGGGATATTTATTGGCGTTATTGGTTCAACTTTACTCTTAATTGCTCTTATTTGGAGTAGTTGGAGATTATTTAAATTTAACAATACCATGCAGGGTGTAATGATGGAAACAGCAAAAACTACTTCTTTAGTTTTTATAATCCTCTTAGGAGCTGCAATGCTTACAGCTGCTTTTAGGGCATTTGGAGGAGAAGAACTTGTAAAAGAATACTTAAATTCTTTGCCTGGTGGTTTTTGGTCAAAATTTATAATTGTGATGTTAGTAATTTTTATATTAGGTTTTTTCCTTGATTTTATTGAAATTGCAGTTGTTGTAGTACCAATTGTTGCTCCAATCTTGCTTGCTGACCCATCAGCAAATATAACCGCTGTATGGTTAGGGGTTATGATTGGCTTAAACATTCAGACTTCTTTTTTAACTCCTCCTTTTGGTTTTGCGTTATTTTACTTGAGAGGTGTTGCTTCAAAAGCAGTTAAGACTATTGAAATGTATAAAGGTGTGGTTCCATTTATAACTCTCCAATTGATAGCTTTAGCAGTAGTAGGCTCATACCCGTTTTTAGTAAATTATTTACCAAATAGACTAAATTTTCTTTCAGAGACATCTCCTCCTCCAAAGAATCCAAAATTACAATTGTGTACAGAAAAATATATGAAAAATAACATGTTAAATTCAAATAGTTTAACAAATGCTTCACTTATAAATTTATCTAAAGCAAATTTTTCCTCAATGCC
>CABZWX010000058.1 GCA_902529515.1 uncultured SAR116 cluster alpha proteobacterium | reverse complement strand
AACCTGACCAAGCCTGTCTTGCTTTTATTTTTTGTTCATTCATATATTTTTCAAAACCCTGATGATCAACCTTCCAGCCATATGATTTTAAAACATCTTCTGTTAAATCTAATGGAAATCCATAGGTGTCATATAATTCAAAAGCTTTTTGACCTGAAAGCACACTTGGAGAAACTTTCTCGTCTATTTCATTCATTAATAAACTCATACCTCTATCTAGTGTATCTTTAAATTTAACCTCTTCATCCTTTATTACGTTTTCTATAGTTAATTTTTGAGTAACTAATTCTGGAAAAGCATCACCCATTTGTTCAATTAAAGATTTAACTAACTTGAATATCACTGGATCAGTTGCGCCTAAAAGATGTGTGTGGCGCATTGCTCTTCTCATTATTCTTCTTAGTACATATCCTCGGCCTTCATTGCTGGGTAAAACTCCCTCAGCAATTAAAAAAGAAATTGATCTTAAATGGTCCGCTACTACTCTATGAGATACAATATTATCATTTGTTTTTTCTACACCTGTTACTAATGAAGAAGCCTCAACTAGATCCTTCATCATATCTGTCTCATAATTATTATGAGTGTTTTGCAGAACGGCTGATATTCTTTCTAAACCCATCCCAGTATCAATACTTGGTTTAGGTAAATTAACTCTTTCATTTTTAGAAATTTGTTCAAATTGCATAAACACTAAATTCCAAATTTCTATAAATCTATCACCATCTTCATTTTTAGAACCGGGAGGTCCTCCTTCAATTAAAGGACCATGATCGTAAAATATTTCTGAGCAAGGACCACAAGGACCTGTATCGCCCATACTCCAAAAATTATCACTGGTATTAATTTTGATTATCTTTTCATCACTTAATCCAGAAATTTTTTTCCATAAATTCTCAGCCTCTGTATCATCATGAAAAATCGTAACCAGCAATTTTTCTTTTGGAAGTCCATACTCTTTGGTTAACAATTCCCAAGCTTGAAATATTGCTTTTTCTTTGAAATAATCTCCAAATGAAAAATTACCTAACATCTCAAAAAACGTATGATGTCTAGCTGTTCTACCTACATTTTCTAGATCATTATGCTTTCCACCAGCACGTAGACATTTTTGCGAAGTTACAGCTCTATTATAGTCTCTTGTTTCTAAACCAGTAAAAACATTTTTAAACTGTACCATACCAGCATTTGTAAAAAGCAGAGACGGATCATTGTTCGGTACAAGATTACTTGATGTTATAACCTCATGATCATTTTTATTAAAATAATTTATGAACTTGGAACGAATTTCATTTACTGAATTTTTAGTCTTATTCATGTGTTAAACTAGCTTATTATTTAAATCCCTTAATAACATCAATTTAACAAAATACAAAACTTCAATAAAATTATTTTTCTTCTTCAGGAATTTGTTGGTCTGGATTCATTAAAATTTCCTCAACCAAGACTGTATTTCCTTTGATTTTATCCTCTATTTCTATAGCGATTTCAGAATTTTCATTGAGAAAGTTTTTAACATTTTCTCTACCTTGACCAATTCTTTGATCATTATAAGAAAACCATGATCCTGATTTTTCAATTATGTCTGCAGATACTCCTAGATCTACTATCTCACCATTTTTAGAAATACCTTCACCATACATAATATCAAACTCAACTGTTCTAAATGGAGGTGCAACCTTATTTTTTACAACTTTAACTCTAGTTTGATTCCCTATTATATCATCTTTGTCTTTAATTGCTCCTATTCTTCTTATATCCAATCTAACAGATGCATAAAATTTAAGAGCATTTCCACCTGAAGTTGTTTCTGGGTTACCAAACATAATACCTATTTTTTGTCTAATTTGATTAATAAATATTACCAAACAATTGGACTTAGAAATTGATGAAGTTAATTTTCTTAAAGCTTGACTCATCAATCTAGCTTGTAAGCCCATATGACTATCACCCATGTCCCCTTCTAGCTCAGCTCTAGGAACTAATGCTGCTACAGAATCAACTACTAAAACAGATATAGCCCCAGATCTAACTAATGTATCAGCGATTTCCAATGCCTGTTCCCCTGCATCAGGTTGAGAAATTAATAGATCATCAATATTTACTCCTAATTTTTTTGCATATACTGGATCAAGAGCGTGCTCTGCATCTACAAACGCACAAGTCCCTCCTGTTTTTTGCGCTTCTGCCACAACATGCAATGCAAGTGTTGTTTTACCTGAACTTTCAGGTCCATAAATTTCTACAATTCTTCCTTTAGGTAAACCACCTATACCAAGAGCTACATCTAGACCTAGTGAACCGGTAGATATAGCTTGCACATCTAAATTTTCTCCAGATGTGCCTAACTTCATAACAGAGCCTTTACCAAAAGCTTTTTCTATCTGTCCTATTGCAGACTCTAAAGCTATGTTTCTATCTTTATCTTGATTTGACATTTTAATAACCTCAGCACTCATTCTCAATCTCCTTACTGACATACGATTACAATTCTTTCAACTAATAAATATTGCATAACAATATTCACCTTTTGTTCTTTTGTCAATAAATGTTCTTATTTTGTTCTTATTTTGATGAATCTAAGTTTTACAAGAAATTAGTCGTCTTTATGGATTTTTTCCATTTTTTCGTGTCGTTCTTGTGCATCAACACTTAGCGATGCAATTGGCCTTGCTTTCAATCGACCTAATCCAATCGGCTCACCTGTTTCTTCACAATATCCGTATGTTTTTAAATCTATTCTTCTTAATGCAGCGTCGATTTTGCTAATAAGTTTTCTTTCTCTATCTCTAGTTCGTAACTGGATAGAAGCATCAGACTCTACCTGAGCTCTATCAGCTATATCAGGTCTTTGCAAACCTTCAGCGGATAAGGTGCCCTTGGTATCAGTTGCTTCTTCAAGCAATTCTAATTTCCAATTAAGTAATTTTTGTCTAAAATATTCCAATTGGTTGTCATTCATAAATTCTTCATCAATAGATGGCATGTAGTCTTCCGG
>CABZWX010000057.1 GCA_902529515.1 uncultured SAR116 cluster alpha proteobacterium | reverse complement strand
AGCAGAATAAGCTGGAGAAAACAAACTTCCAAATGCCATAATCGTAGCTGTAGAAATTGCAAATGATAAATTTTTTAATTTCATAATTTATTTTCCTCCTTAAGTTAATTTATCGAATTTAATTTAATTTTTTTTCCTCCTTTCAAAATTATTTTAATTTAATAATTACAGTAATTTAATTTAGAACTCTTTCCAACTTTTGAAGAGTTTTTAAATATTTTGGCTTTGGCTCTTCTCCATAATTGTATGGCCAATTTGTATATGAAACTTCTCCTACATATATACTTCCCTTGCTATCTAGCGATATGCCATGGGGTGCTTGAAATTGACCTAATTCAAATCCAGCACCATTTTCACCCCCTAAACGTGATATTAAGTTACCATTATTATCTAGAATACTTAGTCTTGGTCCCAAGTTTTTATATTTTCTATTAACTAATAAACCTGGCCCTAACTCTCCAACAATACAGATTGGGCATTTACCTCTAGGCATAAAAAGACCACATGGGCGGTGAAGATTATTCCACTGTGTTTCGTATTTACCATCTGTATTAAAAACTTGTACTCTATGATTTTCTCTATCTGCTACATAAATCCAGCCGTCATCATCAGCAACAATATTATGAACGAGATTAAATTGACCTGGTCCTGATCCAGCCTCACCAAATGTTTTTATTAATTTTCCGTCTGGAGAATATTTATGAACACAAGCATTTCCATATCCATCAGAAACAAAAATGTTATTATCTGGACACAAAGCAGTGTGAGTACACCTATGAAATGGCAAATTGGACATAAATTCTGAAGGTTTTCGAGGTACGCCAATTTGAAAAATCAATTTTCCATCAGGGGATATTTTTTTTACTGTATGATCTCCATCGTCAGTACAATATATATAATCATCTGGACCAATATGAATTCCATGAGGCCTTAAAAAAAGATTTTCACCCCAAGATCTCAGGTAATTGCCATCTATGTCAAAAATAATCATTGGATGTTTGCCTCGGTTAAAGACAAATATTTCGTCCTTACTGCTTACCGCAACTCCAGCAACATCCATAAAAGACCAGTTTTCTGGAAGCTGAGCCCAGTCTTCAATAACTTTATATTTGAATTCTCCTTGACCGAGTAATACTGACAAATAATACCTCCTTATAAAATTATTATGTTTAAAACTGAATTTGTCTATAAATAAATATCAAGTATTGAAAAAATATTAACCATAGAATAATAATATAATTTAATTAAATTTGTAAAATTATGAAATCAATATTAATTACTGGTGCCGCATCTGGAATTGGAGCTGCAACTGCAAAAAAATTAGCTACAAAAGAAGTTTCTCTTACTCTAACAACCTTGTCTAACTTAGAGGGCTTAAAATCTGTCACACAATTTGCAGAAAACAAAGGTGCAAAAGTTAGCTATGTTTGTGGTGATTTATCTGAAAAAAATTTTTTAAAAGAATTAGTGAGTTTAGCAAGAAGTAACACCGGCAATATTGACCAATTTATATCTAATGCAGGATATGCTGACAAAAAAGAATTTGGAGAATTTAATAATGACGATCTTAATAGATCAGTTCAAACTATGGCAATCTCCTTTTCAGAGATTGTAAAACTATGTATTGAAGATTTTAAAAAATCAAGTTGTGGAAGGATTATTGTTATCAGTTCATTTGTAAATAAAAGTATTGGATTAAACAATAAGATCTTTCCAATTACAGCCGCTGCAAAAGGTGCTTTAGAGGCACTTACAAAAACTTTATCTTTTCAATTAGCAAGAGACAATGTAACTGTAAATGCAATTTCACCAGGTTATACAAAAAAAGACAGTAATCATTCTGCTCTATCACAAGATGAATGGGATAAGATTATAAATAAAATCCCTTTATCCAGACTTGCAAGACCTGAAGATATTGCTAGTTTAGTAAATTATTTACTGTCAACTGAAGCATCTTATATAACTGGGCAAGTAATAAAAGTTGATGGTGGTTTGTCACTTTTATAAAATTACAACATAAATCTATCAGGTAAAAATGGATCAATATTAATAGCAGGTTTTTTATTTTCTATCATATCAGCTAAAACAACCCCAGAACCAGCTGATGTGGATAATCCAATGTGATTATGTCCAAAATTGAACCACAAGTTTTTATGTTTAGGTGCTTTTCCTATCATAGGCAGACTATCTGCAATAGTTGGCCTTGAACCTAGCCAAGGAACTTTTGTTAACTTATTTTTTAGGGGTAGGATTATTTTTAGTTTTTGGATTACTTCATTAATTTGTTCTTCATTTAAATCTGCTTCTCTAAAATTTAATTCAACACCTGATGTAACTCTAATTTCATTTTTGTTACAGCTGTAAACAAAGCCACCATCAACGTCATGAATTGCTGGACTTAAATAAATATCCTTCTTAGTACTAAAATGATGATGGTAACCTCTTTCCCATGCAAGTGGAATTTTATAACCTAAGTTATATAAAAAATCCTTAGACCAAGGACCTGTACAAATAACGACTTCGTCAAAAATTTCTTTTTTTTTATTTAAGAAAACAGTCCAATGCCCACTAATGAATTTTATATCCTTACAAATTTCTTTATAAAAAGCGCCTCCAGATTTTATAAAATGTTTAAAGTAATTTTTTGACAATTCAATTGGAGACTTTACTCTCAGTGAATTTTTAAATAGAATCCCTTTGTAATACTCAATTTGTAAATCTGGAAATTGTTTCTTTATTTCTTCTGTATTTAAGAGAGTATATTCAGCCTTATTTTTATCTAAAATATCTAACTCATAAGAATATTTTTCATAGCTTATTTGTGTTTTAAAAACCTTCAGCCATCCTGGTGCTTCAATGTTATTATTAGATTTAGTCTTTTTAATAAGTATTTTGTGTGTTTTTAAAGATAAGACCTGTAATTCTCTTAATACTTTTGCAGCAAGTTCCATATGTTTTTTTTTACTAAACGTTAAAAAGTTAATCACCCAAGACAATCTCGAAAAAACAAATAATTTTGAATATTTAAATGATGTCTTTTTTTTAAAGATTAAACTAAACAAAGATCTAATTAATTGAGGGTT
>CABZWX010000056.1 GCA_902529515.1 uncultured SAR116 cluster alpha proteobacterium | reverse complement strand
AAACAAAGCGATATGGTTGGCACAACATGATCAAAATTTTCTTGGATCAATTTTAAAAACAGCAGATCTTTATCAAAAAAAAGAAATAACTATTTCAATAAATAAAAATACAAATAAAAAACTACTAGCTTCAGCTTTAGTAGGACTTCTTCTTGTAGAATATGTTTCTGCAAATAAAATAACTTGGGAGGGTCATATTGACAGCACAAAATTTTTACTTGCTGCTATGGGAATAATTGCAGAAGAACAACAAATTGATTTAATATTAGAAAATGAAAAAAAAGACATTATGGCATTTACAAAAGATAAAAATATTTATGTAAATTCAAATTTAGATACTAATGTTCCAAGTTATACTTTCTTAAGAACATATGATTTTATAAAGAAAAATAATACTAAATTTACTAATTTCAAAAAAAATAAAGATGTAACTAATCTAAACGGTAAATGTTGGGAAAGATTGAAATCAATGGCTTTTGAAACTTATGTTCCAGAAAGTGAAACCTCAAAATCTAGAGCAGGATATTAAATTTATTTTACAATGTAGTCTTTTAATACATTTACATCAGGTTCATAACCCAAACCTATACCACCATTAATTTTAAAAAAACCATCTTTCGGAGTAAAAATATCTTCAGGATATAGGTAAGCCTCAAGGTCAATAAAAAACCTCTCTAAAAGCCCTGGATTAGGCATTGATTGAGCAAGATGCAATGTAGCTAAAAATCCTGGTCCAAAATAAGGAGAATGCGGCATTACCTGTACTCCATAGGTTTGAGAAATTGAAACAACTTTATTAAATTCAGTGATACCACCAACTTTTGTTACACTTGGTTGAGCATAATCAACAGCTTCAGCTTCAAACATTTTTTTAAATTCAAATGATGTACAAGCATTTTCTCCTGCTGCTAATGGAATAAGTGACTCAGATCTAATATTAGACAAACTTTCAAAATCTTCTGGTGGATTTATAGGTTCCTCAACCCAATATAAATTAAATTCTTCCCAACTATTTAGTATTTGTCTTGCTTCATCTTTTGTCCATGGACAATTTGTATCAACCATAACTGGGATCTCTTCACCAAGTGTTTCCCTAGCTGCTCTAACTTCAGATGTGAAAACTTCATGTAATTTTATATAATTATATCCCAAATTTTTTGCGGATGAACATCTATCTTTAACTGCTTCCTTATTTTCATAGCGCCATAAACTTGCATATGCGGGTATCTTTTTAATACCCGCTGATCCTAAAACATTGCACAATGGTAAATTACTATTTTTGGCTACAATGTCCCACAAAGCAATATCTACTCCACTGATTGCAAACATTGTAATCCCATAACGTCCAAAAAGATGGAGCTTTTTTTGCAATTCAAAATTTATATTCTGAACATCTAGTGGATTTTTTCCAATTAGGTGTGGTTTAACCATATTTAGTATTACTTCTGAAACGGCTCTTCTACAATTAAATGAAAATGCGTCACCCCAACCAGTAAAGCCGTTATCTGTTTCAATTTTGATAACACAAAAATCCATTCCATCTTGTTTCAAAAAGTCTGCTGAGGATGATTTTATGCCTATTGAAAATGGTATTTTTAATTCGTAAACCTCTAAATTAGTTATTTTCATGTTTAACCTATTATATTTTAATGAGCTTCGTTATCTGCCAACCATTTTATAACTTTAGTAGCAGGGTATAACCACAGGAAACCTGCTAAAATGTATATCAACCAGTCTATCGACCAGTGATAACCTGTTATATAATCAAAAATATACATAAAAAACGCTACATAAATAATTAATGAAGGGATTATTCCAATTACCACAATTAAATGACGCCATCTTTTCAAATTAAAATCCTAACTTTAACTTAAATTAACTTGGAATTAATCCACCATCAACATTATATGATTGACCAGAAATATTTCTAGCACCTTCAGAGGACAAAAAAACTACCATTGATGCAATATCTTCTGGATTATTTGGTCTCTTTAAAGGAATATCTCTTACATAATGTTTCATTATTTCTTCTTCAGTTTTATTTTGTTCTGAAGCTCTCTTCTTTACTATATCTGAAAGTATATTTGTATATGTAATACCTGGGCAAATTGAATTTACAGTTATTTCGTATTTTGCGAGTTCTTGAGCTGCTGTTTTTGTCAAACTAATTACAGCACCTTTGCTAGCGGCATAAATGGCATTAGACACATCTACAAAGCCTTTCCCACCTACAGAGGCCATGTTAATAATTCTTCCTCCTTTGTTTTGCTTTATCATTTGATCAGCCGCTATCTGTAAACAAAAGAATGTTCCTTTCGCATTAACATTATGTATCCAATCCCAATCTTTTTCAGTTAAATCCATAATATTCGATGTTCTGGTTACTCCTGCATTATTTACTAAAATATCAATTGTACCAAATTGCTTTACAGTTTTTAGGATCATGTTTTCTATATCATTAATTTTGGTAACATCAGTTTCTATTGAAATTCCCGATCCATCACTATTTAATATGATTTCAAGAGTTTCGTTAGCTTGTTTTAAGTTTATATCTGCACAAGTTACGTTATATCCCTGATTGCTCATTGCAATCGCAATAGCTCTTCCGATGCCACTTCCAGCTCCAGTAACACATACATTTTTAAAGATCCTATTTATCATTTTTTCAATTTAAACTAGACTGCCTGATTAATTTCTAACATGTTAGCATTATTGTCATAAAGATAAATCTGATGAAAACCAGGCATTGCGTATACTTTGGCATCAGAGTATAAAATTTTTTCTTCATCAAGTTTAGCCGTTAAATTCGATAAATTTTTAATTGTGAATGCTGGATGTCCTGCAATTGAAGGATTATGTGCAAAATTATTTCTATAACCAAATCCATCGTCAGGCTTTATAACATGTAATCCTCTATTATTATTAGATAATGGTAATATTGCTAATTCAGATGGATCAATACTAAAATCACCCTTATTAATCGGTGCAACCCATTGCCCTTCCTTCATACCCAACAAATCACAAAAAAAATGAATAGACTCTCTAACATTCAAAGATTCTAAATTCATGTGATGAATTCCCCAATCCAAACCCATAGACCAACCATTTAAATGATCTTCAAAACCATAAGTGTTTTCAACTAAATGTATTAAATTTAATGAAGGCTCTTGAACATATAGACTCTTAAATAACTCATTGTCTGATTTTTTATAAATAAACTTTATATCTTTGAGTTCTAATTTT
>CABZWX010000055.1 GCA_902529515.1 uncultured SAR116 cluster alpha proteobacterium | reverse complement strand
TAGTTCAAAATCAAGCTTGTATAAAATACTATTCAAAAACTTTAATGATACAAATAAATAAAAAATAATTAAGATTTTTGATTAGTAAGGAATTTTTTATAAATGGAAGTTGCAAAATTAATTTGGAAAAGTTGGAATGAGGGTAAAAAATTAGATTCTTTGTCAGAGAGGATGAAGCCTAAATCTAGAAAAGAGGCTTATAAAATTCAAGAACAAATTGAAATTATAAGTGAAAATAAAATATTAGGTTGGAAAATAGCAGCCACTAGCAAAGATGGTCAAAATCATATAGGAGTTTCAGGTCCTTTAGCGGGTAGAATTTTCAAAGACAAGGCAAAAATTCCAAACAGTAATCTAATATTAGGAAGTAATCAGATGGCAGTTGCTGAACCTGAATTTGCTTTTAAAATTGGAACTGAAATAAAACCAAATAAGTCATATTACAAAGTTAAAGAAGTAATGGAATTAGTTGAAACCTTACATTTAGCAATTGAATTGCCTGACTCTAGGTTCAATAACTTCTCTTCAGTTGGAGAACTAAGTCTTATTGCTGACAATGCATGTGCTGATCAATTTGTTTTTTCTAAACCTGTTGATATGGACTGGAAAGATATAGATTTTTCTAATCATAAAGTTTCAATATCAAATTCAAAATTTGCACATCAAGGGATTGGATCTAACGTATTAGGAGATCCTAAAATTGCATTAACTTGGTTGGTGAACGAATTATCTCAAAATAATATTTTACTTGAAAAAGATATGATAGTGTCAACGGGAACATGCTCTAAACCAATACCGGTTGTTAAAGGTGATATTGTGACTGCTAATTTTGGTGAATTAGGTGAAATTAGCCTTAATTTAAAATGATTAAAACAATATTAATTTTTATTTTATTATTTGTAATATTGTGGCTATTTAAAAACAAATTACCCAAAATAAGAAATAAGTTAAAAATTTTAGTTAATAATCCACTTTTTAGATCAATAGCTTTAAGAGGATTGTTTCGTATAGTACGGTTTTTGATCTTTAGACGGTAATTATTTCAAACTTTCATAAAATTCTAAAAAGTATGGGAAAAAGTTGTTTACAATTATTTTCATGCCTTTTTTGTTAGGATGAATCATGTCTCTTTGATTTAATGAAGGCTTTAGTGCAACATCTTTTAGAAAAAAAGGATAATAGGCTGCATTATATTTTTTTGATAACTTAGGATATATTGCATTAAACTCATTTACATATATTTCTCCTAAATTATTGGGTGCTTTCATACCAATTAACATGGTTGGAATTTGTTTTTCTTTTAAATAACTTAAAATTTTTTCTATATTTTGACTCGTTAAGCTTGGATCAATTCCTCTTAAAGCATCATTTGCACCAATTAAAATAATTACGGCGTCATAATTATCTTCAAGAACCCATTTATATCTATTTAACAAGCCTGTAGATGTTTCTCCTGAAACACCACTATTGAAAAAAGTTACATCTTTTATTTTGCTTTCTATAGTTTTAAGCTTTAATTGATTTACAAAATTATCTTCAACGACTAATCCATATCCAGCAATTAAACTATCACCAAAAATTATAATTTTTGTTGTTTTTGAGTAAGCAAGTTCTATATAAGAAAATGTAAGAATTAATGCAGAAAATAATCTAATTATAAATTTCATAATGTTATTTAACCTGATTGATTTCATTTAGAAAGATTATTTTTTCAAAAACAAAATTTTTTTAATGACATCTTTAATGAAAAATGAAAATAAAAAAAAACTAATTGAATTAGAAAATATTCATGTAGATCTCAAAAGCTCATTTGAAACAATAAATATTTTAAAAGGAATTAATCTAAAAATTTATAAAAATGAAAGTATTGGTATAATAGGGGAAAGTGGAGCGGGAAAATCTACTTTAATTATGTGTATTGCAGGTTTAGAATTGATATCTAAAGGAAAAATTCTTTTCAACAATGTGCCTATACATAATCTTAAAGAAGATGATTTAGCTTTATATAGATCTAAAAATATTGGTGTAATTTTTCAATCATTCAACCTCTTACCTTCAATGACGGCTCTTGAAAATGTCAATTTACCAATTGAGATATCAGGTAATTTTAAAAATAATAAAATGGCAATGGAGTTATTAACCGCAGTAGGGTTAAAAAATAGAATCTTTCACTATCCCCACCAACTATCTGGTGGAGAACAACAAAGAGTGGCTATAGCAAGATCTTTAATATCAAATCCTGAAATTTTAATAGCTGATGAACCAACTGGGAATTTAGATAAAAAAAATAGTGAAGATGTGATCAAGTTACTTTTCCAATTAAAAAAAGATTTTGGTTCCACATTAATTTTGGTTACTCATGACACATCTGTGGCAAAGTTGTGCGATAGAATTATAAAAATAGATAATGGCTTAATAGTGAAATAAATAACCAGGATGTTTCTAGAAACTTTAAAAAACTTAAATTTATCTTTTAGAGAATTACGTGGATCGTTCAATGAATTTAAAATTGTTGTTGCCTCAATATTTTTAGGCGTATTTATCATTTCAGCTGTAGGCAGTATTTCCAAAAACCTCAAATCAGAAATTAATAATAAAAGAGCTGAAATGCTTGGTGGTAATTTTGAATTATCAACCACTTATCAAGAATTTCCAAAAAATATAAAAAAATGGTTAGACGAAAATGGTGCGACAACTCAAATAATTGAGCTTAGAACAATGCTTTCTTACAACTCTCAATCTCAAGTAAAGCGTCGTATTGTAGAATTAAAAGTTGTAGATAATAATTACCCATTAATTGGTAAAGTTGTAATTTCTCCTAATCAAGAACTTAAACTGTCTTTAAATACTAAAAAAAATACAAAAAATATTTTAATTGATAAATCTTTGAAAGACCAATTTAGTATTAATGTTGGTGATCTAATTCATTTAGGTAAATCTAAGTTTAAAATTGGTGGGATAATAGAAAAAGAACCGGATCGAATTTTTTCATTTGCGACGTTTGGTCCAAGAGTTTTACTTTCTAAAGAATCCCTAATTGAAACAGGTCTTTTGAAAGCTGGTTCATTGATAAAATACAAAATAAAATTTGTTCCAAACAATCAAAATAAAATTAATTTAGAATTCTTAAATGATTTAGTAAAAGGAACGAATATTTCTATAAGGAGTGTAGAAAACACTACCAATAATTTTAATAATTTTGTGGATAGAACCTCAATATTCATTTCATTAGTTGGTTTGATAACTCTGCTAATTTCTGGAGTAGGAATTTCTAATGGTGTTAAGGGTTATATAATTAAGAAAACTAAAAATATAGCCATCATGAAGTCATTGGGAGCAAAAAATTCAAAAGTTTTAAACATATATCTTAATCAAATTTTAATCATTTTTTTAATA
>CABZWX010000054.1 GCA_902529515.1 uncultured SAR116 cluster alpha proteobacterium | reverse complement strand
AGATAATGCAGATAACTGTATAATAATATGTTCTATTGAAAATGTTGATCCAATGGGAGTTCATACAGGTGATTCTATTACTGTAGCACCAGCGTTGACTTTAACAGACAAAGAATATCAGAAGATGCGTAATGCAAGTATTGCTGTTTTGAGAGAAATTGGAGTTGATACTGGGGGTTCAAATGTACAATTTGCCCTTAATCCAAAAAATGGAAGATTAATTGTAATTGAAATGAATCCAAGAGTAAGCAGATCTTCTGCTTTAGCGTCAAAAGCGACAGGTTTCCCGATAGCAAAAGTTGCTGCAAAACTTGCTATTGGATATACATTAGATGAATTACAAAACGATATCACAAAATCCACACCTGCTAGTTTTGAACCTACAATTGACTATGTTGTTACAAAAATTCCTCGTTTTACTTTTGAAAAATTTCCTGGATCAAATAATCTTTTATCAACTTCTATGAAATCAGTTGGAGAGGCAATGGCTATTGGAAGATCTTTTCAGGAGTCTCTTCAAAAAGCGTTAAGATCCCTTGAAACAGGTTTGTCTGGACTCGATAATGTTTATTTTCCTTTTCAAAATGAAAATTTGAACAACAAAGACAATATTTCTGGCTGGTTAGCTGAACAGGTTCCAGAAAGAATATTGAGAATAGCAACTGCGTTCAGACATAAAATTTCAATTGAAGAAATTTCTAACATTACTGGCTGGGATAAATGGTTTTTAGAACAGATTTTAGGTATAGTTCAAGTTGAAGAACATTTAAAAACTAGTGATTATATTATGAATGAGATGTTTTTGAGAAACATCAAATCTATGGGTTTTTCCGATAAACGTATTTCTGAAATAACTCAAATTAGTATTCAAAAAATTTCCGAATTTAGATCAAAATTTGGTGTTTTTCCATCTTACAAAAGAGTTGATACATGTGCTGCTGAATTTTTTTCAGAAACTGCGTATCTTTATAGTACCTATGAACAGAATAATAATAATGAGTGTGAAGCTTACCCATCAAATAAAAATAAAGTCATTATTCTTGGAGGTGGCCCTAATAGAATTGGACAAGGTATTGAGTTTGACTATTGTTGTGTTCACGCAGCTTATAGTTTATCAGAAATAGGATTTGAAACAATAATGATTAATTGCAATCCTGAGACTGTTTCAACTGACTATGATACATCAGAAAAATTATACTTTGAACCTCTTAATCACGAAGATGTTCTTTCTGTTATTGAAAAGGAAAACCAAAATGGCAAAGTAATTGGTGTGATTGTTCAATTAGGAGGACAAACTCCACTTAAAATTGCTACAAGTTTAGAAAAATCTGGTGTTAAAATTTTAGGAACATCAGTTGAAGCAATAGATTTAGCCGAAGATAGAAAAAGTTTTAAAGAATTACTGCAGAGTTTGAAATTAAATCAACCCTTAAATGACGTTGCGAGTAGTAAAGATGAAGCCTCCAAAATTACAAAAAAAATTGGTTTCCCCGTTGTAATTAGACCTAGTTACGTTCTTGGTGGTCGTGCTATGGAAATAATACATAACCAAGAGCAATTACAAACTTATATAAACGAAGCAGTAAAGGTTTCTGGTTATAATCCAGTTTTGATTGACAGTTTTTTAAAAAATGCGATAGAAGTTGATGTCGATGCTATTTCTGATGGTTATGAGACCTTCATTGCAGGTATTATGGAACACATAGAGGAGGCAGGGATTCATTCTGGAGATTCCGCATGTGCTCTTCCTCCACAAACGATTGATAAAACAATAATTGATAAAATAACTTTACAAACTAAGAAACTTGCAAAATCTTTGAATGTTATTGGCTTCATTAATATACAATTCGCAATTCAAAATAAAAAAATATTTATATTAGAAGTTAATCCTCGTGGAAGTAGAACAATACCTTTTGTTGCTAAATCTACTGGAGTTCCACTTGTCAAAATTGCATCCCAAATAATGATTGGTAAAAAATTATCTGATTTTAAATTATCAAATAAAAAAATTAACCATATTTCAGTTAAAGAAGCAGTTTTCCCTTTTGCAAGATTTCCTGGTACTGATGTAATACTGGGTCCAGAAATGAAATCTACTGGTGAAGTAATGGGCATAGGTCTAACTTTTGGAGAAGCTTTTGCAAAAAGCCAACTTGGGGCAGGCATAAATTTACCTTTAGAAGGTAAAGTCTTCATCTCAATAAAAGATGACGATAAAAATATTGTAGTGCCTATTGCTAAAAATCTAAAAAAATTAGGTTTTGTAATATGCGCAACCTCAGGAACCGCAAAATATTTGAATGATAATAAAATCGAAACTCAATATATAAAAAAAGTGATTGAAGGTAGACCAAACGCAGTGGATGCAATGTTGTCTAAAGAGATTCAACTTGTGATAAACACAGCAGAAGGAAGAAATTCAATTAAAGATAGTTTTTCTTTAAGACAAACTGCACTTTTAAATAAAATACCTTATTATACTACTATTCAAGGTGCTAATGCAGCAACTCTTGCTATAGAGGCATTAAAAAGTTCTGAATTAAATATAAAGTCACTTCAATCATATTTTGAATAAAATATTTTTATGTATTATATATAGATTATTAGAGTTAATGGAATCATGATTATGGATAAAGTACCTTTCACATTTTCTGGATTAGAAAAAATTAAGTTAGAATTAGATAATTTAAAGAAAGTTGAAAGGCCTCACGTAATTCAGGCAATCTCTGTTGCAAGAGAGCATGGTGATTTAAAAGAGAACGCCGAATATCACTCCGCAAAGGAAAAACAAGCATTTATAGAAGGCCGTATTACTGAGCTTGAAGATGTAATTAGTAGAGCAGAAGTAATTGATCTAACCAAACTTTCAGGTAAAACTGTTACTTTTGGTACCAAAGTTTGCATAGTAGATGAAGAAAATGAACAAGAAACAAATTATCAACTTGTAGGACCTTACGAAGCAAACTTAGAGGAAGGTCTAATTTCTGTTGCATCACCAATAGCAAAAGCTTTGATAGGCAAAGAAGTAGGCACATCAGTAGCAGTTTCAACTCCAGGTGGTACGAAAAATTATGAGATTTTAACTATCAAGGTCCTTAAATCATAGTTTCAAAGGGTATGCCTGGTAATTTTTTAACACTCCTTATATTTAACGAAGTTTTGACATTACTTACTTTTGGAGCCTGTGTAAGATTTTTTGTTAAAAAAAATTGAAAGTCATCCCAATCTTTCGCAACTATTTTCAATAGAAAATCAACTTCTCCAATTAACATATGACACTCCCTAACTTCAGGGAAGTTAGATATATAATTTTCAAATGTCTTTAGATCGTTTTCAGCTTGACTTTCAAGGCCTACATAAGCAAAAACTGTTACTTTATAACCTAATAATTCTGAGTTAACGATAGCATTATA
>CABZWX010000053.1 GCA_902529515.1 uncultured SAR116 cluster alpha proteobacterium | reverse complement strand
TGAAGGCATAAAAACTCATTTTTTACATATTAAATCACCAAAAAAAAATGCTTTACCATTATTGCTTATTCACGGATGGCCGGGATCGATATTTGAATTCTTTGATTTAATACCTTTGTTAACAAATCCCAAAGATCATAATTTACTAGGATGTCAGCCTTTTGATATTGTAATTCCTTCTTTACCAAATGTAGGATTTTCTTTTTTTACTGATCAAAAACCAATGGATCTAGTAGAAATTTCCAATCATTTTTTAATACTTATGAAAAATTTGGGGTATGAAAATTATTTTGTACAAGGCGGAGATTTAGGATCTTTTATTGCTTCAATAATGTCTAAAAATGATTCCAAATCGGTTAAGGGTATTCATCTAAACTTGTTACCTTTGCCAAGAGGGTTAGATAAGATGCCAAATAATAATGAAGAAAAGATATATTATCAAAAATTAAAGAATTTTCTCCAATTTGAATCTGGTTATCAGCAATTACAAGGGACTAAACCTTTTACTCTTGCTCATGCACTTAACGCTTCTCCAGTATCATTATGTTCGTATATAAGTGAAAAATTTTATACTTGGATAGATCATGATGGCGATTTATTTTCTAAAATCAATATA
Source organism: uncultured SAR116 cluster alpha proteobacterium (assembly GCA_902529515.1). GTDB lineage: Bacteria > Pseudomonadota > Alphaproteobacteria > Puniceispirillales > Marisalimonadaceae > Marisalimonas. The sequence continues at coordinate 2,800 of CABZWX010000053.1, read as the reverse complement.
GATAAAATGTTAGCTAACATAACCTTATATTGGATAACTGGTTGTATTGGAGCTTCATTTTGGCCTTATTATATCAGACACAGGTCAGATTGGCCAATTAGTAAGAATGAGCCAATATTATCCCCAATGGGGTATAGTGAGTTTCCAAAGGAAATTTTTTCACCTCCATTAAGTCTTGCTTCACAATATTATCAAAATATTGTTATGTGGTCATCCCATAAGTCTGGAGGACATTTCGCAGCAATGGAAAAACCTCTAGAGTTAGCATTAGATATTAATAATTTTGTCAAAAAAGTTTATTAAATTGTGTTTATTAATCTTCCTCGATATGTCAGTCTTAATTTAAATATTATTATGAGAGCATTAAAATGAGTTTGGACTTTTTGACAGATGATTTACTTATAAAAAATAATAGTTTTGATGGTCCTGTAGTTGTAACAGTTGCTGCGGGTTGTATAGCGGCTTGGGTTTTAACGATTCTCCATAGATCACATATTCCATGCATAGCTATAGATTTAACTGATAATAAAAATCGATTGGAACTTCTTCTTGGAAATAAAACCAACAAAATCGATTGGAAGGTTTGTGATATTACTCATCTCGAAAAACTGAGTAAAATCATAACTAGCTTTAAACCAAGTGCCATAATTCATTTGGCAGGTCTTCAAGTTCCTTTTTGTGCAGAAAACCCTTCTTTAGGTGCTCGTGTAAATGTTGAAGGCACTATAAATATTTTAGAAATTGCAAAAAAAGCAAATATTAAAAGAACAGTTTATGCATCTTCAGTAGCAGCTTTGGGACTGCCTCCAAATGGCCCATGGAAAGAAACCCTTTATGGAGCATACAAACTAGCTAATGAACACACAGCTTTCGTATACTGGTCAGATTGGCAAGTACCTTCAATAGGTATTAGGCCCAACATTGTATATGGCTTAGCTAGAGATCAAGGTATGAGTTCAAAAAATACTTTGGCCATTCAAGCTGCTGCATTGAATAAAAAATACGAAATTCCATTTAATGGAAAATATAGTTGGTTATACGCAGGTGAGGCAGCGATAGCATTCATAACGTCAGTGAATAAAGATTTAACTGGTTCGCATGTATTTAATTTAAATGGTAGCTGTGAGACTATTGAATATGGATTGTCATTAATAAAGGAATTGAGTAAAGAAGCAAACATTACTTGTGTTAATAAACCTTTTCCTTTTCCTCCAGATTTAGATGATTTGCCTCTTAGAAATCACATAGGTGATTATCCTTCAATTTCTGTTAAAAAAGGAATTGAAAATACCTTTAGAGCGTTTGAAATACTTAAATCTGAAGGCAGATGTCCTTCTTTATCTGAATAACATTTATAACTATTATAATACTCAAAGAGTTTTTAATTATGAAAAATAATCTTGATTTAATTCTTAATGGACCAGTTCTAAAAATGATCTGTAAACTTTCATTGCCGAATTCTATCACTGGTATTTCAATGGTATTAATAGTTATTTCTGATGCATATTTTGTATCGAAATTAGGAAATGTGTCATTAGCTAGTCTAGCTTTAGTTTTTCCATTTATAACATTAATGCAAATGATGTCTGCTGGTGCAATTGGTGGTGCAAGTACATCGTCTATTTCAAGATTTTTGGGAGCAAAATTAATCGAAAGTGCTAATTCAGCAATTTGGCATGCAGTTTTGATTGGTATTTTAATGTCTATAATCTACTCAGTTATTTTTGTTGTATTTCCAAAGTATATTTTTATGTTAATGGGGGGTGATAATGATGTTTTAGAAGGAGCTGTTAACTTTTCACAAATTGCTTTTGGTGGCGCTGTATTCACTTGGTTATTATATATTTTTTCAGCAGTTTTAAGAGCTATTGGTGAATTTGTTATTCCAGCAATAGTTCAAATTTCTGGTTGCTTTTTACAAATAGTTTTAGCAGGAGCTTTAACATTAGGCTGGTTTGGGTTTCCAAATTTTGGATTAATGGGACCTGCAATTGCTATGATTTTTTCACATTTTATTATGGTATTATATTTGTACTTTTATATTAAGTTTAAACAAAATATTGTAAAACTCTGTCTTTATCCACTTAATAAAGTATCATTTTTTGATATAATGAAAGTAGGTATTGGAGGGCTGATAAATAGTACAACGATAGCAGGAACAGTAGGTGTGGTTACAGCTACAGTAAGTTATTATGGCGTAGACGCTCTTGCTGGTTACGGTTTAGGTAGTAGACTAGAGATTATAATTACGCCATTAGTTTTTGGAATTGGATCTGTCCTTACAGCAACAGTTGGAATAAACGCTGGGGCAAATCAAATTAATAGAGCAAGAAACATAGCGTGGGTAGGGGCGATTATTTCATTTTTAGTAGTAGGAATTATCAGTGGAATTGTATCGTTTTATCCTGAATTATGGCTAGATAATTTTCAAACTAATTTTTTATCAAAACAATCAGCAATTCTTTATTTAATTATTGTTGGACCATTTTATTGTTTTTTTGCAGCAGGGCAAACATTGTATTTTGCTAGTCAAGGAACAGGTAAGATTTTTTATCCTGTTTTGGTAGGGGTAATTAGATTTTTGTCTGTATCCATTATTTGTTACTTAGCTATAAAATTTTCATGGTCAATAAACTCAATATTTTATGCAGTTTCTTTTGGTCTTGGTATCACTGGTATTGGTTTAGGTTTATGTATGTTAAGTCGAGATTGGAAATCAGAAATTAACCAAAAAAAGACATTGAATACATAGCAATGTTTAGAACACAAAAAAACAAAAATATTCCGACTATAATTTTCA
>CABZWX010000052.1 GCA_902529515.1 uncultured SAR116 cluster alpha proteobacterium | reverse complement strand
TTTTAAACCATCCGGTGTTCGTAAACATTACTTTAACATTAACCGGTAAAAGGAATAATTATGACTATACCTACGTTTACAATGCGTCAGTTGCTAGAAGCTGGTGTACATTTTGGACATCATACTAGAAGATGGAATCCTAAAATGGCACCATTTATATTTGGCAAAAGAAATAGCATTCATATCATTAATTTAGAAAAAACTGTTCCTATGCTATATGAAGCATTGGAAACGGTTCAATCAATTGCCAAAAATGGAGGAAAATTTCTATTTGTAGGAACAAAACGTTCCGCATCTGATTTAATTGCACAAGCAGCAACAAACTGTGGACAATATTATGTTAACCATAGATGGTTAGGTGGAATGTTAACGAACTGGGAAACCGTTTCTAGATCTATAAAAAAACTCAAAAATTTAGAAGATAGAATTTCATCTGGGGAAATTAATAATTTAACCAAGAAAGAAAGACTTAATATAGAAAGGCAAAAGGAAAAGTTAGATTTAACCCTAGGTGGTATTAAAGACATGAATGGTATTCCAGATGCATTATTTGTAATAGATATAAATAAAGAGGCTATTGCAGTTTTGGAAGCTAATAACTTGAATATACCGGTTATTGCCGTATGTGATACCAATACCAATCCATCTAATGTAGATTACCCTATACCTGGAAATGATGATGCGTTAAGAGCAATTTCTTTATACTGTGATTTAATTGCAGCGTCAGTATTGAAGGGATTAGAGACTAATTTAGAGGAGAGCGGTGTCGACATTGGTGAGACACAAGATTTAGAAGAAAAAAAAATAATAGATAACGTTCCAGCTGAAGATAATCAGCATGAGGTTATTGTAAGTGATGATATTGTAAATGAAGAAAATATAGATTTAAGCACTTCTACAGAAGGAATTGCAAATGAAGATAACTCTATGAAAAATGGTTAATTAAATTATATATACCTATTTAAATTTGATAGTACCTAATAAAAATTAGAAAGGAAAAAAAAATGAATTTGTCAGCATCAATGGTTAAAGAATTAAGAGAAAAAAGTGGTGCAGGCATGATGGATTGTAAAAAAGCTTTAGTCGAATCTAATGGAAACATGGAAGATGCAATTGATTGGCTTAGAAAACAAGGCTTGTCTGCTGTTGCAAAAAAATCTAACAGAGTTGCGGCTGAAGGCTTAATAGGGATAAGTATAAACGAAGCTCAAGGAGCAATGGTAGAGATCAACTCTGAAACAGACTTTGTAGCAAGAAATGAATTATTCCAAAATTTCGTAAAAAATTGCAGTAATTTAGTTCTTTCACATAAAACGGATATTAATGCTCTAAAAAAATTGCCTTTTCCTGATACAGGTAGATCTGTAGATCAAGAACTTAATAACAACATTGCTACTATTGGTGAAAATATGAATATCAGAAGGGTAGAATACCTTGAGGTATCTGAGGGAGTTATGGTTTCATATATTCATAATAAAATAACAGAGGATCTTGGAAAATTGGGAGTAATTGTTGCCATTGAGTCACAGGCTAAACAAAGTCAATTATTAAATGTGGGTAAACAAATTGCTATGCATATTGCGGCTACTTCTCCTAAGGCTCTAAATATTGATGATCTTAATAGCGATTTAGTAAAAAGAGAAAGAGAAGTTTTAATTGATCAAGCAATGTCATCTGGAAAGCCTAAAGAAATTGCAGAAAAAATGGTTCAAGGAAGATTGCAAAAATTTTATCAAGAAGTTGTTTTAAATGAACAAGTGTCAGTAATTGACGGTGAAACTAAAATCAAAGATGTCATAAATAAATTATCCAAGGATATTGGAGCTGAAGTCAAAATCAAGGATTTTAAAATATTAAAATTAGGTGAAGGTATAGAGGTGGCTGAAAATGATTTTGCAGCTGAAGTTGCTGCGACGGCTGGTATAAAATGATTAAAATATAATTTCAGGAATAGTTTTGAATAATTTAAATTGGAAAAAAATTCTTCTCAAAATATCTGGTGAGTCTCTTATGGGAAAAGATTCTTTTGGTATAAATTCTTCAGTTGTAAAGTCATTTGCAAATCAAATTCATGAAGTTGTTAAAATAGGTATTCAATTATGTATAGTAGTAGGTGGTGGAAATATTTATAGAGGTATATCAAATACTCAAAATGGTATGGATAGAGCTACTGGAGATTACATGGGAATGCTAGCTACAGTTATGAACAGCTTAGCAATTCAAAATGCTATGGAAAAAATTGGAATTCAAACAAGAGTCCAATCAGCTTTGCCAATTTCTGCAGTTTGTGAGCAATATATAAGAAGAAGAGCAAAGAGGCATATGGAAAAAGGTAGGGTAGTGATTTTTGCTGCTGGAACCGGCAACCCATATTTTACAACAGACACAGCAGCTGCCCTCAGGGCATCAGAAATGAATTGCGATGCAATTATTAAAGCAACCCTTGTTGATGGTGTGTATTCTGCTGATCCAAAAAAAGATAAAAATGCAGTTAAATTTAAAAACCTTAATTATCTTGATGTATTAAGTAAAGATCTCAAGGTTATGGATGCATCAGCTATATCGTTGGCTAGAGAAAACAAAATACCAATTGTAGTTTGTTCTATAAACAAAAATAAAAACCTTACAAAAGTTTTAAGAGGCGAAGGTTCTTTCACTATAATTTCTGATTAGGAGGAATTTTTATGGTTGAACTAAAATCTAATGAGATAAAAGCTAGAATGGAAAAAGCTATAGATTCCTTGAAAAAAGATTTAAGTGGGCTAAGAGTTGGAAGAGCATCTTCTTCGATGTTAGATCAAATAAGTGTAAATGCATATGGAAGTTTAATGCCAATAAACCAAGTTAGTACTGTTAGCGTTCCAGAGCCTAGATTATTGTTAGTAAATGTATGGGATAGTTCGGTAGTGGCAGCGACAGAAAAAAGCATAAGAGAGAGCCCATTAGGTCTTAATCCAATGGTTGAAGGGAATGTAATTAGGATTAATATTCCTCCTTTATCTGAAGAAAGAAGAATAGAAATTACTAGAGTTGCGGCTAAATATGCTGAAAATTCTAAAGTCGCTGTTAGAAACATAAGAAGAGATTGTGTTGAAAATGTAAGAAAGCTTCAGAAAAATGGTGAAATTAGTGAAGATCAAAAACATCAAGATGAGTTAACAATTCAACAAATCACAGATGAAATTATTTATAATATTGATGTAGTCTTTTCAAATAAAGAAAAAGAAATATTAGACAATTAATCATGAAATTAGATCATATAGCTATTATAATGGATGGCAATAGACGTTGGGCAACTGCCAACAAATTGCCTTCTTACGAAGGCCATAAAAAAGGAGCTGAAAATTTATGGAACATTATAAATAATATTCAAGAGTTTAAATTAAAATTTCTAACTGTATTTGTTTTCTCAACTGAAAATTGGAAAAGATCTAAAAGAGAAATCTCCTTTTTAATGAGTTTG
>CABZWX010000051.1 GCA_902529515.1 uncultured SAR116 cluster alpha proteobacterium | reverse complement strand
CTAACACCTTAAAGGATATGGGTATCGAAGTTAGATTTGTAGACCCATCAGATCCACAAGGATTTGAAAATGCAACTGATGATAAAACAAGAGCTTATTATGCTGAAACTTTACCTAACCCAAAATTAAAAGTCTTTCCTATTTCTGAAGTGAGTGCAATCGGAAAGAAATGTGGAATACCGCTGATTATAGATAACACAGCATCTCCAGTAATTTGTAAACCTTTTGATCATGGTGCAGCAATTGTTGTTTATTCACTCACTAAATATATTGGTGGTCATGGGAACTCAATTGGAGGTTTGATTATTGATAGTGGTAATTTTGATTGGCAAGGAGCTGGAAAAGAAAGACAACCAGCTTTAAACACACCTGATTCCTCATATGGCGGAGCTGTATGGGTAGATGCTGTAAAACCATTAGGTCCCATTGCCTACATTATAAAAGCTAGGGTTACTTTATTACGTGACCTAGGAGGAGCATTAAGCCCATTAAATGCTTTTTTAATCTTACAAGGACTTGAAACTATTAGTTTAAGAATGAAAACACATTGTGAAAATGCCTCAAAAGTTGCTCATTTTTTAGAAAACCACAAATCAGTGGATCATGTAATTTACCCTGAGTTACAAACAGGAATTTCTAAAGAAAATGCAGTTAAGTATTTAAATAAGGGATTTGGAGGTCTAGTTGGATTTGAATTGAAAGGTGGTGCAGAAGCAGGTAAAAAGTTTATAGATAACTTAAAATTATTTTACCACGTGGCAAACATTGGTGACTCAAGAAGCCTAGCTATACATCCAGCAACTACAACACATAGTCAATTATCATCAGAAGATAAATTAAAATCTGGTGTATCAGATTCATATGTAAGATTATCAGTTGGTATTGAACATGTAGATGATATTTTAGACGACTTAGCTGAGGCCTTAGAAAAATCTCAAGAAAACTAAAACACGCTTTAATAGATAAAATTCTATTTATTATTATTTTAATAATCTTGGCTAAATTTTATAAATATTGTAAATAATGATGAATTATTAAATATTTGTAGAGCAATAAATTGATATTTGAGGAAAAGTTTTCTGTAGCTCCAATGATGGAATGGACAGATAGGCATTGTCGATATTTTCATAGACTATTATCTGGTTCAGCAGTTTTATATACTGAAATGATTTCTGCTGATGCTTTAATTTTTGGGCCGCGACATAAGTTGTTAGTATTTAATAATGAAGAATTACCATGTGTTCTTCAATTAGGTGGCAATGATCCTAAGAAATTATCTCTAGCATCCAAGTTTGGTCAAAGTTATGGATACTCAAAAATAAACTTAAATATTGGGTGTCCTTCAAATCGTGTCCAGAATGGATCATTTGGAGCATGCCTTATGAAAACTCCTAAAATCGTATCAGAATGTGTGAGGGCTATGCAAGATGTTAGTCAATTACCTATTACAATTAAATGTAGAATTGGTGTTGATGATATGGATGAAGTAAAAGGTTTAGATAACTTTATTGATCAAGTGTCTGCTGAAGGAGTAAAATTATTCATTATTCATGCTAGAAAAGCTCTGTTGAATGGATTAAGTCCAAAGCAAAACAGAGAAATCCCTCCTTTAGATTATTCAAGGATTGGAGCATTAAAAAAAAGAAGGCCAGATTTAAAAATTATTATTAATGGTGGAATTAAGTCAATACAAGAGGGCCAAAAATTAGTTAAACAATATTTACTTGATGGTTTTATGATTGGAAGAGAAGCATATAAAAATCCATATATATTGTCCTCTGTAGATAAAATAGTCCTAAATCAAAATAAAAAAATTAAGACTAGATACCAAATAGCCATGAAAATGGCTGACTATATTGATGAATTTGTGAAGAATGATGAAGGTAATGTTCACTCTGTAATTAGACATATTTTAGGTTTGTATAACTCATTGCCAGGTGCTAAAGAATGGAGACGTCAACTAAGTGAAAATGCAAGATTTTCAAAAAATGGTGATGTGTTAAGATTTGCTACAGACACTATAGAAGAGTTTATTCACAGTAAGAGTTTAATTTTAGCATAGGAGAGTTCGTTGCAAGAAGTAGACAAAAAAGAGGGTTATAGATCCATTTTAGAGATGGGTCCGTTATTATTGTTCTTTGGTGTTAATTATTTTTACGGCATAATGGCTGGTACTGCAATTTTGGTGATAAGTACATTATTATCTCTGATACTATCTTGGTATTGGTTTAAAAATATACCAATGATGGCTGCTGCTGGATGTGTTGCGGTTGTTTTTTTTGGTGGATTAACAATATTTTTTGATGATGAATTTTTTATTAAAATCAAACCAACAATAGTATCTATAATAATTGCAGGAGTTTTAGCTTCGGGTAAAATTTTAGGTAAGAACCCATTAGCTGCTATCATGAAATCTGCAGTTTCGTTAAAAGAAGAGGGCTGGGACAAATTGACATGGTTATGGGTTGGTATGTTTATAGTAATGGCTATTGCTAATGAAATAGCTTGGCGTAATTTAACTACTGATCAATGGGTATCTTTTAAAGCTTTTGGGATTCCAATTTTATCCCTAGGGTTTGGGTTATTATCTTTGCCAATAATGCAAAAATACCAAATCAAAAAAGATTAGATTAATCCTGAAGTAATCTAATCCTTTTATTTATTTCTTTTGACATTAAAGAATCCTTGGGTAATTGTTTTAGTAATAAATCCCAATAAGTAATGGCTTTTTTCTTTTCTCCTCTATTGTAAGCAGCAAAGCCACTAAAAAATAAACCATCTACATTATTTGGCTCTAAAACTAAAATATCATTCACAAGTTTGTTTGTTTCTTCTGAAAAAACAGGCTTTTTGTTCGTAGGTAATAATTCTCTTAAAAGTATTTGTTTTAAATTTATATTTTGTGGATTTAGTTTTATGGCATTTCTTATAGCTTTTAATGCTTCTTTATTTTTTCCTAGAACTCTATAAGATTGATATAAATTAATCCAACCCTCTAGATCATTTTTGTCATCTTTAAGCCGATCTGCAAGTTGTTCAACCATTTGATTAATTCTTATGTTTTGTTCTTTTTCATTTAAATCTAAAATTTCATTCGTTAAATCATTATCTGCTAAAAAATCATTCTTTAACTTATTTTCTAGAGCTTTTTTAGAAATCCCTAAGTTTTTTGCCGCTATTCTTATATTTTTTTCAAGATCTTTTTTCCAATTATCATTTTTACTAGTTCGCTTATATAATTCAGTCCAAATTTCAAATGCTAACATTTCATTACCAATTTGTGATTGTGCTAATCCGTTTAAATAATTGGCTCCAGGATTTAATGGATCCTCAGATAGAGCTTCTTTAATTAGTTTTTTTGCCTTTGGTGTGACTTGTCCGTTAGCTTTTTTGATAATTGCTTGAGCTAATAGAGATTTGAGATTGGGAGAATTTTTGATAGACAATATTTTTTTTAAGGATGAGATCTCCACATCGGTTTTATTAAGTCGTGAAGCAGTCCTTGCTAATTCAAGAAGAATATCTAGATTGTTTGGATTTTGATCTGATAACAAAACTAGTTTGTCAAGATTTTCCAAATCACGTTTTATAATTTTTTTTTGTGCAATATTTTTACTTTCAAGTTTTTCTTTTGAAGAGTACAGTAGGTCCATATTT
>CABZWX010000050.1 GCA_902529515.1 uncultured SAR116 cluster alpha proteobacterium | reverse complement strand
TTAGCAATGTCAGAAGCAGAAGGGAGTTTTTCAAATATTGGTCTTATAATTATACCTTGTTGTGCATCTAATGAAGTTTCTTTATCTTCTAAACTAATTAATTTTAAAATGGATTGCTTAGATGAACCTTCTAGAAATTGCGCTTTACCAACAATATTCTCAACCCTTCCAGAAAATTGGTTTAATGTTTGATCTATGATCCTTGGTCCTAACTTAATGATATTATAAGTATTTTTTTTATTAAAAAAGCTATTACCTTGGTCAACAGTCAATTTATTGTTCTTGAAGGCTATAAGTTTAGCAGGAAAAAAGGTGTCAGTTATTTTTCTTGCTAATCTCTCAGCGATTAATTTAGAAAACTTAGATAAACTTCCTCCGGCTTGTGATAGTGACATACTATCAGAGAAGATGATTTGTGATGTTGCAATATCAACAATGCTAACAGTTAAATCTATTTCAGATTGTTTGGTTGATATTGTCTCTCCCATCAGTTTTGTTTTTATAGTTTTATTATTAATATTTTGTAGAGAAGTAACTATAATAAAATCAGCACCAACTTTATTACCTAATTTTGCTAATTCTTCAGTTCTTACATTTGAGCCTTTAATAAAATTTATCTCTTTATCAATTTCTTTTGAGTTTTTTCTATCCAATAGGGCAAACCTATTACTTTTAACAAGCATTGATCTCAGTTGTGGATTAAATATTTTCTCGAAACTTTTCGCTAAGGATCTATCTTTTATTTGATTATTGATTTTGACTGGTGAGACGACAAATCTCATTCTTTTAAGTTCTGAAGATAGCTGTAATTTTGATACATTCACATTCAATTTAGCTTCAAACATTTCCCCAGATTGATTTTTCCCAACTGATATGATCTGCCAGCTCTGTATAACACCTTTTGTGCTTTGTTTTATTTTTTCTTGAAAGGATGAAGAGGAAGCAAAAGTTTCATCTCCATCTTTAACTGTTTCAAACGAATCCATGCTAGAAGATGTCTGAGATGACATTTGAAGGCCATTCACCTGAGAAATTGCTTGTACAAGACCATCCTTAATAGCGTCTTTAGAATTAAAACCCACTCCAGTAATTGAGACTGAAACTACAGTTAGTTTACTTCTGGAATTTGATTCAGTTGTAGGTGTTGTGTTTGAATTTTTACTTGATAATTTTACTGAATTTTCAGATTGTGGTTTTGATTTAGCCTGACCTTCTTTAAATCCCTTTTGAAAAGAAGTTTTATCTTTTTTGGCGTCATCAGTTGCTTTGTCAAGTGCAGTTTTAACACCTTTAGATTTTTGATTTTCATTTATCATATTAACAGCAGCAGAATACTGTGATGCTTCCATAGCTCTGGCATTTAACGTAGATGAAACAGATAATGAATAAACAGCCACATACATTTTTTGATTAGTAATAGGGTGGGTGACAATGTCACTAAATCTTTTTGAAGTACCTTGAATTTGAAGGTTTTCAAGCTTTTGCGAAATTGTTTCTGCAAATGAGCTTGCTACTTGATTTTCAGTAGCACCATCAGCTTTAGAAATTTCTTGAAGCTTATCTTTGGCCTCTCTACTTAGAGTAATATCACCTTTAAGTGCAAGTGCAAGTTCCTTTTGTGCAAATAACTCAGCTCTTCCTTTTGCTGTCCTCATTTGTGCAGATGATTTGCCTTTAATTGGTGTTGCTCCAATACCAAATAAAAAAAACTCACCTTTATCATCTATAAATTTTCTACCACCAATTGCTGATGCCCAATTAGTTGTTTGGATATAATCTTTAACACTCATACTTCCTGGTTCAAGCTTTATTGGAACTCCCTTCAAAAGTGCTAGAGACCTTTGTTCTTGCTCAGGAGACCACATCTTTATTACTGCAATTTCATATTGTCCGTCTACAAATGACTCGAAATGAGCAACTTGATACGCACCTACAAGTGTCATCGATGATAATGTCTTGACAGAGGATGTGTTTTCTTGCGAAATCTGACCTTGCAATTTTTTGGCTAGTTGTTTTAAAGAACTTATTTCACTCTCTAAGGCTAAAAGTTCTGCTTCAGCTTTTTTTAAATCTTTAGCTTTTTTTTTGCCGGAAGCATCTATTTTTATATTTAATTTTGAAATAAATTGAGATAGTGGGCCAGCCATTACGGCACTAATAGATATACCATCTATGTTATTAAAATTATTACTAAGTGTTTTATCGTAGCTAATTGCAGCCTTTTTGTATTTTCTAATTTTACTTTGTAATTTCAATTCTAAGTTATATTTTTTCTCATCAAATTCAGTTGATAATCCAGAACTAGGAATAGTTATAAGGTCTTCTGCTGACATTGTAGTTCTAATATATGATATGATGTCGCCTTTAGCAGTAATGTTAGCCTCAAAAGCCTTCATTGCTCTAATGTTCAAGAAGTTAGGATTTGTAGATGGATCTACTTCTTCAAATACACTGCTTCCTATGGAAATAAAAAACCCTTTATCTTCGTTCCAACCTTCAGACACTCCTGCATCTAAAATAAAATCTTGTGCTAATTCAGATGCAGTTTTATTGTCTAGAACAAATGGCTCAGAATTAGCTAGATTCCTTACTCTCTCAACTTCATTTGCGTTTGCATTAAAGAAGAAGAAAAATGATAGAACAAATACGTAACGTTTCTGTAAAAAAAAAGATTTTAACATTACCTACCTATAAAATTATATGCCTTGGGCTTTTAAGCTATTTACAATTTCCTGTGCAGCTTTCTCACCAGCTTTTATTAAAGCATTTTTTTCAGCTTCATTGTCTTCTAATCCTTGTGATCTTACCTGAACTGGACCGATAGATGCTACTACTTCAGGAAATCCATCAATTATTTGGGATACGTCTACTCTTATACTTGCTGATACTGTAAAGTTTCCACTAACTTCGTCTACAAGTGCAGTATTCACATTAATGGTACCAATAGCAACGAAACCAATGATTTTGTTACATCTGTCATTTTCGGCAATAGCATCAAATATTTCAGCTTCGGTGTCATCAGTTAATTTATCCAGTGTAGAAAATTCTTCTTCAATTATATCACTTGGAGGAGCACCACATCTCTTTGCAAATGATGGATATCTAATACCTCTAAAACCATTGTTACTTAATGTTTTGGCTATGTTATTATTTAAGTCAGATGAAGGCATTATAACCCATGCTCTTTCAGAAGATCTTTGTTTTATTTCTGTGCTTCCACCTGTAACTGTCTTTTTAAAAGCACTGGCTTCTTTGTTCACGACAGTTGTAGTTCCGTCTGTAGTAGCATTTTTTTCAGCAGTTACTCCTTTTTCAACTTTTTGAATTTTGGCAACTTTATTATCATATACTTTTGTATCAGTTGATTCTGCTTTTCTAGCTATAAAAAATGAAACCATTCTTTTACGCTTTTTACCTGAAATAGAACTACTTGCTGTGTTATTTCCACCATATAGAAGGGACTCAAAAAGTTTACCATTAACTGTAGCTCTGACTTTAACGTTTAGTTTAAGATCTTTTTGATCTTGTTTTGACTTAGTAACGTTAACAAAAATATCAGTTTGTGAATCTATAGTTTCTTTCACTTTAAGATATTGGTCTAATTTATTTCTTTCAGTAACACACTTACTAATAAATTTTTGTAAAACACTTTGCTTAGCTTTTGTGATACCTTCTGAAATTACCTCAGGTGATGGTTTGGGAGTTCCAGAAAAAAAACCTTTTGGTTTTGGTATGTCAACACTCACAGTCGCATCAAATGTTGTGTCAGCATTACATACAGCAAAAGCGTTCAAAGGAAAGAATATCAGAATTGAAAG
>CABZWX010000049.1 GCA_902529515.1 uncultured SAR116 cluster alpha proteobacterium | reverse complement strand
TTAGAGAATGATAATTTAACAAAAGAGATTGAAGGAATTAACGAAGCCGGAGAAAGTATAAAACTTCCCGTAGTTAAAGAAATACCTTTAACAATTTATTTAAACAAACAGGAAATAGTCACTGCAATGACACTTGGAGACATGCCTGATCTACTTGCAGTCGGATATTTATTAAACCAAAATATGCTCAAAAAAAATGATGTAATTTCTGAAGTTACATACGATGATGACTTACAAGTTGTAATAGTAAGGACAAAAAGAAAAACAAATTATGAAGAAAAAATGGAGAAGAAAATAAGGACCAGTGGTTGTGCTGTTGGAACAGTGTATGGAGATATAATGGATGATTTCACGTCTATAAATCTTGATGAAACAACTAAAATTAAAACTTCTTGGATTTATTCGATTTCCAAAAAAGTTAATACTAGACCAAGTCTTTATCTTAAAGCTGGTGCATTACATGGATGTGTTCTATGTCAAAATGACATTCCCTTGGTTTATGTTGAAGATGTTGGCAGACATAATGCTGTTGATAAAATTGCAGGATGGGTTTTTTTAAATAATGAAAATACTAGTGATAAAATTTTTTATACTACTGGTAGACTCACCTCAGAAATGGTAATTAAAACGGTTCAAATGGGTATTCCTATTTTAATTTCTAGGTCAGGCTTCACAGAATCAGGTGTTAGACTTGCAAAACAAGCTGGTCTTACATTGATAGGAAGAGCAAAAGGGAAAAGAATGATTATTGCTAATGGTATTGAAAGAGTAGTTTTCGATAGTGATGTAAAATCAGTGAACAATGAAGATGTGGTGTCAGCACAAAGATCTATAATTAGTTGAGGCTATAAATTTGAAAAATATTAATGAGATTATCCCATGTGTTATCCTTGCAGGAGGAAAAGGAAGAAGAATGGGTGGAAAAGAAAAAGGTCTAATTAATCTCCTTGACAGACCACTCATCTCTTATGTTTTAGAGAAAGTTTCGGGAAAAGCTGCCCCCATTGCATTAAATATTAATACTAACTTTGAAAAATTTAAAAATTTTGGTTACGAAATTCTTGAAGATCCACTTAAAGGTCATCTAGGTCCATTAGTTGGCATTCTGGCTTCCTTGAATTGGGCAAAAAATATTAAGCAAAAGTGGGTTCTTACTTTACCATGTGATACACCTTTTCTACCTCAAAATTTAATTGAGTCTCTATTGAGAGTAAAAAATGAAAATCCAGAAGTAGATCTAGTTGTAGCTAAATCAAGGGGATTTAACCATCCTGTGATAGCATTGTGGAAAACTGACAATAATTTAATATTGAAAAAAGCAATTGAAGAAGGAATAAGAAAAATTGACATTTTTACTTCTCAACTTAAAACCGCTTATGTAAATTTTGATGAAATTGACGAATCAAAATCTGATCCTTTCACAAATCTAAATTCGCCTAAAGATTTAATTATTGCAATGCAAATACTTGGAAAACTTCCACCCATTTTTGGTCTTGCTGGTTGGTCTGGCTCTGGAAAAACAACATTGTGTGCTAAATTAATAGAAAATTTTACAAAAATTGGAATTAATGTGGGAACGCTTAAACACGCTCATCATAAATTTGATATAGATAAACCAGGTAAAGATTCTTACAACCTTAGGAAAGCTGGAGCCCGACCAATGATTATTTCATCTAAAGAAAGGTTTGCTCTTGTTCAAGAAAATGACAATGAAGAAGAAAAAAGTTTATTTGAAATGTTAGAAATTTTTGCCAAAAGTCCTTTAAATAAATGTGATGTAATTATTGTCGAAGGTTATAAAAACGAAAATATTCCAAAACTAGAAGTGTTTAGACGTGAAATTGGGAAAACATTTTTACATAGTGATGATATTAATATTTTTGCTATAGCTTCAGATGAGAAGTTAAATACGGATATACCTTCTTTAGATTTAAACAATATAAGTAGTATAACTGACTTATTAATTAAAAAGTTTGAAATTGCTTAAAAACAGACGGAGCAAAAATGTCTAAAACTGAAAATAATAACAATACTACAAAGCCAAAATTTTTAAATCTTTGGCCAACTCAGTTTATGGAAATGTCATTACCAGGACATGAAAACGCAAATTCTGTAATTGCTGATATAGTCCTCTCAAACAATGCTGCACAGGAGAATATGACAGAAAATTATATATCTCAAAATATTTTGGAAATGGATCATCCTGCTATGTTTTGGCTAAAACAATGTATTGATAGGGCTGTATATGATTATGCACAACAATCAGGAATAAATTATGAATTAAACTGGTCTATCCAAGGCTGGAGTAATGTTAATATGAAAGGAGATTATCATAATCTTCATAACCATCCACATTCCTGGTTGTCAGGAACCTATTATATAAATGTTCCTGACCAATCAGATGCTGAGATATTTAGATCTGATCTTAACCCAGCTTCAATTAGTTTTTTTGATCCACGCCCTCAAGCAAATATGAATTCAATAAGAGGTGATAAACAGGTAGACCCTGAACATAGAGTTTTACCCAAGTCAGGAGATTTGCTTTTATGGCCTGCATTCTTGCATCATCTTGTACATCCAAATATGTCTGATTTTCCAAGAATATCAATTTCTTTTAATGTAATTGTTAAATGGGATAAAAACCTTATACCAAACTAACTTAAATCATAAACATCTATGTTCGAATGGGTAAAATTTTAGAAGCTCTCCTACTTTTACGGTTTCATAATCCATAGGTATTTCCACTATACCATCTGCACCAGTTAATGAAGAAATCACACCTGCTCCTTTTCTTCCATGAATTTTCAAAAAATCTCCATTATCTTTACTTATAATTTTAGCTCTCAAATACTCTGCTCTACCTTTTCTTTTCTTATGCTCAAAACCTGAGGGAATTTTTACAACTAATGGTTCTAAATCAACACCACCAGCTAGTTTAATTAAGAGTGGTTTTATTAATAACTTTGAACAAACAAAAGCAGCTACGGGATTTCCAGGCAGACAAAAAATAAATTTGTTTTTCTTTCGTCCAATTGCCATAGGTTTTCCAGGCTTCATAGCTAATTGCCAAACTAAACATTCTGCACCAACGTCTCTAATTGCATTTTGCGTATGATCTTCTATTCCATCTGACGCGCCTCCAGATGAAATTACTACGTCATTCTTTGATAAGGCATCAGCAAATTTTCTTGCTAATTCATTTCTGTTGTCTTTTACTATTCCAAAATCATGTATATTTAAAAATTTATGATCTAATAAAGAAAGTAACATTGGTTTATTAGAATCATATATTTGGCCTCTTAATCTTTTGTTAGCTTTACTTGAAATCAATTCATCTCCTGTTGAAATAACTGAGACATTTAATTTCGCATATATATCAATTTTGTTATTTCCAGACGCAGCAAGTTGCCCAATATCAGCTGCATTAAGTAATTTTCCTTTTTTAACAACTACCTCACCCCTTTTCAAATTTTCTCCTATCGGTCTCATATTTTGATTTTGTTTTACTTTTTCATTAATAATTACTCTATTGTTTGATCTCTTACATTTTTCATGCATCACGATTGTATCTACACCCTCAGGCATTATAGCACCCGTATAAATTTCTATAGCTTGATGGGGTAAAATTTTATTTTTAAAAGGGTGTCCAGCTTTCGCAATACCAGCAATTTCAAATTCACTTTCTGGATTATTTAAAAATGTTTGATATAAAATTCCATAGCCATCAACTGCTGAGTTTGCAGTTGTAGGTAAGTTTAACCTACTTTTAATTGTTTTATAATTTATACGTTCTTGAGCTTTATGGATAAGTGATTGTGTCTTATTATTTTTTTCAACAATTGACTCTTTTAAAAGATCTCTTGCAATTTCTAATTTGGTAGGTGTTATTGACATAGAATTCTATTTTATCTGACTGGCATATTTATTCAAAAACTTTTCTATTAATTTAATGTCAATTGCAAAATTAACTCCAGCATCAATGTCTGCTTCCTTGGTGTATATTGCATCTACCATGCCTATCAGTTGGCCCTCTTT
>CABZWX010000048.1 GCA_902529515.1 uncultured SAR116 cluster alpha proteobacterium | reverse complement strand
TAAAATAAAGAAAGTAATTATAAATAAAGATTGTTAATATTAACTAGCAAATAATTAGCTTTATTTAAACTACTTCCACTATAAAGTAACATTGATAATTTCTCATTAAATATCAATATCAAACTACACTTTAGTAGTTAGTGTGTAAGGAGTGCGTAACTCAACAGCTACTTTGCAAGTTTTATCTGCGCTTAAGCAACTATTGCAATTCAATAGTTTACGCAATTCTTTGTTACACATTGTAAGACGAAGAACTTACTTAATCTTTAAACGTTATTTGATCCTCTTTATGGTTCATTTAGCAGCTAAAGTGTTCTTTCAATTTGTGAAGTCCGCCCTAAACAGCTTTAAACATTATACTTCGAAAATAATATTCTGTTTTGTTCAAGAAGTAATGAAACATTATCTATCTTTGGGAATAAGAAACCACTTTGTATATCATAAAGGAAACTTTGATTATCCTCTAAAGCTTGATCGGTACCAGGATAAGTAAACTTAATATCGTCTTCACTATTTAGGAAGGTTTTACTATTAGAATAATTTGGCACTTCAACGACTAACATCTTTGATCTATTAAGCTCGTGGTAATTATTTTTTGTAATATGTTGACTTTTAATTTTTCCACCAAGTTCTAATATGCTTTTTTCTAGATCAAAGATGTATCCAAATGTTTTCATCCGCTCTTTACCTTTTTTATCTTGCAAGGAGTTATCTGGCTCGACAAAAATGCAATAACGTCTTGCAACTCTGAAGCATTCGCTAAGAACTTCTGATAAGCGTCCTCCATTAGTTTCTAAAGAATGGTCTGAAGTCAGAATATCTACGCTTTTTGTTCCGAATGGCAACTTAGCAGTATCTGCAACTACAAGATTAATTCGGTTAACTAACTCAATGGATTTATTAAGATGATTTCTTCCAACAACTAAACGCGACAGACTTATATCAGAAGCATAAAGTTTTATCTGAGATTTAGCAGACAAAGATAAATTAGATGCAACTCGTGCGAACATCGTCAATTCTCCAGTACCAACATCAAGTATTGCTTCTATATCACTAACGTTAGAAGTTATAAAATCACTTACCTCTTTGGCTCTGGATTTATAAAACTCTGGTTGATTGTCTGCAGCTATTGAATAAGTTCCTGCCTGCAAGTCATAAGCAGCTGCGATAATTTCTGGCGTATTATAGTTAACTTTCAGTTTCGTCTTTAAGGCGGAAGTAACGTTTTCATTTTTTTCATATACGGTTTTAGCAAAGACGTAATCTTCAAATCTCATTTTCTCCCCCTAAGCTAACGAACCTTTTAACATGCCAGCCGTAAAGCCAAACTCTTTGCAAAGAGGCTTGAATTCTTTCAAGGCGTCAGCACGTACATTCTTCTTAGCTTTATCCATTTGCTGCTGGATTGCTTCCATTTCAGCTTTTAACTCGTCATAAGATTTCATCTCACATCTCCATTGTTTTATTGTCTGCTTATATTATAGATTTGTAAAAGGGTTGAACAGTTCTTTTTTTCTACGCTTGCTGTAACACTGTGATTTATGGGGAAAGAATTTGCGCAGTTAGTAAGTTCTAGTTCTTTCAGGTTCTTTTCTTGAACGAAAGTTTTCTTGCCCAATATCAAAATATACTTTGTCAATGTGTCTGAATGCATAATCCAACATAAGTTTTTTATTTTGTAAGTTACAAGATGTGCCCCAATATTCATTTGACAAAAATGTATAACAAACTCTATTTGAATTATCTATTTTATCATGAGAATAAAATCTTGTAGAACCAACGAATTATCTAATGTTTTATCAACTATAGTAAAAAAACCCAACGTTTTTTCCAAAGCAATCTAAAAAAATTAATAAAACTTCCCTCTTCCATCTATCATTTTCAGGATGTTGTTCCCAAATTACAGTATTACAAGCAACAGAGTATAATTTTTCAAAATGAGAAGTTTCAATTTGTATTAAAGAAAAAGATTCATTTTCTAATTGTAATTTAAAATTTGCCATAAGTTATTGTTTTTAATAACTTTTTTTCATTACCGTTTAATCGTCTATTAGGTATAAGTATATGATTTTATTCATTAAAATATTCACTTAGTTACAACTTAGTAACAAACAGGTTTCTTGGAGCATTCTCAATAGTTTGTAAATTCACCAAAATGATTTTAGTTTATCTTATTGATTCAACATTATTTGTTTTTGGTTGTCTCGTAATTTTTCTTTTGCAATCATTATAGTCTAATAATACTGAAATAGTATAAAATTTTTGACTAAAACATTGTATATCATTATAAAAATAGTATCTGAAATAATTAAAAAAACGTGTCATGAAAAAAAAAGTAATTTGGAGCATTACTGTCATTGCAAGTGCATACCTTTTAGGAATGATCACTTACCGTAACGATCTATTTCCGTTAAATGTTTACCGATACTTCGTAAAAATTGACTCAACCTATAAAGCTTTTGACTGCCCATCTACTGATGATCGCTCAGGAGTTCCCATTGCAAAACTTTATAAATATGCCAACTTTTCTCAACTAGGCGCTTTAATTGGAGATAGCGTTATAGAGGAAGTGTATGATCCCCGTAATTATGGTCTCGACCGCTGGACTTCAGTTGCGCTAAGCGGTCAAATGACACATTGTTTTTTAAAGGAAATCAAAAACTATACTGCACTAGAACCACAACATACCTTTATATACCTTGGCGGAAATGATATTGATAAAGAAAGAGATACGAACTTGATTTGTAGGGATTATGAGAAAATTGTAGCAACTTTTCAACAGAAGAACCTGCCTCTAACGATAAGCGAAATACACTATGGTCTTGAATCACGTCGAAAGCGCATTTCAGTCAAAACAGTCAATAAATGTATCAACGAAATTGGAAAAAAATTCAAAGTCAAGGTTATACCAACGCCAAACCAACTCGCATTTAAGGACAAGGAAGAATCACTATTATTTAGTCAGGATGGCGAACACTTAAATCATGAAGGGTATGCTCTATGGATGAAAATATTATCAAAACAACTCCCTAAAATAGTGTCTGAGTAATTTACTCAAACACAGTATCAGCAATAGGCAAATTTTGCCAAGTAGTAGTTATAACCAGACTGTGGTGTGGTGTAGATAACGCCCTTGTCATCAAATGTTAGAACTTAATTCAGATAAGAATCTGAATTAGTTTTGAACCCAGTCTTATTCTTAGCATGTTTAGGACGTGTAGAAAGTGCCTGTGCTTACTTTACTAACTCATGTGCATCTAGTGATGCTCTTGCTTTCTGTTTCCTACCTGCCATAGTGTTTCAATCCTAGTGTTGAGTTACTAAGTCGTTACTAAGTTGTTGGTAACAGATTTTGATGAATAAGTCGTTGAAATGAAAAAAGTGATTCTAATATATCATTCTTCAGAATAACAAATCTACTTGGTAACAAACTTAGAAAATCACGAATCTAAAACGTTGTAAACGGTACAACTTAGTAACAAGTGATGTATCATAAGTAATTAATATTGTAATATTTTTTGTAGATATATCATTCCCATTCAATCGTCCACTTACTTTAACTCATTGATTTTAAATAATATTATTTTTACTTAGTAAAAATTTAGTAACTAATTATTTTTATTAGTTGTTATAATAGATGTTTTGGAATTTCATATATACCTTTTGAATTTTCACAAATTACTTCGTCTCCATCGTCCTTCCATATTCCTTCAATAACCTCTCCATCTTTTCTTGTGAGTGTCCCTCTTCCACAATATTTATTTTCTTTCCATTCACCCTCATATCTTCTACCACCAATGAAATCTTCTATTCCCCAACCATCCCTCATATTATTCTTCCACTCTCCTTCGTAATATCCGCGTTCACCATTATGTTCTATACCTTTGCCATGTCTCATTCCCTTCTTCCACTCGCCTTCATATCCAAGTTGTATCCATTCCACAGAATGATCCATCAATTCACTTCCTTTTCCATGATAAACATTATATTTCCATTGACCTTTGTAAGTGCATCTATAATTCCAAAAGTTATGTAAATAATTAAAAGTTCCATTTCCATATCTAGTATCGTTTTTCCAATCTCCTATGTAATAATCTCCATTTGCCCAATTATAAGTACCTTTTCCATGTCTTTGGTCATCTTTAAACTCTCCTTTATAAACATCACCATTAGAAAATTTTAGGGTGCCCATTCCATGTTTCATTCCATCTTTTAACTGACCGTCATAAATATCTTTTTTTTTAAAAAATCCAAAAACCATTTTAAAA
>CABZWX010000047.1 GCA_902529515.1 uncultured SAR116 cluster alpha proteobacterium | reverse complement strand
TTATTGAGTCAATTAAATAAAAGATGTTAATATTTGGTCTAAACTTTCAGGCTAATATAGTGAAAATAAAAAGAAGAAATTTTAATAAACTTTTAACATCAACAATCCTTGCGAGTTCTTTTTCCTTTAAAAGTTATGCAGAAAATTATTCAGGGCCTGTTAATTGGGCAGGGGTAAGTTTCTTGCTTCCGTTCAATGAAATAGAAACATTAATGCCAATAACTAAAGTTGCTTCAGAGTTTAAAAGTGATGTTGATGATGCTTCATATTTTAATTCTTACTTAAACAAAAGCTTAAAAGAAAAACCCATTAAAAATATTGATCTACGATTAGAAGGTTTCGCTAAGGATGCTACTTTAGCTTTTACATACGGTTTCTCTGCTGAATTTGATTTTGGAGAGTTCAAAGATAATGAGATTAATAAAACTGCTTACCTGATGTATTCCTTTGGGCAAAGTTTATTATATAATGTTTACGATAGGGTTATAATATCTTCTGTTCCAGTAAGAGCAATTTCTACTAATTTGATATCTGAAAAAGAAAAAGCTAAGTACCCTGATATAAAAGCAGAGCTTATGAAAAGAGCTTTTTATAATTCATCAAATCCACAATCTACAATGTTAGAACAATTTAGAATTATGGTTGGTAAACAGTCATTTAAGAAAAAAGAATGGGAAGGCAAAAAACCAAGGGTGGTCTTAGTAAGTCTTGCTGAAGATGGTAATAATCTTTTTAATAATTTTGGTCTTTCAAAAAATCAGTTTATTAGTTTTTTAGGTCAGTCATCAACTTTTGCTTTCGGCTATAAATTAGAAAGTCCAATTTTACCGTTTATGATGAATGCTGCTTTAACAAATACAACAATTAGTAGGTTTGATTTTACAACTAAGCTCTATAATAAAATTGATGTAAAATTACCCAACCCTGATTTAGAAATCAAAATTTATCATCAAGGATGGGAATTTGCAGAAGAAACATACCAAGAAAATGCTAAATCTCTGTTAAAAGTTAGCTTAGGCATGGCTATAGAAATTGAAATATATGATAATTTTGATGAAAAAGTTTTATACAAACAATATTTCTTTGCTGAAAAGACTTATATTGAAAACAAAAATAAAATTATGCGTTCAGATGCTGCTAATGTTTGTGAACTTTCTGAAGCTATATTAGAAAGAGCATTTTTAAGTATCAAAGATAAAAATTATAGAAATAAAATCATATCAGGGGATAGTCTTCAATCTCGGTACAGCTCTGCAATATTTCAGTTAGATACCGATAAACCTGAAGAAGTGAATAACCAATCAGAGCTTGTTTTGAATGCACTTCCTCAGGTAAATACCTTTTAGCTTAACTATCTCTTTTTTTCCTGAACTTGCTTCTGAATTTTGTATTTTCAGTCGTAACCGGCTTTGGTAGGGTGATTTTAGTTCTTGATGCATAAGATTTGACACCAGAATAAACTTCACATGAAACTTTTTCATTCTTACCAGCTACACCTACCATTCTTACAAATTCATAAAAGCCTCTACCAAATCCACCAGATGCCATCATACCCCTAGCAAGTTCAAGTGTTAATTTTTGATTTCTGAGAAGTAATACCTCATTATCATGAGAGAGGTTTGCAATTTGAATTTTTCCTTGTTCATCAACTTTTTTTGATGCACTAAGGGCTTCTTGGACTCTATAATTCATTTCTTCATTAATTATAACCATTCTTTCAACTAAATTGTTATCAGTCGCAACCTTGCTGGCTAGAACAGCATATTGAGCTTTAAGTTCGCTTAATTGCTCACCCAAGCCTAAATTTTCACCTAATGCGTCAAGTATAGCATGTTGTCTGTTTTGCTGTTCTATAATAAATGGCCACCAACCACTTTTAGGGTCATTTTTATCAGATTTAGCTAGTTCTGCCATAACTTGCTTATTCATTCTTCTAGCATCAGCTAACTGTGATTGATATTGTTGTTTGTAAGGATTTCTATCATCGGCAGCTATTTCAAAAAAAACAGTCTCAGCCCATTTAAAAGCATTTAACCCTTTAAAAGGTCCGTCAGTGTTTAGTTTTCTTTTTTTATCATCTGCTCTTTGATAACCTGTTAGAGCATTCATATTTCCAGATTGAATATTTTGTTTTACATTTATGCCGTAAAATTGCCATGCACCATAAACAGTAAGGGCACCAATGTTATCTGGTCCTTTAGTAGCTTGAGATATATATTGTATTCCAAGGTTTTTTAACCCACCAGTATCTCTTAAATAATAATGAACAAGACCATATGCAAAAAGAGCATCAGCTTTGATCTGTTTTTTATTACTATTAAAACCAGGTTTCATGTCAGAAATAGCTCTGATAGCAGCAAGATCGTCTATACTTTTCTTTTTTAAAAATTTATTAAAAAGAATTTCAATTTCTTTTGTTTCGAAAGCACCATCAAATGTTTTTAGTGAAGAAACATATGGATCATCGCTTGAAGATGGTATGGAGTTCAAGATTTTGACAATTTCACTCCTTTTTTTTCCAAAATCATTTTCAACTAAAGCAACATTTGGCTTTGGTAGATTTTTAATAGTTTGAGGTATAGTGGGTTCACACATTTGTTTAGCTAGTTTTGTATTTGAATTAGTGCCAGATATACTTTGTTCACTAGTGTTCATATTTGTTGAACTTTTGTTTTGGTTTAATCCCTTGAGCATTCCTCCTAATGGATTAGATCCAGAATTAGTTTGGGGGATTTTTAGTTTTTCACCAACGTCCTTTTGAATTTTATCAGTAAGTGCTTTGAGATCAAAAGCATGGACATTTTTTGATATAGCTAAAATTAAAAATATATAAAAAAAGTTCTTAAGAAATTTTAACATTGTTTCATCCTTGTCAGTTAATTATTTAAATGCACTAGAGCCAGTTCCTGCTCCTTTAAAGCCACCTTTTGAACTGCCACCAGATGTTGTATTTGAGCTTGATGGTTTTTTAGAAGCATTGGATTGTGTTTTTGCTTTAGCTTGACCTTCTTTAAATCCTTTTTGAAAAGAAGATTTATCTTTTTTTGCATCATCAATTGCTTTATCAAAGCCTGCTTTTACTCCCTTAGATCTTTGATTTTCTCTGATCATATCTTGAGTGATTCTTGCTTGAGATGCTTCCATTAATTGAGCTTGTCTAACTGCTTTAGATGAAATCCCAT
This sequence comes from uncultured SAR116 cluster alpha proteobacterium, assembly GCA_902529515.1. GTDB lineage: Bacteria > Pseudomonadota > Alphaproteobacteria > Puniceispirillales > Marisalimonadaceae > Marisalimonas. The sequence goes on along the minus strand of CABZWX010000047.1, from coordinate 1,425 downwards.
AAATCGATACAAACATTTCCTGGCCTGAGATAGGGTGTGTATATTTTTTTCCTTTTAGTTGAGACATACCTTGAATATCAAGGTCTTCAACTTTTTGAGAAATAGTTTCAGCAAAAGATGTTACTGACTGATTTTCTGTTTCACCTACATTCCCAGTAGTAACTTCTTGTAATTTTTCTTTAGCACTTCTTTTAGAAGAAGCTTCTGAAAATAATACAAATGCTATTTGCTTTTGAGCGCTCAATTGTGCTTGTCCTTTTGCTGTTCTTGTAGCTTTTGAGGATTTACCTTTAAGGGGACTGGAACCAATTGATATTAACCAGAAGTTACCTTTGTCATCAAAAAATTTCCTTACACCTTGTGCTGTAGACCAATCTGTAGAATTTATAAAATCTTTCACAGATAAAGAACCTGGGTCATAAGCCACGTCTTGACCAGAATAAAGCATTCTTGCTCTTTCTTCTTCTTTTGTCGTCCATATACTAACACTTGTTGTAGCATATTGTTCTCCATCCCAAGATTCAAAGCTTGCTATAGGAACAAGACCAACCACATTCATTTTTGAAAATGTTTCAATAGAACTCACATTTTCTTGTTGCAGAGATCCTCTAAGGGTTTCTAATTCATTTTTTAAATTATTTAGATCAGTCTCAGTTGCTTCTAAATCTGCTTTTGCTTTTGCAAGATCATCTGCTAGTTTTTTCTCAACTTTGCTTGCGTCAAATTCTGGGTTTATTCTTTTAATAGTAGCAGTAATTCCTTCCTTAGCTAACACTGAAAAATCAATTCCATTGAACTTAGCAGCCTCTGCTTTATTTGCTTTCCTAAGAGCAAGTTTATAGTTTCTGAATGCCTTATTAATTTTATTCTGTGTAGCCTTCATTTTGTTATCAAATTCAGTAGAGAAGGGTGACTCTGGCATGATTATAACATCCTCTGCTGACATAGTGGTTCTTATAAACTCTATAAATTGTCTTTTAGTTTCAAGAGATGCCTCAGAAGCTTTAATTCTTCTCATTGTTAGGAAGTCGGGATTGCTTGCAGGATCGGGCTCAGGCAAAACTGCTGTTCCCACAGCCACAAACAAGCCATCATTGTCACCCTCAGTTAGCCCAACTTCGTTTAAAAACTCTTGCGCCAAGTCTTCTGATGATGCGCTTTCGCTATAAAGAGGTGCTTCGGATTTTTGTGTCTTCTCAATTACTTCATTAGTTGTTTGCGATGCAACTGCGTAAGAGTGGCTTGATATTGAAACTATTAAAATTAAAATTGTTTTAATTAAAATTTTCATAAAATACTCCTAATTAATATTATATTTTTAAAAAAATAATTCTTTTTTAGGAAAGGCGAAAACTACAATATATTTATCTTTAAATCTTCTATCTTCAATTTTCCTAGAATTATTAAAATTTAGTTTTGACTTAT
>CABZWX010000046.1 GCA_902529515.1 uncultured SAR116 cluster alpha proteobacterium | reverse complement strand
CTTGTGTTAAAAATATATTCATAAAATCAGCATTCCACCCAAAATAATGGAAATCATATTGATCCTCCTGACCACCGTAAATTATTCTCATTATGTGAAACTTTACTTCTTTTGAATAATAAGGACTTAACATTGTATGACAAAGAATATCTAAATCTGGAACAGATATGTAAAAATTACCATTTTTCTTCAATACTCTATGAACCCCTGCAAGTGTGTGTTCCATATCTTTTTGTCTTACATGTTCTAAAACGTGACTTGCATAAATTTCTTCAATACTTTCATTTTCAAACTGCGACAAATCACTTAAATCTCCAATAAGGCTATTTTTGGTTATTTGTTGGGTATTTAATATTGTCCACCCATCTTTTTCTTCTTTACCACCAATATGTAATTTCATCTATAACTCCAAATTTTGTTAATCATCTTTGTTCATAGCCTCAAACAAATTGGTCAAATATTCACCAGTTGATTTTAAGCTTGTTACTGTTTGTTCCATACTTGTAAATTGTTGAATGTATCTATTTCTGAGAGATTCCATCTGAGAATTTAAATCAACTAATAATGCTGATTGATCTGTAACTTCCTGGTTTATTGTGGTTTCTCTCGTAGCAAGTTGTCCATTTGAGGTATTAAGAGTGTCAGTTAAAAATGAAGTTAGTTTTTCAATCAAACTTTGACCATAGTAAATAGTTGCATCTGCACCAAGACCAGAATACTTCACTTTTAATCCTGCTGCATTTCCTGATGAAATAGTAAAAGTACTATTGTTGATATCTGCTGACATTGAAACACCGTCTAATGTTGCTGAACCTGTAACACCAGTAGTTGTTATCCCAGCTCCAGTAAAACCTAATGTCACAGAACCTGAGGTATTAGCTGAAGGAGTAATTGATGTAATTGTTTGAAATGTTTTAGAACCAAGAACTGTTGCATTAGCCGCTGGTCCTGTAATAACTTCAGTTTGAGCGTTGCCAGATAAATCAGTTCCAACAACAGTGAAAGTTTTACCACTCTCATCACTGCCAGCACTTACGATTGATGGTCGTTTTCCTGTAAGATCAACAAATGCTGATTTTGTACCAATGTTTACTCCTGCAGCGGCTGCATTTGAAGAAATTTGTGTAATGTCTTTAAATATTTTTGTACCAACAACAGTACTTCCAGCTGTAGGACCAGTTATAGTTTCAGTTTGAGACGTTCCATTAATATCTGTTCCAGTTATAGTGAATGTTACTGATGATAAATTATTTGAACTTTCTATTGTTACAAATGAATTTAAATCAGTAGCTGATCTAGGATTTGTTGAAGTTGTTTGTGCACCATCAAGTGTAAAATTACCTGAACTGCCAAGTGTTTCATTATCAACTAATCCATTAGGATCCGTTGCTGTAACTGAGGCCCCATTCAACGTTAAAGCAGTGCTAGCAGTTCCAGATTGAGATGTTCCAATATTATCTGTATCAGTTGAACCTACAAACTTAAGAAACCCATCAAGGTTACTTCCTATCGCATTTATAACCATTGAAGATGAAGCACCAATAGATCCTGACTTAATCGAATAACTTCCATTTGCATGAGTGACAACTACAGATTTCCCAGCAGCAATAAGTGTACTGTCTGCGTTTATTGCAGTTTGAATTGCAGTAGCAAGTGCTGCTTCAGAAGTATAATGAGCAGCAGGAACGGTTACTGATCCTGATTGAGTGCCATCAACAGTTACCTGAATAGTATTATTAGAGGCAGTTACTTCTGGTGATGTGTCATTACTTACAAGACCAGTAAAAGCACCTGACACATATGCTGTCATTGCAAAGGCATAAGATCCTGCAACAGGTTGAGAGTTTGTACCCCCACTTACTGATAATAAACTTGAAGAAGAAGAATACATTGAATTAAATATAGCATCTAAGGATGTAGGGTTATTTTTAAGTTCATTTTCTAATACAGTAGTATTGAGGCTAAGCAATCCATCTTTTTCAGTTCGAACTCCTAAATTCGAAAGATATACACCATTTGCACCAAATCCAGTTAATTGAGAAGAAGTAAAAGATTTTAGTTGATTTTGAATACTTTTTACTACAGGGTCGTCAGATAATTCACCAGCCTCTTTTGAAACTGATCCTCTAAAAGTTTTTTCATTTAACAATGTTCTTGCATTATTAACTGCAGTTACAAAAGTTTGTAAGTTTGTTTTTGCAGAAGTTGTATCTACAGATCCAGTGAGATTTGCTGGAGTGTCTACCCCATTAGATGAAGTAGATGCAAGTAAGTTTACATCGTAACCCGTAAAAAGATCTGAAATATTATTTGATGACCTAGTTAATGAAATACCATCGACAGAAAATGAGGCATCAGTTCCAGCAACTTTTTGTTTTGAACCATTCGTTGACGTATTGTCAATAGCAGATAATCCTGATCCTGATGGACTTTCTGTGGCTGTAACTCTTAACGCATTTTCTTTTCCGTTTTGTGATTTCAAAACAAGTGTATATGTATCGTCGCCTGCGCCTAAAACACTTGCTGTAACACCATAATTTAGTGCATTTATTTTATCCTTTAATGATTCTAAAGTATCAGTTTCTGTGACTGTAAGTGTTTTAGAAGTTACTGTTGAACTAGCAACGAAACTTCCTGAAGACCAGTCTCCTCTTTCTAAAACCAAACTTCCTGCACCAACAAGGGAGGTATTAGATGTATAATCTTCAAATGCTAATGTTTGTCCTTTTGCCAGTGATGAAATACTTATACTAGAATTTATAGCTACCGCAGTTGAAGGATCTGAAATAGTTGCACTTACTGCCGTACTAGTTGAGTTTACTTTTAAGGAGGTGTTCCCAGTTAAAGTGTTCAAGGAAGTAGAAAGTTTAGATAAAGCACTTTTTATTTCACCAATAGCTGAAATAGCAGTGTTTCTAGCGTCAATTTTAGATTGAATCTGGTTTTCTTGAGGAGCCTGTTCTGCTTGTACAAGACTATCAACAATTTGGGTTATATTTAAACCACTACCACCCTGATTAATTGCACTTAAATAATCTACAGCCATAAAAAACCTAAAAAATAGTTATAACTTCATGATACGGCAGTAATCCTGCAATTTTTATGCCTTTAATTAAGAAAATTTTTTTAAATTAATAAATTTCAATTAATTTAAAATGACAATCAATTAAAATTATGTAGTAATTCTGTTGGAGCTCATAATGTTTAAAAAAATAAACATAAAAGAGATTAGAGCAAGCTTAGCTTTGTTAGTTATTGCGGCAATAGTTGGCAGTATTGTATCTTTTGTTGCGCAACTTTTTATAATAAGCGCCAAAAATATCTATGATTTCTTATTTTATAATGAAAATTTTATAGTAACAATCGATATTGGAAATTTATCACTTAATTTAGTGCCATTATTGATATGTGTCCCAAGTTCTTTTTTAGTTGGACTGTTAATGTATAAACTCAAACTACCAAGGTGGTTTGGTCCTGCAGATACAATTTATGCTGCACATCACCATGCAGGTATTTTAGATTTAAAAGGTGGTTTTGGATCAACATTAGCATCATTTATATCAATAAGTGGCGGTGCTTCAGTAGGTATTTATGGTCCTCTTGTACATTTTGGTGCAACTGTTTCATCATATATTAGACGACAAAAATTTGTACCTAAAATTCCCCATGATATCATAATTGGCAGTGGTGTTGCTGCAGCTATTTCTGCTGGATTTGGTGCTCCTTTAGCAGGTATAATTTTTGCTCATGAGACTGTATTAAGACATTTTTCAATGAAGGCAGTTGCTGCTTTAGCAATTTCGTCAATGGCTGCTAATTTTTCTGCAACAGAAATTGGAATTGTAAGTCCTCCACTTCTGCTGACTGCTATTTCTTTTGATATGAGTGACATAATAATAAGCCTAGTAATAATAGGTCCATTAGCAGCAATTGTAGCAATTCTTTTTATGAAACTGGTACTATTTACTGGAACTATTCCAGCTAAAATTAATATTAAAAACTGGCAAGCACCTATAATTGCTGGATTTGCTTGTGGTATATGTGGAATGGTTTTTAGTGAGGTTTTAGGATTAGGGACTGATGTTTTGATGTCTGTTATAACTAGTCAACTATTATTTGGATATCTCTTAGCTCTTTTATTAGGAAAACTAATCCTAACTTCTATTTGTGTAGGATTTGGGTTTTTTGGTGGATTATTCTCGCCTGCCCTTTTTTTGGGAGGAGTTTTAGGCGCATTAGTATTTCAATTGCCTGTCACATCAGCAAATCCAGATCTACTTTCTGTACTTGCAGTCTCAGGAATGGCCGCTGTATCTAGTTCTGTAATTGGAGCACCTTTAACTGCCATAATTTTAGTTCTAGAACTTACTGGATCTTATGAATATGCAATAGCTGCAACTTTTCCAATTGTAGTTTGTTCGTTTATAACTAGTAGAATTTTTGCAAATAGTGTGTTTGACAAACAGCTGATTTCAAGAGGAATTGAAATTACAAAAGGTCGAGAACAAATTCGCTTAAATGAAGCTTTGATTGTAAATTATGTTGATAGTCAATATACAAAATTAAAAATTACAACAAATACAGAAAACGCTATCAAATTATTAACTAAATCTA
>CABZWX010000045.1 GCA_902529515.1 uncultured SAR116 cluster alpha proteobacterium | reverse complement strand
CATTATCAAATCAGAAAAATCAAAAACATCCTCAAGTAGTCAAAATTTTCGAAAAAGTAAAATAAAGTCTTACTTGAATAATCATCTTATTAAATTTGTAGAATGGGAATGTGGAACTTTTTTTCTTTTAAAACCAGTTTTGAATGTAGGTTATTTTCCAAATTACAAATCTAATGGTATTTCTGTAGGGGCATTAACCTTAAAATCTAATGAAGAAATGTTCCCAGCATTCCATGAAGTAAATGGCATTGATAATTCATTTATGTGGGGTGGCAGAGAATTAAATAATTACAAGGGCTAAAGAAAACAAATTTGAATCTGGATTACGTGGTTTTTTTTCATATAAGAATTTAGGTATTGAAGAAGCAACCTCTGGTGATTTTGGAGCCAATGTTATTAAAGCTATAGAAGGTAAACATGCTAATGGGGAATGGCATTATCATAAATTGAAATTTCAGATGGTTTATATTTTAAAAGGCAGTGTAGAGTTTGAATATGAAGGTGAGGGAACATTCACTTTGAACGAGGGTGATGTAGTTTACCAGCCGCCAAAGATTCATCATAGAGAAATCAAGCACTCTGATGACCTTGAATTGATAGAAATAACAAGTCCTGCTGAGTTTGAAACTATCTCTTTATCCAAAAACAATTAATTGATTGAATCAATAATGGCTGAAGAGGTTGCAGAAATTTTCTCTAAACATATTTTTTCGTCAAAATATGAAGATTTAAGTGAAAAAACAATTAAACAATTAAAGGTTTTTTTATTAGATACTATTGGTGTTGGAATTGCTGGAAGTACAGGTTCAAAATTAAACGAACTTAAGAAAATTGCACACACATGGTCTAAGGGTAAAAATTGTACAGTGCTTGGAACATGGGAAAAGTATTCAAGAGACGCCTCAACACTTATTAATGCATATCAAATACACTGTCTTGAATTTGACTGTATTCATGAAGGAGCAGTTGTTCACCCAATGGCAGCTATTTTAAGTTCTTTACTCGCTCATTGTGAAGAAATTAATAATTTAGGGCATCACACAAATGGGAAAGAATTTTTAATATCTTTAGCATTAGGTGTTGATATTGCTTCATTTTTAGGTATTTGCGCTCGGGGGGAATTAAAATTTTTTAGACCTGCCACAGCAAGTGGTTTTGGTGCTGTTGCTGCTTTATCAAAAATACAAAAATTTTCTATGGAGGAAATTCATAATGCTTTTGGTATTATGTATTCTCAAACATGTGGAAATATGCAATCCCATGTTGAGGGTGTACCAATTCTAGGACTTCAAGTTGGTTTTAATGCAAAAGCAGCTTTAGCTTCTATGGATCTTACAAAAGCAGGTTTTATAGGACCTAAAAGAGTTTTTAATGGAGAACATGGTTACTTTAAATTGATAGAAAATGATGACTATGATATTTTATATCTCCAAGAGAATATCGGAAAACTTTGGATGGTTAATCAATTAGCTCATAAACCTTTTCCAAGCGGAAGACTAACTCATGGATTAGTTCACGCTATAAAAGATTTAAAATTAAAACATGGGTTAAATAAAGACGACATTGAATCAATTGAATGTTTTGTTCCGCCTGGAGTTTACAAATTAGTAGCAAGACCAATTATTGATAATCTTACAACGAATTATTCAAAGTTATGTGCTAAATTTGTTGGTGCTAGTTTCATGATAAATGATCATTTGAATATTGAAACTTTTACAGAAAAAAAATATCTAAATAATAAAGATACATTAAATTTTGCTAAAAAAATTATAATGATTAAGAATGACATCCTAGATCAAAAAGTCCTTACTCCACAAAAATTTATCATTACACTTGTAAATAACAGCAAATTTGAAATTAATATTGACCACGTTTATGGTCACCCAAAAGCACCATTATCCGAGAAAGAATATTTAGAAAAATTTTCAAAATGTTGTTTTTCCTCAACTAATAAGGTTGATCAAAATCAAGTAAATAGAATGCTAGATTTTATATTTGATTTAGAAAATAAAGACAATGTCATAGATTTTTTCAAAACAATTTAATTTTTATTTAAACTAGCTAATTTTTCTACCATTTTAAATAGTACAGAGGTACCTTTGGAAATATCTGATATTTCCGCATATTCCTCGGGACAATGACTTAAACCGTCCATACATGGTACAAAAATCATAGAGGCAGGTGCAACTCTTGATAAATGAGCTGTGTCATGACCAGCGCCACTATCCATTATAATATTTGAGAAGCCATATTCATCAGAAGATATTTTAAATAACTTTACTAATTCTTTATCCATTTCCACATAAGGTGCAAAAGCAATATTTTTCATTTTAATTTTACAAGGACCGCTTTGGTTCATTGTTTCAATTTGTTTTTCTAATTCCTTAATATATTGGTCTCTTGAGCTTTTACTAGAAGCTCTTAGATCAATAGTCATTTCAACTTTACCTGGAATAATTGCTGCAGCATTTGGGTGAACATTAATTTTACCAATAGTTGAAACAAAATGTTGATTACTTTCTTTTGCTAACCTTGAAGCTAACTTATTCACAAATGTTATTATTTCTGAAGAGTTAACAAGAGCATCAGCTCTTTGATCCATTAAAGTAGTTCCACTATGACCAGCTTGACCATTTACTTCTACACTAAACCTAGAAATACTCGGAATAGATCTTACAATGCCTATATCTATGTTTTTTTGCTCTAAAACTTTACCTTGTTCAATATGTAATTCTAAACATGCAACAATATTTTCAATAATTGAAAATGGTTTTGTAAGTAAATTAGATTTTCCACCAATCTTATCTATTTCGTCTTTTAAAATTTTTCCCGATGCATTGCTTCTAGACAAGATTTCTTGATTTAAAGCACCTATCATACCTCGTGTTCCAATGCATGAAATACTCCAATCATTTAATTCTTCCCCAAGGTAATCATATACTGCAAGATTAAAAGGTAAGTTGATATCATTTTCTTTAATATGTTTTACTACACATAATGCAGCTACAACCCCAGCAATCCCATCAAATCTTCCCCCTGAGGGTACTGTGTCAATATGTGATCCTATAATAACCACTTTCTCAGTATTAGTTTTTGATTTTAAAAGTCCAATCAAGTTTCCAGCGTCATCTGTAGACACTATCAATCCAAGTTTCTGATATTCATTTTTTAACCATGATCTTGCTTCATAAAACTTTTTACTAAAGACAATTCTTGTATATGGATTTTCTTGATCAGTTATTTTTTCTAAATCATCAATTTTCTGCTTAATGAATGAAATGTTAGATTGAGTACTAAAGTCCATTATTATTTATTCCTGTTGAGCAAATATTAAATTATCAAAATATTTAAAAATTTAAATTTATCTAATAATAAATGGATTTGAAACTGAAGTTTTTTCTGCAATCCATATAGATTTTGTTTGTAAAAATTCTTTAATGGACTCTTGCCCACTTTCTCTTCCTCTGCCTGATCTTTTATAACCACCAAACGGAGACATAAAACTAACAGCTCTATAAGTGTTTATCCACACTGTACCTGCTCTTAAAGCATCTGACATTCTAAGAGCTCTTCCTATGTCATTAGTCCACACTCCGGCAGCTAACCCGAATATTACGTCATTTCCAATTTTTGTAGCCTCTTCTTCGTCTTTAAAACGAATTATAGATAATACCGGTCCAAAAACTTCCTCTTGTGCTATTCTCATATCATTATTAACGTCGGCAAAAATTGTTGGTTCTACAAATCTATTACCTTTTACATCTGTGCCAGAATATGCTTTACCACCTAAAAGACACTTTGCTCCCTCAGATTTTGCAATATCAATGTAGCTCATTATTTTTTCAAATTGCGGTTTAGTTGTTACAGGGCCAACATGAGTGTCTAAAGACATAGGGTCTCCAATTTTTGCCTCACTCGCAACCTTTACAAGTCTTTCAACAAACTTCTTATATATTGAATCTTGAACTAAAAGTCGAGATCCAGCTATACATGTTTGGCCTGTTGCAGCAAATATTCCTGAAATTACACCCATAATAGCTGCCTCAAAATCAGCATCCTCAAAAACAATATTAGGTGATTTTCCACCTAATTCTAAAGATACAGGCATTATTTTTTTTGCGGCAGTTTCATAAATTTTCTGTCCAGAAATATCTGATCCTGTAAATGCAATTTTTGAAATATTTTTATGTTCTACAAGTGGTTGTCCGACTTCAACACCCATGCCTGTAACGCAATTAACAACACCGTCAGGAAAACCTGCTTCTGATATTAATTTCATAAACTCTAAAGTAGAAGCTGATGTAAATTCGGAAGGTTTAACCACGGCAGTATTGCCAGCTGCAAGTGCAGGAGCAAGTTTCCAAGATAAAAGTAATAAAGGTGAATTCCATGCCGTTATCATACCAACAACACCAAACGGCTCATATTTTGTAAAGTTGAAAATACCAGGTTTGTCTGACGGTAACACTGCTCCTTCAACTTTATCAGCTAGTCCGCCAAAATATCTATACCACTCTGCAAGATATTTAGTTTGTGCTCCCATTTCTGCTATAAGTTTTCCGTTATCTTGAACTTCAATTTCTCCTAATCTCTGAGCATCTCGCTCAACAAGTTCTGCTAATCGAACTAATAATTTACCTCTTTCAGTTGGTTTTGTTTTAGACCAATTGTTTTCAAATATCTCTTTTGCTACATTCACAGCAGCATCAACATCATAGGCATTACCTTTTGCAACCTCAGCCCATTTTTCACATGTATACGGAT
>CABZWX010000044.1 GCA_902529515.1 uncultured SAR116 cluster alpha proteobacterium | reverse complement strand
CTATAAGTTAAACATTCAAAAAGAATCAGTAACTAAGGAAAAAGGGTTTTCAATTAAAATTGACCAAGCCTATAAAAAATATCAGATAAAATCATTGAAAATGAAAAATTTAAAAATTTCAAAGATTTTTGCATTAAGACGAATTAAAAATAAGATGTACGTGAAATGGGAAAAAAAAAATAAAAAAGGTTTTTACGAATATCTAAGTGAGGAAAAAAATGGATAAAATAACAACATGTGTTTTTGACGCATACGGAACATTATTCGATGTAAATGCAGCATGTCGAGAATTATCAAAAGAGGTTGGTAATAAATGGAATGAACTCTCAACTTTATGGAGACTTAGGCAAGTAGAATACACATGGTTAAGAAATTCAATGAAAGAATATATTGATTTTTGGAAAATCACATCTGATGCACTAGATTATGCTATGGAAACATTAAATATTAAAAATATTCAATTAAGGGATGAATTATTATCATTATACTTAAAATTAGAAGCTTATCCTGAAGTCAAATCTGTTCTAAAAAATATCAAAAATATGGGGTTGAAAACTGCTATACTATCAAATGGAAATAATAGAATGTTAGAGAGCGCAGTGATTAATGCAGATATCAAAACTTTACTTGATGAAATACTATCAGTAGAAGAATGCAAAGTGTATAAACCTGCAAGTGTTGTATATGATTTAGTAGAAAAAAAAATGGGAGTAAACAAACAAAACGTATTATTTTTCTCAAGTAACGCATGGGATATGCATGCAGCTTCAAATTATGGATTTAAAACTATATGGGTAAATAGATTTGATAGCAGATTGGAGAAACTACCAGGAAAACCAGATCAAATTATAAATTCATTAGAACAGATAGAAAAAATATTAAAAAATTAAATATCGTGACCTATACCCCAATGCCAAAAATCAGTTTTATAATTATTAAAAAATCTATTAATAATCATTTGATGAACTTCTGAAGCTCCGTCAACTAACTTTGCTTGACGTGCATAACGATAAATCCATTCAAGTATAATATCTTTACTATAGCCTTTAGCTCCATTCAATTGGATAGCAGTATCTGAAACGTTATTTAAAGTATCGGCAACGTATATTTTAGCCATTGAAACATCTTGTCTAGATTTACTACCATGTTCAATTTTCCATGCGGCTCTCATTACAAGTAACCGGGAAATGTCGATGTCCATTGCGGATTTTCCAAGTTTTATTTGAACAGATTCTCTATCAGAAAGTTTAACACCAAAGCCTTCTCTAGTGGAAACATAATCTAAAGCTATTTCTAAACATCTTTTAGAGAGTCCTATCCATCTCATGCAATGTGTAAGACGAGCAAGGCCGAGACGTATTTGAACAATTTTAAGGCCTTTACCAACTTCACCTAACCTATTTTCATCAGGTATTTCTAAACCATTATACTCTATCTCACAATGTCCACCGTGTTCTTCTGGGCCCATAATTGGAATACGTCTTTTAATCTTCCAACCAGGTTGATCTTTATGATAAAGGAAAGCAGTTAATCCATCTTTAGTTTTGGCAAGTAGAATGAAATGAGATGCAGCAGCAGCTCCAGTAATATACCATTTAAGACCATTAATTATCCATTTACCATTTGAGTAAACAGCTTCAGTTTTAATCATTGATGGATCAGAGCCACCGCCGGGTGCTGGTTCAGTCATAGCAAGTGAAGAGCGAACATCTCCATTGATTATTGGATCAAGCCATTTAACTTTTTGTTCTTCAGTTCCTATTTTATTAAGAATGTACATATTACCATCATCGGGAGCTGCACAATTGAAACAAACGGGACCAAAAATTGATCTATTCATTTCTTCATATAGGGCAGACATACCAATAGGACCTAATCCAAGACCAGATCTGGATGTGGGCATTTGTGGTGACCAAAGCCCTGCGGCTTTGACTTCTAAACGAATTTGATTTAGCAAATCTTCATTTATATTTTCATGTTTATCATATGATGAAATATCTGACTCTAGAGGAATAATCTTTTGATTAACAAAGTCTCTTGTTTTTGATCTTAGAGTTTCGATATGTTCAGGAAGTGTGAAATCCATAAATTGCTCCTATTGTCAAAGACCTGTACTTAGTCCGCCATCAACAGCTATTGTGGCACCTGTCATATAGGTGTTTAGTGGATTTACTAACATAGAAATAATTACATCAAGTTCTTCGACAGTAGCAAATCTTTTGAGAGGTATTTTCTTTTTTAGTAAAACGCCTGCATCACCTTCTAATTGTTTTTTATTAATGTCAGTTAGTATGTAGCCTGGTGCAAGTGCATTAACGCATATATTATATTTTGCTAATTCAATTGATTGAGATTTAGTAATTTGTATTAAAGCAGCCTTAGTTGCAGAATATGCTCCAACAAATGATAAAGGTCTATAACCAAGAGTAGAAGCAATGTTAATAATTTTCCCATTTTTGTTTTTAATCATATTTGGAATTAAAGCATTCGATACATTAATTGAACCTAATAAATTAGTGTCAATTATTTTTGTTAAATCTGAATGAGTTTCTTCATGTAATAATTTGGTATTTGCAATACCTGCATTATTTATTAAGGCGTAAATGTTTAGATCATTTAACATACTCTGCACTTGCAACTCATCTGTAATATCAAGTTCTAAATATGAATGATCTAGATCTTGGTTAGGAAGAGATGAAATAACTGACTTAAGATTTTGTAAATTACGTCCAACCCCAATAATTTTAAAGCCATCACGTGCTAACACCTTAGAAAAATTTGCACCTAACCCTCTGCTTGCACCTGTTATTAAAACAGTGTTAGATTGAATAGTCATGCATCATATACCTAAATTTTTTTTAAATGTGACATTTCAATAAGAATAAATTAGTCAAGTAAATATGTCAGTAAAAAATAAAATTAATAGTATAAATCTTTGGTTAAAAAAAAACACATCAATTGATGAACAAATTTTATCTATTAAAAAGTTTGAAACAGGCCAATCTAATCCTACATTTCTTTTAAAATCAGACAATAAAAGTTTTGTGCTTAGATCTAAGCCATTAGGAAATCTCCTTAGAGGTGCACATCGGATTGATAGAGAATATAAAGTGATGAGTGCTTTATCAAATTCAAAAATTCCTACTCCTAAAATGTATGGATATTGTAGTGATGAAGATATAACTGGAAGTGAATTTTATGTTATGGAATTTTTAAATGGAGCACATGAGTTCGATCCAGATCTTACAAATTATACAAGTGAACAAAGAGACAAAATTTATAAACATAAAATTAAAATTTTGGCAGAATTAGTTAAATTAGATTTAAAAAAAATTGGTTTAGAGAATTTTGGCAAACCTTATGGTTATCTTGAAAGACAAATTAAATTATGGATAAAACAATATAGAGACTCTGAAACAAAACATATAAAAAGTATGGAATACTTAATAAATACCATACCAAAATATGTTCCCACTGAAATAGATAATTTGAAACCATGTCTTTTACACGGTGATTTTCGTTTAGATAATATGATTTTAGAAAAAAATAAATCTATTCCAAGAATAATTGGTTTGTTAGATTGGGAATTATCAACACTATCACCCCCTTTTATTGATTTATCATACTGGGTATTAATGCTTAGATTCGAAAAAACATGGCCAATAGGTGGTCTAAGCAATTTTAATAATCAAAAGTCTTACTCTGGTATACCAACTGAAGAAAAAATTTTAGAAAGTTATTTAAATTTAACTAGTTTAGATAAACCAAAATATTGGAAGTTTTTACTTGCTTTTAATTGCTTTAGATTTGCAGGGATTCTTCAAGGTATAGCAAAGCGTGTTATTGATGGAAATAACTCAGGTGAAAATGCCTATGAAGTAGGAGAACAAGCAGAACCAGTTGCAGATTTAGGTTCAAAAATACTCAAAGAATATCTCTAAAGTTTCTATTAAGTAATCTTGTGGGATTAATCATTAATATAGAAGCAATAAAAAGTGATATTGAGGATATAGTTAGTGCAATACTATAAGAATTGAATAAATCTATTATAACTCCACCAAAATAAGGTCCTATCATTTGTCCAACACTAAATGATGAGGTTAAAATGGCAGTAGAAACTCTAATTGATCCATTATATCTAGACTGACCCTCTAATAATGCAAGTGCAGTTATTGGTATAAACGTTGAGCCAAGTAAAATAGATGCAGAAGTAATACCAACTTTATTTTCTAATAAAACGGGCATTAAAACTCCTAATCCCATTATAGCACAAGCAAAAAAAAGAGCTAAATCATTACCGATTTTTTTTCCAAACCAAGGCCAAAAAATAACCATAGGTATGCCTGCTAAACCTACTAACAACCAAACATACATTTCAGTGGCTTCTAAACCAGATGTTTCCCTAGCCATGGCTGAAATAAAAGTCCCCAAAATTACATATCCAAAACCGTACAAACCATATGAAATAGAAATTAAAGAAAAACTAAAATTATTTTTATAATTTGAATTTTGAGAATATGAGTGCTGCAAAATTTCGTTAGGAGTACATATAAAAATTGGAACAGCTAAAATTACTGATAACACAGCTACACCAATCCATAAGTCATCCCAATGGAAACCTAATTCTCCTAAAAATGTAACTAGAATGGAAGATATGACTATTCCAAAACCCACACCCATGAAGTGTGAAGTGCTGAGTGATTTTTTCCCAAATGCTTGTATGCTTGGTAGAATTAAAGCCGTCCCAAATATGAGAACAAAAGCACTGGATAAACCACTTATAAATCGAATAATAATAAAAAATACTATTTCATCATTTATGCTCATTAAAAATGTAGTTGATATTGAAAGAACTATAGAAATAAAAAAAACTAGCTTAACTCTTTGTTTAAAAATTGACGAAATTGATAGCAGTGAACCACATAGGTACCCAAAAAAGTTCCATGAAGCAATTAAACCACCTTCAGTTTTAGTCATATTTAACTCTTCTAACATAAAGGGCAATATAGGAGT
>CABZWX010000043.1 GCA_902529515.1 uncultured SAR116 cluster alpha proteobacterium | reverse complement strand
TAAAATTTTTAAAGAAGAATTTGAAGAGAAACATAATTTAGTATTATCTTGAAAAATAATTGTAGCAGGTTTATCTCTAGTACTCAAATAATCACCAGATTTTATGCTGGTCTCTTCATTTAGAAAAAATCTTTTTCCATGTACGTTTAATACATTAATGATATTATTAATTTTAGAGATATTTATTTCTGAAAAACAATATTTTGGGAAAATAATTATTACTGAAAAAAAAATTAATAAGTATTTTACAAAAGTGTTATTCACAAGATTTAGAAAAAAGGTAGCCAAATAATAATATGACTACCTTAATTATAATTAACCAGGAACTTTACCATTTACACCTTGTAAATAATAATTCATACCCCATAAAGCACCATCATCAAGTGCTTTACCTGCAGGAATGATTTCTTTTCCTGTGTTATCAATTAATGGACCTGCAAAAATGTTTATTTTTCCAGTTTTAATACCATCTAGCGCTTCTTGAGCTTTTTGAGCAACATTTGCTGGCATATTTTGGAACTTGGATATAACCAACATATCTGATTTTATACCACCCCAAACATTTCCAGGCCAATGGTTAGGACCATCCCCAGTGTTCCATTTTCCATTTCTTAGTTCCTCAATTTTCTTAATGTAATAAGGACCCCAGTTATTTATTGAGGCAAACAATTGAGCTTTAGGAGCAAATGCTGACATGTCTGTTGATTGACCAAAACCCATAGCTCCATTTTTCTCAGCTATTTGAAGCATAGCTGGAGAATCTGTATGTTGAGCTAATACATCAGCTCCTTCAGCGATATGAACCTTTGCTGCATCGGCTTCTTTAACTGGATCATACCAAGTATTTGCCCAGATAACAGATATTGAAGCGTCTTTATTTACAGATTTTAATCCTTGAGCAAAAGCATTAATCCCCATTATAACTTCAGCTATTGGATAAGCTCCAATATATCCAATTTTATTAGTTTTGGTCATTAACCCAGCTACTACTCCTTGTATGTATCTTCCCTCATAAAATCTGATATTTCCTGTCGCAACATTCTTAGATCTTTTATACCCTGTAATGTGCTCAAACTTTACATTTGGAAATTCTTTAGCAACTTTTAAAGTTGGTTCCATATAACCAAATGAGGTTGTAAAAATAATTTCATTTCCTTGTTTTGCTAATTCTCTTATTACACGAGTAGCGTCAGGTCCCTCAGGAACATTTTCAACTACAGAAACTTTAACATCTTTACCAAATCGTTTTTCAACCATTTGTTTCCCAAGTTCATGGGCATATGTCCAACCATGATCTCCTGGTGTTGTTAAATATACAAAACCTACCTTTGTTGGACTTCCAGCAAAAGTACTCGAAATTACAAAAAACAAAACTGATATACTTAGAGCAATCAGTGAAAAAATACGCATACAAAATTTTATCATAACAAACTCCTAATTTAATGGTAAAATCTTAAAGTGAATCTTCAAAATAACAATAAAAAAAAAATTAAATTGTTAATTAAATTCTATAAATGCAAATAAATTCCACAATTTTATTGACTGCCAAAAAAAGGTTTACCGAGTGATGAGGGTACAGCGCTATTATTTTTAGATAATCTTCCTGAAATCATCGTTAATGCAATGATGGTGGCTATATATGGCATCATAGAGAGTAACTGCGAAGGAATAGGCCAACCCCTTGCTTGTCCAACTAACTGTGCAATAGTTATTCCTCCAAAAATTAGAGCTCCAACTATAATACGCCATGGTACCCAAGAAGCAAATACAACTAATGCAAGTGCAATCCAACCTCTGCCAGCTGTCATGCCTTCTGACCAATGAGGTGTTAGCACTAAGGGAATATAAGCTCCTCCAATACCAGCACACATTCCACCAAAACAAGTCGCATACCATCTTATTTTTTTTACTGGATATCCTACGGAATGTGCACTTTGATGATCGTCACCAACTGCCCTTAAAATAATTCCGGATTTTGAATATTTTAAAAAGAAAGAAATATAAATAATAATTGCTATTGATAAATAGGCTACAAAATCTTGTTTGAATAAAATACTACCAACTACAGGGATGTCTGATAATAAAAAAATCTCTATTTTAGGTAAAGAGGTAATGGTTTTGCCAACTAAAGGTGCACCTGCCAAACCAGTAAGACCAGTGGCAAATATTGTTAAACCTAGTCCAGTAGCAACTTGGTTTGTCATAAAATTGATTGTAAATATAGAAAAAATTGATGCCATAAGTACACCTGATAAGGCTCCTGCAACTATTCCATAATAAGGGTTTTCAAGCCACAAAACAGCTCCTAGAGCTCCTACAGCTCCGCTTAACATCATCCCTTCAACTCCAAGATTTAAAACCCCACTTTTTTCAGCGATTAGTTCACCTGTAGCTGCAAGTAGTAATGGGATTGAAGTTGCTATAATAGTTAAGACTAATGCATCCATTATTTTTTACCTTCAGACCATTTAATTTTGTATTTTTGAAGAGTTTCACCAGTTAACAAAAAAAAGAGTAAAATACCTTCAAATAAACCAGTTACGACTTTTGGTATACCCATAGTCATTTGAGCATTATCAGCACCAAGCTTAACTGTTGCTATTATTATTCCAGCAAATAAAATTCCGACGGGGGTTAACCTTCCAAGAAAAGCAACAATAATTGCTGTAAATCCATAGCCGAAAGACACCTCTGGCTGTAATTGACCTATATTTGCTGATACTTCAATTACCCCTGCTACACCAGCTAAACCACCAGATAATAAAAGAACAGTAATAGTAATTGAATTTTGTTTAAAGCCTGCAAATTTTGCTGCTTGTGGTGCAGATCCTAATACATTTATTTTAAAACCACCTAAAGTTTTATTAACAAAAATCCATGAAACAGGTATTAATAAAAGGACAAACAAAATACCATAATGAAGTTGTCCTAGAAAACCAATTCCTGGAAAAGGTATTTTATTTATCAACGCCCCGTCCGGATAGGGTTTAGATAATGGAAACCCAAAGCTCATTGGATCGCGCAATGGTCCTCTGACAATAAAATCTATAAATAACATTGCAACATAAACTAGCATCAAACTTACTAGAATCTCATTTACATTTAATTTAGTTTTTAAAATTGCTGGTATAAATGCCCATAATGCTCCCCCGACAAATCCAGCTAAAATAGTAATAAGTAAAAAGAATTTTGTTTCAATATTTGGAAATGACAATGCTATAAAACCAGCTAACAAAGCTCCCATAATAAATTGACCTTCAGCTCCAATATTCCAAACATTAGACTTAAAACATAACATCAAACCAGTACCAATTATAATTAATGGGCAAGCCTTTACTAATATATCACTAATACGATCTATTCTTGAAAAAGGAGATACAAAGATTTGATATAGAGTTTCGAGTGGATTGTAACCTAGAAACGTAAAAATTAGTAAACCAAAAAATATTGTAAAAACTATTGATAATATAGGCGCTATGATAATCCAGTTTTTTGAAACTTTATCTCTTGGTATAAAAGTAATCATTTAATAGAATCCATTTGTTGATTTTCTTTATTTTTACCGCCCATTAATAATCCAACATCTGTTGCTGTTATTTCTCTGACGTCAAATATTTCACTCAAGACACCTTCATTGATGACACAAATCTTGTCTGATAATTCAAAAATTTCTTCCAAATCTTGACTTATTAAGACAACTGCTTTCCCGCTTTGAGAGAGATCTAATAGCTTTTGCCTAATTGCAGTTGCAGCCCCAATGTCAACACCCCAGGTAGGTTGAGAAAAAATTGCAACTTTAGGATTGTTGGCTAAAGATCTTCCTAGAATAAATTTTTGTAAATTTCCTCCAGATAATTGACTAGCTAAAGGATTTATTTCGGGACACCTTACATCATTATTTTTAACTATTTTTTTACTTTCATCTAAGCTATTTTGAGGATTATTTAATATATTAGTTATCCAACTTTTAGTATTACTATATTTAAAAAAATAAGTAAGGAATGTATTTTCACTTAATGTTAAATTTGGAACTGTAGCGTGAAAAGTTCTCTCTTCTGGTATTGTTTCAATTCCAAGTTCCCGTCTTTCATTTATATTAGCTTTACCAATAGGTAATTTATCTAAAAGTATCTGGTTATTATCTTCACAATTAATTTCCCCGCTTAAGATTTCCATTAACTCCACTTGTCCATTGCCAGCAATTCCGGCAATACCTAAAATCTCTCCATAATTAACCTGTAAATTTATGTTAGTTAGCGAAATTCCAAATTCATGATCTTTTTGTTTGTTTAAATTTTTAACTTCAAATGCGATGTTTTTTTTATTTGTTTTAATATTTTTTTTAAGTTGTGTAATTTTTTTACCAACCATTGTCTCTGCTAAAAAATTGGTTGTTGTTTTCTTGGCATCAATTGATGCAATAGATTTACCTGATTTTAAAACAGTTACTTCATCAGCCAACTCGATTATTTCTTCTAATTTATGGCTTATATAAAGTATAGAACATCCTGAAGATGCAAGTCTTTTTAAAATTTTAAATAAATTTTTGATTTCTTGAGGAGTAAGGACTGAAGTTGGTTCATCCATTATTAATAAACTTGGATTTTGCATTAAACATCTAATAATCTCAACTCTTTGTTTTTCACCAACTGATAGCTCACTAACTAATTTTAGAGGATCAACAAATAATTCCCATTCTTTTGACAATTTCGATATTGCATCAACTACTTTATTAAACTTAATTTTATTATCTAGTGCGATTAGGATATTTTCTGCAACAGTGAGGGCAGGGAAAAGAGAAAAATGTTGAAAAACCATTCCTATACCGTTTTTCCGAGCTACATTAGGAGATGTTATAGAAACTTTTTGGTTATTAATTTCTATTGATCCGCTATCTTGCTGAAGTACACCGTAAAATATTTTCACCAACGTTGATTTACCAGCGCCATTTTCACCCAATAGGGCATGTATTTGCCCTTTAGCAATTGAAATATCAATATTTTGATTTGCAATAAAATTACCAAAAGATTTACAAA
>CABZWX010000042.1 GCA_902529515.1 uncultured SAR116 cluster alpha proteobacterium | reverse complement strand
TAGCCGACCTTGCCCCATTTTTTATTGTCAGGATCAAACAACCCAACATAATTTAACCACTTCACCATTAAATACTGTTTCCATGCTATAGGTCTGATTCTATCCAACACATCTAATGGTATTGGCGTGCCAAGAAGCTCAGAAGCAAATGCCAATGAGAAAAAGGTAGCTGTTTTTACTTGCAAGGCGCAAACCTTAGTTACAAAAATATCCCAGTTGATGTCTGTAGTACGAACAATCCTGTCCACATCGGTATGCAGTCTAAAACCAGGAGCACGCACAAAAGTATGCTTTGCAGTATGAAGAGCTACTTGCAAAAGGTTGTCTTCTGGTGAGAGTATCCTCACATTACTCCCTTCAGATTTAATAGAATGTTCTATCAGTTCATCGGCAGATGGCTCCTGGTCTGGTCTAATCCAACGCCCAGAAACAGGACGCCATTGGAGTTCAAACCACAACTGATCTCCATTAGTAAGTTTTACTATATACTCGGCCCCACCACTCTGTTCTGCTTTATCAAGGTTTTCTTCTTCCAATTTAGATCGAAATTTTAAATTGTACCCGTTTTCAATAAGTATATTATGTGCCTGACGAAAATTAGCTTTTTTCACCAGAACATCTATATCACCCATCGGACAAGCACCATAATATGGATATAGTGCTTTGGTAATCCCACTATTTTTTAACGCAACTAATGGAATGTCGTGAGAAGCGAATAAGTTTGCCACTTTCTCTAACTCCAACATATATTGACTGATCCGGACGTCAACATCCTCATATGCACTAAGCCAGTGGCTAGCAATTTTTTTCTGTTCATAACATCGTGCAAGAGCATCAGCGGCAATAGAGCTAATCTTATTGTGTTCACACAACTCAAAAAGTTTTTTATCGCCGATAGATTGATGGAGCAATCTAACCCTCTCACAATCTAAATAGTCACGATGGGTTAAGACTTTTACCATAAATTCTTCTTCTACTGTGAGTTTAATGCCAAATACAGCACTCATTAGAGACCCCCTTTTTTTTTATCCAGTTCAATCCATCCAACCTTACTGAAAACAGAAATAAATTGACTGATACCTGCCTCCCTTGAATAATGTGAGACAGCGGTGGTACGCGCATTTCTTCTATAACGGTTCACTCTTTTTTTATCATCAATTAGAGCGACAATTTCATTCGCCAACTGCTGAGGACATCTTGGCGAAACACAAACACCACAGTTTGCTCCTTCAATTATGTCTCTCAACTCATTTTCACCTTTACAAATACCAATTACTGCTGATCCAGCAGCTAAGTAGTAGAACACCTTGCTTGGGACCATTAGTTCTTCTGCACCCTCATCCAGTGACACCAAAGAAAGTGTTGCCAAAGTCATTGTATATGGTAATTGGTCTTCTGCTTGAAGCGGGTAGATCTCCAGATTTGTCAAAGAGTATTTTTCTTTAAACTCTAAAGCAGTTTGCCAACACGATCCTGCACCAATAAACAAGAAAAGAATATCCCGTCTATGAGATAAAGTTTTAGCAGCCTCAAGCATGCTTTCTATGTCGTGACTTATTCCCATATTACCTGAGTAAAGTACTATAGATCTACTTTCTGGATTGAATTCTTTAGATAGAGGGTTAGATTGATAAGAAAGAGGTATTATTGCATTAGTATCTGCCCAAGGTGGTATCACCTCAATATCAACATCAAAAGTTTGGCATTTTGCTCTTATCCGATTAGCCATATGCTCGCCAAGTGTTATCACTACCTCTGCATTTCTATAGACCATTTTGTTCATACTGTTCCATAACCAGACAATTGGATTGTTTCTTCCAATAAATCCCATCGTAACCAACAAGTCGGGGTGAATATCATAGACGATAATAGCATAAGGTCGCTTAAAAATTTTATTTAGTAACCAAAACCAGCCACCTAGCAGTGGAGGGTTGGAGACCAACAAAAACAGATCACTTTTTCGTGAACTGATAATAAGTCGACTAGAGGCAAAAATGTAGTGAATCCATGAGACAAACCTGCTAAATGGTGATCGGCGATCATAGGTTGGCGCAGATGAGATAATAAGCTTTTTATTATAATTATTTGCCACATAGAGAGTGTCTGGATGCCCAGTAAATAGCATAGCACCATCAACAAAATAAGGAGTCAGTCCCTCAGCAAGTTCACGAAATAAAGGACCTGCCATCTGATTGAGCATGATAATACGCTTTGGAATTGTCATGAAAATCAATCCAGTTTTATTAATGAAAGTTCATCAATAAAGGTTAAAAAACCTTTATCTGGCTTGCGTAAACCAGGTATCGTTGTGTCAACCAAACGAAAAAGTAGATCTTCTAATAGAAAAGTGAATATAACATATCTAGAAAAAGACTCTACCTTATTTAAACCACACCACTCAACCGACTGATAAGCTTGATCCTCATTAGACAGCCACTGATGAACACGACCTGCAAGCCCTATTGGAGAACGAGAATTTAATTCAAAGACCATTGCATCGTACCAACGACATCGTTTATCCGTATACTCCCAATCTATTAGGTATACATTACGCTGATCAGAGACAGTTGGAATTAGTATATTGGCGGGTTGAAAATCACCATGTGATTGAGCAGTATCGACCATCATTCCTACTGTATGAATCTTTACTAAAAATGACACCAAATTTTTTACAGAATTCGTAACTTGTTGACGTAATGAGGAAGGATAGATTTCAGGAAGGCGATCTACTGCATCATTAATCTTCTGAGTAATTGACTGTCTCCATAATAAAAAATCTACTTTAGATGATGTTTTTTCATATAAATGCAACATTGACTGTCGCGCACTATTTGTTGCATTTTTAATACGAAGATCATCACCTAGTCGATTTAATGGTAATCCTTGAATTCGCTCTTCAACATACCAGCCAGCAGTAAGATTGGACCGATAAATTTTAGGGCCAGGCAATTCAAGATATTGTTTTCTTATATTAATTAGATCTCTCATGTGGTTCTTATTAAAGCCATCCTTTTGTAAAACAATGCACTCATTGTTCTCGAGATCAACAATTCTGATTGAACTATTTCCTGGGATGATACACCAATTGGCACAAACTACTGGAAGGGGGTCAGTTAAAACATAATATGAAGAAAGTAACGATCGCAGCGGAATTGTGATTGCATAGTGGACATACAATTGTTGCACCTTCCTTCTAATTAAATTAGGGTGAAAACCATACTCAGAAGCCATAAGACGAAGTGTTTGTGTATTAAGTGTTTGTGGATAGATCAGATTGAGTTTTTTATTCACAAGAAAATAATTTTGTAATAACGGTTTACTTCTTTGCCAACAAATTTTTCCACTCCAACTAAACTGACTAGCTAAGTATCCACTTAATGTACGAGAAAAAACCTCCTTAAATGGCTCTCGATCTAATAACAAGTCTAAACGCATAAATCTAAATTTTATTTCCTAAAAAAGATTGTATCTCTAAAGTGATTTTTTTATTTACGGCCTTAACATCATCGCTACTTTCGATCTTTTTAAATTTAGTTGATGGGAACTGATTTTCATCCAAATAAGATGAAAGACGCCACTGAAGTGTTTTAGGATCATCAGGAAAAGGTTCATTCTTAAACAAACTTCGCTCAACTGATTTCTCAACAGGTACCCACAACAAAATTGAAATATCTGGCTTTGGTATAATCCATTTCATGAGACGCCAAACAAACATACTTTCAAAGTTTATTTGAGGAAAATTCTGTTTGAAATCGAGCTTAGTATCATCCAAATAACGATCACAGATGACAACATGTCCTCTAAGTCGTTGCAAACGTAGATATCCACCCCAAAGGAAAATGAGGTCAATGATTGCTAATGTTAACCATAGTCTTGCAACCCACGGCTGTTCAAGTTTTTTTTGGCGAGACACTGATTTTCCTTGTGCTGGAAGACCTTTTCGTATTAGTAGCCGAAGAATTCTTTTAAGACTTTCAAATCCCGGTGTATAACCCCCACGAGCCCATAGACAAATAACTTTACTTCCGTGGTTTTTAAACCAATCAACTAATAGGCAAATCTGTGTGGACTTACCAGCCCCATCCAACCCACTAAATGTTAACAACATCAAAATTCACTTATAGCCAGATAATCATCTTTTATTCTTGATAACGCTTTCATATATCTTCTGTAATTGCTTACTGCTCTGTTTTAATGAAAGATGTTCTGACACATATCTTTTACCAATCTCTCCTATTTTTTCGGCTTCATAGAGAAATTCTAACAATCTGGAAACTGCTTTAACAGCACCATCGAAATCTTTTGGTTCAAACAATAAACCACCTCCTGATTGCTTAATCAACCCTGCAAGACCTCCTACATTGGATGCAACCACTGGCGTACCTAACGCCATTGATTCAGCAGCAACTAAAGAAAATGTTTCACCACACTGTGATGGCACTATCGTACATACAACTGAGCCCAACAGATCAAGAGTTTCATGATGCGGCAACTTGCCCCAAAATTTGACATGATCAAAATCATTCTGCTGGCAATATTGTTGCAAAGGCTCAAGTTCTGGACCATTGCCTATGATATGGATAGGCTGATCTGTTTTTGTCATTAGATACTGGAGTACAGCTGCACCAGAGGTAAATACAGAAGTGCATGACATTGCTCATTCATTTGCCAAGGCTGGTTTGAGAAGAAGAACCATAAAAACACCCTGGGCTAGCATCAGACTGTCTCTGTCTCAAGATGAAGACCAATTGATGGCGAAACAAAACGCCAAATGGAGAAATTTGTTACGCAAAGGTTTAAAGCTGGGAGTTGCGGTTACAGAGGTAAATGCCATTAATAAGATTGATGAGATTTTGAGAAAGTACGAGCGTTTTCAGATTGAGAAGGGTTTCAATGGCGTACCTAGGAGAGTACTTGATCAGCTAGTGGGGCTAGGTGGAGGATCTCAAACAGCAAAGGTTTATCAGACGCTTTGTGATGTCACATCGGAAACTAGTGGCTTTGTCGTTATATCCTACCATTTTGATACAGCTATGTATCTGATTGGTTGGAGTTCACCGGAAGGTCGCAAGCAACAAGCCAATTACCTTTTGTTATGGAA
>CABZWX010000041.1 GCA_902529515.1 uncultured SAR116 cluster alpha proteobacterium | reverse complement strand
TTATATTTTTTAATTTTTAGGAAAGATTATGAGTTTATATATCGATTATTTGTCAGAAATAGAAAATCGTAAAAGAGAAGGCTTAAAACCAAAACCAATTGAGGATGGTGTTTTATTAAAAGAAATAATTTCACAAATTAAAGATCCTAAAAATGATCACAGAAAAGAGTCCATTAATTTTTTGATTTACAATACTATTCCTGGGACAACATCGGCTGCTCTTGAAAAATCTAAATTTCTAAAAGAGATAATTTTAGAAAATATTAAAGTTGATGAAATAAAACCATCATTTGCTTTTGAACTACTATCGCATATGAAAGGTGGTCCATCTATCGAGGTTCTTCTTGATATAGCACTTGGCGATGACAAATCTTTAGCAATAGACGCCGCAGAAGTTTTAAAAACCCAAGTGTTTTTGTATGAGGCAGACACTTCTAGATTAGAAAATGCTTACAAAGATGGAAACAAAATTGCAGAAGATATTCTAAAAAGTTATTCTAATGCTGAATTTTTTACAAAACTTCCAGAAATTGAAGAAGAGGTAAAAGTTGTAACTTACGTTGCCGCAGAGGGTGATATTTCCACGGATTTGTTATCACCTGGAAATCAGGCTCACTCTAGATCTGACCGAGAGCTTCATGGTAAATGTATGATTTCAGAAAAAGCCCAATTGGAAATTACTGAATTAAAAAAGCAACATCCAGATAAGCGTGTAATGTTAATCGCAGAAAAGGGTACTATGGGTGTTGGATCGTCAAGAATGTCTGGTGTCAATAATGTCGCCTTATGGACTGGAAAGAAAGCAAGTCCTTATGTGCCGTTTGTAAATATTGCGCCAATTGTTGCAGGTACAAATGGAATTTCTCCAATATTTTTGACAACTGTAGGAGTTACAGGAGGAATAGGTGTAGACCTAAAAAATTGGGTAAAAAAACTTGATTCAGATGGTAATCCAATAATTAACAATGATGATAATCCAGTACTGGAACAGAAATATAGTGTAGATACTGGTACTGTATTAAAAATTAACACAAAAAAGAAAAAACTTTTTGATGAAACAGGAGAGAAAGAATTAGTTGATTTATCATCTTCGTTTTCACCTCAAAAACAAGAATTCATGAAAGCAGGTGGATCCTATGCAATTGTTTTCGGAAAAAAATTGCAAAGTTTTGCCTGTAAGGTTCTAAATGTCGAATTAAAGTCTGCTTTTGCACCTTCAAAACAAATCTATAATGAAGGGCAAGGATTTACAGCTGTTGAAAAAATATTTAACGCAAATGCAGTTGGTGTAGAAAAGGATGTGCTTTTACATGCAGGCTCTGATGTGAGGGTTAAAGTAAATATTGTTGGATCACAAGATACTACAGGTTTAATGACATCCCAAGAATTAGAGGCAATGGCAGCAACTGTAATTTCACCGACTGTAGACGGTGCTTATCAATCAGGTTGTCATACGGCCTCAGTTTGGGATTTTAAAGCTCAGGAAAATACTCCAAGACTGATGAAATTTATGCATAAATTTGGTCTCATTACTGCACGTGATCCAAAAGATTCTTATCATTCAATGACTGATGTTATCCATAAAGTATTGAATGATATAACTGTTGATGATTGGTCAATTATTATTGGTGGTGACTCTCATACTAGAATGTCAAAAGGTGTAGCATTTGGAGCAGACTCTGGGACTGTTGCTTTGGCCTTGGCAACTGGTGAGGCAACAATGCCAATACCAGAATCAGTCAAAGTAACATTTAAGGGCAAAATGGGCGATCATATGGACTTCAGGGATGTAGTTCATGCTACACAAGCCCAGATGCTCAAGCAGTTTGGCGATAATGTATTTCAAGGAAAAATTATTGAAGTTCATTTGGGAACTCTTCTTGCTGACCAAGCTTTTACTTTTACCGATTGGACTGCTGAGATGAAAGCAAAGGCATCAATATGTATTTCAGAAGATGCAACACTAATTAAGTCATTAGAAATTGCTAAAGACAGAATACAGGTCATGATAGACAAGGGAATGGAAAACGAAAATAAAATGCTTAATAAGTTAATAGGCATTGCTGAGAAAAGAATTTCAGAAATCAAATCTGGTGAAAAGCCTGTCTTAAAACCTGATGTAAATGCGAATTATTCTGCAGAAGTTGAAGTTGATTTAGACTTAATAGATGAACCAATGATTGCTGATCCAGATGTTAATAATTCGGACGTGTCAAAGAGATATACACATGATACAATTAGACCAATTTCTTATTACAATGCTGAGAAAAAGGTAGACTTAGGTTTTGTCGGCTCTTGTATGGTACATAAAGGCGATGTAAAAATTGTCGCACAAATGCTTCGTAATCTTGAAAAAGCTTCGGGCCAGGTAAGGTTTAAGGCACCTTTAGTTGTAGCAGCTCCAACTTATAATATAATTGATGAACTTAAGGACGAAGGTGACTGGAGTATATTACAAAAATATTCAGGTTTTGAATTTGATGATAAAAATCCTAAGAAATCAGCTCGTCTAGAATATGAAAATATTCTTTACCTTGAAAGGCCAGGATGTAATCTTTGCATGGGCAACCAAGAAAAAGCAGCAAAGGGTGACACAGTGTTAGCCACTTCAACTAGACTTTTTCAAGGAAGAGTGGTTGAAGACTCTGAAGAAAAAAAAGGAGAGTCACTGCTTGCATCAACACCAGTTGTTGTTCTTTCAGCGATTTTGGGAAGAACCCCAACTATAGATGAGTATAAAATAGCTGTTGAAGGTATTGATCTTACTAAATTTGCACCACCATTAGAAAAAAATCAAAATAGTTTATCAGCACATTTTTAATTCAGGTTCAAATTGTTAAGATTAACAGAATAATTCTTGTTTAACTTAATTGATTGGTTAATTGTTTGAAACAAAAAGTAATAATTTATTCTTTACTATTTTTTTTAAGCATTTTTTTAATAAATTTTGAAAAAGTTTTTGCCGATTCAAATACTAAATTTACTCCCTACTACATTTTAGATTTAAATACTTTTGATACAATTCCAAAAACATATTTAGAATTTGCTGAGGGATTTGATGAAAATGTTTCTTTTAAAACTCTATCGGAGTTAAAGTGGAAACAAACTTTAGATGATGATCAATCATTTGTTAACGGTTATTGGGTTCGTTTTAGTATCTTAAACAATACTAAAAAAGATAGTATTGGAATTAACTATAGTTACAATAATGAAAAAAAAGTTTTTATTCACAATATGAATGGAATAATTGAATATCCTCACTGGAGAGAGAAATTTGACAATTGGATTGATGATAAAAGGATAAGAACAAGTTATAAACTTTCTATTAAATCAAATGAAATTGCTCAAGTTTATAGTTTTTTTAGAAAAAAACCATTTGATAGATATATGGGTAGAGACAGCTTACATCGAATGACCGTAAGTACTTGGGAAAATATTCGAACCCATCAATTTTTTAAAATTGCAGCAAATATTGCAACATTTGCAATAGCAATAACTTTTGCTATTTATTATTTATTCATTTTTATTGTTTCAAAGGGAAATTATTTATGGCTTTCACTTAGCCTCTTTCAAATTTCTTTTCTTTCCATTACAAATTTGGTTGTTGGAAGGATTATTGGTATAACTTCGTGGTTATATGCAAGTGAATTTTCTTTAAGTTTAATCTCCTTTTTATTTTTGTTGTTACTTCAATTTTTTAGACAGTCTCTAAACTTAAAATTGAATTACCCATTGCTTAACAAAATATTTTTATCAGTTATAATTTTCTACATTTTAATGTTTGTTTTAAATCTTTATTCGTCTTTATTTTGGCCAAGCGTTCCTTATCTTGATTTAAATCTTTATCCGCCTGACATGAATGGGCCGGGTCTAGTTAAGCCAAAATATTTATTTATACCTTTTATCACATTATTACTAACTTCAGCCGTTGTATCATTTCATCTGTGGAAAAAAGGGAGTAAGTATGCAAAATTTTTATGTATATCCTTTGCACTTCCTTTCTTGTCGGCACCAATTTCGGGTATAGCTTATTTGTTTTACGATTTTAATTGGATCACTTGGTTAATAATAAATTCTGCTGTTGGAATTTTGTTTCTAGGGATGTTTATCACTTTTGGTTTTGCTGTCGCTCAGCAATTAAATGATATGAAATTATTAGCACTTCAACAACAAGTAAAATTAACTGAAGCTTACCAAAGATTTGTTCCATCTGAATTACTCAAAAATCTTGGGAAAAATAGTATTTTAGACGTCTCATTAGGTGATCAAGTAAACGTAAAAATGAGTATATTATTTTCAGATATAAGATCCTTTACATCCATATCTGAGAAAATGACGCCAAGGGAGAATTTTTCTTTTTTAAATTCCTATTTAAATCAAATGAGCCCAATTATACGAGAAAATAAAGGATACATTGATAAATTTATGGGCGATGGTGTTATGGCTCTGTTTAAGAATTCTGCAAACGACGCTGTAAAAGCAGCAATAGAAATGCAAAAATATTTAATTCAATATAATGCTAGTTCTTTTAAAAATAAAACTCATAAAATTAATATTGGAATAGGGATTAATACCGGAGAAATGATGTTAGGTACACTAGGTGAAACAAATAGAATGGAAGGATCAGTAATCAGTGATGCTGTCAATTTAGCCTCACGACTAGAAGGATTAACAAAAAATTATAAAGCTGGCATTATTATTTCAGAAGAAACTTATAAAAATATTAATAAAGATTTATTCGCCATTAGATTTATAGATCTTGTAGCCGTAAAAGGAAAAAATAAAGCTATAAAAATTTTTGAAGTTTTTGATGCAGATCTTGAAAAATTAAAACAACTAAAAATTGAAACTTTAAATGATTTTAAAAAAGCCATCAAAGGCTATTTTGAACATAATTTTGAAAATTCACTAAAATTATTTTCAAAAATAAATAAGATTAATCCTGATGATAAGGTAACAGAAATATTTATTAATAGATGTAAAAAAATCATAAAAGAAGGTTGGAATCCTGATTTATGGGATGGTGTTAATCGTTTAAGCAATAAATAATGAACTGGTAAAACATTGACAAAATCAAGTACTTTAAAAATTAAACTTAAATTTAGTTTATGTGTAATAATAATGATTTTACAATTTTCTGGTTGTGATCAATTTGGATCAAT
>CABZWX010000040.1 GCA_902529515.1 uncultured SAR116 cluster alpha proteobacterium | reverse complement strand
AACTAAATAATAATATAATAAAAAAAAATTAGTAATTAAAATTTCGATATTTGAGGAAATTATGAAAAATTTATTTGATATTAATGGTAAGGTAGCCCTTGTAACAGGTGGATCAAGAGGGATAGGCGCAATGATTGCTGAGGGTTTTGTAAAAAATGGTGTCAAAACATACATTACATCAAGAAAATCAGATCAATGTAATTTAAAAGCAGAGGAACTATCAAAATTTGGGGAGTGTATTTCTATACCCACTGATCTAACTGACATTAATGAAATGGATAAATTAGTAGGGCATATTGAGGAAAATGAAGAAAAACTTAATATTTTAATTAATAATGCTGGTGCTGCATGGGGAGCACCTTTTGATACTTTTCCTGAAAATGGGTGGGATAAAGTAATGGACACAAATGTGAAAGCCGTATTTTTCTTAATTCAAAAATTAATCAAAATGTTAGAAAGTTCTGGAAACAATTCTGATCCATCTAGAATAATTAATGTTGGATCTATAGATGGAGTTGGCATCCCTAGAGCAGAAACATATTCTTATCCTGCGTCAAAAGCTGCAATTCACCAATTAACTAGAGTTTTAGCAAATAGATTGGCTAAAAGGAACATTAACGTAAACGCTATTGCCCCAGGCCCATTTCAGAGTAATATGATGGCTCATTCCCTCAAAGAATATGGGGAACAAATCAAAAAATCAGTTCCACGTGGAAGAATTGGCATCCCTGAAGACATGGCTGGGACATCCATATTTCTTTGCTCTAAAGCAAGCGCATACATTACAGGTTCAATAATCCCCGTGGATGGTGGTTCTCTTATAGCAAGAAGACATATGGAGTAAACGAATTAAAATTAAAATTAAAGTGTTTTTTAGCAAGATAGCTGTAAATGTTTGCGTGGATAAATCTTTAAACTAAACAAATACACAACTATTATTCTTTGAACTTAAATCTTGATCAAATTTAGTGTAATTCATTTTTTCCGATAATTTTAAATAAATCGTCTATTTTATCTTTTTTTACATTTTTAGTGATAAAAACTAAACGTGATTGCTTGTTATCGCTAGGCCATTTTTCTAACCATTCTAAAGGATGAAAAATATGCTGAACACCATGAATAACAGCCGGACAGCTCTGTCCTTTAATATTCAAGATACCTTTAATTCTTAGTATATTCTCACCCATCTGACTCATAAGTAATTCCAGAAAAAAATTTACTGAGGTCATACTTACTGGTTGACTTGTTACCATTGCAAAAGTCTTGATGTCGTCACCATGACGATTTACATCATGTTTGTGATTATGATCATGCAAATGATTAGAAGATTTATTTTTTTCAATCTCAAGCCACTTTATTACGTCCCAGTTTTTATTTTGTGGGTCATAATCATTAAGTCCTAGTAACTTTGAAACTGGTAAAGAGCTCTTATCACTCTTAATTATAGTAACTTTTGGGTTAATTGCTTTTATTCTCTTAGTTAGAGAATTTACTGTTCCTTTATCTGCAATGTCAGTTTTACTTAATATAATTCTGTCTGCAAAAGCTGTTTGCTTTACCGCTTCTTCATGAGAGTTGTACGTAGCTTCAGCATTTATTGAATCAACAACTGTAATCACACCATCTATTGAATAAATTCTTTGAAGATCTAATGAAGTCATTAGAGTATGAATTATAGGAACAGGATCAGCCAGACCTGTAGTTTCGATAATCACATGATTAAAAGGTGAAATCTCCCCCTTTTCCATTTTCTTTAAAAGATTAAGAAGTGTTGTTTTTAGATCATCTTGGATTGTGCAACATATACATCCATTTTGTAATTCAATTACATTTTCATCAGTAGTTTCAATTAAATCATGATCTAAACCAACCTCTCCAAATTCATTAATGATAATAGCTGCATTGGCCATTTGTTTTTGTTTAATTAAAGATGTTAAAATAGTGGTTTTTCCACTTCCTAAAAAACCTGTTAAAACTGAAATTCCTATATTTTTTGGAAAAGAGGACATTGTTGATTTTATAGTTTGCTTTAAAATTATATATGTTGTTATGTTATAACATTACTAGTAACTAAAAAAAAGTGAGCAAATGAAAAATAAATCTGAAAACTCTAACATAATTAAATTTAATCCAAATCCTTCTCGTGAAGAAGCTATGAACGCAGTCAAAACACTTATTGCTTGGGCTGGAGACAATCCTAACAGAGAGGGTTTA
Organism: uncultured SAR116 cluster alpha proteobacterium; assembly: GCA_902529515.1. Lineage (GTDB taxonomy): Bacteria > Pseudomonadota > Alphaproteobacteria > Puniceispirillales > Marisalimonadaceae > Marisalimonas. The sequence goes on along the minus strand of CABZWX010000040.1, from coordinate 2,995 downwards.
ATTGAAACTCCTAAAAGAGTTGTGGATGCTTATAAAGAGTTTTTTGATGGATATAGTCAAAACCCTGATGAGATTTTATCAAAGACTTTTGAAGAAGTTGAAGGCTACGACGAGATGATACTGATAAAAAATATTAGATTAGAATCTCACTGTGAGCACCATATAGTTCCGATTCTTGGCACAGCTCATGTAGCATATATGCCCAACAAACGAGTTGTTGGAATAAGCAAATTAGCACGATTAGTAGATGTTTATGCAAAAAGACTTCAAATACAAGAAACATTGACTTCACAAATTGCTGAGACAATTCAAAGAGTTTTAGACCCCTTAGGAGTTGCTGTGATTATAGATGCGTCTCATCAATGTATGACAACTAGAGGGGTTCATAAACCTGAATCTAGTACAGTTACCAAAAGGATGCTTGGAGTTTTTAAAAATGATGCAGAAATAAGGTCTGAATTTATGCAGTTAATATCGTAGAAAAAGTTAAAATACTTAACTTATTTTATGCCCACCAAATTGGTCTCTGAGTTTGTTTTTTAATATTTTTCCAGTGGCTCCTAAAGGAATATTATCTGTAAAAATTACGTCATCTGGTATCATCCATTTTGCAACTTTGCCATTATACATTTTTAAAATCTCTTCTTTTGTAGGTGATTTACCTGGCATTGGCTGAACAATTACTATGGGTCTTTCTTCCCATTTTTCATGTGGAACAGATATGACAGCTGCATTAGCTACGTCTGAATGTCCAACACAAATATTTTCTAAATCAATTGAGCTTATCCATTCTCCACCAGATTTAATTATATCTTTTGTTCTGTCTGTTATGGTCATAAAACCATGTTGATCTATTTTTGCAACATCACCTGTATCGAACCAACCACCATCAAGGAATCTATCTTTTTCTGTATTATCTTCAAAGTATTCTTTTAAAACCCAAAAACCCTTTGATAACAATCTTCCTTGAGTTTCTCCATCTTCTGGTAAATCATTTCCTGCATCATCAACAAGTTTCATTTGGTGTCCAAAAATTGTTCTTCCTTGAGGTAATTTTTGATTATAATACTCCGTTCTATTTTTTGGCTCTCCTTCTAATGAAGGCATATTGACTGTTCCTAGAGGACTCATTTCTGTCATACCCCAGGCGTGTATCACTTCTGCGCCAAACTCGTCTTCAAACCCCTCAAATAATGTCCTAGGGCATGAAGATCCACCAATTATTAATCTTTTAACTGTATCTATTTTTTTACCAGATTCTCTCAAATAATTTAGTAATAAGAGCCATATTGTTGGAACCCCAAGAGAAATAGTAACTTTTTCTTCATTCATTAAATTTGTTAAACTTTCACCATCTAATTTAGCACCAGGGAAAACTAATTTTGTACCACACATTGGTGCTGCATAAGGTGTCCCCCAAGCATTAACATGAAACATAGGTACTACAGGAAGAACAACATCTTTAACGCCATAAGGAACCACATCTTTTAAATTCATCCCGTAGGCATGAAGAACTGTTGAGCGATGAGAATATAAAACTCCCTTTGGGTTTCCAGTGGTTCCGGATGTATAACATAAAGACGAAGCTGTTCTTTCGTCCATTTGAGGCCAATCAAATTGATCTGAATGATCTTTAATAAAATCCTCATAACAAATTACTTTAATACTATCTTTAATATTAGGTTGAACCATATTCTTATTATCAGTCATTATTATAATTTGTTTAACTGTTTTAAAACTTTCAGATGCTTTTTCTACCAATGGTAAAATATTTAAATCAACACATAAAACCTTGTCTTGCGCGTGATTTACAATATAAGAAACTTGATCGGGATGAAGTCGTGGATTTATAGTGTGGCAGACCAGGCCACTTGATGAAGTTGCATAATAAATCTCTAAGTGTCTATAACCATTCCAGGCTAAAGTCCCTACTCTATCACTTTCTTTCAAATCAAGAGACTTAAAAGCATTGGCTAATTTCTTAGTTCTTTTTCCCCAGTCAAAATAGGTATATCTATGAATACCACCTTCAACTGTGTTTGAAACAATCTCTTGCTTATTATAGTTTTTAACAGCATGTTCAAAAATAGTTGAAATTAACAGAGGGTGATCTTGCATTACACCAAACAAATGACTCTCCTATTAAGTTATATTTAAATATATAATCATCATAAATAATATATTGAAAGTACTATTTCAAAGTAAATAAATATTAATTTATATCTTTTTATGTATATAAGTTGTGTCGTATTTTTTAGATAGATATTCACCAGCAATAATTTTATCTTTTTTTGATATTATTGTGTCATATTGTGGATTGAAGAAAAAAGGTATGGAAAATCGCTCTTTATTATTTCCATATACGCGGTGAGGTGTAGCCTTTATTTTTTTCTTAGACCAAAATTCTAACATATCTCCAAAATTGACTATGACTTCACCTTCCTTTGGGGTTACCAATTCCCACTCATTTGAAGGATTTTTAATTTCGAGTCCAGGATTATTATCCGTTAACAAAATTGTCAAACAACCATAATCAGTATGAGGTGCTATACCATAATCTTTGTTCGATAATGATGACCTCCTTGGTGGATAATAATTACATCTTAGCAACGACATTGGATTTTCAAATTTATCTCTAAAAAAATTTTCAGATAAGTCCAAAGAACGTTCAATAAATGATAAAACATGCATCCCAATTTGAGTACAGAGATCATAATAATTATTAACAGTATTTTCAAACAATGGTAATTGTTCAGGCCAAAGATTTTTAGCGTAATAAGTTAAGTCTCTAAATTCATCTTTAACTTTTTGATGAGGACCAGTATCAAAAATCTCTTTATAATCTGGGTTGTAATCTGGGTTAACTTGTTCTCCTTTTGGAGCACCCCATCCTCTATTAGAAGAGGTTAAATCCATATTTACTTTATTTTTTTCTTCAAACGGAAGATCAAAAAAGGCTTTATAAGTTTTGAAGATATTATTTTTTACTTTCTTA
>CABZWX010000039.1 GCA_902529515.1 uncultured SAR116 cluster alpha proteobacterium | reverse complement strand
GCCAGAATATAATTCTAGAATTGGCAATCCTGTTATCCTGCCAAGAAATTATTTTAATACTTTAAAAAGTCTCAAAGGTGATTTTGGTGCCAGATCACTAATTAAAAAGAAAGATATAATTACTTTTAAAACTGGATTTGGAACAATTTTTGACATTGATACAAGAGATAAGTTAACTGAACCAAAAACAAATTTCTAATTTAAGATGCAACTCTTGCTGCCTTTTTCCTTTCATGTTCTTTTAAAAATTTCTTTCTAATCCTAAGATTAGTGGGAGTTACTTCAATAAGCTCATCATCATTTATAAATTCTAATGCGAATTCTAAAGTAACATTAATTGGCGTTATTAATAAAACAGCATCATCATTACCAGAAGCTCTAACATTAGTAAGTTGTTTACCTTTGAGAGGATTTACAACAAGATCATTATTTCTACTATGAATACCAATTATCATTCCCTCATAAACTTCAACGCCATTTTTAATTATCATTTTTCCTCTGTTTTGAAGGTTAAATAATGCATATGGAAGAGCTTTACCTTGACCAATTGAAATAAGAGCTCCATTTCTTCTTCCAGTCTGTATTCCTTCTATAGCTGGTCTATATTTGTCAAAGGTATGATACATAAGACCTAAACCAGAGGTTAATGTCAAAAACTCTGTTCTGAAACCTATTAAACCTCTACTAGCAATACTATAATCTATACGAACTCTTCCTTTGCTATCTGGAACCATATCTATCAATTGAGCTTTTCTTTCACCTAATTTTTCCATTATTTTGCCCTGATGAATTTCTTCAATATCAATGGTTAAGTTTTCAAATGGCTCATTTTTAACATTGTTTATGATTTTTGTAATAACTTCAGGAGATGAAATCCCCATTTCAAAACCTTCTCTTCTCATATTCTCGATAAGAATAGATAAGTGAAGTTCACCACGACCTGAAATTCTAAATTTATCCGGATTATCTGTATCTTCAACTCTTAATGCGACATTAGTTTTTAATTCTTGATGTAACCGTTCACGGATTGACCTACTTGTTACTAATTTTCCTTCTTGGCCTGCAAATGGACTATCATTTACTTGTATCATCATACTAATAGTAGGCTCATCCACTGACAGCTTTTCTAATGCTTCAAACTTTCCAACCTCACAAATTGTATCAGAAATTTTTAACTCTCCTAGACCACTTATTGCAACAATATCACCTGCATTAGCCTCATCAACTTCCTTCTTTTCTAAACCATGAAAATTCATTATTTGTTGAACTTTACCTTGACGAATATTTCCATTTTCATTTCCAATAGAGACGTTTTGACCCCTTTTTAAATACCCTCTTCTTATTCTTCCCGTTCCTATCAAACCAACATAACTAGAATAACTTAAAGCTGATACTTGCATTTGAAGATTACTGTTTGGATCAACATTCGGATAAGGAACTTTGTTTATGATAGTATCGAATATTGCATCCATATTATTTTTTTTATATTTCAAATTATTAGTTGCCCATCCCTGAATTGCAGATGCATAAACTACAGGAAAATCAAGTTGTGTCTCATTAGCGCCTAATTTATCAAAAAGATCAAACGTTTGATCTAACACCCAGTCTGGTCTAGCTCCATCTCTGTCAACTTTGTTAATTACGACAATAGGACAGAGACCTGCTTCAAGAGCTTTTTTAGTAACAAAACTAGTTTGCGGCATAGGGCCATCAACAGCATCAACTAATAATAATACTGAGTCTACCATAGATAAAACTCTTTCAACTTCACCACCAAAATCCGCATGACCTGGAGTGTCTACAATATTAATTCTCCATTCTTTCCATCTTAGTCCTGTGTTTTTGGATAAAATCGTTATGCCACGTTCTTTTTCTAAATCATTAGAATCCATTACTCTTTCAACTAATTCTGAATGAGCAGCAAATGTACCAGATTGTTGTAACAATGTATCAACTAAGGTTGTTTTACCATGATCGACATGAGCAACAATGGCTATATTTCTGATCAATTTTATTTTCTCTTTTGCTGACATAAAATTTTTCATTTTACTTCTTTAATTTTGTTAAGATTTAACATTTCAGTGCTTATATAGCTTTTTATTAAGTCTTTTGTCACTAAATAAAAATAAAGAGTTATAATTTAGATAGAATTAAATTAATTCTTCCTGTGTATTTTTAGATATTGGTTTTACTTTTTCGAATTTTAACGCTAAAGCAAGCAAGGGTGGAACCATAAGTAAAGTTAAAATAGCAGAGGTGGATAATCCTCCAAAAACAACAGTACCAATACCACGATATAATTCTGAACCAGAACCAGGGAAAATTACAAGTGGAATTAAACCAAACAAACTTGTCAAAGTTGACATAAAAATTGGTCTTATTCTATTTCTAGTTGATTCTGTGATAGCTTCTGAAATTTTCATACTTTCATATCTAATATGCCAAAGAGTTTGCTCCACCATTAAGATAGAATTATTTACAACAATTCCAGTCAAGATTATAAAACCTAACATAGTTAGCATATCAAGTGATTGAGCAGTAAATTGATTTAAAACTACTAGTCCCATAACACCTCCTGCACCCGCTATTGGAACAGTTATTACAATTACAAAAGGTAGTATAAATGATCTCATTAAAACTGTAAGCAATAAGAAAATAACAAAAAGAGCAATTACTACGTTATTTTTCATTGCAATCCATGTCCGCTCTAATTCACTTGCTGCACCAGATAAGTTAATTGAAATACCACTTGGCACATCTTTTATTAAAGGTTCAATTACTGAATTCTGCAATTTTAAAACTGCATCTTCTAATGGTATACTTTCATGTGGACGTAGTTGTAATGTAATTACTCTTCTGCCTGACAACCTTTTTATTTGTTCAGGAACACCAATCAAGTCAATCTCAGCAACTTGTGACAATCTTACTAATTCTCCTGTTTTGAGTATCAATGGTAAATTTTTTAAGTCATCTATTTTGTTGGTATTAGCTTTATTTGAAGTTAAAACTAGCTCTATCAATCTTCCTTCAAACGGTATCTCCAATATTCGTATTCCATCATTATAAACATCCAAAGATTGTGCTAAATCTCTAGCTGTCATTCCAATGTCAGCTAATCTTTCAGGAATAGGTTTTATGATAACTTGAGGAGATCCAGTTCCCATTTGAGGGACTGATCTAACTTGATGTCCATTTTTAGGCGGAAATTCACTCCTAACAATTCTAAAAATTTTTTGTGCTGTTGGTTGTATTAAATCTAGTGAAGGTCCTGTAATTTCAAGTTTTATCACTCTAGATCCACCTACCGATCTTCCAAATAATGAAGCTTGTTGAGCAAATGCTCTAGCACCTGGTTGTGATCTTATCGGTTTTGTAAGTACTGGTAAAATTTCTTTTACTCTTTCAGGATTTTCAGTAGCTGCTCCTGCAAATGCTCCACCTGAATAAGCTACAAAGAAGAAACGTGAAATCTTTGGCTTTCCATAAGGACCATCACTCTCAGCCTCCCAAAGTGGTTTTGCTGCTCTCTCCATCGCTCTAGATATTTCAAGAGTTGATTCTTTATTATACCCTGGAGGTACAATTATACGAGCAAATACAAAATTTCTATTCCCATCAGGCAAATAATCAAGTGGAGGAAGAAAAGACACTATTATTAAACCAGCGGTTATTATTAAACAAAAAACAACAGTCAAACCCGATTTCAAAGAACTAGTTGACCAAGAAGCATATGTTTGTATTAATTTTGCTAACTTACCTGCAAAATTATCAATAAATTTAATAGAAAACCATTTTTCTTCTTTTTCTTTTGAACTCTCAAGTATTCTAGAAGCTACAGATGGTATTAATGTTATTGAAATTATAACTGAGATTAATACAGATACTGAAATTGCTATGCCTATATCTCTAAATAATTGTCCTACTGGCAAATCTAGTAATAAAATTGGAATGAAAACAACAACAGTAGTTAGTGCAGAACCTAGTATAGGAGCCCAAACTTGTTTTGAGCCCCTGTATGAAGCCATGTTAGCAGACATGCCTGACTTTTTTAATCTATATATATTCTCTTGACTGACAATTGAAGCATCAACTACCATTCCAACAGCAAAGGCTAGTCCAGCCAACGATATAACGTTCACCGAAAGACCCAACCACGAAATTGCTACAAATGTACCAATAACAGAAACTGGTATTGCCAACATAATTATAGATGTAGGTCTTATGCTCCTTAAAAAAAGCATTAATATACATATTGCAAGAATTCCACCAATAATGATGTTTTGTTGAACTAATTTAATGGCAGCATTTATATAAACTGTTTCATCATAAACATTATTCAAAACAAGACCATTTTCAGCAAGAATACCATTGTTTAATTTTTCAATTTCTATCTTTAAATTTTTGATAATTTCTACAACGTTTGAATCAGGTTCTCTTATTACTGCAAAAGTAATTGCATCCTGTCCGTTTAATCTTCTAAAACTAGTAGGTTTTTTGTAAGACATATAAATTTTTGCTACATCTTCTAACTTAACATTTACCGGGATACCATCTAAACCCGTTTCAGATCTCAAAATTATATTTCTAGCAGTTTTAGGTGTATATGAAATAGCTTCAGTTCGAAGGGAATAAGTTCTTTTTCCCTCAATAATTTCTCCTACCGTGACTTGTGCTGAACTAGCTCTCAGTGCCTCCAATACAGCTGGTATTGAAATTGAATATTCAGCTAATTTATTTATATCTAATGCTACTTTTAATTCTTTTTTTTGCCCTCCTCGGAATGTTATTTCTGAAACACCTTCTAATCGTGATAATTTTTCTATAATTTCATATTCTACAAAATCTCCTAAACTACCTAGATCCTGTACTTTAGATCCAGGTAATTTAATCATAGCCAATCTTGAAATTGGACTATCATCTGAATTAGAAGTACGAACAGTTGGCCGTTTTGCATCAAAAGGTAAACCATCAATTGAGGAAACCTTACTTAAGAGCTGTACAAGAGCAATATCCATATCTTGACCAACAGAATATGTTAAAGTTACTCTTGCAGATCCAAAACGACTATCTGATTTAACCGTTTCAACACCAGTAAGTGAACTAACAGCTAATTCAACCCTAGTAACAACTTCTCTTTCAACATCTTTAGGAGAAGCACCTGGCCATGAAACTCTTACCTGTAAAACTGGCTTGTCTATGTCAGGTGTCATTTGAATTGGTATTTTTTGTAAAGAAACAAAACC
>CABZWX010000038.1 GCA_902529515.1 uncultured SAR116 cluster alpha proteobacterium | reverse complement strand
GGTAAGACAGCTAATAATACAGCTGTAGGTACAACAAAATTTAAAACCATAAATTCAATTACGACTTCAGTTACTGCAAGTGGCAACATTAAAATTGGAACGGTAGCCAATACAGCTGTGGGTTCAACAAAATTCACTACCATAACATCAATTGCTGCTTCAGCAAATTCAAGTGGCAATATAAACATTGGAACCGTAGCAAATAATGCAATAAATGACGATGATAGTTTGGTCCAATTAAAAACTTTTTCTTCAGGTTCCATTTCAATGAATGGGGTGTTACGCACGTCGAATTATCTAGGAGCAAAAATTCAAATTAAGAGTCAAGAGGACACTACAGGTACAACTTTTACTATAGTTGGTACGGATTTAAACAATAAGGTTATAACAGAACCCATTACTGGATCTAATGGTGGTATAGTTACTAGTTCTAACATTTTTAAAACAGTGACTTCCATAAATGCGTCAGGAACTTCTTATAATGGTAAAATTCGGATAGGTACAAAAGCTGCTGATGGAAATTGGAATACTACAATTGATGCAAATGCATTAAATATAGATACCCAAAAAGAAATTTCTACTGCATTACTTACATCACTTAGATCCCAAACCCCAACATCTCAAGTAAAGGGTGTTGTCCTGAATGCACTTCCTGAAGATGGAAAATCTGTAGATTTAAGTTTTGAAGGACAAGTCTATACTCTTAAAATGGCTTCTGGAGAATTGATTGTTGAGGGGCCTGAAGCAAACAGAATTAAAGCACGATTTAATGGTACATCAGAAAATATTTCGAATTTAATTGCGACCTCCCAAACTGGTAATGCAGCTACAGCTCTTTCTATTAATGGTTTAAATTCCACAGCAGCAGATAGTAATGGTATTATTGAGAGTGTAGATCCAACAGGTGCAGGTGTGATCACACTAACTGGAGCACTCAAAGATGGCACATCTCTAAATTCTAGAATAACAATTAAAAATCTCGCTAACGATGATAATACTGCTTTTAAATTCACTATTACTGGTACTGATCAAGACGGTAATGTAATAACAGATGAAATTACTGGTGTGAATGGCAACAATGTAACCAATACAGGAACTAAAGTTTTTAAAACAGTAACTGAGGTAAGAGTTGATGGAAACCATGGCCAAGTTGAAGTTGGAACTACACCTGCTTTTGTTTCATCATTAGGTACTAAAGTATCTATAACTGCAACTGCAGATGAAAGTAGTAATTCGTTTACAATAGTTGGTACAGGTACAGATGGATTAAGTAAAACTGAAACTATTTCTGGTCCAAATTCTGGAAAAACTGCAGTATCTTTAGGTTTATTTAAAACATTACATTCAATTACTCCAGCTTCAAATACTACAGGTAACATTAAAATTGGAACAGCGGCTGGATATGAGCTTATAGCAACAGCAGAAGGTACAATTGAAGGTGCCCAATTTAAATTAGTTTCTAATACCGCAAATACCGCTAATGCTGAAACATTTGGTTTAAAAGAAGGTACAACTACAATGCTTGGAAATTTTGTTGTTCAACCAACAACATCTAGTCCAGCAATCGGCATTGAAGTTACGGAAAACAATGTAAAGTCAAATTATACTATAAAATTTGATAGTAATGATGTTCCAGTATTTTTCAACAGTGATGGATCAGCACTTAGTGGTTCACCACCAAGTTCTATAACAATGTCTTGGAATGAGACATCAGGCACGACTGATGACGACTCTATATATAATGGCAATATGTCAGCAGGAGTAGGTATAATTACTGATGGTATTTTATCAACTACAGACGATGATGGTCTGTTAACAAGTCAATCAGTTACAGCAGGTAATTTATATTTAGAAGGGGCCTTGGCAAAATCTAAATCATTAAACGGTAAAATAACTATTTTTTGTAATGGAAATGAGACTAGTAACTCTTTTGTGGTATCAGGTTATGACACATCTGGTGTTTTTAAAACTGAGACAATTTCTGGAGTTAATAATTCTACAGCAACTGGTACAATTTCTTTTAATGAAATTTTATCAATTTCTGTCGCCAACAACTCAGCAAGTAGTTTAAAGATTGGAATACAAGCAACTCAGGTAGTTATGGATCCACAGGTAATTACAATCAGACCAGCAGGATCTGATGTTGGAGAAAAATATACAATTACAGGTTTAGATCAATTTGGTAACACACAAACTGAAGTTTTAACTGCTAAAGCAGCTAATGAAACTGTAACAGGAAAAAAAGTATTTACTCAGATTTCGTCTATTGTGCCTGACAGTGCATCTGCTTCAACAGTAAAAATAGGTACTCAAAAAGTTGGTAGATTATCATTAAGCAATACTGTTGATAAAGTTGACTTTAAAATTGAAAGTAGTCCTAATGCCGATTTTGTATATGGTTTAAAAACTCAAAACATCAGAGCAGTTATTGATAATGATAGTCTTAAGGTCTCATCGTTCTCAGGTGAGCCAGTAAAAGTTGAAATACCATCTGGTTCAATCCAAAATTCAGTTGCAGAAAAAATAAGCTTAACAAATTTACCACCTGAAGATTTAATTACTTTTGTTATGGGTGGTGGTGCTAGAAAAATTAGTGCTGAATATGACAAATTTTCAGAAAGCGAATATACAGAAGATATACCTGAACTTACAATTAAGGTAGATTCATTAAACACCAATAAAGTTGAAATTTTTGATAAAGTTTCTGGTCACTCGATTGCATCAAGAATTTTAGACGTTAACAGAGTTTTTGAAATAAATAATACTAAATTTCAATTCTCTGATGAGACTATAGTTAATAATAGCTATGATTTTTCTAGTAATAAGGATGGTTTTGGAGATAACAGAAATATTGTAAATATCTTAAGTCTTCAAGGATCTGATAAATCAGGCGGTAATAAAGGAAATTTTCAAGAAGTTTTTAATACTACAGTTGCTAAAGTAGGATCAAATGTTCAAGCAAGTAAGTTATCTCTAGATGCAGCCTCAAGCACATTAGATGCTGCTGAGGCAAGTCAAAGTGAATTTGCTGGTGTTAATTTAGATGAAGAAGCTGCTCATTTACTTGAGTTTCAACAAGCATACCAAGCTTCGGCACGAATTTTGCAAACTGCTAAAGAAATGTTTCAATCTCTTATAGAGGTTGTTTAATAATAAAAGTGGTTTTTAAATGCAAATTAGCTCAAAATTATTTAATCAACAGCAATTAAAACAATTTTCATCAACCACTGAAGAACTTCAAGATCTTCAGAATAAAATTGCTACTGGTGAAAATATTTTAAGGGCCTCTGATGATCCGGTTGGATCTGTTGAGTTATCGGGTCTTAATGTTGTTAAAAAGCAAATTGAACAATACGAGAGAAATGTTAATTCAGCCAATGATAGGTTATCATTAATAGATAAAAATTTAGAAAACTTATCAAATGTTTTTATAAGAATTCAAGAATTGATCATTCAGGCTTCAAGTGACGTGTTAGGAGCATCAGATAGAGAAGCAATTGCTATTGAAGTTGATCAAATGAAAGAAGAAATATTAAGTTTAGCTAATGCACAAGATAGTAATGGAAGTTTTTTATTCAGTGGCTACAAAACAAATACTATTCCTTTTGTAAAAGACCTAACTGGCAAAATTAATTACAAAGGAGATAGGGGTATAGCATCTTTATCAATTTCTGAGTCTAGAGTGATGGAAACAACTCTCGATGGTGGAACTTTATTTCAAGCTGTAAAGGGACCATCAGGTGAGAATGTTTCAATTTTCCAAATGTTAGAAGACATTAGCTATTCAATAAGAACGGCTTCTGGGGGAGTTGATTCTGTTAAATCCACAGGGGTAGCAGAGCTTACTTTTGAGAATAAAAACCCTGGCACATGGACTTTTGAATTAACAGGAAATTTGGGTACAGCAACAATTACTGCTGAAATTACAGGCGAAGATCCTGCAGAGTTTGTAAGACAAATTAATCTTGGGAACACTGGGGTTGTTGCAACGATTATGGATGATGGAAAAACAATTAAATTAACTGATTCAGTTAACGGTCCAATGGAAATCAAGAATCTTTCAGTTTATGGTATTGATGCTGCTCAAAAAGATCCCTCTTCATTTTTTAACGTTCAACCTACAGATGGAATCGGAAACAATATAGGTGGTGTACAAAAGTTATATGATAATGATCAATTACCATCAAAACAATTAGATAACGTAGCTTCTACTCAGGTACATATTGCAAATAATAGAGGTGAAATTGGAGCTAGAACTAACTCTCTTGAAAGACAAGTAGAACTTTTAGCTAACAGAAGATTAGGGGTCGAAAAAGATGTAAGTGACTTAAAGGATGCAGATCTTGCAGCTTTAGTTACTAATTTACAAAGTATGTTGACATCTATGCAAGCAAGCCAGCAATCATTCGTAAAAATTTCACAACTTAATTTATTCGATTATTTAAGATAATTAAAAGTTTAAAATAACTCAGTTTCTTGATTGATAACTTCACCTATCCAGTCAATATCTTCTACATCTGTGATTAACCACCCTGGTTCTGCTTTAGGAAGTGCCTCATTTCTTATACTAAAGACTGTAGCTTTAAATATTTTAAAGCATTTGTCTGAACCATAGTCTTTAACTTTTGTTGGATTAAAAGCAGACGAAAACATCCCAGATAGTTTTCTTTCGCTTCCACCTGATTCATATTTAACTCTATAATGAATAAAGTCATTTATGTAATTTACTGCATCTTCGCCAGCATTTATCTCAGACAAAAATTGTAGGATTTTTTCAGCTAAATCCATTATTTCTTCAAACTTTACTTCATTAAATCGTTCAGAAATTGCAGTTGAATATTTTCTTGAAATGGCAGCAATAGAATTATTTGAAGATAAAAATTCTTTGCTGGTCTGTGCAGCAAATGTAGAAAAAATCCATTCAGGGCAAAATTTTGACATTTTATCACCTATAAATACAAAAGCACGGTATTAATATATATGATAAATATACTTTTTTGTAGCTAAATCAATAGTAATATTATTTAATTTGTTTCCATCCATCCAAGATTTCATCAATTGGAGGTATTGCGTCATAAATAAGCTTGGAATCCCTTTTTGTAAAACCTTTCATAATTCCATCCTTAGCAAACTCGTAAATACGATAAAGGTTTTCAGCTATTTCACTTCCTTCATCAAAGTTTAAACTTGATTGTAAAATATATATTGCCGTTAAGGATTTTGAAAAACTAGTAGATTTTATTGATGATATAACAGGTTCATGATCTATTGAATATGCTAAAGTTTCCATATTTTTCTTAAGATCTTTTAAAACCTCTTCAATTATTTT
>CABZWX010000037.1 GCA_902529515.1 uncultured SAR116 cluster alpha proteobacterium | reverse complement strand
GGTGTGAAACGTATCTCACTCTTGACTAATGGTAATGTTTTTATATGTAAAAAAGAAAATAGTGAAATTCGGGTCAATGGTTTTGATACATATGAATTTGCTGGACCACATCCTGCTGGTTTAAGTGGCACTCATATGCATTTTTTAGACCCACCAAATGCAAATAAGACAGTATGGTCAATTAATTATCAAGATGTTATTGCAATTGGTAAATTATTTCTAAATGGCTATATTGATATTAATAGGACAGTTTCAATCTCAGGTCCTTTATCTAGCAATCCCAGATTAGTAAAAACTGTTATGGGCGCTTCCCTTGATGATATTCTAGAAGGAGAATACAACAAAGCAGATGATAGTAGAATAATTTCAGGATCTATTCTTTCAGGATTTCATGCAACTGGAGACATGGCCTATTTAGGAAAATATTCTAGGCAGATTACAATTATAAAAGAAGATAAAGAAAAACATTTTTTTGGTTGGATAAAACCTCAACCTAATAAATATTCAGTTATGCCTGTACTTTTATCAGCTTTTAGTTTTTTTAAACTATTTAATCTTACCTCAAATTTAAATGGAGGAAGAAGAGCAATGGTTCCAACCGGTGTTTTTGAAACTTTAATGCCTCAGGATTTTTTGCCAACTCAACTTCTTAGAGCTTTGTTGGTTATGGATACCGACGTTGCTCAATCATTAGGTGCACTTGAGCTTGATGAAGAGGACATAGCATTGTGTACTTTTGCTTGCCCTGCAAAATATGAATATGGTACTGCTCTAAGGGACAGTTTAACAAAAATTGAAAAAGAAGGTTAATTAATGTCATTAAGAAATTACTTCCATTCTATGGAACCTCATTTTGAAAAAGGTGGTAAATACGAAAAATATTATCCTATTTTTGAAATGGTTGAGACAATATTTTTTACAAGTAACACAGTTACAAAAGCTGCTCCTCACGCTAGAAGCTTTGTGGATATGAAAAGAGTAATGACCTACGTTGTCATTTCTACTATTCCATGTGTATTATGGGCACTTTACAATACTGGTTTACAGACAAATAGTGCTTTGGCTACCTTAGGTATTGAAGCGCAATCAGGATGGCGTATATCGTTGCTTCAATTTATCGGCCTAGGAATTAGTCCTGAGAGTTTAGTATCGAATATTTTTCATGGATTATTGTATTTTTTACCAATTTATTTAACTACTTTAATAGCTGGAGGTATCTGTGAAGTAACATTTGCTACAATTAGAGGTCATGAAGTAAATGAAGGTTTTTTAGTTTCTTCTATGTTGTTTGCATTAACTTTGCCTGCATCTACTCCTTTATGGCAAGTGGCGCTTGGAATTGCCTTTGGTGTTGTAGTTGGGAAAGAGGTTTTTGGCGGTACTGGCAAGAACTTCCTTAATCCGGCACTCACAGGCCGTGCATTTTTATATTTTGCATACCCTGCTTATATGTCTGGCGACTCAATCTGGACACCAGTTGATGGATATTCAGGAGCTACTTCTCTTGGTATAGCTGCTGCAGAAGGATATGAAAGTTTAAGTAATTATGGTATCACGTGGGCAGATGCTTTTTTTGGAACAATTCAAGGCTCACTTGGTGAAACGTCTACACTTGCATGTGCTATAGGTTTGGTTTTTCTTCTTTTAACAAAAATTGCAAACTATAGGATGGTTGTTGGATGTCTTTTAGGAATGATCATTTTTTCTTCATTTCTTAATTGGGTAGGTTCAGATACAAATCCAATGTTTAGTATGCCTTGGTATTGGCATCTAGTTATTGGAAGCTATGCTTTTGGGTTAGTTTTTATGGTTACTGAACCTGTGTCTGGTAGTCATACTAACCTTGGACGATATATATATGGCGCATTAATAGGTTTTATGGTTGTAATGATAAGAGTGTTAAATCCTGCATTTCCTGAAGGTATGATGTTAGCAATCTTATTTGGAAATATATTTGCGCCACTAATTGATCATTTTGTTGTTATGGCAAATATTAAGAGAAGGACAAAATTTAATGTCCAAACTCAATAACATTCTAACTAAATTTAAAAATATGCCAGTTGACGGTATGACTAAAACTTTATTTGTTGCAATAACTCTATGTCTTGTTTGTTCTATGGTTGTTTCTTTTGCTGCTGTAAATTTAAAAGAAGTTCAGGAAGTGAACAAGGCAATTGATAAACAAAAAAACATTCTTCAAGTCGCTGGACTTTATTATGAAGGGATTGATGTTGAAAAATCATTTTCTTCTTTTGAACCAATAGTTGTTGACTTAAATCAGGGTAAATTTACAAATCGTTTTGATCCACTAACTTTTGATGATAAAAAGGCTGCACAAGATCCGCAATTAAGTATATCATTAAAGGAAGATCCAGCTTCAATAGGAAGGAGAACAAACTTTGCAACTGTTTATCTGCTTAAAAAAGAAGATGGATCTTTAGACAAGGTTATACTTCCAATACATGGATATGGTTTGTGGTCAACATTATACGGTTTTATAGCTTTAGAAAAAAATGGTAATGATATTTTTGGTCTTCAATTTTACCAACATGCTGAAACACCTGGTTTAGGGGCTGAAGTAGATAATCCAAAATGGAAAGCTCAATGGAAAGGAAAGAAAATCAACAATGACAATGGTGAACTGATGATTACAGTAGCCAAAACTCAAAAGTATAAAGATCATCACATTGACGCATTAGCTGGAGCTACACTTACTTCAAATGGTGTTGATAATTTAGTAAAATTTTGGATGGGTGAGGCTGGTTTTAAAAAGTTTCTAACTAATTTACAAAATGGAGCAGCTTAATGTCTCAGACTAGAAAACAATTACTTACTGATCCATTGGTAGATAACAACCCTATAACACTTCAAGTTTTAGGAATTTGCTCTGCTTTAGCAGTAACATCTTCTTTGAATGTTGCATTTGTTATGTCATTAGCTGTAATAGCGGTTTGTGGATTTTCGTCTTTATTTATTTCATTTTTAAGGCATTATATACCAAATTCAATCAGGATTATTGTTCAGATGGTTATAATTGCATCTTTAGTAATTCTAGTTGACCAAATCATTAAAGCATATGCTTATGAGATTTCCAAAACATTATCAGTGTTTGTAGGTTTAATTATTACAAATTGTATTGTTATGGGAAGAGCAGAAGCTTTTGCAATGAAAAACAAGCCATTTGAGTCATTTGTAGATGGTGTTGGAAATGGTCTTGGATATAGTCTTTTGTTGATGAGTGTTGGAGTAGTTCGTGAGCTTTTTGGGTCTGGCTCATTATTTGGGATAATGATTTTTGAACCTGTGAGTAATGGTGGATGGTACGTTCCAAATGGTTTGTTACTTCTTCCTCCCTCAGCTTTTTTTATTATAGGATTTATCATCTGGGGTGTTAGAACATGGAAAAAGTCACAAGTGGAGGCCCGTGAATATAAAATACAAACACTAGAGGAACATTAATGGAAGGTTTGATTTCATTAGCTGTAAAAGCAATTTTTGTAGAAAATCTAGCTCTATCCTTTTTTTTAGGGATGTGTACTTTTATTGCTGTATCTAAAAAAATATCAACAGCTATTGGCTTGGGTATTTCAGTAATGATAGTTCAATCTATAACCGTTCCTGCTAATAATATTATACTCTCATATTTATTAAAACCAGGTGCATTAGCCTGGGCAGGGTTCCCAGATATTGACCTAACTTTTTTAGGACTTATTTCTTACATAGGTGTAATTGCTGCATTGGTTCAAATTTTAGAAATGATATTAGATAAATATTTTCCACCATTATATAATGCACTAGGTATATTTCTTCCCTTAATTACCGTGAATTGTGCAATTTTAGGAGGTTCCTTATTTATGGTTGAAAGAGATTATAATTTTTCAGAAGCTACAACTTATGGGATAGCATCAGGATTTGGCTGGGCTTTGGCAATTGCTACTATGGCTGGTGTAAGAGAAAAACTCAAGTATAGTGATATCCCGGATGGTTTGCAAGGACTAGGGATTACTTTTATAACCGCTGGACTTATGGCAATGGCTTTTATGTGTTTTTCTGGCGTTAAACTTTGAAGGATTAAGAAATGGATACATTTGTACTCGGTATAACTCTATTTACAATGATAGTACTTACTTTAGTTTCAATCATTATATTTGCTAGAAGTAAGTTAGTTTCATCAGGTGATGTAAACATTACTATTAATGGTGAGAAAACTGTTTCTGTTCCTGCTGGCGGTAAATTATTACAGACACTTGCAGCAGAAAAGCTTTTTGTTCCCTCAGCTTGTGGAGGAGGAGGGACATGTGCTCAATGCCGAGTAAAAGTTCATTCAGGAGGTGGAGCCATATTGCCTACTGAAGAAAGCCATATTAATAAGAGAGAGGCATCTTGTGGCGATCGTTTATCATGTCAAGTTGCAGTCAAGCAAGATATGGAAATTGAGGTGCCTGAAGAAGTTTTTGGTGTTAAGAAATGGAGATGTAAAGTTAGAAGCAATGATAACGTTGCTACTTTTATTAAAGAATTAATATTAGAACTTCCAGAAGGTGAAGATGTTAACTTCAGAGCTGGAGGATATATACAAATTGAGGCTCCTAGTTATTCATTATCTTATAAAGATTTTGATGTTGCAAAAGAATATCACGAAGATTGGGATAGATTCAAAATATGGGATTTTAACGCTGAAAGTAATGAGCCAATTGAAAGAGCTTATTCTATGGCAAATTGTCCAGATGAGAAAGGCATTGTCATGCTTAATGTTAGAATAGCCTCACCCCCACCTGGTTCTACAGGAATTCCTGCTGGAAAGATGTCTTCATATATTTTCAACCTAAGACCTGGTGATGAGGTGGTAATTTCTGGCCCATTTGGTGAGTTTTTTGCCAGAGAAACCGATAAAGAAATGGTTTTTATAGGTGGTGGTGCAGGAATGGCACCTATGAGAAGTCATCTTTTTGATCAATTTAATAGAATTAAAACTAGACGTAAGGTCACTTTTTGGTATGGCGCAAGATCTAAAAAAGAAATGTTTTATGTAGATGACTTTAATAAGTTAGCAAAAGAGAATTCTAATTTCAGTTGGCATGTAGCTCTTTCTGACGCAATGCCTGAAGATAAATGGAATGGCCTTACCGGATTTATTCATAACGTTTTATACGAACAATATCTTAAGGATCATCCTGCACCAGAAGATTGTGAATATTATATGTGTGGTCCGCCTATGATGAACCAATCGGTTATAAACATGCTTCTTGATCTAGGTGTTGATAGGGAAGATATAATGCTTGATGATTTTGGTGGATAAACTTAATTATTAATTCACCAAATAATTTAACTGATTT
>CABZWX010000036.1 GCA_902529515.1 uncultured SAR116 cluster alpha proteobacterium | reverse complement strand
TTTTCTAAATTAAGCGAATCGTTGAATTGGTTATTCAAAAAAAAAGAGGCAAATGCCTCTTTAGTTAAAATTCGTCATCAAATTGGATTTAAGCTATTTTTTTTATTCTAGAAGAGAGCCTAGATAATTTTCTAGACATTGTATTTTTTTTAAAAACACCTTTTGAAACTGACCTATGCATTTCTGGTTGAGCAATTTTGAGAGCTTCTTCAGCTAATGCTTTATCAGATTTGTCTATAGCAATTTCAACTTTTTTTATAAAAGATCTTACCCTATTTTTTCTGATCTTATTTACAATTTCCATTCTAGCGTTTCTTCTAATTCTTTTTTTTGCCGATGCATGATAAGCCATAATTAAACCTTTCAATTTTTATATGGATTAAATTTTTCTTTGTAAATTGTCAAGTTAATAAAGATATATATTTATTTTATTGAAAAACTAACTTTGACAGGTACTACAATAATATGTCGATCGATTATTAATATTAATTAAAACTATAACGTTATTGCATTTATTGCATTTAGATTTGTTCTTTCCATAGACTTTAAGTTTTTGTGTAAAATATCCAAGTTTTCCATCTGGTTGCAAGTGATTTTTAATGGATGTTCCACCATAATTAATTGATTTTCTTAAAATAAATTTTGTTGCATCTATTATGGATTTTAAATGCTCTTTATTAAGCTTATCCACAGTTCGTAAAGGACTAATGTTGGCTTTATATAATATCTCACTAGCGTATATATTACCTATACCAGCAATAATACTTTGATCCATTAAAAAATTTTTGACACACTTTGATTTATTAAACATTTTTTTTTGTAAATATTGTATAGTGAAATCCTTTTCAAGTGGTTCTACACCTAATTTTTTAAGTAAAAAGTGATTTTTAATTTTACTAATATGAAAAAAATCAACATACCCAAATCTTCTAGGATCATTATATACAATTGTAAAAATATTATTATCTTCAGTCTCTATATTAATTTTAACGTGATCATGCTTAAACACATTATATTCTTTAGATAAAATCTTAATCGTTCCACTCATTCCTAAATGAAACAATAATATATCTTCTTCAGAAGTTGGAATTAAAATATACTTCCCTCTTCTAAATGGTTTCTTTAAAATTTTTTCTTTTAAATCTGATTCTAAGTTATCTTTTATGGTCCATCTTAAGTCTTTTCTATATATTTTAATATTACTCACTCTAGAGTTATTTAAAATTTTAGATAAGGCTAAACATACTGTCTCAACTTCTGGTAATTCAGGCATTTTTGTCCTTTTTATTATATCTTTAAATAAATTTAAAAAGTATATTAATATTATTAATAAAAATTAACATTTAATATATTGTCTAGGTTAATAATGGTAGAAGTAAATCAAAATAATGTAGACTTTGGTTACAAGTCGGTAAAAAAAAGTGACAAACAAAAATTAGTCAATAATGTATTCGATTCAGTTGCTCGCAAATACGATCTTATGAATGATATAACAAGTTTAGGTATTCATAGAAGTTGGAAAAATGATTTAATCAATTGGTTAGCTCCTCAAGGTGATCAAAATTTAGCTGATATTGCTGGAGGGACAGGCGATATAGCTAATAAATTTATAAATGCAGGTGGTAACTCAGCTCATATTTTCGATGTAAATGAAGAGATGATCCAAGTAAGTAAACAAAAGTATAGGAATGTTCGTAATTTAAAGTGGACTATTGCAAGTGCAGAGGATATCCCAGCTTTAGATAATTCATTTGAAAGAGCAACTATTAGTTTTGGTTTAAGAAATATTACAGATAGAAATAAATCTTTACAAGAAATTTACCGTATTCTAAAGCCTGGTGGAAGGTTTATATGTCTAGAATTTAGCCATGTGGAAAATGATCTTTTGAAAAAATTTTACGATTTATGGTCATTTAAAATCATGCCATTTTTAGGTGATAAGGTTACTGGTAATAAGGAAGCCTACACATATTTAGTCGAGTCTATAAGGAAATTTCCTAATCAAGGTGAGCTCTCTCAAATGTTTTCTGAAGTTGGATTTTCTAGAGTGAAATACAGAAACTTATCAAACGGCATAGTTGCTCTACATAGTGGTTGGAAAATCTAAATGCTGATACAACAGAGGTTAGAATACCCAATATGGAAAATACCATACTTTTTAATTAAAAGTCTTTTAATATTTATTAAAGTAACCAGAACTGGCATTTTAACCCCTCTAATTGAAAATAAATTTTTTAATAAAAAAATAGAATTAATTTTGAGAACTTTAAATTTTATTTTTGTAAATAAAGATCAAAAAGAGATCGGAAAAAAACTTTCCAATGTTTTAATCAACTTGGGACCAGGATATATAAAATTTGGCCAAGCTTTATCCACAAGACCTGATATACTTGGGAAAAAAACATGCAATGAACTTAAAATATTACAAGGTAAATTAAAACCTTTTTCAAGTTCTATTGCTAGAAAAATGATTCAGGAAGAAAATGAAAATTTTCTTCAAGAAAGTTTAGCTTCTTTTGATGAAAATCCAATTGCAAACGCATCTGTTGCTCAAGTTCACAGTGGGGTCCTTAAAAATGGAAAAAAAGTAGCTATTAAAATATTAAAGCCAAACATACATAAACATTTGTTTAGAGACTTTACTTTTTTTTATTGGATCACCAAATTCCTTGAATTTTGTATTCCAAGTATTAAAAGACTCAAACTTTCCAAAAATGTAGAGGTATTATCTGAAGTCTCTTTAAATGAACTTGATTTAACATTAGAAGCTTCTGCAGCAGATGAACTTGCTGAAAATTTTAAAAATCATCATAATTATAGAGTTCCAAAAATTTACTGGGAATTTACAACTAAAAACATGCTTATTCTTGAATTTGTCGAAGGGATTAGAATTGATGATTTAGAAACACTTAATGCATCTAAACATAATATCAAAAAAATAACAGAAATAGGCACAGAGGTATTTTTCCTTCAAGTTTTCCGCGATGGTTTTTTTCATGGAGATATGCATCCCGGAAATATTTTAATTGATAAAGAAGGTGCACTTGTACCTATTGATTTTGGTATTATGGGCAGACTATCAAATAAAGATAGAAGATTTTTAGCATTATTACTTACTTATCTATTAAATAAAAATTATAAGAAAGTTGTTGAAATACACGATGAAGCAAATATGTTGGGCAAAGAGGTTTCCCATGATCATCTTGCTCAAGCAATAAGAGCTATCTCTACTCCTATCTTAAACAAGCCAATTGGTGAAGTTTCTTTAGCTAAATTACTAGACCAAATCCTAAGTTTATCTAAAAAATTTGATATTGAAGTGCAACCACAATTTACACTATTACAAAAAACTATGTTAATGGCTGAGGGCACAACTAGACAGATAAATCCAAATGTAAATATGTGGGAATTGTCAAGACCCTTAATAGATAAATGGATTAATGATACACACGATCCATTTAAGGTGCTGGAAGAATGGTTTCATAAGAATAAGATAGCTTTACTTAAAATACCTGAAATAATAAATAAAATTGATGTAATTTTATCAAAAAAATGAAATATTTCATTTATTTTTCATTTATTTTTATTATTATAGTATTTTTAATGTAATTATAGACTTTATCTCATGAATAATATTTCACAACTTATTTCTTTACTTGGAGGAACAGGTGCTGTCGCAGAAAAATTAAAAATTCAACCCTCTGCAATTTCTAATTGGAAAAGACTTAATAAAATACCAAATTCCAAGCGTGAAGCTATTTTAAAATTAAGCTCACATTTAGACGTAAACATTGAAAATTTTTTGCCTTCGAAAAAAATAAATAATTTTAAATTTAAAATGTTGTTAATTATTTGTGGAGGAATAGCATCATATAAATCTCTTGAAATAATTAGATTAATTAAGAAAACTGATATTGAGCTTGATGTTGTTATGACTAAATCGGCTCAAAAATTTATCACACCTTTGTTAGTTACAAGTTTAAATGAAAAAAAATGTTATATTGATTTATTTTCAAACGAAGACGAAGCAAAAATGAACCATATAAATCTAGCTAGAAGTCCAGATCTTATCTTAGTAGCACCTGCAACTGCGAACATAATGGCAAAGGTTGCAAATGGATTGGCTGATGATTTAGCAAGTACAATTTTGCTTGCTTCTTTCTCTAAAATAATTTTTGCACCATCAATGAATCCTGTTATGTGGAATAACTTAGCAACTCGCGAAAATTACAGAAAACTATTGGATAGGGGCATAAATTTTATAGAACCAGATACAGGTGATATGGCATGTGGTGAAAATGGAGCAGGAAGATTTCCAGAACCTACGTCAATTTTAGAATCTATTTTATCAGACCTTAAAGAAGATCAAATTCTAAAAAATCAATTTAAAAATATTTCTATTTTAATTACAGCTGGACCAACACTAGAAGAAATTGACCCAATAAGGTTTGTAAGCAATAAATCATCAGGCAAACAAGGTTTTGAGATTGCTTCTGAATTAACAAGAAGAGGCGCGAATGTAACTCTGATAAGTGGTCCTGTCAATATTCCTTTCCCAAATTGTAAAAATATTATACATGTCAAAACTGCGAAGGAAATGCTAGATAATGTAATTCAACAACTCCCTGCTGATGTTTTGATCTGTAGTGCAGCAGTAGCAGATTGGAAATTAATCCCTAAAACATCATCAAATAACAAGATTGCAACAAATAATAAAATAAAAAAAACTAATGAAAAATTATTTTTTGAAACCGAAAAAAATCCTGATATTTTAGAATCAATTTCAAAAAGTAATGTTAGACCAAAAATTGTGATCGGATTTTCAGCAGAAACTACTAATGTTAATCAAAATGCTCATTCTAAATTAATGTCTAAAAATATTGATTTAATTATTGCTAATGATGTCAGTAACAATAAAGTTTTTGGAGAAGATTATAATAAGGTATCTCTTATTGAAGAAAATAATTATGAGGAATGGAAAAAACAAAGCAAAAAATCTGTAGCTTACCATTTAGCTAATAAAATTAATGATCTTTTGATTAATTATAAAAAACGAGGCGTGAATGCTTAATAATGACGATCTAAACAGATATGCAAGGCAAGTAATTATTCCTAATTTTGAAGAGGATGGGCAAGAAAATTTGCTTAATACAAAATGTTTGATTGTTGGAGCTGGTGGTTTAGGTTGTCCGGTAGCACTTTATGCTTCCGCAGCAGGATTTGGGCATATTGAGATTTACGACGAGGATATAATTGAAATTAGTAACCTTAATAGACAAATTGCTCACAAGAATGATCAAATTGGTAATAATAAGGCGGAAAATTTAGTACAAGAATGTCTCAAAATAAATCCAAATATTTCAATAATTTCAAAAAAAAATATTTTTGATGAAAGTATAGATGTTAGTAATTTTGATTTGATTTTTGATTGTTCTGACAATCCTGAGACGAGATATATTCTAAATTCGTTATCACATAACTTAAAAAAAATTTTGATTTCAGGTTCCGCAGTACAAATGGAAGGACAATTAGCTATTTGGAAAAGTGGATTAAACAAAATCTATCCTTGTTATGAATGTATTTTTCCAAGAACTAACGAAAAAGCTCCTATTTCAAATTGCAGAGATGCTGGAATAATTGGTCCAGTGACAGGTTTAATTGGAAGTATGCAAGTTAATGAAGCTATAAAAGAAATAGCACTAAAAGATTATCAATCTACAGCGGGAAATTTATTTTTATATGATGGATTAACTTTAAATCTAGACAAAGTCAGGCTTAAAAAGAATCATCAATGTCCCGTATGTTCAAATTAAAAGTCATGATTATCTATATTTTTAACTCTAAAATAATTTTGAATGTTCCAATCTTATTAATAATCATTTTTATTATATCTTCAGAAAATGCTTTATCAAATCAAATAGAATCCAAAGTGTCAATTAATGGGAGCGGTTTAGAAATACCAAGAATGGTCTCATTAAAACAATCATTAACTTACATGAGATCTGGTCCAGGAAAAGAGTTTCCAGTAAAATTCGAATTGAGACAAAAAGGATATCCCTTAAAAGTTGTT
>CABZWX010000035.1 GCA_902529515.1 uncultured SAR116 cluster alpha proteobacterium | reverse complement strand
GAATTTTTACAAACAAAATTGTTTGTTTATGTACTTTTGTTTCACCAATATATTTAAGTTAGCGCAAAGTTGGTGAATAGATCACAAACTTTATACATATTTACCTTCTTTACAGGTTGGCGTGCCATTAACATTCACGATTTCGTGATAGGTTCGCTGATATTGACTTATTTTGATCTCGTGTAATAGCACAGGAGGTCAATAATGTGCACACGTAACGGAACAACTTACAAAAAAATACAAGAAATAAGTAGACGAGGTTTACTTAAAACAGGAGCAGCTGCAGCCGCAACTTTTGCAATTCCAGCTAGCCTTATGTCTTCAATAGAAGCTAAAGCAGCTGGATTAACTAGAATAAAGGCAACCCATGGTGGTGGTCTATGTAATTTAGGTATTTTTATTGCCAAAGAACGAAAATTAGCGGAAAAAGACGGTGTTGATCTTGATTTTGTAGTTACCCCTACTACAACGGATGTTGTAACTCTTTTTGGAGCTGGAATGGTAGATGTTTCGGTTATCCCTTACTCAAATTTTATAAATTTAGTAGATGCTGGAGCCCCTGTTCAATTAGTTGCTGGGGCAGGGGTCGAAGGATGTATTCTAATTGGATCAGACGGTATTAAAAACGCTAAAGATTTAAAAGGTAAAAGCCTTGGAACATTCCAAGCAGATACTCTTGAGGTTATGCCTTATGATTATATGACAGCTGCCGGCGTTCCATTTGCTGATGCGAATATAAAATATTTCAATTCTTCTCCAGAATTGGCTGCAGCATTTATAAATGGAGCAATTGATGCAGTAAGCCACATTCAACCTTATGCATTACAATGTCTTCAAGAAAGATCAGGAGCTACCATATTAACTGATGGTTTAGATTTGTACGGAAAAGGTTATTCAGATTGTGTACTAGCTGCAAGAACACCATTACTTGAGGAAAAACCTGAAGCTGTTAAGGCTGTAATAAAAGCGATGATGACCGCCCAATTAATGACGGAGCAAGACACCTTGTCTACTCTAGAGGAAACTGTTGGGAAATATTACAAAACATCCTTGGAGTCTTTAAAATTAGCACAATCAAGTCAACCAGTAATGATCGATCAACGTAATAACACAAAATTCTTTTATGACAGATCTGTATCAATGCAAAAAATGGGTTATGTAAAGAATACTTTACCTTCTAAAGCAATTAATTGGAATTTGCTTGAGGAAGTAATTGCGGAGAATGGAGATCTTTATGGTAAATTAGATTTGAAAACAGCAGCTTAAGGGAGTTATAATGAGCTTTCAAAATTTAGTAAAACCGTCCTCTGCTATCGCAAATTATTTAAAAAATGGTAAAATTAAAAACTATTTTTCAACTGTGTTATGGACGTTTACATCAATAGCAATTTTTGTAAGCTTGTGGGAATTTGCTTGGTGGCAGGGTTGGGCTAACCCAATTCTGTTACCTCCACCACACATATTTCTTAGTAATTTAAGTGACCAGTTTCGATTTTTTGACCCTGGCGGAACAAGAGCAGGAGCTTTGTCTACGGGTGGATCTTTTTTATCAGTTTTAGGAGTTATGGGCTGGTCCTCACTTCGTGTAAGTGCTGGTTTAGCGTCGGGTTTTATTTTATCTTTGCTTATAGGTTTGGGTATCCGTTATTTTAACATATTTGGACGCTTAATATTGCCATTAGTTACAATGTTAGCACCAATTTCGCCGGTAGCATGGATTCCCGTGGCTGTATTTATTTTTGGAATTGGAAATATTCCAGCTATTTTTTTAGTTTTTGTAGCAGTTTTTTTTATAATGACATTAGCTACCCTCTCACAAATAGATAACGTACCAAAAAATTATATCCAACTCGCACAAATAATGGGATGTTCCAAAAGACAAATTTATAGATATGTAATACTTCCAACAATTCTTCCCGAGTTGTTTGTAACTCTTCGAATGAACTTATTTGCTGCTTGGATGGTAGTTCTAATTGCAGAAGCTGTTGGTGTGGGATCTGGTCTAGGTCAAGTAACGATGATGGCTCGTAACACTTTCAACGCTAGTTTAGTTTTTTTCACTATGACTCTTATTGGATTAACTGGTTTTTTGTTTGATCAAGCCCTTCGATATGTACAGAAAAAAGTGCTTTGGTGGGTTGGTCCCTCTACCGTTGGGGCTTTATGATATGACACTTGGACTTAAAATTAAAAATATATCTAAAACTTGGAACCCTGATAGTGTAAATCCTGTTGTAGCGCTAAAAAATATAAACCTTGATGTTGCATTAGGAGAATTTGTTGTTTTACTAGGACCCTCAGGATGTGGAAAAAGTTCTCTTTTATATATTCTGGCAGGTTTAGAAGACGCTTCTAGAGGTGTCGCTGAATTCGATGGACGCCAAATTGTGAAACCTTCACCAGAAAGAGGATTAATATTTCAAGAAGCTTCTTTATATCCATGGTTAACAGTTAAAGATAACATAACATTTGGACTCAAAATATCAGGGTTGTCTGCTAGCAAAAAAGAAGCTGCAGCCGAGAAACTTCTCAAACTTGTGGGTTTAAAAGGTACCGGTGATCAAAGACCGCACCAACTATCAGGTGGTATGAGACAAAGGGCAGCACTTGCAAGAGCGTTGGCTATGGAACCAAAAGTTTTATTAATGGATGAGCCATTCGCTGCACTTGATATTCAAACTCGATCAAGAATGCAGACACATCTACTTGATATTTGGCAAGCCTCTCAAGCATCCATTCTACTTGTAACTCATTCTATTGATGAAGCATTGGCTTTGGCAGATAGAGTAATTGTTTTCACCTCTCGTCCTGGAAAAATAAAGGACGAAATAATTGTCAATGAGGCTAGGCCGCGCGACTTAAGGTCACCGAAGATGATAAAATTAGCGAGGCGTTGCGAAGAACTTTTAGCTGAAGAAGTCGAAAAGGCTTTTAAAGAACAGGAAACAGCATGACAACTACTATACTCTCGGCGCGTTGGATTGTTTCTGGTGTTAATAATGCCAACAATGTAGACATACATGAAAATGCTGCATTAGTTTTCAAAAATAATAAAATACTAGAAGTAAATTCAATAGATAAGATTAAATCTAAATATCCTGATGCAAAAATTAAAAATTATTCTAATCATATGATTATTCCAGGTCTGGTAAACAGTCATCACCATATTGGCTTAACTCCACTCCAGCTAGGTGCACCAGATTATTCGTTAGAACTTTGGTTTGCGGCCAGATTAGCCATGAGAAAAATTGATCCTTATCTTGATACGATGTTTTCAGCTTTCGAAATGATAGAGTCTGGCGTTACAACTGTTCAACATATTCAAGGTTGGGCTACTGGAAATTATGACGAAGTTGTTAATTCTGCTTCTAGTGTTCTTAGGGCATACGACGATATTGGCTTGAGAGTGTCATATTCCTACGCTGTACGAGAACAAAACAGGTTTGTATACGAAGCGGATCAAGAATTTTGTAATCGTTTGCCTCCGAAAATAGGCAAAATAATGAGTAAGCATTTTGCACAGCAGACGTTACAATTCGATGATTTTATAAATTTATTTGATCATCTTCGTACAAATAATAAAAATCTAAAGGCAAGGATACAACTCGCTCCTGCAAATCTCCATTGGATGACTGACGATGGAATTATCGCACTGAAAGAGAAGGCGTCTAACGAAGGCGTTCCTATGCATATGCATCTTTTAGAAACTCCATATCAAAAAGAGTATGCCTTTAAGCGGACTGGAACAACAGCTGTTAGACATTTAAATGATTTGAAAGTATTAGGTCCACATATGACGCTCGGTCATGGAGTTTGGATGACTGAAGAAGATATAGAAATATGTGCTGATACAGGAACATGTATTTGTCATAATTGTTCATCAAACTTTAGGCTCAGATCTGGAATGTTACCACTCATGGAATTACAGAAGAGAGGTATTATTGTAGGGATGGGAATGGATGAGGCTGGTATAAATGACGATAGAGACATGTTACAAGAAATGCGGATGGCTCTAACAACACATCGAATTCCTGGTATGATTCATGATGATGTTCCAACACCTTCAGAAATATTAAGAATGGCTACAGAACATGGAGCACGTACTACGGCGTTCGGTACAGAAATTGGAAGGCTTGATCCTGGAAGAAAGATGGATGCTGTTGTTATTGATTATCATAAAGCGACATATCCGTTTCAGGACGAAGATATTCCTCCACTTGATACTCTTATTCATCGTGCTAAAACGAAAGACGTAAAAGAAGTTTTTATTGATGGTCAGACTGTCTATAAAGACGGTGTATTTGTTAATGTTAATAAGGATGAAATTTTGGAGGCTATTCATAAAACTATGGAAAAACCTAGAGACCAGGATGAGATTGAAAGGCATTTTTTAAGAAAGGAAGTGTTTCCAATTGTTGAAGAGTTTTATAGTAATTACATTGTTGGTACGAAATTACGAAGCCCTTTTTATAAAAACTCCTCTTCTTCATGAAAAACAAAACCCTTTTTAAAAATGTTAGACTTTTAGATGTCGAATCTTGTCATGGGATGTCTACTCCTTGTGATATCTTAATCTCAAACGGAAAAATAAGTAATATTGGTTCTAATATTAAAGTCAATAATGAATGTAATATAATTGATGCAAAAAATAATTTACTTATGCCAGGGCTTATAAATGGGCATTTTCATTCCTCCGTAAACCATATGAAAGGTAGTCTTCCATCACTACCTTTAGAAATTTTTATGCTTTACGAGTCACCTGAACTCGAATGTTTAAGACCTTCGCCAAGAGAAGCCTATTTAAGAACTATGTTAGGATGTATAGAAATGCTAAAGAGCGGAACAACATCTGTTCAGGATGATTGTTTTTTTGTACCTGAGCCTGATGAAGCAATAATTGATGCTGTTGCACAAGCCTACATAGATAGTGGAATGCGAGTGCGCCTTGCAATCGATCAACCCGAATTAAATGAATTAAAGAAGTTTCCGTTTTTGAATGAAATCGTTCCTAATGATATTAGAGCAAAGCTTTCAAAGCCATCTAAAACGAATTCAAAAAGATTGTTAGAATATTATGACTACCTTATAAATACTTGGCATAATTGTGAGGATGGTAGGATTAAAGCTGCAGTTTCGTGCTCTGCGCCACAAAGGGTATCGGCTAATTATTTTTTGCAACTCAATGAGTTAAGCGAAACATTCAATCTACCTTTTTATGCTCATATGTTAGAAACGCGGCTACAACGGGTATTTGGTGAAACTTGTTTAAATGGGAATTCTTTAGTAAAATTTACAAATGAATTGGGTATCATGAGTAGCAGACTCAATATAATTCATGCAATATGGGTTGACGAAAAAGACTTAGAAATTATTTCCGAGAATAAAGTCTCTATTGCACATAACCCAAACTCCAATTTAAGACTTGGAAGTGGGATAATGCCGCTTCGCAAAATATTAGATAATAACATAAATGTTTGTCTTGGAGTAGATGAAGCTATAGCAGACGATGCTGTGAATATGTGGTCAGTTATGAAAACAGCTGGCTCAATACACAATTTAACTAACTCGGATTATTCTACTTGGCCAACAGCAAAAGAAATTCTTATTTCTGCTACGAAAAATGGAGGTCGTGCGATGCAAGAGCCCAAATTAGGAACTCTTGAAATTGGTGCCCCTGCAGATTTAATATTGATTAATTTACATTCGTTGCCATTTATTCCGCTTAATAACTTATTAAGGCAGCTAGTTTATTGTGAATTAGGAAACTCTGTTTATCTTACTATGGTTGCTGGAGAAGTTGTGTTCAAAGACCAAAAATTGAGTAAGGTAAATGAAGAAGAAATTCTTATTGAAGCATCTCAGATTTTTGAGCAGAAAAAAGATTTAATAATATCAGCTAATTTGCAAGCTGAAGAGTTTATGCCTTATTACAAGAAAATGTATCAGTTAGCTGAGGAATATCCTTTAGATTTGAAAAGAAAATTTTGAGAAAAACTAAAGTATTTCAAAATAAAATTTAAATTAATACACGATTAATTCTAAAAATAAAAAAGGGTACCTTTTAGGGTAACTTAAGGAATTTATCTATAAAAAAATATAATGAAATCAATACTTTAATTGGAAGACATGGCTCCCCGGGACGGATTCGAACCGCCGGCCAGACGATTAACAGTCGTCTGCTCTACCGCTGAGCTACCGGGGAATATATCGATTACTCATTTGTTTGTTTTTAATCTAATTATTATAAAATGCAACAATTTAATAAAACAATTCAAAGTGTTGAAGATTAATTATTTTTTAAAATTTTTTTTGCT
>CABZWX010000034.1 GCA_902529515.1 uncultured SAR116 cluster alpha proteobacterium | reverse complement strand
TTAAAGTTAATTCTCCTATAGCCATCCTTTTATCTGAAGGCGAAAATCTTTCTGAGAATACAATCTCCACAGATTCTAATAATGAAATAAAAAAAGAAGTGCACAAAGAAGAACAAAAAAATAAAGAAAACGTTGTGCAGATTAACGATATCAAAAAAAACGACGAAATATCAAAATCTATTTCTGAGAATACAACAAAATCATATTTTAAATCTAATAAACTAGAGAGAATTTTTGTTTCTCCTTTAGCAAAAAGGATTGCTAAACAAAGAGATATACCATTAACTTCAATTAAAGGTTCAGGCCCTCATGGTAGAATTCTTAAAATTGATGTAGATAATTTTGATATCAAAAAAATTGAATACCCAAGCCTAAACAATCTAGAAAGTAATAATTTTGAAATTGTAAAAAATAGTGCGATGAGAAAAACTATTGCAGAAAGATTAGTTAAATCTAAAAATGAAGCTCCTCATTTTTATCTATCTTTAGATTGTAACATAGACGAACTTTTAAAAGTAAGAAAAGCAATAAATTCTAAATCTAATGATGAATATAAAATTTCTGTAAATGATATGATTATTAAAGCTTCTAGTGTCGCACTATTAAAAGTACCTAAGGCTAATGCCAGCTGGGAAAATGAGAATACAAAATATTTTAACAATACTGACATCTCTGTTGCTGTTGCTATTGAGGGTGGATTAATTACACCTATTGTTAAAAATGTTCAGTCAAAAGGTTTATTAGAAATTTCAAATGATATGAAAAATTTAGCTTCCAAGGCTAAAGATGGTAAATTACAGCCTGATGATTATATTGGTGGATCTTTTTCAATTTCTAATCTTGGAATGTATGGTATTAAAGAATTTTCAGCAGTAATTAACCCACCACAAGGTTGCATACTTGCTGTTGGGTCAGGAGAAAAAAGACCAATAGTAATTAACAATGAAATTTCAGTAGCAACTATTATGACTGTAACTTTATCTTGTGATCATAGAGTTGTTGATGGCGCCGTTGGTGCAGAATTTTTATCAGAATTTAAAAATTTAATTGAAAACCCCTCATTAATGCTTTTGTAGGAAACAGATATGACAGATGTTGATTATGATCTTATAGTGATTGGTGGAGGCCCTGGTGGATATGTAGCTGCAATTAGAGCATCTCAACTAGGTATGTCAGTTGCATTAGTTGAAGATAAACATTTAGGTGGGATTTGTTTAAATTGGGGATGTATTCCTACTAAAGCTTTATTAAGAGCTAGTGAAATTAGACATATGCTAGATAATGTTGATGAATTTGGTTTTACAGTATCTGGCATAAAAATGGATATAAATAATATAACTAAAAGGTCTAGAAAAGTTGCATCGCAATTGTCATCTGGCATTAGTCATCTTTTGAAAAAAAATAAAGTAAAAGTTTTTGAAGGTTTCGGCAGTTTGGTTAAAGATTCATCAAATGTTAAAAAAATAAGAATAAAAACAGAGGATAATAATATAGAAAAAACAGCTAAGAATGTTATCCTTGCTACTGGTGCTAGATCTAGAAATTTACCTTTTGTTTCATCTGACGGAATAAATATTTGGGATTATAAAACTGCAATGACTCCTCCAAAATTACCTTCATCACTTATTATAGTTGGCTCTGGTGCCATTGGAATGGAATTTGCCTCTTTTTATAATGATTTAGGAGTTGATATAACTATTGTAGAAGCTTTGCCTTCAATTTTACCAAACGAAGACACTGATATATCAAAAATTGTAAAATTAAATTTTGAAAAAAGAGGTATAAAGATTAAAACTAGTTCTGCATTAAAATCAGTTACAACCAAAGAAAATTCAGTTTCAGCTGAAATTATTACTAATGAAAAGGTAGAAACAATAAACTCAGAAAAACTTATTTTAGCAATTGGAATAATTGCAAATACTGAAAAGCTAGGCTTAGAAGATTTTAATGTAAAAATTGACAAAGGTCATATTGTAACTAATGAGTTTTTAGAAACAGATGAGAAGGGAGTATACGCAATTGGTGATATCACTGATGGCCCTTGGTTGGCACACAAAGCCAGTCATGAAGGTGTTTTATGTGTAGAAAAAATTGCAGGTCATCAAAATTTAAAACCAATAGATAAAACATCAATCCCAGGATGTACATACAGTAGACCTCAAGTTGCCTCAATAGGAATGACTGAAACACAAGCGAGATCTAAAAATCTTAATCTTAAAATTGGTAAATTCCCATTCATTGGTAATGGTAAAGCTATTGCTTTAGGAGACTCGGAAGGTTTAATTAAGACTATTTTTAATAAGGATACTGGCGAGTTAATTGGAGCTCATATGGTTGGCCCGGAGGTTACAGAATTAATACAGGGATTCTCTATAGCAAAAAAATTAGAAACTACAGAATATGAGCTTATGCACACAATTTTTCCTCATCCAACTCTTTCTGAAGGTATTCATGAGTCTGTTTTGGATGCCTACAATCAAGCAATTCATTACTAAATAGATTGGAAATAAATATTATTTATTATGAATGATTTAAAAAAAATAAGACATCCAGAAAAAATTAATAAACCTGATAATATATCACCAAAAAAACCTTTTTGGTTAAAAGTCAAAGCTCCTCAGGGTAAGATTTTTGATCAAACAAAAGATTTATTAGATGATCTTAATATTACAACTGTTTGTGAAGAAGCTAGTTGTCCAAACATTGGAAATTGTTGGTCCAAAAAACATGCCACAATGATGATTATGGGTGATATTTGTACAAGAGCATGTTCATTCTGCAATGTTGCAACTGGAAAACCTAACAAACTTGATTTGTCTGAACCAATAAGGGTTGCTAAATCAGTTGCTAGGCTAAACTTAAACCATGTTGTTATAACTTCTGTTGATAGAGATGATTTGTATGACGGTGGTGCTGATCATTTTGTTGCAACCATAACAGATATAAGAAAATATTCTCCAAACACTTCGATTGAAATTCTAACACCTGATTTTTTAAAAAAAAATGGAGCTTTGGAAAAGGTTATAAATGCAAAACCAGATGTTTTTAATCATAATCTTGAAACTGTCCCAAGATTATACCCGTCTGTTCGTCCTGGAGCTAGATATTTTCATTCATTAAGTTTATTAGCTAAAGTTAAAGAAGTTGATCCAAATATTTTCACAAAATCTGGTATCATGGTTGGTTTGGGTGAAAGTCAAAATGAAATTTATCAGGTTATGGATGATATGAGATCTGCAGATATTGATTTCTTAACTATTGGCCAATATCTACAGCCAACCATTAAGCACCATAAAGTAGAGAAATTTGTACATCCTGATGAGTTTGATAAATATAAAAAAGTTGCTTTATCTAAAGGCTTTTTATTAGTTTCATCATCTCCGTTTACAAGAAGTAGTTTTCATGCAAGCGAAGATTTTGAAAAATTAAAAAAAATTAGAATAAATCAATTAAATAATTAGAAAAGTAATTTTAAATGAAGCATGAAGAGCGGAGAATTATTAAACATACTCCAAGTAATTTATATAATCTAGTAGCAGATGTTAAAAAGTATCCAGAATTTTTGCCATGGTGTTTAGGTGCAAGAGTTAAAAATACTTCTTTAAAATCTTTTGAAGCTGATTTAATAATAGGTTTTAAAATTTATAAAGAAATTTATTCTTCAATAATTACTCTTGATAAGAAAAATAAAAAAATAATTGTTAATTATAAAGATGGTCCTTTTGAATATCTTCAAAACTACTGGTTATTTAAAGAAAATCCAGATGGCTGTGAGATAGAGTTTATGGTTGATTTTAAATTTAAATCTATTTTTTTACAAACTTTGATGGAAACTTTATTTAATGAAGCTGTAAAAAGAATGGTAAAAGCTTTTGAGAATAGAGCTAATGAATTATATAATTGAAAATCAGATTTCTAAAATAACATTATTCGCTAATTTAAGAGACTCATGTGTTGTTTTTTGTCTAATTTCAAGTCTATCTCCATTAAATTGATATTTGTTTGTAATAATTTTTTCTTTTGTCCCAATTCCAATCCAAACAAGTCCAACTGGTTTATCAACACTTCCTCCAGTAGGGCCGGCAATTCCGGTAACTGCAATTGATAAGTGTGTTTTTAATATTTTTAATGAGTTTTTAGCCATATAAAATGCTACTATTTCACTAACTGCTCCATTTTTTGTAATTAAATCTTTTGGGATATTAAGTAATTTACTTTTCATATCGTTAGAATAAACAATTATCGAAGATTTAAATATTTGACTTGAGCCGTTAATATGAACAATTGCAGATGATATCATTCCACCTGTGCAACTTTCAGCTGTTGTTATTGTTAATTTTTTTTTAACACAATTAAAATATAGCTTTTCAGATTCTTGATTGATTTTTCCCCACATTTTTAATTCCATAATGTTTTTATATACATATTTTGATTTAAACTTGTTAAAATTGCTGCTTGAGTTACTAATGCGAATAATCCTGCAACTATATCATCTGCCATAATGCCAATACCATTTGGCAAATTTTCAAATTTTTTTATTGGACCAATTTTAGTGATATCAAAAAATCTGAATAATACAAATGATAATAACAACGACAAAAAAATATAAATTGATTTATCCGATTGCACACATCCTAATATGGCAATAAATTGTCCAGAAATTTCGTCAATCACAACTTCTTTGGGATCTTTTATGTTATTATTGATTCTATAGGTAACGTTTTAGCATTCTCTGAATTTGTTTTTGAATATACTTATACAGAAATACCACAAAAATATTATTCCGTAGCAAATGATGACAAAATTTTTATTGTCAAAGAAGTTGATTCTAATAAAATTCGTGCATTTATTAAGTTATCTCAATTTATCGATGCTTATTTGCTGATTACAAGGTTTGTTGATCAAAAAGTTTTAAATGCAATAGAAAGCACATCAATTGCAGCTTCAGATTATCAATCAATTGAGTTAAAACAATTTGATATAAAAATTTCTTTTATAGTAATTTTTATTTTGATTACAGTTATCTTATTATTTACTTCATTGATAATTGGGCTTAATATTGCAAATAGATTACTTGAGCCCATTAGTTCTCTTATTAAAGGTGCTGAAGAAGTGGGTGGTGGTAATTTAGATTATAAAATTCCCAATAATGTACTTTCTAAAATAAATGTAAATGAAATTAAGAGGTTAGTTCAAGCATTCAACTTAATGATATCAGATTTAAAATCAAATAGAGTTGATTTGGAGCATGCAAATGATCAACTAGACAAAAGAAGAAAGTTTTCTGAGTCTGTTCTTTCAGGAGTATATTCTGGTGTAATTGGATTAGATAAAGATTTAAAAATTAACCTTCCAAATGTTACAGCAACAGAGTTGTTAAATATTTCAATAAATAAACATTATGGTAAGTCAATTTTAGAAGTCGTTCCTGAATTTAAAAACTTAATTGAAAATCTTTTAAAATCAGGTCTGGGTGTCGTAGAAGATAGGATACAAATAATTAGAAATGATAAAGTTTTAAATTTAATCACAAGATTAGTTATACAAAAATCAGATAGTATAATTTTAGGTTATGTCTTAACTTTTGATGATGTTACTAGTTTAATTGCTGCTCAAAAAATGGGTGCATGGTCTGATATAGCAAGAAGAATAGCACATGAAATAAAAAATCCTCTTACACCAATAAGGTTAAGTGCCGAACGCTTAAAAAACAAGCTAAATAGTGGCAAAAAAATAGATAAAAAAGTTTTTGAACAATCTTTAAATATGATTACCCGTCAAGTTGATGATATACATCACTTAGTAAATGAATTTTCATCTTTCGCAAGAATGCCTTCTCCAAAATTAAAAGTAGTTAATATTAATAAGGTTGTAACAGATTATATTAAACCCTTAATTTCATCATTTAATGACGTAACCATTGAGATTGACAAAATTATTGAAAAATCTTTTATAATGGCTGATGAAAAACAAATAAGACAAGCATGTAGTAATTTAATTAAAAATTCATACGAAAATATTACATTAAATAAAATACCAAAAGGAATTATATCAATTTTTTTTGGAATTGAAGACGATTTTGCTTCTATTACAATAAGTGATAATGGTACTGGTATTGACAAGTCAATTATATCAAAAATACTTGAACCTTATTATACCACAAAAGTTGGCAATTCAGGCTTAGGATTGGCAATAACAAAAAAAATTATAGATGACCATAATGGAATAATATTAATCAAACCATTAAAGGGCTCAAAAGGAACTGCTGTAACTTTAAAATTTCCTCTTATATCAAAACTTAAAATAGAGAAAAATAAATGATAAAAAACAAAATTTCTA
>CABZWX010000033.1 GCA_902529515.1 uncultured SAR116 cluster alpha proteobacterium | reverse complement strand
GGTGTTATTAAATATATAATAAATAGCTATTATTTTAAATCTAGAAGAATAACATTTACTTATAATAAATAGGAGTAGTTTAAATGTCAGAAGAAATAAGATGTATTAATTTAGGATATGTGGTTCCGAAAGAGAGTGCAGAAAAAGTTGAAAGTATTTTTAAAAAACACGCATCCTGGATGGAAGAGTTTTATTCAGAAAATAACAATGGTCAGGAGCACCTTTTAAATTCTTATTTCACTAAAGCAGCTGAATTTGTTGATCCAACTGATCCCTCAAAGGGCGAAACTGGAAATATAGTTTTCACAATAAATGAGAGATTTACTTCATTAGAAAGTGTTCAACGTCACATAGAGAATGCTATGAAAAATGATTATTTTGAAGACTTTGGTAATATACTTCACGATTATGGAAAAGTTATTAGTCCTGGAGGTATGATTTATCACTCAATAAGGTGAGACATATACTGTAATAAAAAAATTTAAAGAATAAACATATTAAAAAAATATTAAAGGAATAAGATAATGGATGTTTTTTTTAAATATTAAACATTTTATTTAGAAACGTTTATCTTTAATTTCAAACAGATTACCTAACAGTAATCTTACCAACGTAACTACCAACACCAATCCATGCTCCATGGACTACGGTCAATGGGCAGACTACCCCCTGATTATCGGTTATTGTTGATTAGGAAAAGGGTGCAGTAACCCTTGTTTGATCGGTGAACAGCTCGTCAGGCTCATAACCTTAAGGTCGTAGGTTCAAATCCTACCTTCGCAACCAAC
Source organism: uncultured SAR116 cluster alpha proteobacterium (assembly GCA_902529515.1). Taxonomy (GTDB): domain Bacteria; phylum Pseudomonadota; class Alphaproteobacteria; order Puniceispirillales; family Marisalimonadaceae; genus Marisalimonas. The sequence continues at coordinate 5,911 of CABZWX010000033.1, read as the reverse complement.
TATATCAATAAAATCAATAACTTAGATCACCCTTAAAGACTTCGGTTTTTGGGTTTTTCATTGTAATTTTTATTCTTAATACCAACCATCGTGCCAACCGGTCGTCAGGTTTTTATCTGTATTTTTTAGATAACATTAAATTTTCAATAGATTCTTTTATTACTTGATTTGTTCATATTGGATGAGTGCACTTTGGTCCTGAGAAAGTTCAGTTTCAAATGGTTAAGTAAATTTCAATCTTTCATTCAGTCAATTATGACTTAATTAATTGCAAAACGTCATAAATATATAATTTTTTAATAAAATAATTAGCATTCAAAACAATAAATGTGTCTAAATAATTTATAATTTTTGAAAGGAATTCTTATGAGTATTTTGGTACGCTTTTCACCTCCATCCATGACAGCAGAACAGTACGATACAATTTTGGAAAGACTCTATAAAGAAGGTATACATCCTGACCCTGGACTTGAATTAGAATTATGTTTTGGATCAGGTGATCAAATGAAAGTTTCTTTGCTTTTTGACTCTAAAGAACATTTTGAGTCATTTGGTGCAAAAATAGGTCCTGTTCTATCAGAGATGGGATTGGACCCAGGTGAACCTGAAGTAATAGAATTGCATAATATAATTAGAAGAAACAATTAATTGTAGCAGGAAAATTTTAGTTTAATTAATTTGAGAAATTTATCTATGTCAAAAACAGTTTTAGTTACGGGAATATCTGGTTTCATAGGACTTTATTGCGCTAAGGAATTACTAGAAAAAGGTTATAAAGTAATAGGTACTGTACGTAATTCTGCTAAAAGAGAAGAAGTTATTAATACATTCAAAAAAAATGATATAAATTTAAAAAATCTTACATTCGAAATATTAGAGCTGACTTCTAACAATGGTTGGGATAAAGCAATTCAAGATTGCGAATATGTTATGCATGTTGCATCACCATTTAGAATTGCAAATCCCAAGAATGAAAATGATATGATATCACCTGCTGTTGAAGGAACAAGACGTGTGTTGGAAGCTTCACAAAAAGCAGGAATAAAAAGAGTAGTTTTAACAAGTTCAATTGTCTCAATGATGTCAAGTATTCGTCGTGGTCAGTTTGGCCCCAAAGATTGGACTGATCTAAATTATCCTAATCTAAATACGTATATAAGAAGCAAAACTATTGCAGAAAGATCAGCTTGGGATTTTATAAATGAAAATAAAAAAATATCTAAAATGGAATTAGTTGTAATTGCTCCAGGAGGAGTGTTTGGCCCCCCTCTTGGGGATAACATCTCTTGCGAATCATTAACTATACTTTCTAAAGTTCTAAATGGTAAAATACCTATGGTACCAGATGCTGCTTTTCCTATGGTAGATGTTAGAGATGTAGCAAAATTACATGTACAAGCTCTAACAAATTCAAAAGTTGCTGGAAAGAGATTTATAGCATCTGGAACAAATCCTGTGAGTTTTGCTGAAGTTGCACAATTACTTTTAAATGAAGGTTACAAAGGCCCAAGTACTAAAAAAGCACCAAATTTTTTATTCAAATTTTTATCTTTATTTGATCGTGAAGCAAAAGGTATGCTAGCATTATTAGGAATAAAAATTACTGCAGATAATTCAAGTACAATTAAAACTTTCAAATGGAGACCAATGCCTTTTAAAAAGACTGTAGTTGAAACTGCTAATGCAATTAAGTTAATTCAAACAAAATAATAACAAACCAACTCCGTCAAACCATCATAAAATAAACCTGGAAAAGCTTTCTAGATTTAATCGCTGATTTTAGACAATTTACTAAAATATTGCTCACTTTATTAACAGATTTATGAATTTGTCAGATAATTAGGCTTGTTGTTGTTTTAAGTACACCTTTACCTAACTATAATATTTATGAAGACTAGATTTTAGTTTAAAGTTTCAATTCTCAAAAGTTAAAAACAGAACTTAAAAATGGTCGTATTCATACTTCTATTTTGTACTTTAGTAAACTGACACTGCTACTAATATTGAGAAATTTGCTATGTCAAAAATAAAATTCCAAGACGTTTTACGCGATTCTATTCAGTCTTTATTTGGAACTAACCCGTCTGCACAGGAAATCATAGATTCTTATCCTACTGCACATCTGATTGGTACTGAAGCGATTCAAACAGGTGGGGGTACATTTTTTGATATTTTTGCCAAGAAAGGCCGTAATGAATGGGCAGAAGTTGAAAAACTGCTTTTACATTTTAAAAGTCTTGGGGTGAGGCAATCTGCTCTTATACGTGGAGATTTTCTTCTTGGTTATGAGCCTCAACCATATGATGTAATAAGAGCGCTAGTCTTTGAGTATGCTAGTATGGGAATGAATATACTGCAGAATTTTCATGGCCTTAATGATGCAGCATGTCTTTCCGGTGTTGCTCAAGCTGTCGCAGAAGCCCAAGATGCAGGTTATGATATTATAGCACAGGGAACAATTTGTATTGAAGATAATCCAAACATAACTGTTGCTAGATGTCTTGCTTTTGCTGAAGAACTTGTAGAACTTGGCCATAAAGGATTTTATTTGAAATCTGCTAGTGGTAGATTAAGCGCCTATTTTGTATATGAACTTGTATCAGCATTATATAAGCGTTTTCCTGACCATGAAGTACACATTCATGCACATTCCACTTATGGAGAGGCCCCTGTCTGCTACATGGCTGCGGTTTTGGCAGCTGTGGAGTTAAATAAGGACATTACAATGGATGTACAACATCCAGCTCTTTCAGGATCAACAGCGCAACCAAGCATGAACAAGATGTTAAACCTCATTAAGAATTATCCTGATGAGAGAGTTGCAACAAAATCCCCACAATTAAATAACGATGCTATAAAAGCTAGTATGTCTTCTCTTTATGGGTTGCGTTTTCAATATCGTAATTACGAGTCACGTTATAATTCTGAACTTGTAGAAGCAATGTACTACGCACGCACACCCGGTGGAGCGTCTGCAACACTTAAATCAATACCTGGACTGGTTGAGAATCTTGGACGACTTACTGGAGTGAATGGTCATCATGCTGATTGGGACCAAATCCAGATTGCAATATATAAAATGCAAGCAGAAATTCTAGAAGATCTTGGCCAACCAACCCAAGTTACCCCTTATGCAGCAAATACTACTGGCCAAGCTGCACTATCACTCTGGAATCAGTTAGAAGGCCGTGACAAATACCATTCTCTTTATCCTGGCATTGCTGATTATCTTGTGGGACGTCATGGAAAAGTTCCATCTAGCACTAGCAAAAAGCTAATAACAAAAGCCTTAAAGCAACTTAATCTGAAGACTTCAGAAAAGTATACGAAGGCGGTCGATCGCCCTGATGGCATCCCAATTGCCGAAGAAAAATTAGTTGAAGTTGGTTTGCTAAAGCCAACGTTACGTCAGAATATTTCTGCCTCACTGCTTAAGGATTCAGGATCATTTAAGGCAATTGAGCATATACTCAGCGTCGCTAATGAATGTAACTCGCCAGACATCCCCCCTCAACTACCATTTTATGCCATGCCTCCAAACCCAAAGATACGTGCTGACGGCAGTGGCTTTAATCGTGACATAAGAGATGCAGTGAGTGTAATTGGAGGCTATTCAAAACTTCAAGAAATTGCTGAGCGTGTTCTTCACATAAAACAATTGGTTGACCGACGATATATATTCCCAGCAGGGGAAGAAGATCTTGAGAAGAAATGGCTAAGAGCCAATATCGAGCGCTTGAGGTTGATTATAGAAAATATTCCCTTAAAACTGTCTAAAGCTAATTTTACAGATGGACAGAAAATGATAATGTTGGATGGAAATAATACAAATAACATCCATCTCACGATCAGGGATGCTGTGGATCAAAAGGGTCCTGGTCTATATGATTTTATGATCAAAATTCTCGAAGTTGAAAGTTAGTCTTATCTTAAAAAAATGAATAATTTATCAGTCAACTAACTAAGGTCTAGATTTAAATTATAAAGCCTCAAGCTAATCGTGTCCTTACAATAAAAAATTTAATGAAATCTAATTTAGAAACAAACGTACCATAAATTTCATTGTTAATTGATTATTTTTTAATCAAACAAAATATCAAATTAAAAAAAAAGTCACACAGGTTATTATTTTTACACTTTTTTATCATTTAATTTTATATTTAGTGTATGGATATGATCTTAATTTGGTTGAGCGGAGCTTTATTTTTTGGTTATATTTTCAAGGCTTTATCACTGCCAATTTTAATTGGTTTTATAACGTCTGGATATTTCTTCTCATACATAAATTTTTCTGATAATAATGAAATTTTATCAATCCCCTCAAAAATTGGTGTTGAATTATTACTTTTTTCTATAGGCTTAAAAGTAAAGCCTTCTTCATTTTTAAGTTTAAGCTTTTTAAATGTTTTTTTTCTCCATTCTTTATTAATAACATTAATTTATTTTATTTTATTAAATATAAACATAGATTTTGAAGCAAAAATTTTGCTTTGTATTATTTTAACTTTTTCAAGCACAGTAATAGCCTCAAAATCTCTTGAGGATCGAAAAGAAATTAATTCTTTTCATGGAAGAAACTCAATCTTAATTTTAATTTTTCAAGATATTTTAGCTCTTTTTTTATTACTTTATACAAATGAAACAAATTTATCATTTTATACACTTCTTCTTTTATTTACTCCTTTATGCATTCCCATAGTTAAAATCGTTTTAGAAAAATTACAATCAAATGAAGAATTACAATTGCTTACTTCTGTAATAATTGGTCTCTTTTTAGGAGGATATTTGTTTGAAAAACTTGGTTTGTCGGGAGAATTAGGCGCCCTAATAATGGGAATGATGCTATCTAACATTAAATTTGCTGATAAATTAGGAGAAAAAATATGGAGTTTAAGGGAGATTTTACTAGTAGCATTTTTTGTGTCTCTTGGAATGAAATTAAATCTTAATCAGGAAATAATTTTAAATTCATTCATCTTAATTTTATTGCTAGTAATTAAGTTTTTAACTTTGTTTTTTCTACTAATCTTCTTTAATTTGAGAGCGTATTCCTCGTTCTTAATTTCAATCTCATTAATAACTTATTCAGAATTTAGTCTCATAGTTGCTACATATTGGTATGATTTAAATATAATAGACCAAAATATTTTAGCTATTCTAGTATTGTCAGTATGTATTAGCTTTATTATTGGTTCCGTATTGAATAAATATGTTCATGAAATTTTTGTATATCTTGAAAATTTTTTAATAAAATTTGAAAGAGAAAAACATCATCCTGATGAGCAACCACATACTTTTGGAGAAGCTGAGATCATGATTGTCGGTATGGGTAGAATTGGGAGTTCAATTTTTAATAAATTAACTGAGAAAGGTATAAAAGTTGTAGGCGTTGATGCTGATACAGAAATAGCTTTAAATAAATTATCAGAAGGAAACAGGGTAGCATTTGCTGATGCTGAAGATCCAGGATTTTGGTCTAAATTAAGATTTGGAAAATTAAAAGTTATTGTACTCGCATTACCAGAATTTCATGCACAAAATTGGTCTACTTTACAAGCTAGAAGATATGGCTTTATAGGAAAAATAATAGTACCAACAAGATCAAATGAAAATACAAAAATATTAGAAAATTCAGGAGCAGATGAAATATATGATGCCTACGAAGCCGTTGGTATAGGTGTAACAAACATAATTAACCAGATGCAAAAAAATAATTAAAATATGTATTATTATTAACTCTTTATAAAAAAAATAATAAAATTCTTATATTATTGTCGATATTTTAATCATATTTAGTTTTTTTATTCGATATCACTTAGATACTTAGCTTAATAAAAAAAGATCAGTACACTATACATTTCCCTCCTATTTAGTGAAGTATCATTACCCCCTAGTTTGGTACTTCATTTTT
>CABZWX010000032.1 GCA_902529515.1 uncultured SAR116 cluster alpha proteobacterium | reverse complement strand
TTCTAGAGAAACAAAGAAACCTTATGAATGCAGAAACTGTTATGTTATTAGATTTTTTTTATTAGCAGTTGTATTTGTAGTACTTTTGGCTCTTATACAGAGTGACAAATTACATTATTTAGATTTTGTTACCCCTACAAATGCTGCAACATTTGTAGTTCTTGTGGGCGTAATAATTTTTTTGTTAAAGTTAATAATGTATATTTTTGAGAAAAAAAAATATTAATATATTATCTATCTCTAACTAATCTTACATAATTAGGAATAAATCCTGGAAATCTTCCAAAGGTATGGCCTGTAAAAAAGTTTACAGTCCACATGAATTGAGATTGCCATGGGTTTTTTTCGTTAGTCCAAAATGACTCAGGTGGAGTATTAGGAAATATTTTCGAATTTATTTTGACTTTTTGACAGTCTTTACAAACTATACGTTCCAACTCTTTTCTATTTGGCAGACGCCAACCACCCTCTAATTGTTCATTTGCTTGACTTATTACGGAATCTATTTGATCTAATTTCACTTTTATTGGATTGCCAACACACTTGTCTTTGTCCCATACCATTCCCACTGTACAAGTCATCCATTCAAGTTTTTGACTTAAATCAATTACGTAATACCCTCTAGAGATAAAATTATTAGCCCAGACATTATTGAAATTGAATAATAAAAATAATATTATAATAGTAGTATAGATTTTAGAGAATGATAATTTTAGATATAACATAAAAAACTCCAAAAAGTATTTTTTTAAGATTACTTTACACTTTGGTCTCATTCTTGCAGAATTTATGCCTAATAGCATTATTATTTAATAAAAAAAGGCAAGAAAATGGATATAGCATCTTTAATTGGACTTATAGGCACACTTGGAATGATAGCTGGAGCAATGATATCCTCTGGCGGACTAGGACCATTCATTGACACGCCCTCTATGTTAATTGTTATTGGAGGAACATTCTTTGCCGTAATGTACCGATCAACTTTACCTATGTTTCTAGCCTCATTTGGAGCACTTGCTAAAGTTTTTATGCCAGGCGCCAAAAAACATGATGAACTTGTGACACGTATAACAGAACTTGCAGGCATTGCTAGAAAAGATGGAATGATGGCATTAGAAGGTCAGGAAGTACCAGATAAATTTTTTGAAAAAGGACTTCAAATGCTTGTGGATGGTGCTGATGAAACAAAATTGACAGACCAATTGAATAAAGAAGTTAAGGCAATGAAAGCCAGACACGAGGACATGACAGGCGTTTTCCAAGCTTGGGTGGATTTAGCACCTGCAATGGGAATGATTGGAACATTAATTGGATTAGTTGCTATGTTAGGAAATATGGCTGATCCAAAAGCAATTGGTCCAGCAATGGCGGTTGCTTTGTTAACAACTTTATATGGTGCGATGATTGCCAACTGTATTTTCATGCCTATCGTTACTAAGCTTGAAGGTTATTCAGCTCACGAATTACTTTATAGGGAGATGGTTGTAATGGGATTAAAATATATTTCCCGAGGTGAGAGTCCGAGAAATATAACTGATCAATTGGTAGCTCTTATGCCTCCAAAGATTCAAGCTCAATTAGAAGAAGCTGCTTAGTTAATTTTTATAATTAGGAGATTATTATGGCTGAAGCGCAGGTAGAAGGACGAGAAGAAGAAGAAGAAGAAGAAGAATGTCCTAAATGCGTCAAAGGTGCTCCTGCTTGGATGGCTACATTTGCAGACATGGCTACCTTATTGATGGCATTCTTTGTATTAATCTTATCTTTTGCTGAATTCAATGTGCCTAAATTTAAACAGATTAGCGGTAGTTTAAAGAATGCCTTTGGAATCCAAAGAATAGTTCCAGTAGTAGAACAACCTAAAGGTACAACTGTGCTATCTCTTAATTTCAGCCCCTCTCCAGCACCATCAGTAACTAAAAATCTCACTCAACAAACAACAGATGCAGAACAAAAAAATTTAGACCTTAAATCTGAAATTGATGAAGGTGATAGCGCCAAAAGCAATTCTAAAGAATCTTTAGATGCTAAAGATTTAAGTGAAGAGATAAAAAACAATGTATCTTCTAAAGACGTAAAAGTTGAAACAGTAAATGATAAAGTTCTAGTTAGCGTAAACACAGACGAAAAAAATTCAAAAGAAATTTCAAAATTAATAAAAGACACTGTTGATGCTGTTGAAAAGGCTCGCGAAAATACAGGTGCCACTAAAACTGATGTGCTTATTGGCGGGATAAATCAAAATATTCAAAAAATGGCCTCAGCAACAATGGAAAATAGAGTTTTAAAAGACCAAGTTAACAACCTTGAAAAACAAAGTTCTGATAACAAAAAAGAAATTCAAGAAAAAACTAAAAAGGCAGAATTTAGTGAAGATCAACTAAGAGTAGCTCTTAGGCAAGAAATAGGTCAAGGTTTAGCTGAAGTTCAAAGAGAAAAAGATAAGGTTGTTGTAACAGTTGGATCCGCAGGTGCATTTAGTTCTGGTTCAGCAAAACTTACCAAAAAAGCCAGAGAAATTATGCAAAAAATTGCAAAAGTAAGTGCAAAAGGAGCTGGCCAAGTAAATGTATCTGGACATACTGATGACGTACCTTTGATTTTTGGTGGTCAATATCGAGATAACTGGGATCTTGCAGCAGCTAGGGCTTCAAGTGTTGTTCAGGAATTAGCTAAAGCTAATACAATTCCTTCTGATAAACTTAGAGCTATTAGTTTTGGAGAAACTAGACCAATCGAGCAAAACGATACAAAACAAGGAAGAGAGAAGAATAGAAGAATTGAAATTGAAATAAAGTACTAGCTTTAACTTTAATAAAATTCTTGAAGGATTAAGTATGAACGAAGTAAATTATATTACACCTAATCTTGATGAAGGTTATTCTCCAGAAGCAATAGCAAATATGGAGAATGCACTTGAAGAATTTATTGTATCTTTGATGGAGATAAAGCCAGAGGATGCTAACATAGCAGTTTTTAGAGGTCTTAAGTTGACGATCAAAGGGAGACCAAGAAGACTTTCAGAATTAGGTAACGTAGAATCACCTGACGATCCTATGAAAATTGAGCTAATGATTTATAATAAAGAACAAATTGAACAAGTATTAGAATTTATAAAGAACAATGGTTTTCCTGCTAAAAATGAAGAAGGATCGCAATTTATCTACATAAGGGTACCAAAACCCTCAAGAATGCAATTAGAAGAATTAGGAGATGAAGTTATTAGAAGGACTAATTCTGCTTGCACAAGACTAATGAAAATTAAAACAAATACTGGTTTGAGAATTAGAGCTGCTATGGAAAAAGAATATATAGACCAAAGAATATCAGGTTTTGCTGTAAAAAAAATTGATAATGCTCTTGAGAGAATAACTAAAGAAATAAAGATAGTTGGTGTTATGAAAAGAAAGTCAATCCTTGGTTCTTTTTTTAAGACTATTGAAAGAGATGATGCTGAAATTATTAAAACTATCAACAAAAGAGTAAAATTAGAAAAAGATAAAATTGATAAAGAACAAGATCTAAGAATTAAGGATGAAGCTTTTGAAAGCCAGGTTCAAAGCACAGAGAAAGTTGAAACTGAAAATATTGGAAATAATATCGAAAAAAAGGTTGAAGTACTAAATGATACTTCAAATTCAACTTAAATTATTTACTTTTTTACATAAGGATTATTTCCTTTTCTAAACATTATTCTTATAGGAATACCCTGTAAATCAAAGGTTTTCACAATAGATCCCAATAAAAAACGTCTATAACTATTTGGTAAGTTATCAGGACTAGACATAAATAAAGTAAATGTTGGGGGCTTAACATTAACTTGAGTTATGTATCTAATATTATTTTGTTTTCCTTTATAAAGTGGTGGTGGATTATTTTCTAAAATAGTCGACAACCATCTATTTAATTTTCCAGTTGTAATTCTATTACTTAGCTTTTGCTTTACATAAATAATTTTATCAAATAACTTTTCAATACCTTTATTATGAAGACCCGACAAAATTACTATCGGTATTTTTTTTATCTGTGAAAGAGAAATGCCTAACTGGTTTATAATTTCATTTTTTATTGAATTTTGGTCTGTTACTTTATCCCATTTGTTTGCTCCAATGACAATACCTCTACCTTCTCCAATGATCATACGAGCAATAGTTAAATCTTGTTTGTCTATATTTTTAGAAGCATCTATTAATAAAACACAAATATCGCTAAATTTAATAGACTTAAGTGTATCACTAACCATATGTTTTTCTAAAATTTTGGTAATCTTTGATTTTCTTCTAAGACCAGCAGTGTCAATTAGACAAAAAGTTTGTTTTTTATAATTCCATTCAATTTCTATAGAATCTCTTGTTATTCCAGCTTCGGGTCCAGTCACTAAACGATTTTCACCAATTATATTATTTACTAATGTTGATTTGCCTGTATTAGGTCTTCCTATAATACTAACTCTTATTGGAGCGTTTTCTAAATTTAAAAAAATTTCATCTTTTTTTATGTTTATATTTTGATTATGAAAGTTGGATTTTAAAACATCATATAAGTCTGGCAATCCCTCTCCATGTTCCGCTGAGATTGGGATAACAATATCTAAACCTAAAGAAGTAGATTCACTTAAACCAATTAAACCCTTGGAACCTTCACTTTTGTTTATTAATACAATTATAGGTTTGTTTTTCTTTTTTAAATTTATTGCTAAAGATCTCTCAATTGGTAATACACCTTCTCTTCCATCAATGACGAAAAATATGACATCAGCATCATCAATTGCCAATTGACTCTGCTCTTTAATATTAATCTCTGTTCTTCCTTCTGAGGTATCATCAATCCCAGCAGTGTCAATTAACATAAACTCTAAATCAGCTAATTTCCCCTGTCCGTACTTCCTATCTCTAGTAACTCCAGGTTGATTATTTACTATTGCTTTTTGTGAACGAACTAATCGATTAAACAAAGTAGATTTGCCAACATTAGGTCTTCCTACTAATACAACCTTTAACATTTTGTAACCTTAAAGTTTTTAGACTTTGCTAAAAAGCTAATAAACTTCCCTTTGCAGTAAGAAATAAAAGATTTCCATCAACTGGAATAGGGGGAACAGACAACTCATCAAGATTCAAAGTATCAATTTCAGATCCATTATTAGCATTAACAATACTAATTATGCCTTTTTGATTTGTTATTAAAAGTTTTGAATCCACTAAAGATGGTCCTTTGTAGACAATGATTTCTTTTTCTGAAAAAAAAGATTTTTCATTGATATAAGATGGATATTGCTTTTGCCATCTAAGTTTTCCAGTATCTGTATCAACAGCTGCTAGTAGTCCTAAATTTCCCATTATAAAAATAGTTTTTCCTGAAATTGTAGGAGTTTCAAATCCACCAATGGGTATATCCCATAGTTTTTTAGCAGTTTTTAAATTAAAAGCTGCAGTAAAACCCGATTGGGAAACTAAAAATAATTTTCCTTTATAGTAAATAGGATTAGCAACTATATCACCAGAATTGAAAAGCATTGGTAATTGTTCATTTGAAGATATATTTTCGCTCCATAAAACTTCACCAGTATTAATTGCAATAACAAAAAAAGTTCCACCTGTACCAGGAACAATTACTTTATTTTTAACCGCTAATGGCCTTGCAGTTGTATAAACAGAATTATATTCACTGCCTAAAAAAACATTCCATAGAAGTTTACCATTTCTGTTATTAATTGAAAAAAAATTACCATCAAAATCACCAACAAAAAGATAATTTTTGTAAGACGTGATACCTCCCCTAAATGGAAGTTCATTTTTCTTTTGCCATATGACAGTTCCATCAACACCATTGATAGCTAAAAGTTCCCGAGAACCATTATGAGCGTATAATGTAACAGTATTATTTTTATTTTTTATTCCAGCGATAGCTGGAGTTCCAACAATTGTATCTTCTAAATCATTAAAAATTTGTTTTTTCCATACTAGTTTGCCGTCATTGGAATTAATTTTAAATAAATATCCATTTGTATTTAACAAATATATATAAGACGCAAAATATAAAAGATCTGGCAAGTATGGATTTTTGTCATCAATATTTTGATCAGTATCAATTTGCCACTTTTTTTTGAGAGGAAAATTAATATTTGAATTAATTGAATTATAAGACTTAGAATTTAGGATCTCTAGTAAATTACTTAAATTTTCTAATTTAGAATTTTCCCTATCTTCTTTGTTTACATACGAAATTTCATTTTTCGGTTGAAAGATATTTATATAATTTGGCAGATCTATACTCTCATCTTTTGAGCAACCAAAAATAAATATTAAAGTAAAAAAAAGAATTAATTTATTTAGCATTGGATTTATAAATTTTTTTAATAAATTCTAATCTATTCTTTTGTTCAAAGGTTAAATCAGACCTTTTTAATAATTCATTTAGCGCTTTTTGAGCTTCTTTAATTTTGTCGAATTTAATGAATAACAGAACTTCTAATTCCGCGGCAAGGATTTGCAGTTTGCTTGGGCTGTTTAATATTGGTTCAAGTAATAATTTTTGTTGGTCAAATGAACTTTTATTATCTTTTAACACGCTTAAAATTCTGGATAAATTTCTATAGAAAATATCTAAACTTTCATTATCATAAATATTTTTATAGTTTATTATCATTTGATCTAATTTTCCATTTTGATAATTAGACTCGGCTAAACCAAAAAGAGAAAGTGTACCATAGCCACTTTTGTCATTTTGTGAATTTTTTGAAAATAGATT
>CABZWX010000031.1 GCA_902529515.1 uncultured SAR116 cluster alpha proteobacterium | reverse complement strand
ACAAATACAATTAAAAATTTTAAAAATTTAGATAAATTATCCTTAAAGCAATAAATGCTAGTAAAAATAGAATAATTTTGTCAAAGATATCTCTCGACATATTTTTAGCAAACCAAGAACCAAGTGGCATAAAACAAATCAAAACAATTGTGGACACAACACTAAGTACAGTGATCTCAAAATTAAAAAAATCATGATAATACAAAGTAGGAAATTGAAAAATAGACATAACACCAAAATAAACTGAAATAGTTGGTATAAACTGGTTTCGCTCTAATTTCATAGAATTTAAAAAAGTTATAGATACTGGAGCTGAAAGGCCAGCACTACCCTGCAATACTCCACCTCCAGCACCCATTATAAAAACTAATTTAGTAGCTCTTTGATAGGTTAATTTCCACTTAGGAACAATTAACTTGAGCGCTATATATATTATTACAATTAACGCAACTGAAAGAGTAAGTATTTTAATAGGTAAATTAATTAATAAAATTGTTCCAACAAAGGCGCCAATACCACCGCCTAACGCAAATGAAATTGTAAAGAAAAGAGGAAGAATTGTTTTTCTAAATTGATAAATCTGGCTAATATTAGTTAATAAATTAGGTAAAACCATTATTACTACTGCTAATCGAACATCATAAAATGTAGCTATCACAGGAATTGTTATTATAGGCGCTCCCGCACCAGTCGCACCTTTAAGTGTTCCTGCTAAAGCAAAAGCAGCTAAAATTGCAAAAATCGTAATTGGATCAAAAGTCATAAAATCTTTAAACTTTTAAAATCAATTTTCCAAAATGTTGATTCTCTCTCATACATGACAAAGCATCTGCAACATCATTAAATTCAAAGATCTTTTCTATTGGTAGAGATAATTTCCCTTTAAAAACCAAATTACCTAAATCATTCCACATTTTTGAGTATACATACCTAATCTCGTTTATTGATCTAGTTCTAAAAGTGACACCTCGATAATTTATTCTTCTTAAAGCATGAAGATCACAATTGAATTCTGTATTACCTCCAGCTAACCTTCCTACGTTTACTATTGTTCCTTTTACTTTAGATGCTCTCATATTTTCGTTGATTGTATAACCAGAAAGTTGATCTATAATTAAATCTACACCTTCGTTATTAGTTGCTTGTAATACCTGATCAACCCAGTTTTTATCTTTTGAATTTACTACTAGGTCAGCACCAATAGATTTTAATTTATCAAATTTTTCAGGCTTTGTAGATGTTCCTATAACTAGTTTAGCCCCTAAATGTTTTGCTATTTGGAGTCCCATAAGACCAACGCCTGAACTTGCTCCTTGTATTAAAATTGTTTGTCCTTTACTTAAATTACCAATTGTAACAATAGCATTGTGCATCGTTGCTAGAGCTATCGGTAATGTACTAGCTGTAGCAAAATCCATATTATTGCTAGGTATCTTTATTACTCTTCCATAATCTGCAATTGCATATTCAGCCCAAACTGAAGCTCCTGAACACATAACCCTATCACCAATTGAGAGATTTTTTACATTTTTTCCACATTTAATAATTTCTCCTGAAAACTCCATCCCAACAATTGTACCAGGACCTCCAGCCGCACCATGTGCTCCGCCATCAGCTACAACTAAATCAGCTCTATTCAATCCACATGCATGTACCTTTACGAGAACCTCAGTGTCCTTGGGTGATGGGGTATCTACATCAATTATTTGAACTCCAGATTCAACTACAGTAACTGCTTTCATTCTTATCCTTTCAAATGTTTGAATTTTATGATCTTGCTTCTTTAATTTTGTTACTCAAACCTTCCGCATAAATTCTAACATCACTAGCCAGTGTAGCTAAATCATAACCATTAGAGAGTTTTTCTTTTAAATAAGCAGGAGAAAGACAGTGTATACCAACTTTAATATTGTTGTTTTTACAAGCATCATAAATTTTGTTTATAGCACTAATCATTTCAGGCTCAACTCTATCTAAACCAGGTTTAAAACCCATTGAAATACTTAGATCTGAGGGGCCAATATAAATTCCTGTCAATCCTTCAGTGGCGGCTATTTTTTCAACATTTTCAAGAGCTTCAACTGTTTCTATCATAGCTAACGAAATAATTTTATCATTTGCCTCATCATGATAGTTTGCACCATGAACCATTAGGGCTCTTGTCGGCCCAGAACTTCGGTGACCTTCTGGAGCATACATAGTAGCACCTACAAAATCAATTGCATCTTCGGGAGTATTTATCATTGGACATATAATACCTAAGGCACCTGCATCTAATGATTTCATTATAATACCCTGCTCGTTCCATGGGACCCTTACCATAGGAGTTTTACCTGAGCCTGAGATAACTTGTAACATATTTAACGCAGCTTGATAATCAACAAGCCCATGTTGCATATCAATTGTAATAGAATCAAAATCATTCATAGACATCATTTCTGCAGTTACAGCGCTTGGTATTGAGCACCAAGCATTTATGGCACCTTTTTCATTAGCCCAACAATCTCTTAAAGTTTGTTGTTTCATTTTTTTCTCCTATAAAACATTTTTATTTATAATAACTTCAGGATCTACTTTGTCATCAAATACATCAAGTACGTTTTGAACAGCTTGTTTAGACATCCTTATGGTTGCCTCTTGAGTAACTCCTGCAATATGAGGGGAAAGTAGAATATTATCTAAACTAAAAAGTGGGTTTGAAGATGTTGATGGTTCGTCATCGTAAACATCTAAACCAGCAGCTCTGATTTTGTTTGATTTTAGAGCATCTAATAATGCTACTTCATTAACAATTCCACCTCTTGCACAATTAATCAAAAAGGCACTTTCTTTCATAATTTTAAACTCATTTTCTGAAAACATATTAGTAGTTTCTTCATTTTTAGGACAATGTAATGAAACAGCATCCATTTGAGGTAAAATATCAAGGAATTTATTTACTTGATTAGCTCCTGAATTTTTTATTTCTGATGCATCAACATATGGATCATAAACAAATACTTTCATATCAAATGCAAGAGCCCTTTTAACTAATCTAGAACCTATTCTACCAAAACCAATTACTAACAAATTCTTTTCTGCAAGATCCCACGCCCTTATATCCCAACGGGTTGACCAATCAGCTTTACGGGCAAATTTATCATAGTAAAAAACGTTTTTTGATAATGCCAATAACATAAACATTGCATGTTCAGCTACGGAAATCATATTTGAATGAGCAGCAATGGCTAAGGGTATACCACAATCATCTAAAGCTTCAACATCAATAGAATCATAACCTACACCGTGTCTTGAGACCACTTTTAGATTTTTTGAGTTTTCAATTATTTTTCTAGAAATATTAGCAGTTCTTACTGTGATACCATGAACTTCTTTTGCAGCTTCAAGAATTTCATCTTCGTTTGCTGACATAATTGTAATGGGTTCAATATCATCTCTTTGTAACAACAGCTTTTGACCCTCTTCATGAAGACCTTGAACCATTAAAACTTTCTTTTTATTATTTATGTTTATGTTCATAACTAAGCCCCCCGAACCACGTACTAAACAAATAAAAGTTTTTTCTATCTAATTTAGCTAAAATGGTAGTCTATAGAAATAAAATTTGTAAGCAAAATTTATTGAAAATAGAATAAAATTAATAAATAATATTGGTTTAAAATTTGCATAATTTAGAATTACATGAAAAAAAATTTCTTTCGAAAAGTTGGTTTTGGTATTGGTCCAGATGAAGTGGTTCCAAAGAATCCTGTTTCTTGGGCACAAAATCAAGTTGACAAAGTGCCACCCTTGATTTGGGATACACAGATACGTAGTGGTGAAGAAATGCTTAACCACTATGCTGAGTGGGTATATACAGATCGAGAAATATTAAGAAAAAAGTATAGAGAAAATCGTCAAGCTTACAAAGAAGCTAAAAATAAACTTCGTTATAAGGTTGGACAGCAATACTTTGAAAATCTAGAAATTTGTATTCGACAAAATACCGCAGTAAAAAGTAAATCTCCAGTTTTTGAAAGACTATGGTTTTTCTGGTGCAATCATTTTGCAATTATTGATAAAGATGCAATGCCACAATTTACAACTGGTCCTTATCATCGTGAAACTATCAGAACTAACATGTGTGGCTCATTTGAAACACTTTTAAAAGAAGCAACTCTAGGTTGGTCAATGATTCATAATCTTGATAATTCAGAGTCTATAGGACCACATTCTGAGTGGGGAAAAAATCGAAGAAAAAGAGGAAAACTCGCTACAGTAAATGAAAATCATGCTCGTGAGTTACTAGAGTTACATACAGTTTCTCCTTCAGCAGGATATAGTCAAGAAGATGTGATACAACTTTCTTATGTTATGGCAGGGTGGGAACATGAACACACAAAAAAAAGAAAAGAATGTAACCCTGTAAGATTTAACTATAAAAAGCATGAACCTGGAAATCATAAAGTATTAGGAAAGAAATACAAACAACGAGGCCTTTCACCAAAAAACAAATTAATTGATGTATTGAAAGATTTATCAAATCATCCTGAGACAAGACGCTTTATTGCTTTCAAGCTGTGTCGACATTTCCTTACTGACAAACCAACAGAAGATATGATAGAACCAATTATTTCTGCATGGGAAAAATCTGATGGCAATCTACCAACCATTCATAAGGCTTTGTTACAGGTTGTTTATGATCATGCTGACAGTCAAGCTAAATTTCAAAATCCAGAAATATGGATGTTACAAATGGTTAACATGGTAGGTGGCAGTTGGCCGCTACAAGCAGACGAAATGAAATATAACTTCAAAATTAAACCTAACAATCATCAACGAAGACCTCGTTTTTTTATGAAAGAAATTGGATATGAACCCTATAGGCCTATACAACCAAATGGTTTTTCTGATTTGGAGTCAGACTGGATATCGCCTGAATTACTCATTAGAAGAATGTCTGCTCCCAAAGAAATAGCTCAGCGCAGATTTGCCCTCAAAAATTTTGGAGAAATGATAGAAAAAAATTTTGACGATCCAGAAGAAATAAAGGCCCTTATTAATGGAGTTAAATCATCTTCAACTAAGATGCAATTAATTTTCCCGAGTTATAGGATGTTAAAAACATGATAAATAGACGTACTTTTCTAACAGGTTCAATAACAGTAACTCTTCTAGGTTCCCCATTATTTTCAGCATTAGCTGAAAAGAAAAAAAAGCGTAATCTTGTTGTTATTTCTCTCCGTGGTGGGATGGATGGATTGTCAGCTGTACCACCCATTGATCCTAAACTTGAAAAATTTCGTCCTGACATTCTAGTTAAAAAAACTTTGCCGCTTACATCTGATTTTGCATTACATCCCTCTTTAAAAAATTTTCATAATGCCTGGAAACAAGGTAAAGCAGCAATTGTACATGCTACAAATATACCTTATACGATGCGTTCACATTTTGAAGGACAAGATTTAATGGAAAGTGGTGGTCATAAGCCTTTTGCTGAATATACAGGTTGGCTTGGCCGCGGAATGGAAACAGCTAATTTAGAGGGTTTGGCAATAGCTTTGCCTATGCCATTAATTCTCAGAAGTAAAGCAAATTTAGATAACTATTTTCCAACAAAATTATCAACACCTTCACCTGATATTATGAAACGAGTAGCTTCAACCTACCCTGAGGATAGCAACCTAAGATCAACAATTCAAAGAGTTATTATGCGTCCATATTCAATGCTTTCTGGAAAAGGATCTAGGAAAGCCCATAAACTTGCTGGAACGGCTGCAAAGGCTTTATCTAAAGCGAATGGTCCACGAGTTGCAGTTTTTGATATAAACGGGTTCGATACTCATGCAGCACAAGGGGGATCAAATGGTGAGCATGCTGATAAATTGTATAATTTAGATAAAATTTTTGGAACTTTACAAAAATATCTAGGTCCGACATATGAAGATACATTGATTGTTACTTTAACAGAGTTTGGCAGGAAGATTGAACAAAATGGTGGTAATGGTACTGAACATGGTTATGGTACCGCTGTATTGATGATGGGTGGATTAGTGAAAAAGGCTCAAGTATATTCTGATTGGCCAGGACTAAATCGTAAAAACTTGTTTGAAGGTCAGGATCTTAATTCTACAACAGATGCACGTTCAATATACTGCTCAGCAATGGCAATAGTATTTGAAACAGATTTTGAAAAACTTAAACGTCAGGTCTTCTGGAATGATCCATTAATTGATCTCCAAGACAAACTGTTTAATGTTTAATTAAAAATGAACCATTATATTTATATTAAAAAGCAATTAATTTAATTTAAAAATTTAAATATTAAACGTGGTGCCCGGGGGCAGATTCGAACTAACGACACGAGGATTTTCAGTTCTCTGCTCACGTACAAATCTACGTAGGTATATCAAAGACTTAACAAAATTTATATTACCACCGTCTCACCTCCGTCACACGGAGGATGTAAAATGGCGTCATTTAGGAAAAGAAATGGACTATGGCGAGTTCAAGTAAGAAATAGAAAAATAGGATCAATATCTAAATTATTGGAAATCAAATGGTGGTAACTCTTTTATACTTTTTTTTAGAGCCTCTCCCCAACTATTTGATATTTTTTCAAAATAAGGATCATTTTTTTCAAACCTTATTTGATTATTCAATTCAAGATCATCTTTTTTTAAGGTACAGACATCTATTGGCATGCCTACTGAAACATTAGCCTTCATAGTACTATCAAATGATACTAAAAGTAGTTTTATTGCATCACCGAAGTTTGAGTCTTTTTCTAGTGCTCTAACTATAATTGGTTTGCCATATTTTGTTTCTCCAATTTGAAAAAAAGATTGATCTTCAGATGCTTCTATAAAGTTACCCTCAGGATATATTAAAAATAACCTATGTTCTTGACCTACAATTTGACCACCTAAAATTAAAGTAGAGGAATATGGATTTTCACCTGCTTGACCATCAGAAGAGTATTCATTAGATATATTTCTTAAAATTTTTCCAACAATTCTTGCAACTTGAAACATTGATTTAGTTTTAAGGATATTATCGTTATCATTATTGGGATTATCAATAGCTTCATTTATGAGATTGATAGTAGCCT
>CABZWX010000030.1 GCA_902529515.1 uncultured SAR116 cluster alpha proteobacterium | reverse complement strand
TGTATCGAAAGATATTCATAAAATATTAACCTGATTATAAAGTTGACTGTAAATCTTTTAACATTATAATCCGCGGTTTATTTGGTATCAAATAGACCTTAATTAAAAAGAGGAGAGTTTAGTGGCACGTATTGCAGGTGTTAATATACCAACTAATAAAAGAGTTCTTGTAGCTCTTACATATGTTCATGGTATTGGATTAACTAGTTCGAAAAATATATGTAAAAAAATTGGAATCGCTGAAAATAAAAGAATTAATAATTTATCTGAAGATGAACTTACTAAAATTAGAGATTTAATTGACACAGACTATATAGTTGAGGGTGATTTAAGAAGAAAAACTTCAATGGACATTAAAAGGTATTTAGATTTGGGTTGCTTAAGAGGTCTAAGACATAGAAAAAATTTACCTGTAAGAGGCCAAAGGACACATACAAATGCAAGAACAAGAAAAGGTCCTGCCAAAGCAATAGCAGGAAAGAAGAAATAACATTTATAAGGGAACTTAACAATGGCTAAACTACCTACTCAAACTAGGATTCGTCGCAAAGAAAAAAAGAATGTAACTAACGCAGTAGCACATGTTAATTCATCTTTTAATAATACTGTTATAACTATTACTGATATACAAGGAAATGCTATATCGTGGTCATCATCAGGTACAATGGGTTTTAAAGGTTCTAGAAAATCAACTCCATATGCAGCACAGCTTGCAGCAGAAGATGCAGGAAAAAAAGCATCGGAGCATGGTGTAAAAACAGTTGACATTCAAGTTCAAGGACCTGGCTCAGGAAGAGAGTCAGCCTTAAGAGCATTACAAACGATTGGTTTTCAAGTTAATTCCATTAGAGATGTAACGCCAATTCCTCATAATGGGTGTAGGCCAAAAAAAAGAAGAAGAGTCTAGATAAACAAATAAAAAATCTATAACTAAATTATTATTTACAGAGAGTAATCATGATTGAAAAGAATTGGAAAGAAATAATTAAACCGTCAAAGTTAGAGGTTAAAGATGAGAGTAAGTCTGAAAACACTTCAACAATAATTGCTGAGCCTCTTGAAAGAGGATATGGTGTTACAATTGGAAATGCTCTTAGAAGGATACTTCTTTCATCAATTCAGGGTTCTGCTATAACTTCAATTCAGGTTCAAGGAGTATTACATGAGTTTTCTTCCATACCAGGAGTAAGAGAAGACCTTACCGACATTATTTTGAATGTTAAAGGTATTAAAGTTAGGATGGAATATGATGGGGTTAAAAAGGTTCAACTTAATGTAAATGGTCCTGCCACAGTTACTGCTGGTATGATAGAATGTCCTTCTGAAGTTGAAATTATGAATAAAGACCATGAAATTTGTACCTTAGACAACGGAGCAAAACTTTCTGTTGAATTCACCGTAGAAAATGGTAAAGGATATGTATCATCTACAATTAACAGAAAAGAAGATCTTCCAATTGGAGTTATTCCAGTTGATGCAATATACAGCCCAGTTGTTCAAGTTTCATACAATGTAGATAATGCACGTGTTGGGCAACAAACAGACTATGATAAATTGTCATTAGTTGTTACGACTGACGGTTCAGTTACTCCAGAGGATGCAGTTGCATTCTCTGCTAGAATCATGCAAGATCAATTAAATAATTTCATAAATTTTGAAGAGCCAGAAGAAGAAGAAGTTACAGAAGTATTAGAAGATCTTCCATTCAATAAAAATCTTCTTAGAAAAGTTGATGAATTAGAATTATCTGTAAGATCAGCTAATTGCTTAAAAAATGACAACATTGTTTACATCGGAGACTTAGTTCAAAGATCAGAGCCAGAAATGTTGCGTACACCAAATTTTGGTAGGAAAAGTTTAAACGAGATAAGAGAAGTATTAAAAGTTATGGGCTTAGAATTAGGAATGGATGTCGAAAATTGGCCACCGGAAAATATTGAAGAATTATTAAAAAAAATAGAAGAACCATTCTAGTCCGAATAAAAAATTTAGGAGTTTAGCAATGAAACATAGGATTAAAGGGAAAAAATTAAATAGAACTTCTTCACACAGGAAAGCTCTTTTTAAAAATATGGCACAGGCTATAATAAAGCACGAGCAAATTATAACAACATTACCTAAAGCTAAAACCATGAAACCTATAATAGATAAATTAATTACTTTGGGTAAAAATGGTAGCTTGCACGCTCGAAGACAAGCGTTTTCACAGTTAAGAGATAATAATATGGTATCAAAATTGTTTGGCGATCTTGCAACAAGATATGCAGATAGACAAGGAGGATATTCCAGAGTTTTAAAAGCGGGTTATAGATATGGTGACGCCGCGGCAATGGCAGTTCTTGAATTAGTTGATAGGGATGAAGATGCTAGAGGTAAAGATAGTGGACCAGTACAAACCAATAATGCAACAGAAGATGAACCAAAAGAAGCTGTTGCTGGATAATTTTAGTACTAAACGAATTTTAAAACCGTTCAAATAATGTGAACGGTTTTTTTTTGAGTAAAAGATGTATTTTGATAAATTTATAGGAATAGATTGGTCTGGTGACAAAAATAATTTTCAAAAAGGAATTAGTGTTGCCGAATGTTCTAGAGGTAATAAAGTACCACAAATAGTAAAACCGTTGGATGCTAAATATTGGACAAGATCAACCTTAATAGAATGGGTTTATAAAGAAATAAATTTGCAAAGAAACTTAATAGGATTTGACTTTGCATTCTCATATCCTTTTTATGATAAATATTGTTATTTTCCAGGGATAAAAGATAGTCCTATCAATTCAGAAAAATTATGGAAGTTAATAGAAGATACTAATACAAAGGCAAAAAATTTTTATGGTGGAGAGATCTGGGCAAATAAAACATATGGTAAATTTTTTAATTCACCAAAACTCAAAGGTTCACATTTTTCCAGTAGAAGAAGATATACGGAGAGATTAGCAAAGAATAAAATACTTTCTCCAAGTCCAACTTTTAATTGCGTTGGACCTGGTGCAGTTGGTACAGGTACTCTATCGGGCATGAGAATTCTTAATTTATTAAAAAACAAAGCCAAAATTTGGCCTTTTGAGGAATTTAATTTTTCAAATGAAACTGTTGTTGTTGAAATCTTTCCGTCTTATTATTTTAGACTTTCTAAAATTAAACCTGAAAAAAAAGTGGGTTATACAATAGAAAATATTAATAAATCATTAAAATTTTTTAATTCTAAACCTCTTAAAAAAAATCAAATTATTGGTGGTCCAGATCAAGATGATGCTGATTCAATAATTTCATCAGCGGCATTAAGATATTTATCAGCTGACAAAACAAATTGGAAAGTTCCAAATTCATCTAAGAAAGAAGGATGGATTTTTGGAGTATAGACAAACATAACTTAAAATAGAAATTTATGATGTTAAATATTAAAATACCTGAAAAAGAACATGGAACAAGACTCGATAGATGTGTTAGAAGATTATTAGGACAGATAAACCAATCACTTTTAGAAAAGTTTTTAAGATCTGGAATGATTTTGTTAGATCGAAAAAAAGCTAAATCATCAACTAAGGTATCTTATGGCCAAGAACTAAACTATTCACAAAAAATTAATTTTGAGGAGCCTTTTCAAGTAAAAAAAATAAGTAATTATAATGAAACATTTTATAAAAATTTATTTAAAAAAATATTTATAAAAGAAACAAGTGAATATATAGCAATAAATAAACCTAGCGGTCTTGCAGTGCAAGGTGGTAGTAAGATAAAGTTCCATATTGACGATATGCTAAAGTATATTTCTACTGATAATATTTTACTAAAACTTGTCCACAGAATTGACAAAGACACATCTGGTTTATTGTTGCTTGCAAAAGATAATAAAGCAGCTAAAAAATTTACATCTTTGTTTAAAGATAGAAAAATTATTAAAACATATTTGGCTATTGTTTCACCATGTCCAAGCGATGATATAGGTACTATAGATTTGCCACTATTAAAATCAGGTACAAAAGACTACCAAAGAATATCAGTTGACCAAAAAAAGGGTAAAAAAGCTGTAACTGAATTTAAAGTTTTAGATAAGGTTGGATCACGTGTGGCTTTAGTTGCTGTTTATCCAAAAACAGGTCGTACTCATCAATTAAGAGTACATCTAGAGTATATAAATGCTCCTATAGTAGGGGATGTTAAATATAAAGGTTTATCAGAAGTTTATTTTTCTTCAAAAACTTTACCAGGATATAAGAAAATTTCTCAGATCAAATGGGAACCAAAAAATATAAAGAATTTACAATTACATGCGTATTCAATTAGAATACATGAAAATGAAACCATTACTGCAGAAGTCTCAGAAAATTTTAAGCAAAACCTGAAATTCTTAGGGTTAAAATTACCAAAAAAATTACATGATATTTTTATTTAATTGTTGGAGAGTATAAATTGTCAGAAGATCTAAAATTAGCTTTATTTGACTATGATGGAACAATAGTCGACTCTGCCATAATGATTGTTAAAGGTGCTATTGAAGCTTTTAGAATCTGTGGGTTACCAGATCCTGATCCAAATAAGGTCAGAGAAAATATTGGGAAGCCGCTCGCAATAGCCTTAGATGAATACATGCCTCCAGGTTTTAATGTAACACCAGAACAAATTTCAGATGCTTATAAATCATGGTATGCAGAACAAGGAAGATTAGGTTTACAAAATGAGCCATTATACCCTGGATTAGTTGAATTATTGAATGAACTTAAAGAAAGTAATTGGTTAATTGGTATTGCAACTAACAAGTCAAGAATTGGATTAACAAATGGTTTAGCAAAACATAATTTATCAAAAATTTTTGATATAACAATGAGCACAGATGAAAATATACCTAAACCTAATCCAGCGATGGCAATTAAAGCAATGAATGATTTAGGTGTGAAAAAGGAACGTTGTGTAATTATTGGCGATACAATCAATGACATTGGATTAGGAGTAAATGCAGGTATTATTAGTATAGGAGTTACATGGGGTTATAATAGTAGGGAATTGTTATCCTCAGCTGGGGCAAGCTATTTAGTCGGTGATACCAGTGAGTTGAGTGAATTAATGAAAACTTTATATTACTAAAATGAAAAAATTTTGGAAAAAAGTCAGTATAAAAAAAATATCATCTAACTCTTTTCAAATTATGTTAGATGAAAGAATTCTTCAAACCCCTTTAAAAAGGGAATTAATACTTCCAAACTTGAATTTGACACAAGAGATTGTAAAAGAATGGGATCAAGATGCAAAAAATATAAATACTGAATTTATGATTTTTTATGGTCTTATATCAACTTCTTTAGATAAAATAATAGACAATAGAAATTTGTATATTAACGATATTCTTGATTATATTGATACAGATTTAACTTGTTATCGCGCTGAAAATCCAAAAGAATTAGTTGAACTACAAAAAACTAAATGGGATCCAATAATATTACTTATTGAAAAATATATCGGCACTAAAGTTAGAGTATTTAAAGGTATTTTACCAAAAAAACAACATACTACTGTACATAGTAAGTTAAATAATTTAATTAATCACTTCAATATTTTTGAGATTTCAGCACTACACAGAATTACAAATATTACGGGGTCTGTCTTTTTATCATTATGTGTTTTAAAAAAAGATATTTCAAAAAATGAAGTGTTTGAATTGTCGTTTTTAGACGAATTGTGGCAAGCAGAAAATTGGGGTTTTGATGAAGAAACTCTAAAGAAAAGAAAAGAAATATCTACTGAATTAAATAAATCTATATTTTTTTTAGATTGTCTTCAATGAAAAACAGTTTTTTACTATGTCAAAAAAGATAAATGAATATTTCATTAACCAATTAAATACTCACGCAAAAGTTTTATTTGAAGAATACAATATTGCGTTTCAAAATAAAATGTGGGCGTCAGTAATCATACTTTCACTTACGATAATAGATAATATTATGAATGATACAGATAATTTAGATTATGTTGATGGATTAGATATAAATCACTTTAAAAGCTCAAAAAATTTCCATTGGTTGAGAATAAGACGCAATCAAATACTACATTTTGAAAAACCTGTAGAAGGATTTTTTAAAAATAAAGATAGTGATGAAACTTTAAAATTAGATGCATTGCGTGCTGACGAGACCTTAAAAAAATGCTTTTACACTCTTTTCAGGAAATAATTATTATTTTAATTTAAATAAACTTTCATTATCAAAAACTTTGTTAAAATTTTTTTTTAAACTGATATCTAATTCTATAAGGGATATTTTTTTTCCCAATTTGTAAAAACTAGTTACACCAGAATTCGTTATCCCACACGGTACAATATTATTGAATTCATCTAGATTTGGATTTACATTAATAGATATTCCATGAAATGTTATCCAACTTGATATTCTAATACCTACTGCAGCAATTTTATCCCATCCACTATTATCTTTTACCCATACACCAGGCTGGCCATTAATCCTTGTTCCATTAATATAGAAATCTTTTAAAGTAAGAATTATTAATTCTTCTAGTGCATATACGTATGCTTTAACATCTTGTAATCTATTTTTTAAATTTAACATTAAGTAAATAACTCTTTGACCAGGCCCATGCCAAGTCCATTGTCCACCTCTACCAGTATATTGAAAATTTATATTGTTATTTTTTAAATCTTCTAGTTTAGCAGATGTTCCAGCAGTAAAAATAGAATTATGCTCTAAAAGCCAGATCATCTCACACGCAGAATTTTTTTTAATTTCTAAAACACGTTTTTTCATTTCTGAAACTGCAAAATTATATTCTACAGGATAATTTGATATTTTCCATTCTATTTCATTAATCAAAATAATTACTTCCCTTAAATTACATACATAATATATTATTTATCTTGCAATAATTATATCATTTTGTTATCGCAGAAGAGTAATTTTATTGCGGCTGTGGCGGAACCGGTAGACGCGCAGCGTTGAGGTCGCTGTGGGATAAAACCCGTGGAAGTTCGAGTCTTCTCAGCCGCACCATATAATTTAAAAATAGATTTTATATAAAATTTTATGAACTATGCAGACTTCATATTAACTTTTACGCAACTCTTACTTATCATTACAGGATAACTAAGCGCAGTTAAAAGTTCAGTTTCCATTTCATTTATTCTGAGATTACACTTATGCTCTGTTAAATAATATCCCTTAGTGTCTTCAATTCCGAAGCATTCATTACCATGATGTATAAGATTTAGAGGGGAGCAGACT
>CABZWX010000029.1 GCA_902529515.1 uncultured SAR116 cluster alpha proteobacterium | reverse complement strand
AGAGCAGCAAATGATAACTGACATGAATAAATCTGTAAAAAAACATTCGCTGATTTTTTTAATAACTATTTTTTTATTTACGTTGTTAGTCACCTTTTTAAGTGAACCTTTTGGTATAAACTTTATATCAACAAGCTTTGTAAAAGTCCTTGGAAAAACTCTTTGCTTATGTATTGCTGCAATTGCTATGGATGTTGTGTGGGGGTATTGTGGTATTTTATCCTTAGGTCATTTTGCTTTTTTTGGCTTAGGTGGATACATGATAGGCATGTGGTTAATGTATGAGAGAACGTCTATTATTGTATTGAATTCTTTAGATGACTCACAATTACCCTTTACTGAGATAGAATTACAAGAAGCGATAGGTAATCAAATTTTTGGTGTTGTTGGAGGAACAGAAATACCACTTATTTGGACATTTGCAGATAATTTATATTTTCAAATAATTTTTGTTATTTTAATCCCTGGTTTAATAGCATTTATTTTTGGTTGGCTAGCTTTTCGTTCAAGAGTAACTGGAGTATATTTGTCAATTTTGACTCAAGCAATGACCCTAGCTTTATCTTTATATCTATTTCAAAATGATAGCGGGTTAAGAGGAAATAACGGATTGTCTGGATTGCAAAATATTCCTCATCTTGAAAACTTAAGTCAATCTACAATTTCGATATTATTTTTATGGTTAAGTTCAATCGGACTTATATTTTCATTTGTAATTTTTAATTATATAATTCAAAGTAAATTTGGATCAGTAATTACCGCTATCAGAGACAATGAAACGCGTCTTCGTTTTTTTGGATACAATGTAGAAATATACAAACTTTTTATATTTGTTATCACAGCCATAATTACTGGATTAGCAGGAGCTATATATTATCCTCAAGCTGGTATAATAAACCCAGCTGAGATTGCTCCTATTGCCTCAATATATTTAGCTGTCTGGGTTGCTATTGGTGGACGAGGAAAATTGTATGGTGCAATTTTAGGTGCAGCGTCTGTTTCTTTGCTATCCTCTTGGTTTACTGGAGGAAATGCTCCAAATATTCCCCTCGGTTTTTTTACAATTGAATGGGTGAATTGGTGGACTGTATTTTTAGGAATTGGTTTTGTGGCAATAACAATTTTTAGTAAGGGTGGTTTAATTGGTATGCTAAATACATTATTGGTTAAAATCAAATGAAAACGTTGTTAGAAGTTGATAATGTTTCAATCTCTTTTGACGGTTTTAAAGCAATAAAAAATTTAAGTTTTTCAATAGGGTATAATGAATTACAAGCCATTATTGGACCAAATGGCGCAGGGAAAACTACTTTTATGGATATAATTACAGGTCAAACAAAGCCAGATAATGGACATATTTTATGGGGAGAAAAAAGCATTGATCTAATCAGAAAAACAGAATCAGAAATAGCATTACTTGGTATTGGACGAAAATTTCAAAAACCTACGGTATTTGAAAATAAAACAATTATTGATAATTTAATTTTATCTCAGAAAAAAAATAGAAATCCATTTAAGGTTTTATTTCAAAAAAATACAAAATCTGAGCTTACAAGCATTGAAAAAATTTTAAAAGATATAAATCTTTACATGATTAAAGATAGAATTGCTGGTGAGATTAGCCATGGTCAGAAGCAATGGTTAGAGATTGGGATGCTTTTAAGCCAAAATCCAAAATTAATGCTCATTGATGAACCTGCTGCAGGCATGACACAAACTGAGAGAAATCAAACAGTTAATATTTTAAAAAATATTGCAAAATCTAGTTCAATTATTGTGGTTGAACATGATATGGAGTTTGTACGTAATTTAAATTGTCGAGTAACAGTACTTAATGAAGGTAGCATTCTTTCTTCTGGTTCAATTGACTTTATAACTCAAAATGAAAAAGTCATAGAGGTTTATTTAGGAAGATAATTATGCTTGATGTTAAAAAAATAAATTTAAATTATGGCTCTTCTCAAATCTTGTTTGATGTTTCAATAAAAGCCAAAAAAGGCAATATAACATGCTTAATGGGATCAAATGGCGTAGGTAAAACTTCTTTACTTAAATTTTTGTCTGGAATACAAAATGCAAAAAATGGAACTTATTTCTATAATAACAATGATATATTTAATCTTCCATCTTACAAACTGGCAAAATTAGGAATTGGATACGTTCCTCAAGGAAGAGATATATTTCCCCTTTTAAGTGTTAAAGAAAATTTAGAAATTGGATTTGCATGTTTGAATAAAAAAAATTGGTTTATCCCTGATGAAATATTTAACTTATTTCCAATATTAAAAAAAATGCTTCATAGGAGAGGTGGAGATTTGTCTGGAGGACAACAACAACAGTTGGCTATTGCAAGAGCACTTGTTGCAAAACCAAGTTTATTATTGATGGATGAGCCTACTGAGGGTATTCAACCGAATATAATTAAACAAATAGGCGAGGTAATCTTATATTTAAAAAAAGAAAAAAAAATTACAATATTTTTAGTCGAACAATATTTTGATTTTGCATTTAATCTTTCTGATTATTTTTATGTAATGCAAAGGGGGAAAATAATTATAGAAGGAGATAAAGAAAAACTAGGTAAAAAATTACTTAAATCTCAATTAAGTTTTTAGTTGGCCAATTTCGTCAATCAAAAATTTTTTGAAAGCCTTTAATCTTTGGTCATCTTTTAAATGATATTTATAACATAATGAAATATTTAATTTTGGACCCTTTAATTCAGATAATATTTCTTCTAAATTAATAAAACTTTCCATCCAACTAGGTAAAGAAGATATACCTACCGAGTTTTGAGTTGCTTCTACAATGCCGTGAATATTTGAAATTTCTAATATTGGATTTCTAATATTATTTTTTTCTCTTCCAATATTTAGCAACCAATTTAATCTATTTCTGTTTAGAGGTGGTTGAGCAGTTTCTCCATAGGCAATTATTTTGTGATAATCTAATTCATCTACTGTTTTAGGAGCTCCAAATTTTTTTATATATTCTTTAGAAGCATATATTTTATATCGGAATTCTGAAATTTTGATTTGAACGTCATCTTGTGAATTACTTTCTGTCATCCTAATTTCTAAGTCAGAGGCGTAGTGTAAAACTTTAGGCTCAGAATCTCTTAAGTTTAATGCAATTTGTATTTTAGGATATTGTAATAAAAATTTATTTATCCTTGGTGTAATCCAAAGCGCGCCAAAAGCATTTGTTGCAGCAATCTTTAGCTTTCCAATTGGTTCGGATGAACAAGAAAAGTTTCTTAAATTTTCAATTTGTGAAGAAACTTTATTTACTTCTTTATATAATTCCTGACCTTCTGGTGATAATGACAAACCTTTTGAATTTCGAAAAAAAAGTTTTGTTTTAATTTCACTTTCTAAAATACTAATTTGTCGGCTTAGGGAAGAATGACTTATATTCATAATTTCAGAAGCTCTTTTCAAATTAAGAGTTTGAGAAACAATATGAAAATATTTTAAACGATCCCACTTCATAGTTAAGCATCTCTAATATTTGAAATTCTTCAATTCTAATTAATGCAACTCTGAATGTATTAATCAGAGATTCAATATAGTTTGAAAATAGTTAATATATAAAGAATATCCTCCCTCCCCGCTTGAGAGCATACTCTGTATTACAGAGTATGCTCTAATAAAATTAAAATGAAATTATTTTAAAAAACTATTAAATTTATATTATAAGTGAACATCTTTTAATCATTTGATTTTTATAATATAATGGTCATTAGATAATTAATTAACAAAAATTTTATATTGAAAATTCTAATTTTAACTGAGGTTGCTGCACCCTTTTACTAATTAACAATGGTCAATGGTCCATGGTCCATGGTTTTATTTTAAGTAATGTAAATATATTAAACTAAGTTTACCATATCTTTTAAGCTTACATTAATTTTGTTATAATAAAACCCATGTTAGGTGATTTTAAAAAGACAACAAAAAGAAACCTTTTAAAAGGCATACCCTGGCGTTTTGGCCCTAACTGGCTAGGTAAAAGATGTGAAGCAAAAACAAAAAAAGGCACACCTTGTCAACGCCCAGCCAAATTACCAGTTGGTCGATGTAGGCTTCATGGAGGTGCCAGCACAGGCCCAAGGACCAAGGATGGTCTAAAAAGATTAGCAGATTCAAAAACTATTCATGGACGCTTTACAAAAATCAAAAGAGCAAAAGCTAAAGCTAGAGCAGAGGAAGGAAGAATAATCCGACGTGAGCTAAAAGAACTTGAAACTTGGTTCATTGACCATGGATATTTAAAAAAGAATTGGCGAAAGGATTGGCATTAATAAAATTTAATAATGATTTACATGTCCTGTTGATATTTATTTTTCTATTTTGAAATAATAACCAGGAGAAAAGAAAAAAATACTTTTTTTTGATAAGACATCTAGGACACCAGGCCGATCCTATACACCCTCCCAATTTGTTTTTGTATTGCGAGCTTTATCAAATGCTAGTCGACATTGTTCTAAATCAGGAAGTATATATTTATAATTTCTTTTTTTAGTAGTTCCTCTTTGTCTTTCTATTTCAGGAATAACATTTTTTAAATTCTTTCCAAACGATGACATAGTTTTAGGTCTGGAATTTCCTATTTTTTTGGAGAATAAAATATAATCTTGATATAAATCATAGCACAAGATTGAGTTTTTCCATTCATCCTGATCACTAATTGTAGATCCATCATATAATCGATCTTCCCAAAATTTTTCTACGTCAGAAGACGAAATTGATTTTTGTATAGAAAGAGCATTTGTTTTAGGGAATCTTCTTAAATCTATTCCTTCAAGATCTATATTTTGAAGATCATATAACATTGCTTCATATCCTCCATTATTTAATTCTTCGTTTATAGACTTAAAATAGTTAGAATTCTGCATCATAGAATCCCCTGGTTCGATAACACAAAAAAGTCGTTCTTCTGCTCCTGCAGGAACTATCCAATCGTTATTAGATGAAATAATTATTCTACTAAAATTCGTTACAGTAAAAACATCTTTTCCTTTCATTTCAATAGGTATTGATGGTTCTGTAATTAATCCTTTAAGCATTCCTTCAGCTTTTTTGTCGCCACCCCAAACAGCTTCGTCAGCAAAAATCATTAGTTTATCTTTTAAATGTGAATTAAAATGACCAGTTAAGTGACTACCATGAAATAGGTGAAGAAAATGATTGCCAAACAAATATCCAAAACCTCTAGCAAAAATTCCTTTACCTGTCCCTTGTTTACCTTTTAAAACAAGCGCAACACCAGGCCTGTCAGTTGGGTTTTGAATTGCATCTGCCATCCAATGGATTATATAACTTCCTAACTCTTCGTCTGATGCAGCAAGTACATTGTTAATATGGTCTCTAAACTTGTTCCATTTCCCCTTTTTAGGGACAACAGCTAGCCCCTGGTAAAGGTTATAAAAATTCTTATGATTTTTTTCTGGATCAAAGATAAGTCCATCATATGTCTTTCTTTTGGATGACGAAAGCCAACATTGTGCTAACGATTTATTAGACCCATCTAGGAAAGAATATTTGTTACAATATCTATTTTTGAAGTCAGTGAATGTAGAAAAAGTTACTAATTTTCTATTAATGCTGGGATCAAAGTCTTTATTTAGAACAAAGATCTTGCCCTGAAGCATAACTACTGCATGTTTTTTATTCATCTCTTCTAAAGTATCATCGTCTAGATCTCCAGGCTGATATTTCAAAACTTGCTTTATAATGATACTTATCTCTCTATTTTCCAAAGGGCCCTGAGCAAAGTTTGGATGATCGTTTGCATTTGCTTCAATGTTCTTAATTTTTATTTTTTTTACTTATTTCAATATCTTCTATCCCTCTTTTACGTAAAGAGCATCCATATTTAAAAAGATAACTATTACGTCCTTCACTTTTTAAGAGTTTATTAAATGATGTGTTCTCATCCAAATTTTCATCTAGCTGAATTTCATTGGATAATTTAATTAATTGGCTTAACGAAACTTTACTTTTTTCAGCGTGGTGTAAAAAATCTTCCAGCTCTAAGTGCTTTTCCAACTGCACGCATGTTCTGGTAGAATTATTACCAGAAAAGTACGGTAAATTGATCCAATTACCAATTTGTTCTGTCTCTCCATTTCTAGGTTTCAACCTTTTTTCTTGTTTAGGAAATATCTCACAATTTGGATAACCTAAATATTTAGCTATTTTACGAAGTGGTTTTTGGATTAATTGTGCTGAAGTGTCTTCTACAAAGAATAGATATAAGTGATATCCACCCGACTTGCTCAAGCAGGTAAGAAAAGGAATTTTACTTTCATTTATTCTTTTTAATAGATCCTCTTGAGGTAAATTATAATCATCTATATCTAAAGCACAAAATACGATATTATGATTATCATCTTTGATAGGAACCACACCTATCCCTTGTTCACCATAAAGATGTTTTTTATAGTGTTCAAAATTAATTTTCTTCCTTACTGTAAGTGCTCTACCCTTCTTTTTTTTATCATTGTTTGATTTGTTTATCTCAAAAGTTCCATAAGCTTTTGTGAAGCCAGTGAATAGTTTTTGAAATTTTTCAATAGTCATATCAGAGAGATTTTCCATTATAAGTCTCCCTTGTTGCTATCTTTATTATTATTTAAAAGCCATTCCTTTACACAAAGCTCATCAAAAAGGGGTTCCCTACCAGAAGAATTTAAAGGTTTAGGAAAGTTTCTTTTTCTTATCCAATTCTTTAGTGTGTCTCGACTTACACCTATTTTCTTACATATTTCTTTACGTGGAATTATATTTAAATTGCTCATAGCAAAGCTCCTTATTTGATTAATAAAATATTTTTGAAGCGTCGCTTTGATGAGAACTGGTAGCCTACGTAAACCAGTTTCAGCATAGTTTTATCTTGGACAATGTAACCACACAAATGAACTCTCAATCATTTGATTTGTTAAATATACCGCAGAGTAATTATGTTAGTAAAGACTACATTTTAATTTTTTTTCTTTTTTTTTAAAAGTTACTGAAATCATTAAAGACTTTAAACAAAACTACTAATCACAAACTCCAATAACCCATCATTGAACCCTGGTCAGTGTTCAATGGACTACAGTCATTATAATTTAATATGCACAAAAAAATATCATTGTAATGAAACCTTAATAAAAAACTTTGATTATCAATATATTTAGTTTCTAATTTTAATATATTTAATGAGGAGGTAAAATTGACTATCATTTCAAGACGAATACTAACGCCAATACTAGGTAAAAGTGATTTAGTATTAAAGCGGGCTAAATCTATGCAAGATATAATGACCAACCATGGTGCAAAGGCTAGAGTTGCAAGAATAGTTGCAGGTGATTTAGCGGGATCAATTCATTTAACTGCATCATATGAAAACATGGAAAAAGGTTGTAATTCATTTAACGAAAT
>CABZWX010000028.1 GCA_902529515.1 uncultured SAR116 cluster alpha proteobacterium | reverse complement strand
AATCAAGAAAGGTAAACTTAACGGCTTTGTTACTCTTGATGAACTGAACCAGGCACTTCCCCCAGGTGAGTATAGTTCTGAACAAATAGAAGATATTCACTCAGCAATTAATGATATGGGATTAAATATCGTAGATCAGCAGGAAGAAACCTCTTTAGAAGAATTAGAAGATAAAAATGTAGGAAATTTGTCTGATGAAGAAGGGGCACGATCTGATGATCCAGTTAGAATGTACCTTAAAGAGATGGGTTCTGTTGAACTTTTGTCTAGAGAAGGGGAAATTTCTATAGCCAAAAGGATAGAGGCTGGAAGAGAATTAATGATAGGTGGTGTTTATGAATCTCCATTAGCAATGAGAGCATTTCTTAAATGGAGAGATGAAGTTGATGATGGAACTATGTTATTAAGAGATATAATTGATTTAGAAACAACTTATTCTCGTATTAATGGTGGAGCTAATGAACCAGTCTTAGTTGGTCAAAGTATAAATGATTTTAAATTAAGTAATTTAAATATATCAAATATTGTAAAAAATACAGATCCCAAAAAAAATGATGACTTAAATATCAATGCTAAAGATAAAGAAAATATTGATGATGATAATGATGAAGACAATGATGAAGACAATGATGAAGACAATGATGATATAAATCTCTCATTAGTAGCAATGGAAGCAGAAATAAAGGACCAAATT
Organism: uncultured SAR116 cluster alpha proteobacterium; assembly: GCA_902529515.1. GTDB lineage: Bacteria > Pseudomonadota > Alphaproteobacteria > Puniceispirillales > Marisalimonadaceae > Marisalimonas. The sequence continues at coordinate 7,104 of CABZWX010000028.1, read as the reverse complement.
TTGGGGATGATTGATGAAGTTGCGAAAACATTCAAAGAAATTTTAACTCTCAGTGAAAGACGAATAGCAAGATTAAGAAAAGGTGAATCACTTGTGGTTAGATCTGAAAAAAGATTGTCTGAACTTAGAATTATTCTTATTGAACAAATGGAAAAGATTTATCTAAATAATAATAGGCAAGAAGAATTAATTGATCAAATGTATGGCCTCAATAGACAAATTGCAAACGTTGAAGGATCTTTATTAAGGTTAGCTGAAAATTCAGGTATAAAAAGAAAAGATTTTATTGATAGTTGGGTAGGTAATGAAATAAATCATAATTGGGCTCTTAATCCAGGTAAATCAAAATCGTGGGAAAAATTTACTGAAAATCACAGTGATGATATTATTAGGATCTGTGATCAGGTTTTTGATTTTGTGAATAACGTCAATATGCCAGTTCAAGAATACAAAAGAATTATACAAATCATTCAAAGAGGTGAAAGAGAAGCAGGTCGTGCAAAAAAAGAGATGGTTGAAGCAAATCTAAGATTAGTTATATCTATTGCAAAAAAATACACTAATAGAGGTTTGCAGTTTTTAGATTTGATACAAGAAGGTAATATTGGTTTAATGAAAGCTGTTGATAAGTTTGAATATAGAAGAGGTTATAAATTTTCAACTTATGCTACTTGGTGGATAAGGCAGGCTATCACTAGATCTATTGCTGATCAAGCTAGGACTATTAGAATTCCAGTTCATATGATTGAAACGATTAACAAACTCGTAAGAACATCGAGACAAATGCTCCACGAAATTGGAAGAGAACCTACCCCTGAAGAGTTATCTGAAAAAATTTCAATGCCCCTTGATAAAGTTAGGAAGGTTTTAAAGATAGCTAAAGAACCAATTTCTTTAGAAACACCAGTTGGTGATGAAGATGATAGCCATTTAGGAGATTTTATTGAAGATAAAATGGCAGTTCAACCATTAGAGGCTGCAATTCATGCTAATTTAAGGGAAACTACCACAAGAATTTTGGCAAGTTTAACGCCAAGGGAGGAGAGAGTTTTGAGAATGCGTTTTGGTATCGGCATGAATACTGATCATACCTTGGAAGAAGTTGGTCAGCAATTCAGTGTTACTCGAGAACGTATTAGGCAGATAGAGGCTAAGGCATTGAGAAAGCTAAAGCATCCTACAAGATCAAGAAAATTAAGATCATTTTTAGAAAATTAAGTGTTTAACTTTAAATACTTGCGCTTTACATACTTAGTTTGTACTAGTATAAATCCTTTAATAATTTTTTATTTAGGCCTGTAGCTCAACTGGTTAGAGCCCTCCGCTCATAACGGAGTGGTTGGGGGTTCAAGTCCCTCCAGGCCTACCAATTATTTTATTAAATCTTTAATTTATATAAATATTTTTTTTTCTTTGAAATTCTATCATATTAGAGTCAAAATTATATTGAAATATAATTATAGGTTTTAATTTGAAAAAAAAATATGAAGAATTTAGAAGTTCTAGGTGGTTTGCACCCAATGATGTAAGATCTTTTGGTCATAGATCAAGAGCTATGCAAATGGGATTAGATAAAGAGGATTGGGAAAACAAACCTGTTATTGGTATTATAAACACTTGGTCTGATATCCAACCATGTCATATGCACTTCAAACAAAGAGTTGAAGATGTAAAAAAGGGAATTTATCAATTAGGTGGTTTTCCAATAGAGCTTCCAGCTATTTCTCTTGCTGAAATGTATGTGAAACCCACAACAATGTTATATAGAAACATGTTGTCAATGGAAGTTGAGGAACTTATTAGATCTCATCCCATCGACGGAGTTGTTTTGATGGGTGGCTGTGATAAAACCACCCCTGCTTTAATTATGGGAGCGATAACCTTAAATTTGCCAACAATTTTTTTACCAGCTGGACCAATGTTAAGGGGAAATTATAAAGGTAAATTTTTAGGAAGTGGTTCAGATGGTTGGAAATATTGGGATGAATTAAGAGCAGGAAATATTTCTCAAGAAGATTGGGAAGAAGTTGAGACTGGTATTGCTAGATCCTATGGACATTGTATGACAATGGGAACAGCAAGCACAATGACTGCCATCGCAGAAGCAATGGGTTTATGTTTACCTGGTGCTAGTTCTATTCCCGCAGCAGATTCTAATCATATTAGAATGTCTGTAAATGTAGGAAAAAGAATTGTTGAAATGGTATGGGAAGACTTAACTCCAAGAAATATCATAACAGAAAACTCTGTTGAAAATGCTGTTACTGTAGCTATGGCAATGGGTTGTTCTACTAATGCTATTATCCATTTGATAGCTATGGCAAGGAGAGCTGGTGTTAATTTAACAATGGATGATCTAGATAAAAAGGGAAGAAAAATTCCTTTGATTGCCAATATAAGACCTTCTGGAAAAGACTATTTAATGGAAGATTTTTATTATGCTGGTGGTATTTTATCTTTGATGTGTTCTTTAACAAGCCAACTTAACTTAGAAGAAATAACTGTATCAGGAATGAAATTAGGTGAACTTATTGATGGAAAAGAAACGCTTAATCAAGACATAATTCGGCCTTTAGACAACCCAATCTATAAAGAAGGATCACTGGCTGTATTAAAAGGAAATTTAGCTCCAGATGGTTGTGTTATTAAACCAGCTGCATGTGATAAAAAATTTTTAAAACATAAAGGTCCAGCTATAGTTTTTGATAGTTATCCAGATATGAAAAAAATTATTGATAGTGATGAATTAGATGTAACGGATAATCATGTGTTAGTTTTAAGAAATGTTGGCCCTGTTGGAGGGCCAGGAATGCCTGAGTGGGGAATGATGCCAATACCAAAAAAGCTTCTTAAAATGGGTGTGCGAGACATGGTTAGAATTTCTGATGCTAGAATGAGTGGAACTAGTTATGGTGCTTGCATTCTTCATGTTGCTCCAGAAAGTTATGTGGGTGGTCCATTATCTTTATTAGAAACAGGAGATATTATAGAAATAAATGTGGACTTGAGGTCAATAAACATGCTTGTAGATGAAAAGACTTTACTACAAAGAAAAAAGAAAGTTAAAAAAAATAATCCAAAAGCAGGTAGAGGATGGTTATGGATGTATAGTAATCATGTTCGCCAAGCAAATGAGGGTTGTGACTTTGATTTTTTAGAGAGTGATTTTGGAATTTCTGCGAAAGAACCTGATATTTTTTAGAGATTAATAATGTTATCAAATGAATTAAAAAAAACTTTTTCAAACGCAAGTGTAGCAACAATTTGTACAGCTTTATTCAAAAAAGGACTGAAAAATCAATTTATTCAGGGAGTTTCCCCATTAAATACAAAATTACCGAATATGGTGGGATTAGCTTATACAGTAAGATATATTCCAGCAAGGGAAGATCTAAATAGTATAGAGGTATTTAAAAATCCAAAACATCCGCAACGGTTAGCTATTGAAGAATGTCCTAAAGATTATGTCTTAATTTTTGATAGCAGAAAAGATCCCAGAGCAGCATCAGCAGGTGCCATTCTAGTTACAAGATTAATGGTTAGAGGATGTGCTGGTGTAGTAACAGATGGTGGATTTAGAGACTCAGATGAAATAAAAAATTTGAATATCCCAGCCTACCATAATAGACCATCATCTCCAACTAATCTTACTTTGCATCAAGCTATAGATATTAACACTCCTATTGGTTGTGGAGATGTTGCTATATGGCCAAATGATCTAATTGTTGGCGACAAAGAAGGTGTTGTCGTGGTACCTAATGAGATCATAAAAGAAATTTCTGATGAGGTTAAATCTATGACAATATATGAAGATTACGTAATAGATAAAGTTCAAAAAGGAGCAACTATCAGAGGCTTATATCCATTAACTGACGAATACGAAAAAAAAATATTTGAAAATTGGGTAAGGACTAAAAATTGTGATTAGGTTTTATATGAGGTTTATATGGATAAAAAACAAATTAATATAAATGCTTCAAAAGTAGTGCTCCTAAATGATGTGGATAACATTCTTATTGCAATAAACAATATAGAGGCTAATCATCACTTACATGATTTTGATATTACATTAGGTTCTCCAATACTTTCAGGACAAAAAATTGCTAGATTAAATATTCCTAAAGATAGTCCGATTTATAAATACGGTACGATAATAGGTTTTGCAGATACAGATTTATTAAAAGGTCAAGTTTTAACAAATTCAAACGTCGTATTTAAAGAATTTGGACGAGAACATGAATATTGCTCGAAGTATGTGCCAACCAGATTTGTAAATTCTTCAAGTGAAAGATCATTTTCAGGTTTTAAAAGATCAGATGGACGCGTAGGCACTAGAAATTTTATTGCAGTTGTGTCAACAGTAAATTGTTCTGCAACAGTTGTACATGAGATTGCATCTTATTTTACCCCTGAAAAACTTACTAATTATCCTAACATAGACGGCGTAGCCGCTTTTAGTCATTCAACTGGATGTGGAATGGAATTGTCAGGTGAACCTATGAATTTGTTAAATAGAACATTGGGAGGGTATATAACTCACCCAAATGTTGCTTCATCTTTAGTCGTTGGTCTTGGTTGTGAAAGGTGTCAAGTTGGAGGTTTGTTTTCACACCAAGGACTTTCAGAAAATGAAAATTTAAAAACTTTAGTAATGCAAGAAAATGGTGGTACTACTGCAACAATTAAAGAAGGAATTAAAATTATAGAGGGCATGCTAGAAAAGGCGAATGGGATCTTTAGAGAAGAAGTCCCATTATCTAATCTAATGGTAGGACTTCAGTGTGGAGGATCAGACGCTTTTTCTTCTATTTCTGCTAATCCTTCTTTGGGGAAAGCTGTTGATATACTAGTTAGTCATGGTGGAACTGCTATTTTATCAGAAACACCTGAAATATATGGCGTTGAGAATACTTTAACTGCAAGAGCTGTAAATTCTTCGGTAGCAGAAAAATTATTGGACCGTGTAAATTGGTGGAAGAATGTTTACTCAGTAGGTCGAGACGTACAAATAAATGGAATAGTTAGCCCAGGAAATCAAAAGGGAGGTCTCGCAAATATTTTAGAAAAATCCCTAGGATCAGCTATGAAAGGTGGAACAACAGGTTTAATGGAAGTATATAATTATGCAGATAGAATCAATGAAAAGGGGTTTGTTTTTATGGACACACCTGGGTTTGATCCTGTTTCAGCAACTGGTCAGATTGCAGGTGGAGCAAATCTAATAGCATTTACTACAGGTAGAGGCTCATGTTTTGGTGCAAAACCAACTCCTTCAATCAAATTAGCAACTAATTCTTCTCTTTATAAAAAAATGTATGAAGATATGGATATAAATTGTGGCTTAGTTATTGACGGAGATAAAGATATCGAAGAAATGGGCAAAATAATTTTTGAAGAATTCATTTCTTTTGCTTCTGGTAAAAAAACAAAAAGTGAAATTTTAAATCTTGGTCGCCATGAATTTGCACCTTGGCAAATTGGAATAACAGGCTAGTTTTTCATATAAAATTTTAAAAGATAAACTCTTATTGATGAGGCAAGCGAAGTTTTTCTGTTAGAGTCAATTTTAGTAATCAAAGTTTCTAGGGAACACTTTTGTTTATTTGAAATAATTTTTAAAGCATCCCAAAATTCTTTTTCTAAAGATAAAGATGTTCTATGTTTTTTTATAGTTATAGATTTTTTTATTAACATTTTTATATTTTAGTTGAAATATTGCAACTAATTCAATATGTGCAGAAAATAAAAATTGATCAATTGGTTGCACCCATTTCAATTTATAATTACTTTTAATCAATATTTTGGCATCTCTTACAAAAGTGTTAACATTACAAGAGATACTTACTATTATTGGTACGTTTGATCTTGCTATATTCAAAAATTGCAATTTTGCACCTGAACGTGGAGGGTCAACTATAATAGCGTCATATTTGCTTAATTCAACTGATGTCAAAGGAAAATTTTTTAAATCTCTTACTTTTGTTTTGACTCTGTTACCAAAACTTTCTTTTCTAGTAGCAATATCCAGAGATTTTAAAGACCCTTCGTCTAATTCAAATGCGTGTATTTGATAAGGTTTTTTTAATAATGGTAAAGTTATCGTGCCACTGCCACAAAAAAGTTCACAAATCAGTTTTGTTTTTTTGTTCTCATTTAATCCAAGCATAACGCTTTCAATAATTGCATTTTCTCCCTCTATAGTTGCTTGAAGAAATCCACCTGGAGGAGGAAAAGTAATAGATGAAAAAGACTTGTTAGATAAACTTGATAGGTCTGTTGTAAATAGTAATTCGTTAGTATTATCTTTTAATTTTCTATGAAATCTAATGACTGAACTTTTGGAGAGAGCATCAACAAAGATGTTTAATTTATGGTAATCTATTTTATCTATGCCACTTATAAGAAGATCTATTCCGTTGTCTAAAAGATTTACATGAACATCAATTTCATCACCTATACCAAGAAGTTTGTGTAATGGTTTTTCTAAATCATGAATAAATCTTTGGAGTTTTGACTCAACAATAAGACATTCTTCAATTTTTGTAATAAATTTACTCCTATATTCATTAAACCCAATTATTGTATTAGATTTATTTTTTTTTGCTTTAAATTTAGCATGTCTACGACTTTTTATTGAAGATGTTTTAATTTCTTTCATCATTGTTGTTGGCGATATTTTTAATATTGGTAGCGAAATTTTATCAAATTTCCAAGAGGTATAATCTTCAAAATTCCAGTGCTGCAGTAAACATCCACCACATTGAAAAAAATGTTTACATTTAGGATCAATTCTTTTCGGTGATGCTGATTTTATTTCAACTAAATCAGCTCTTATACCTTCAGAAGTGGAAAGTGTTGGTTTAACAACAACTATTTCATCAGGTAAAGTAAAAGGGATAAAAAAAGTATAATTATTCACTCTATAATTAATTTCAGTTGTTGAGTTAGATACACCTTCACCCCTAGACCCAATATATTTGATTGTTAAAAGTTTGTTATTGATATTTTTTTGTAATTTTTCAAATTTACTCATTTTGAAAATATTTTAGAACATTGCCATAAAAGCAAACCACTGATATTCAAAAGATTTGCATTAATTTGGAA
>CABZWX010000027.1 GCA_902529515.1 uncultured SAR116 cluster alpha proteobacterium | reverse complement strand
CTCAAATAACGATAGAAAATTAAATTCAGATGGAGATATTCAAAAACCATTAGATATAATTTCAGATGAAATTTTGATTAGCTTTTTAGAAAAATCACCTGCTGCAGGGTATGCCTCCGAAGAGCAAGAAGGGTGTATAGATTTCAAAAATAATAATAATTTTATTGTTTTCGCTGATCCACTTGATGGGTCAAGTAACATTGACGTAAATGTTTCAATAGGTACTATATTTTCGATAATGTCTAAAAATAATTTACCTTTAGAAAAAGCATTTATTCAAAATGGAAGTCATCAAAAATCCTCAGGTTTTTTTGTTTATGGACCACAAACAACCTTATTTATTACAGTTGGGGTTGGAACATCTTTGTTCGCACTAGACGAAAAAAAAGGTAAATTTATTTTAGTGAAAGATAATATTACCATACCAGAAACAACTGCTGAATTTGCAATAAATGCTGCTTACAGAAGATTTTGGGACAGCGCAACATTAAAATATATTACTGAATGCCAAAATGGAGAAAATGGACCAAGAAAGAAAAATTTTGGAATGAGGTGGGTTGGATCATTAGTAGCAGATGCTAGTAGAATTTTTAATCGAGGAGGTATTTTTTTATATCCCTCGGATACCAGAGAAAAATATAAAAATGGGAGGTTGCGTTTAACGTATGAAGCAAATCCAATAGCTTATCTGGTAGAACAAGCTAATGGCGAAGCTACTGATGGACATAAAAATATTTTAAACCTAGAAGTCAATGAATTGCATCAAAGATCACCATTAATTTTCGGTTCTAAAGATGAAGTTTTAGAATATAAAAAATCATATTCATGTTTATAATTTTTTTTGAAAACTTCTATGTAATTTTATTAACATAAATGTTATTGATAAATCTAATTTCTTTATACTAATTTTTCAGGAGTGTTTTTATGCAAGGACACATAAGTTCAAATGATAATATGTCCTCTAAAATGGCTGATGCAATAAGATTTTTATCTATGGATGCAGTGCAGGCTGCGAATTCTGGTCATCCAGGAATGCCTATGGGTATGGCAGATGTTGCTACTGTTCTTTTCAAATATTTTATTAATATTTACCCAGATAAACCAGATTGGCCAGATAGAGATAGATTTGTTTTATCTGCTGGTCATGGATCAATGTTATTATATTCACTTCATTATCTTTTAGGCTATAAAGATATGCCAATTGAAAACATAAAAAATTTTAGACAGTTAAATTATAATACTGCTGGACACCCAGAATTTGGTCATGCAGATGGTATAGAGACTACAACTGGACCATTAGGACAAGGTCTTGCAACAGCAGTTGGAATGGCTTTGAGTGAAAAGTTAATGGCATCTAGGTTTGGAAATACTTTAGTTAATCATTTCACTTATGTTATTGCTGGTGATGGTTGTCTACAAGAAGGTATTAGTCATGAAGCAATTGAGTTTTCTGGACATCTTAAGTTATCAAAGCTAATTGTTTTTTGGGACGATAATAAAATTTCAATTGATGGATCCACTGACTTATCTAATTCATCAAATCAAATCAATAGATTTAAGGCAGCAGGTTGGCATACCCAAATTGTAGACGGTCATAATCATAATGATATTCAGAAATCTATTATGAATGCAAAAAAATCAAGAAAACCATCACTGATTGCATGTAAAACTAAGATTGGATACGGAGCACCTAATTTAGCTGGAACAGCTAAAACTCATGGTGCTCCTTTAGGTGCTGATGAAATAGCTGCAACTAGAAAGGCATTGGGGTGGTCAAATAATCCATTTGAGATACCGACAGAAATACTAGCAGAATGGAAAAAAACTACAGACAGATCAAAAGAACTTTTTAAAGCTTGGGAAAAAAAATTGGAAGATAGCCCTAGGCGTAATAGATTCCAGATGTTTATTGAAGGAAACATTCCTAACTCTTACCAAAGAAAAATGAATTCATTTATTAAACAAATGAAAAAAGAATTACCAAAACTTGCTACAAGGCAAGCAAGTCAAAAAGCGTTAGAAGTAATAAACAAAACTATTGTAAATACATTAGGTGGATCTGCAGATTTGACTGGATCAAATTTAACTAAAACTAGCAAGATGAATACTGTTACCTCAAGTAAATTTTCAGGAAATTATATCCATTATGGAATAAGAGAGCATGCTATGGGCTCTATTATGAATGGTGTTGCGCTACATAAAGGTTTTATACCTTATGGAGGAACATTTTTAGTTTTTAGTGATTACATGAGAGCATCTATAAGACTAGCTGCATTAATGTCTTTAAGAGTGATTTATGTATTAACTCATGATTCGATTGGTCTTGGTGAAGATGGACCGACTCATCAACCAATTGAACATTTAGCAATTTTAAGAGCAACTCCCAATTTAAATTTGATAAGGCCAGCAGACATAGTTGAAACTGCAGAGGCTTGGGATGTAGCGCTCAAAACCAATGGACCAACTGTTTTGGCTTTGTCAAGACAAGGTTTGAAAGCTTATAGATCTGAAAAAACTAACAAAAACTTAGTTTCATATGGTGGATATATTCTAAATAATGTTTCAAAAAACAGAGATATTACCCTGATAGCTACAGGATCTGAAATAGAAATAGCTATGGAAGCTTCTGAAATAATGTATAACGAAGGTATTAAAGCGACTGTCGTCTCACTTCCTTGCTGGGAATTATTTGATAAACAAAGTGAAGAGTATAAAAATCAAGTTTTAGGAAATTGTCCACGTGTAGCTATTGAGGCTGCTTCTGAAATGGGGTGGAGTAAGTATATAGGTGAAAAAGGAATTTTCATTGGCATGAAGAGTTTTGGAGCGTCTGGACCGGCCTCGGATTTATACAATCATTTTAATATTACTAGTAAATCTATAATTGATTCTGCGAAATTATTATTAAAATAATTATAATAACAATAAGTGAATTTTTTAAATGTCTACTAACATAAAAAGCATAGTTTATGAAGATGTAAGCAATAAAGTTGTTATCTTAAGAGCTGACTTAAATATTCCTATTGTTAATGGTGTTGTCCAAGACAAGACCAGACTTAATAGGTTAATACCTACAATAAATTATTTGTTAGAAAATCAGTCGAAACTAGTTATTTGTAGTCATTTAGGAAGACCAGAAGGGAAATTTGATGAAAATTTTTCTCTTAAACCTTTAGTAAATGCTTTGTCTGAAATTACACAAACAAAAGTTCATTTTAATTCATCTTGTATTGGTAATGAAGCTTTGATGAAAAAGAAGGCACTAGAACAGGGAGAAATTTTATTATTAGAAAATTTAAGATTTCATGAAAGTGAAATTAAAAACGATAATGATTTCGCAAATGAGTTAGCTAAGGGGTGTGACATATTTGTAAATGACGCCTTTTCTTGTTCACATAGAGCTCATGCAAGCTTACACGCAATAACAAAATTTCTTCCATCTTTCTCTGGATTATTACTTGATGAGGAAGTTAGAGCACTTACTTCTGTTTTGAACTCTCCAATCAAACCAGTTGCTGCACTAGTGGGTGGCGCAAAAATATCATCAAAAATTAATATAATTGAATATTTGTTAACTAAAATGGATTATTTAGTTATTGGCGGAGCAATGGCAAATACTTTTCTTGTCGCTCAGGGTTTTAATATTGGAAAAAGCCTTTACGAAAAAGATTGTATTGATATTGCAAAATCAATATTAGAAAAAAGTGAGACAAATAATTGTCAAATAATTTTACCATTAGACCTAGTTGTTTCTGAGAAATTTGAAACTAATGCAAAATTTGAAGTAGTGTCTTCACATGCTGTCCCATCAGAAATGATGGCTTTAGATATTGGTCCTAAAACGATAAACGAAATAAGTTCTGTGTTTCAAAAAGTTAATACTTTACTCTGGAATGGTCCAGTTGGTGCCTTTGAAACGCCACCATTTGGAGAAGGAACTTTCAAGCTTGCTAGAGAGGCTGGTAAATTAACGGTAAATAAAAATTTAATTACTGTTGCTGGTGGAGGTGACACTACTTTTGCTCTAAACAATGCTAATGCTGTCAATGACTTTACATATGTATCCTCAGCAGGTGGAGCTTTTTTAGAATGGCTAGAAGGTATAGAATTACCAGGAATATCAGTATTAAGTAAATAATTAAGCAATGTATAAAATTAGAAAGGAAAAATAATGTCAGTAAGGGTTGCTATTAATGGATTTGGAAGAATAGGAAGAAATATTTTAAGAGCTATTGTTGAATCAGCTCGAGATGACATAATTGTTGTTGGTATAAATGATTTAGGTCCAGTAGAAACTAATGCTCATTTATTAAGATATGATAGCATTCACGGAAAGTTTCCAGCAGATGTTAAAGTTAGTAGCAATGATTTGGATGTTGGACATGGCCCTATTAAAGTTACTTCTATTAGAGATCCAAAAGATTTGCCTTGGGAAGAGCTTGATGTAGATATAGCTATGGAGTGTACTGGAATATTTGCTAGCCGAGAAAAAGCTGCAATGCATTTAGACGCAGGTGCAAAGAGGGTACTTGTTTCTGCTCCTGCTAGTGGTGTGGATCTTACTGTTGTTTATGGAGTAAATCATCAAAAAATATCTAAAGATCATCTTGTTATTTCAAACGCTTCTTGTACCACGAACTGTCTGGCGCCTGTCGCGATGGCGTTAAATAATGTTGTAGGAATAAATCAAGGTTTTATGACTACAATTCATTCTTATACAGGTGATCAACCAACATTGGATACAATGCATTCTGATCTTTACAGGTCGAGAGCTGCTGCTGGCAATATGATACCAACCTCTACTGGTGCAGCTAAAGCCGTTGGATTGGTTTTACCAGAATTAAATGGAAAATTAGATGGTGTTTCGGTAAGAGTTCCAACTCAAAACGTATCAGTTGTTGACTTTAAATTTAATGCTTCAAGATCGACTTCAGTTGACGAAATTAATAACACTATTAAAGAATATGCTGATGGAAAGCTAAAAAATATTCTTGGCTTTACAGATGAACCTCTTGTATCAAGTGATTTTAATCATGACTCGCGTTCTTCTATTTTTCACATGGATCAAACAAAAGTAATGGACAATACATTCGTTAGAGTATTAAGCTGGTACGATAATGAGTGGGGTTTTTCTAATAGAATGACAGATACCGCTGTAGCTATTGGTAAGACAATTTAAAAAACAAATTAAAACTTTATGAAATAAAAAGGAATATTTGCATGACCGATGTGTTGATAGCACCGTCAATATTATCATCAAATTTTTCATGTTTAGCTGACGAAATTAAAGCTATTGATAAAGCAGGTGCAGATTGGATACATTTGGATGTTATGGACGGCCACTTCGTACCAAATCTTACATTTGGGCCCCCAATTATTAAATCTATAAGAGATTATTCAAAAAAACCTTTTGATGCCCATCTAATGGTTACTAACCCAGATGATCTTTTAGAAGAATATGTGAATGCTGGAGTTGATATAGTAACTGTTCATAAAGAAGTAACTCCACATTTAGACAGAACTTTGAATCGTATTCGTGAATTAGGATGTAAAGCAGGCGTTTCTATAAACCCTGCCACCTCTATTTCAGGGCTAGAGTTTTTGTTAGATAAATTAGATCTGATTCTTGTAATGACGGTTAATCCGGGTTTTGGTGGTCAAGTTTTCATTGAATCGTCTTTGAATAAAATTAGATTGATTAAAGAATTAATCAACGATAAGCCCATAAAAATTCAGGTTGATGGTGGCATTAATAAGTTGGTTGCCCCAAGAGTGATTGACGCAGGTGCAAATGTAATTGTTGCAGGTTCAGCTGTCTTTAATGGAAATGGTTTTGAGAGTTATTCAAAAAATATAAAAGCTCTTCGTTATAAAATTTAAAACATGGAAAAAATAAATTTTAATATTATTTTTGATTTAGATGGCACTTTAGTTCATTCGGTTCCTGATATGCACTATGCAATAAATAAAACTTTAACAAAATATAGTTTAAAAAATATATCTGAGGAAAAACTGCAGACTTTTGTTGGTGAAGGTATGTTATCTTTGTCAAAAAAAGTAGTGGATTTTTGTGGTGGAGATAAAGGTTTATATGAAGTTATTTTCAATAGTTACAGACAAAACTATTCAGAACAACCTTATAAATATAGTACTTTAATGCCTGGAGTAATGGAGACACTTAATTTTTTTTATGAGAGAAAAATATTAATGGGCATTTGTACTAATAAGAGACAATTTGTAACTGAGAAATTAATTCAAGAAATGAAACTAAGTAAATTTTTTACCACAATTGTTGGGGCAAGAGATAATATTCCGTTAAAACCAAAACCAAATATGTTAATATTAACAATGCAGTCTTTTAACATAACAAACAAAATGTTTTACATGGTTGGTGATACATCAAATGATATTGAAGCAGCAAAAGCAGCAAATATAAAATCAATTGCAGTTGCAGGTGGTTATACTGATAAGGATGTAAACAACCTTGGAGCAACTCACACCATAAAAAATATGAAAGATATAATCAAACTTTTAGGCCTATCTTAAATTGGATTCCAGCTAAAAACATCGCCACTTCTCTCATTTGGTGTCATTGAATTTTTAAATGAGGGAAGTGCTCTCTCGGCAATTTGTTGTGGTGTCCACCCTGATTCAGAATGAACGCTTTTTATAGGTCTGTTTTGATTATATATAAACAATTCATTCAATCTTGCACTGAAGATTTGTCCACTTACAATTTTAGCAGCCTCTGAAGCTAAAAAAACAGCTAAGGGGGCGTTGGTTTCAGGAGTCATTTTCTTTAATCTTTCAACTCTCTCCTTTTCAGCCTCAGTATTTGAAGGTATGGAATTTGTCATTCTACTCCAAGCAAATGGTGCAATACAATTTGATCTAACATTAAACCTGCTCATATCTAGGGAAATTGATTTGGATAGGCCAGCAATTCCTAATTTTGCAGCTGAGTAATTTGCTTGACCAAAATTTCCTATTAATCCTGATGTACTTGTCATATGTACGTAGGCTCCTGAATTTTGTTCTCTAAAATATGGAGCAGCCGCCCTGCTTACGTAAAAGCTCCCATTTAAATGAACACTTATTACGTCATTCCAATCTAAGGGTTCCATCTTATGGAAAATTGTATCTCTTAATATACCAGCGTTATTAATAACAATATCTAATCTGCCATAAGTATCTAATGCTTTTTTGATTATAAGTTGTGCGCTATCCCATGTAGAAACGCTATCATTACTAATTATAGCTTTCCCACCTTTTTGAGTTATTAATCCAACAGTCTCTTGAGCAGGAGATTCTGAACCACCCTCGCCAGTTAATGAAACGCCTATATCATTAACAACAATTGAAACTCCTTCTCTTGCAAGGGCAAGAGCAATTTCACGTCCAATTCCACCTCCTGCTCCAGTTACAACAGCTACTTTATCCTTTAATCCTAAATCAATATTCATAAACAATCCCCTCATTTTAATTGTTTATTTATAGTACGAGTTTTTTTAAAATCATACCACAACAATAAAACTAGAAACATTACAATAATCTTATAATTGAAAATTAGTCTTTATATGATATTAAATTAATTATGTGGCCTCGTAGCTCATCTGGATAGAGCGCAAGATTCCTAATCTTGAGGCAACAGGTTCGAGTCCTGTCGAGGTCACCACTATTATGAAATAAAAATATTATTAACTAGAAATCTATGTTAATGCCATACGAAACATAGTCTTTTTTAATTTCAAAAAAAGTAAATTGTGAGTTATTATAAATGATTTTTTCTCCAAGATTTGAGGGATTTATTTGAACTGATTGCCCATTTTCAAAGTAATAAGTTAATTTATTTTTTGACTTGAGTTTTATGGATGATTTTTGTTTTTTAAGATTATTTTTTGGATTATTAATTGTGCCATTAGAGGAATTTTCAACACCATTTTTTCCAAAAGAAAAAAAAGATTTTAAATAATTTGTAATTTTATCGTCATATTC
>CABZWX010000026.1 GCA_902529515.1 uncultured SAR116 cluster alpha proteobacterium | reverse complement strand
ATTGTCTAAGATTTTTAAAGAAATAGTTCCAATTATTTTTCGAAATAAGCATAAAGAAGAAGGTCTTTATCAACTTTTAAGATATGTAAATTCTCTAAACTCAAACCTTGATTATCTAGAAATCCTCAAAAATAGTTCATTCGTTTATGAGAATTTATCAAAGGTTCTATCATTTTCAGGAATCTTAACAGATATTCTATCAAGGGATATTAAACTACTAGAAGTTATTCAACCAGAATACGCAATTAGATTAAATGGTAATATTTCATATTACAAAAATTCTTTCGAAAAGTTAGATTTACAAAATTACGAAACTGAAGGTATGCTAAATGCTCTAAGAAAACACCACAGGTTAACTAAATTTCAAATTTTATTTGCTTTAATCAATAATGAAATAAGTTTAGAAAGAGCTTCATCTGAATTTTCATATTTAGCACAAGCTACAGTTGATTATGTTTTACAAATTATTAAGCGTGAAACTTATAATAGTTATAACATTAATTGTGAGGATTTCTGTATAATAGCCTATGGAAGATTTGGTACTTTTACAATGACTTCAAATTCTGATCTAGATTTAGTCTTTGTCTACGGTAAAAAATTTGAAAGAAAAATATACGTAAACATTTTTCGAAAACTTATAAACATTCTTTCTACTAAAACATCTGAAGGTATTTTGTACGAGGTGGATACAAAATTAAGACCCTCTGGAAATCATGGTCCAGTTGCGTGCACTTTTGAGAATTTTGAGAGTTATCATAAGAATATGTCATATTGTTGGGAAAAAATAGCTCTAAAAAAAACTCGAGTTATAACAGAAAATAAATTTAGTGATAGTATCTCAAAACTTTTGGATAAATTAAATTTACTTCCAATATCTGATATAGATGTTATTGAAGAAATAAAAAAAATGAGAGTAAATGTTAATGAGTTAAAAAACAGAAATGAAAAATCAGATAAAAAAATTGTATCAAAGTGGTTTGAAACCAAATATGTAGCTGGCGGGCAAAGAGATATTGAGTTTCTTAAATTTTTTTATGAAAAAGATTCAAATTTTATTGATAAATATGAAATGGAAAAAAAACTACTTTTATTTAAAAAATTGGAAAGTATTTTTTTCCGGTTAGACCAAGTTGTTAATATTTGCTTTGTGAATGAAAAACAAAATAATCTACCCAATGCGGCAATAAATTTATTAATAAATGAATTAAATGTAAAAGACTTTGGTTCGTTAAAAGCTTCAATAAGTCAAGGGAAAATCAATATTTTTAATACTTTGAATAAAATTATAGAATCTAAGTTATAGACATAAAAAATTAAAATTGAACAAAAAATTTAGCTTAAAAAATGCTTAATTTTTAATCATGGTATTTTTTTTGATAATTATTGATTATTTTTTATTCAATTTTAAACATCTAAATGTTGTTAATTTACTGTATCTTTTATTAACACTTATTTCGAGAGATATTACTCAAATATAAATTAAAACGGAGTGTTATGATGTCTAATCTGATTAGGTTATTTTTGTTAATACCTGCTATTATATTCGGTTTTGTGGGAGTTGCTTCTGCAGCACCAGACGCAGAAACAGCATATATATTTAATTCCTTCTCTTTCCTAGTTCACGGTTTTCTAGTTATGTTGATGGCTGCAGGTTTTTGTATGTTAGAAACTGGTTTAGTGAGAGCTAAGAACGCTGTCGTCCAGTGTGCTAAAAATATTGGTTTATACTCAATAGCAGGTATCATGTTTGCTGTAGTTGGTTATAATCTCATGTACATGGATGTTTCTGGATATATAGGTTCATTTTCAATTTGGAGCCCATCCGATGGAGAAACTTTTGGTGGAGAAAATGATGCTACTTATTCTTCTGGTTCTGATTGGTGGTTTCAGATGGTTTTCTGTGCAACGGCTGCATCAATTGTTAGTGGTGCAGTTGCGGAAAGAATTAAATTAAAAGCCTTTTTTATTTTTGTTGTCTTATTATGTGGTTTCATTTACCCAATACAAGGATCTTGGTCATGGGGTGGTGGATACTTAAGTGAAGCTGGTTTCCTTGATTTTGCTGGTTCATCAATTGTTCATGGTGTTGGTGGATGGGCAGCCCTTACTGGTGCTATCATTTTAGGTGCAAGAAAAGGTAAATACTCAGATGACGGTAGTGTTAATCCAATGCCAGGTTCAAACTTGCCCTTAGCAACTTTAGGGACATTTATCTTGTGGTTTGGTTGGTTTGGTTTTAATGGTGGTTCACAATTAGCTATGGGATCGGGAGCTGACGTATCAGCAATATCAAATATATATATCAATACTAATCTTGCCGCTGCTGGTGGTGTAGTAGTTGCACTTATATTAACAATGATGTTTTACAAGAAAACTGATTTGACAATGGCTTTAAATGGTGCACTAGGTGGGCTAGTTGCTATTACAGCTGAACCACTTGCTCCATCTCCAATGCTCGCAATCTTTATAGGAGCCGTCGGTGGATTAATTGTTGTATTAACTATACCAATGCTTGATAAATTTAAAATTGATGATGTCGTAGGTGCTATACCTGTACATCTATTTGCTGGAATTTGGGGTACAATAGCAGTTATTTTCTCAAATTCAGACGCTACTATAGGTGCTCAGCTTTATGGGATATTTGCCATCGGTGCATTTACAATTATAGCATCAGCAGTCGTCTGGTATATAATTAAGTTTACAATAGGTATTAGAGTTACTGCCGAAGAAGAACTTGAAGGTGTTGACTTAGCCGAAATCGGAATGGAAGCTTATCCAGATTTTAAAAAGTAAACTTAACCAAAAATTAATTATAGAAGGGAGCTTTGTGCTCCCTTTTTTTTATATTCCAAGAGAATTATAACTTTGAGCTATTCTTTTAACTGCCACAATCATAGCAGCTGTCCTTAAATCAGGAATCTCATTATGTTTGTTCCAAACATCACTAATAACTTTATATGTTTCCAGCATAGTGTCTTCTAAACCAGAACGAACCAAGTCTATTTCTGATGATCCTTCGATGGACTTTAACTTAAAATCAGCAGGAAAAATTTTTCCTGTCATATTTTCGATACCTTCTATTAAACTAGAGACCTGATTTTCTTGAGCTCTTTTTTGTAATCTTCCTAATCTAATTCTGCTTAAATTTTTAATCCATTCAAAATAACTAACTGTGACTCCACCAGCATTTGCATATAGATCTGGTATAATTACAATACCTTTTCTGCTAAGTATTTCGTCAGCACTTGCTGAAACCGGACCATTGGCTGCTTCAACAATGAGTTTAGCTTTAATTCGATCTGCGTTTTTTTCATCTATAACTAGTTCCATTGCTGCAGGAATTAAAATGTCAGCTTCTTCTTCCAAAATTTCTGGCCCAGACTCAACAAAACCCTTAAAACCTTTTACACTACCTTTTTCAATTATGTGATTTTTTAATGATGATATATCGATACCATTCTTGTCTATAACTGAACCATCACGTTCTATAACATGCGTAATTATAGCACCATCTTCGATGGATAAAAAATAAGCAGCGTAATAGCCAACATTTCCAAGACCTTGAACTATTATCCTTTTTCCTTTTAATCCTGAGGTAAGACCAGTTTTTTTTACATCTTTTTCATTTTGGAAAAATGCTTTAAGGGCTAGTTTGACACCTCTTCCAGTTGCTTCGGTTCTTCCAGAAATTCCACCTTTATTAACTGGTTTACCAGTAACACAAGCCCAAGCATTTAAGTCAGTTGGATTAAGTCGACGGTATTCATCAGCCATCCATGCCATTTCACGTTCTCCGGTTCCAACATCTGGGGCTGGAACATTTTGCGATGGATGTATTAAATCTCTTTTAGCTAATTCTTGAGTAAAACGTCTTGTAATTCTCTCTAATTCTTCTGGTTTCCACTCTTTTATATCAATTAAAAGGCCACCTTTTGATCCACCAAAAGGAACCTCTACTAAAGCACATTTATATGTCATTAAAGCAGCTAAAGCTTCAACTTCTTCCTGGTTTACAGCTAAATCATATCTTATACCACCTTTAACCGGCTCAAAATGATCAGAGTGAACCGAACGATATCCAACAAATGTATGTACTGTATCCCTAAGTCTAACTCCAAATCGAACTACATATGTAGCATTTGCCATCATAATTTGATTTGACAAATCTTCCGAGAGTGTTTCGTTTCCTTCAATTTTTTGAATATATTGAGCCGCTTTTTTAAAATTAATTTCAATAGAATTTAGAAATGCGTCACTAGCCATGCTTCTTTCAATCCTTTTAGGATTGCCCCCTTATAGAATTTCATACTGTTAACAATTTTTAATAAATAACATTTACACAAAAACAAAAAATAGAAAAGGAGTATATAATGTCTATTTTAAACTTGAAAAAATTTATATTTTATTCATCTTAGACATTAATAAACTAACAATTCGTTGTTTCAATTTAATAGGTCAAAAATGTTTTCAAATCTTAAAACTGCTTTTCAAAATATTACTTCTAAAGACAAGAATGAAGATGAATACGAAGGAGAGGACATACAAGCAGTCATAATATTGCTATTAGAAGCATGCCAAATTGACGGAGACACTGGCAAAATTGAGCTTGAATATATAAAGAAACTTTTGGTTCATAAATTTAATTTCACTTCAGATCAAGCTGAAAAAAATTTACTTGAAGCTCTAGAAAAAAGTGATGAGAGGGTTGAAATTTTCTCTCAAATAAAAATTATTCTAAATGAAATGAACCATGAAGAAAGAATTGATGTTATTGAAATGATGTGGGGAGTAATTCTTTCAGATGGCGTGGTTGACGACTTTGAAGCTAATTTAATGAGAAGAATGAATGGATTACTTTATGTGTCTGGGAAAGAAAGTGCTTTAGCAAAACAAAGAGCTTTAAATCAAGCTTAATTTATTAAAGGATCAAATATTAAATGTTTTTTCATTCAATGAATTTTTCAATCGGCGAAGATAATGAAGCTTTAAGAGAAACAGTTTATAAATTTGCACAAAAAGAAATAGCTCCTATTGCTGATAAAATAGATAAAGAAAACTCCTTTCCAAATCAACTATGGACAAAACTTGGTGAATTAGGACTTTTAGGCATTACCGCTGATTCAAAATATGGTGGTAGTGAGATGAGTTACTTAGCTCACTGTATAGCTATGGAAGAAATAAGTAGAGCAAGTGCTTCTGTTGGCCTGTCTTATGGAGCATTTTCTAATTTATGTGTTAACCAAATAAATAGAAATGGTAGCGAAGAACAAAAAGAAAAATATTTGCCAAGCTTGTGTAAGGGTGAAAAAGTTGGCGCTCTTGCAATGAGTGAAACAGGATCTGGATCAGACGTTATTTCTATGACGCTCCATGCTGAAAAACAAGGAAATAATACTTATTTATTAAATGGCTCAAAAATGTGGATTACTAATGGTCCCGATGCTGATACCTTGATAGTATACGCTAAAACTGACCCTAAGGGAGGATCAAAGGGTATCACAGCATTTATAATTGAAAAAACAATGACAGGCTTTTCTACTGGCAAAAAAATAGATAAATTAGGGATGAGGGGTTCAAATACAGCAGAGCTTATTTTTGAAAATTGTCCTGTTCCAGAAGAAAACATTTTAGGTGAAGAAGGAAAAGGTGCTTCTGTTTTAATGAGTGGACTGGACTACGAGAGGGTTGTTCTTGCGGCAGGCCCCTTGGGTATAATGGCAGCTGCAATGGATACCGTAGTCCCTTATATTCATGAAAGAAAACAGTTTGGAAAATCAATTGGTGAATTTCAAATCATGCAAGGTAAAATAGCCGACATGTATACCACCATGAATGCATGTAGGTCTTATGTATACGAAGTAGCGAAAGCTTGTGATAGAGGGGAAACAACTAGAAAAGATGCTGCGGGTTGTATTCTATATGCAGCAGAAAAAGCAACTCAATTATCCTTAGAAGCAATACAAGCATTAGGTGGTAATGGATACACTAATGATTTTCCTGTAGCCAGACTTCTTAGAGATGCAAAGTTATATGAAATTGGAGCTGGAACTTCTGAAATAAGAAGAATGTTGATTGGTAGAGAGCTGTTCTTGGAAACATCATAATGACAGTATTAAAATCAAAAGTTAACTCCAAAGATATAATATTTTTAAAAAACCAAAAAAAACTTTCTGTTGATTATAAGCTTACACGTAAAGCAGTTGAGATTGCCATGAATGGTGGGGGAAAAGAATTGAATGACCGTCATCAAAAACGTGGCAAAATGCTACCAAGGCATAGAGTATCTAAGCTTTTAGATCCTGGAAGTGCCTTTTTAGAGGTAGGATTAACAGCAGGCTATAACATGCATAATAATGAGTGTCCTTCCGCTGGAATAATTACAGGAATTGGAAAAGTTCATAACCTTGACGTTATGGTAATTTGCAATGATTCAACTGTTAAAGGAGGTACATATTATCCAATAACAGTAAAAAAGCATTTACGAGCACAAGAAATTGCTCTTGAAAATAATTTACCCTGTATTTATTTAGTAGATTCTGGTGGAGCAAATCTACCAAATCAAGATGAAGTTTTCGCGGACAAAGAACATTTTGGAAGAATTTTTTTCAATCAAGCAAACATGTCATCTAAAAAGATACCTCAAATAGCGGTTGTTCTAGGAAGTTGTACCGCAGGTGGTGCGTATGTTCCTGCTATGTCTGATGAAACAATAATTGTAAAAAATCAAGGTACAATATTTTTAGCTGGACCACCATTAGTAAAAGCAGCAACCGGAGAAATTACAGACTCTGAAAGTCTTGGCGGAGGAGAAATTCACACAAAAATATCGGGTGTTGCTGACTATCTTGCCGAAAATGATGAGCATGCCCTAACTTTAGCTAGACAATGTATTAAAAATTTAAATGCAAAACATAAAACCTCTAGCAATATTTTATCTTTCGAAGAACCATTATACGACCAGAGCGAACTAACTGGCATAGTTCCAGCGGATCCAAAAGAAACATTTGACGTCAGAGAAATTATTATGAGGATAGTAGATGGATCTGAGTTTGACGAATTTAAGAAAAACTTTGGTACAACTTTAGTTACTGGATTTGCAAAATTAAAAGGTGATTTATGTGGAATTGTTGCAAATAATGGAGTTCTATTTTCAGATAGCTCATTGAAAGGTACTCACTTTATAGAACTATGTAGTCAAAGAAAAATACCTTTAATTTTTTTACAAAATATAACTGGTTTTATGGTAGGCGAAAAGGCTGAACATGGCGGAATAGCAAAAAATGGCGCCAAGCTTGTAAACGCGGTAGCAACAACAAAAGTACCAAAAATAACATTGTTAATTGGTGGTAGTTTTGGCGCTGGTAACTATGGAATGTGTGGTAGGGCCTTTGCTCCGAGATTTCTATGGACTTGGCCTTGCTCAAGAATTTCGGTAATGGGAGGTGAACAAGCAGCAAGTGTTTTAGCCTCTCTAAAAAAAAGAAACACTCTTAAGAAAAAAGCTAAATGGAACAAAAGCATCGAAAGTGCGTTTAAAAAACCTATTCTAGAACAATTTCAAAATCAATCTCATCCTCTATATGCCTCTGCTAGATTATGGGACGATGGAATAATAGATCCAAAAAAATCAAGAGATATATTATCTGCCAGTCTTAAAATTTCATTAAACAAAGATATTGAAGATACTAAATTTGGTATTTTTAGGATGTAACAAACACAATTATGATTAAAAAAAAGATACAAAAATTATTAATTGCTAACCGTGGTGAAATTGCATGTAAAATAATTAAATGTGCAAAAAATCTTGATATACCAACAGTTGCTATATATTCAAATGAAGATGCTGATAGTTTACATATCCAACTTGCTGATGAAGCTGTAAACATTCCTGGTTCTTTAGTCTCAGAAACATACATGAATGGGCCTGCGATAATTAGTATATGTAAAAAATGTAAAGCTAACGCAATTCACCCAGGATATGGATTATTATCTGAAAATGCAAAATTTGTTAAAAGCGTTGAAAAAAATAATTTAATTTTTATAGGCCCTAAAAGCGCAATTATTAAAAAAATGGGAGAAAAAGATAAAGCAAAGCTTATAATGGAGAAAGCTGGTGTCCCAGTTATTCCAGGGTATCATGGTAACAATCAAGATAAGGATTTCCTCAGAAAAAAAGCCGATGAAATTGGTTACCCAGTTCTTTTAAAAGCAAGATCTGGCGGGGGCGGAAGAGGCATGAGGGTTGTACAAAATAAAGAGAATTTTTTTTCAGCTTTAGAAGAGGCTTCAAGCGAAGCTTCATCAAATTTTAATGATAAAAATATTTTAATTGAAAAATATATAACTAAAGCTCGTCATATTGAAGTGCAAATTTTTTCTGATCAGCACGGAAATGTAGTACATTTTTTTGATAGAGATTGCACATTACAAAGAAGGCAGCAAAAAATTATTGAAGAAGCACCTTCACCAAGACTTAGTAAGGATATTCGCAAATTTTTAGGTGACTTAGCTGTAAACGCGTTGAAGTCTTTTGACTATCAAGGCGCTGGAACAATAGAATTTATTGCAGACATTACTGATGGCCTTAATAAAAATAAAATCTACTTTATGGAAATGAATACGAGAATTCAAGTTGAACATCCAGTTACAGAAAAAATTACATCAACTAATCTTATTGAATGGCAGTTATATGTAGCTAATGGCCTAGCACTTCCTAAGTCACAAAATGAAATATATTTAAATGGTTGGTCTTTAGAAGCCAGACTTTACGCTGAGGACATAAATAAAAACTTTCTTCCACAAAGTGGTTTTCTGCATCATTTAAAATTTCCAAAAAATTCTGATCATCCCAATTGCATTATAGATACGGGTAATAAAAAAGGTGATTCTATAAGCCCTTATTATGATCCAATGATTGCAAAAATAATTTCACATGGCAAAAACAGAAAGGAGGCAATAAATCATCTCAGAAATTGTTTATTTGATATAGAAGTTGCAGGTATTACTACTAATTTAAACTTATTAAAAAAATTATTAAAAAATAATCAGTTTAGGGAAGGAAATATTTACACAAAGTTTGTAGAAAACAACATTGAACAATTTATGGATAAAGATATTGAACCTCAACTT
>CABZWX010000025.1 GCA_902529515.1 uncultured SAR116 cluster alpha proteobacterium | reverse complement strand
TGCAAATTTTCTTAAAGATACGGGTTGTGAATATGTATTAGTAGGACACTCTGAAAGAAGAATACTTAATAATGAAAATAATTCTGAGATAAAGTCACGTGCTCAAACTGCAATAAGTACTAATTTAAAAGTTATTCTTTGTGTGGGAGAAAGCTTATCTAATCGAGAAGAAGGTCAGGCTCTTGAATATATAGAAAAACAAATTAAAGAAAGTTTGCCAAATAATTTTAAAAATTCATTTATAGCATATGAACCTATATGGTCAATTGGTACTGGTAAAATCCCAAGTCAATCGGAAATTCAAGATATGCATTCTCATATAAAAAAAATTGCATTTAGAATTTTAAAAAAAAATATAAACGTTCTTTATGGAGGTTCAGTAAATACTGAGAATATAAACGAAATATTAAAAATAACTAATGTAGATGGAGTTTTAGTAGGTGGTGCAAGCCTTAAAGCAAAAGATTTTCTTGCAATTTACTCAGCAGCAGTTAAACATTTAGATACTTCATCATAATTACAGGATATTAAATGATTACAGTAATATTAGTTATACATGTTATTTTAGCTGTTTGTATAATCTTAGCAGTTTTAATGCAAAAAAGTGAAGGTGGCGGATTAGGCATAGGAGGATCTAGCGCTGGTGGTGGTTTCATGACTGCGAGAGGTACTGCAAACTTTATGACCAAACTTACAGCATTTCTGGGTGGCTGTTTTTTCTTAACTTCCATAGTTCTTGCATTATTATCTTCTCAAGAGTCTCCTTCGATTTCAAATGAAGTAAAAAAAACAATTGAAGAAAGTTCTACAAAAATCCCTGCTGTTCCTCTTGATAATTAACTAGGTTATTAAATGAAAAATACATCGGTAAAGTTTATTTTTATAACCGGGGGTGTTGTTTCATCATTAGGCAAAGGTCTGGCTTCTGCATCTTTGGGGGCTTTGCTTCAAGCAAGGGGTTATAGTGTTAAATTAAGAAAATTAGATCCATATCTAAATGTTGACCCAGGCACAATGAGTCCTTATCAACATGGTGAATGTTATGTTACAGATGATGGAGCTGAAACAGATTTAGATTTAGGTCATTATGAGAGATTTACAGGAGTTCCTGCAAAAAAATCTGACAATATTACAACAGGTAAAATTTACTCTAACGTTATCACTAAAGAAAGAAGAGGGGATTATTTAGGTGCTACTATACAAGTAATTCCTCATGTTACCGATTCAATAAAAGAATATATACTATCTGATATTAATGATGAAGACTTCATTCTTTGTGAAATTGGTGGAACTGTTGGGGATATAGAGTCACTTCCATTTATAGAAGCCATTAGACAATTAGGCAATGAATTAGGTTTATCTCAAACTTGTTTTTTACATGTTACTTTGTTGCCTTATATAAAAACTGCTGGAGAATTAAAAACCAAACCCACTCAACATTCAGTAAAAGAATTGCAAGGAATGGGTATACAACCGGATTTGCTACTTTGTAGAACTGAAGACAGTATTCCAAATGAACAAAAATCAAAAATTGCCTTATTTTGTAATTTAAAACCTGTATCTGTAATTGAAGCTCTTGATTCTTCATCTATATATGAAGTTCCAATATCTTATCATAAACAGGGACTTGATGAACAAATTTGTAAACATTTTAATCTAGATTTATCAAAAAAAATTAATCTAAGTCGTTGGAACAAAATAAATGAAATTCAAAGATCATCTGATGGAAATGTAAATATAGGTATTGTAGGAAAATATACCTCTTTGATTGATGCATATAAATCTTTGATTGAAGCAATCAATCATGGTGGTTTAGATAATAATGTAAAAGTGACAATTAAATGGGTGAATTCTGAAGCTTTAGAAGATAAAAAGTTAAATTTAACAAATTTTTTTAAAGATATAAATGGCATAATTGTACCAGGAGGGTTTGGTGAGCGTGGTTCTGAAGGCAAAATAAACGCCATTAAATATGCTAGATTAAATAATATACCTTTTTTTGGAATTTGTTTTGGTATGCAAATGGCTGTAATTGAATTTGCAAGAAACGTTCTTAATATGAAAGATGCATCTTCATCTGAGTTTGGAACAACAAAATTGCCACTAGTAGGTCTATTAACAGAATGGCAAACAAAAACAGGATTAGAAAAAAGAGATAAAGAATCTGATCTTGGTGGCACTATGAGACTTGGGGCCTATGATTGTAAACTTTTAGACAACAGTTTTGTAAGTTCAATTTACAACAAAAAGACTATTTCAGAACGTCATAGGCATAGATATGAGGTAAATAATAAATATATTTCAGATTTTAAAAAACATGGTCTGATATTTTCAGGAATGTCTCCTGACAACTCTTTACCAGAAATACTAGAAGTTCCAAAACATCCCTGGTTCATTGGTGTTCAATTTCATCCAGAACTAAAATCTAAACCTTTTGATCCACATCCACTTTTTTCTTCATTTATTAATGCAAGTTTAAAGCAATCAAGATTATTATAATGTTAAATATTTTAGTATTGTATTAAATGACACAAAACATTGTAGAAATATTAAATTTTAAAGTATCTAATAAACTTCCTTTATTTTTAATTGCTGGCCCTTGTTCTATTGAAAGCAAAGAACACGCAATTAATCATGCAGGTATGATTAAAGATATATGTAAAAAATTAAACATAAATTTTGTTTATAAATCATCTTTTGATAAAGCAAATAGAACCAGTACAAAGTCTTTTAGGGGTGTGGGCCTTGAAAAGGGTTTAAGTATTCTATCTGAAGTAAAAAAAAGCTTTAATTTACCAATATTAACTGATGTTCACGAAACACATCAATGTAAAGAAATTGAAGAAATTGTGGATATTATTCAAATACCTGCTTTTTTATGTAGGCAAACTGATTTATTAATTGCTGCTGCGAATACTAAAAGGATAATAAATGTTAAAAAAGGACAATTTTTAGCTCCTTGGGATATGAAAAATGTATTAGACAAGATTTTAAATAATGGAAATGATCAAATTTTACTTACTGAAAGAGGTACATCTTTTGGTTATAATACACTGATTTCTGATATGCGCGCACTTCCTCAAATGTCTAGTTTTGGATATCCGATTGTTTTTGATGCTACACATTCTGTTCAGCAACCTGGTGGATTAGGTCTTACATCTGGAGGTCAAAGAGAGTTTGTTCCAACATTATCAAGAGCTGCTGTTTCAGTTGGAGTTTCAGGTTTGTTTATTGAGGTTCACGAAAATCCTGATAATGCTCCAAGTGATGGCCCAAATATGTTAAAAATGTCTGAACTTGAACCTTTATTAGCTAAGTTGATTGAAATAGATAAAATTATCAAAACGTAGTATAATATTCTAAATTGGAGTTATTATGGTATATATTGAAGATGTTCAAGCTAGACAAATATTAGATAGTAGAGGAAATCCAACTTTAGAAGTGGATGTTAGATTATCTGATGGAAGTGTTGGTAGAGCAGCTGTCCCTTCAGGAGCCTCAACAGGAAAATATGAATATCCAATAAATCGATTTGCTATGGAAGTTAAAAGACAATTAGATGTCTTAGATAAGTTATTATCTGATAAAAATTTTATTTGTTGTGAAGAATATACCATAGCTGATATAGCCATTTGGCCATGGTATGGAGCCTTGGTATTAGGAAGATTATATGATTCAGAAGAATTTTTGGATGTTAAAAAATATGAAAATGTATTGAAGTGGGCAAGAAAAATTAACGAGAGAAAAGCTGTTAAAAGGGGAATTATGGTAAACAAGATCAAAGGAAAGCTATCATCCCAACTTCATGAACGACATAGTTCATCTGACTTTATTCATAAAACCCAAGATAAGTTAGAAAAATTATCATAAATTATTTACAATTTTTCAATCCCAAGATCTGCAATATATCTTCGATGCCATGTAGGGCTGATAGTTAATTCATTAATACATACATGCTTTGGCATTTGACACAAAAATACTATAGTTTGACCTAAATCATCTGGTTGAAGCATTTTATTTTTTTGGTCGCTAGAGAGCTTTTTTGGACGTTTGTCTAATATAGCCGTTGCAACCTCTCCTGGACACAATGCAGTTGCCCTAATACCAAGATTACAATATTTCATATTTATAGTTTCTGTCATAGCATTTAATGCATGTTTAGAAGAGGTATAAGATACACCTGACAATAAACTTACATGATTTCCAGACCACGAAGATACGTTAATAATTAATCCATCCTTATTTTCTTTCATAAGAGGTATGACTGCCTTACAGCAGTAAAATAAACCATTAATATTAGTTTGTATTACCTGATCCCACTCATTTTCATCTATATTGTCCCAGTCTCTTTTCAAAATATTTATACCTGCACAATTTACTAAAATATCTACATGACCAATTTCTTTTTTTATTTCGGAAAAGATATCTTTAACATCTGATTTTTTTGAAACATCAACTGGTTTAATAATAGTGTTAGTTTTACATCTCTCTTGAGTATCTTGTAGAGAGTTTTTATTTCTACCTGATAAAATAACTTTCATACCAAGTTTAGACAATTTTATGGCAGCGTCACGTCCAATTCCAGAACCTGCACCAGTAATCCAGGCTACTTTATTTTCCAAATTTCTTATCATTTGTATTTATTTTTTGTTTTTTTAATTTTATACCTATTGTGCAGTTAATCCTCCATCTACAACAAGACTTGATCCAGTCATAAAACTTGAGTTATCAGAGGATAGAAATAAAATTGTTTTGGCAACTTCATCAGCTGTTCCAAGACGGCCAATAGGTGTCTGATTAATGCCAGCTGAAATGGATTCTTCTATTGTCATCTCTGGGTTTTGATTAATTCTTGCTTTATATACTTGTGTTCCCATGTCAGTTTCTATAATTCCTGGGTGGACTTGATTAATTCTGATTGGAAATTTTCTTTTCCCAAAATATATAGCCATTGATTTAGTGAAAGTAGTTATACCGCCTTTTGTCATTGAATATAATGGGTCAAGTTGAGAACCAATAAGACCAGCTACAGAGCTAAGATTAATTATGGTACTTCCAAATTTTGTTTTTTTCCCTGCCTCAGTCAAAAAGGGTACTAAATATTTAGTGCCAAGAAATACACCAGTTAAGTTAATAGATATAAGTCTCTGATATTCTTCTAGCGATACATTATCAATATCTTTACCAATCCAAATACCTGCATTATTTACTAATATATCAATCAGAATTTTTTTATTTTTTAAAAAAGTAGAAAATTCAATCCATGAATTTTCGTCTGCAACATCTAATTGATAAAAACTAACTTCAACATCTAATTTAGAAATTTCTTTTTCGGTTTCTTGTCCATCCCCTCTATTGATATCTAATATATGTATATTCGCTCCAGCATTAGCTAAGGCTATACAAACGCTTTTACCAATACCTCTAGCGCCTCCTGTAACTATTGCGTTTTTGCCTCTTAAATCTTTCAATTTAATTCCTTTATAAAAAATTTTGTAATCTCATTTTATTTTTATAATTAACTATAATTGTAATTTATTTTATTATCAAATATACACTTTAATATTATACATTTAGTGTATAATTTGTTTGTTAAACTTTTGGTGTGTTTCATGAGTTCTCATAAATTAAAAGTGTTCACTGATTATGTATGTCCTTGGTGTTATCTTGGTGATTCAAGGATTAAAAAATTAACAAATATATTTGATATAGATATCGAAATAATTCATTTTCCATTACATCCTGATACCCCAAAAGAAGGTAAATCCCTATTAGATCTTTTTGGAACAAATCAAGAGGATATTGATAAAAAAAATCAAAATATGAAAAATTTAATGTCTAATGAAAATCTTCCCTATAGCTATAGAACTCATACATTTAATAGTAGACTAGCTCAAGAAATAGGCTCTTGGGCTCAATCTTTAGATAATAAAACATCAATTCATGACAATTTTTTTGAAGCTTATTTTGTAAAAGGATTAAATATTGGTTTAGAAAGTGTAATATCAGAAATTGTAACAAAATCAGGATTAGATGAAAATGAAGCTAATGATATAATAAAAAATCGAACTTTTAAAAGTTCAGTGGATAAAGACTGGCAAAGATCTAGAACGTACGGTGTTACTGGAGTTCCTACTTATATATATAATAATCACAGTGTTGTTGGTGCGCAACCGATTGAAAACCTAATTGAATTTTTAAATCATTTTGGTGTTCCCAAATTATAAATGTGATTTCAATATGAAGAAAAAAAACATTTTATTTATTCATCACTCTCCTTCTGAAAATACCAAAAGATTATCTAAAATTGTAGAAAATAAGATTCAAACTGCAACCTTAGATGTAAATTTAACAACTCTGAATTTAATCAAGGCAAATACATTCTCTTTTAAAGAAATTGACGGTCTAATAATTGGAACTATAGAAAATTTTGGATATATGTCAGGTTTAACAAAAGATTTTTTTGATAGATGTTATGACGGGTTAAAAGATAAAACAGAAGGACTTCCAACTATTTATTATATTAGGGCAGGATTGGACGGGGAAGGTTGCAAAGTTGCAT
Source organism: uncultured SAR116 cluster alpha proteobacterium (assembly GCA_902529515.1). GTDB lineage: Bacteria > Pseudomonadota > Alphaproteobacteria > Puniceispirillales > Marisalimonadaceae > Marisalimonas. The sequence goes on along the minus strand of CABZWX010000025.1, from coordinate 2,923 downwards.
TAAATAAAATTTTAATTGGTTTACGATGGAGACAAGTTTTACCACCTTTAATACTCAAGGGTTCTTGGCAAGAAGATTATTTGAAACAATTAGAAAAATTTGTTTTAACTTTTGCTAGTGGTATCGAATTAGGCATTTATTAATTATTTGGAAATGTTGGAATGTTTTTTAATCCATTCAAAAGAGCATTTTGAAAATTAACCATTGCGTTGTTTGAACTAGAATTTGAATCAGCCAATCCATCCAAAAAACTTCTTACATCTTTTTCTAAAATTGCAATTGTATTATCTGTCTCATAGTTTTCTTTAGCCCAATCTATATTTTCTAAATTTTCACTGAACCAAGTTTGACCAGATGAACTATTTAAAATTTTTAGCAATTGATTAGTTGTGATGTTTAAATTTTTAGCCTCAGATAGGACATGTCTTACTGCTACAACTGAACAAGATGCTACAAAATTATTTAAAACTTTAACAGACATCCCAGAACCAAATTCTCCAATATGATAAATTTTATTACCTAATATATTTAAAATAGGTAAAATTTTTTCAAACTCATTGACCTTAGATCCAACCATAAAAGTTAGTGATGCATCTTTTGCCCTCATTGGAGCTCCTGACATTGGCGCTTCTATCATTGTAATATTATCAGGCGATTGCAGAAAAAATTTTTTTAAAAAGGCGGGAGATAATGTTGAACATATTATAAATGTTTTGGGAGAATTTAATTTAAAAAGCCCATTACGGCCTTCACAAAGTTCTAATGTCTGATCTATATCTCTAACAGCACTTAAAATAATGTCTGATTTATTAAAAAACTCTGTTTTGGATGAGATAAATTTATTTTTTAAAGTAGGAAAATTATCTTTTGATCTTATGTCATATCCAAAAGCTTTGATTTTATTTTTTAATAGAACTTCCAACATAGGTAGCCCCATAGTTCCGCATCCTGCAATTCCAATATTTAATTTTAGAATTTCGTTCATATTTATCCTCAATTATTTGCTACAGTTAACTTGTTTTAGATTATAATTTTCAATATATTAAATAAAATTTTTATTTATAATCACAAAAAGAAATCAAAATGAATGTTAATGTAAACGAACTAAAATCTTGGATTGGCAATGAAGAAACTATATTCGACGAAGTAACAAAATCGTTGGAAACAAGGTTTAGGGCAACGCTTGACGTTGATCCTGGTAATCCTAAAAATGGTGAAATAGCCTCATCTGGCCTTCATTGGGCACTAGGGCCAGCTGTGGTTAAATCCTCTCTACTTGGAAAAGATTCTCATCCAAAAAAGGGAGATTTTTTACCTCCTGTCCCCCTTCCTAGAAGAATGTGGGCTGGATGTCGAACACATTTTTTTCATTCTTTAAAAATAGGGGATCAAGTAAAAAAAATATCTAAGGTGGTGGATATCAATTTAAAAAATGGTAAGTCTGGTATGTTATGTTTTGTAACAGCAAAATATCAGTTTTTTGTAAAAGATAAGCTAATGATCGAAGAAGAGCATGATCTTGTTTATAGAGATATAGAAAAAACAAAAAATAATGTGATTACTAAAAATGATCTACCATTTGAAAAGTCTGATTATGAAGAAAAAATTTTTACGCATCCAACAATGTTATTTAGATATTCAGCAATTACATTTAATGGTCATAGAATTCATTATGATTATCCTTATTCGACTGCAGAAGAAGGATATAAAGATTTAGTGTTTCATGGGCCACTACAAGCAACTCTTATGTTAAGAGCTGCAGAAAAATATAAAAAAGCAAAAGCACTTTTTTTCTCACATAGAGGCGTTGCACCTGTATATGCAAATGACAATTTATTTATCAATATTGAAAATAATGAAAATGGTAATCTGAATTGCTTTACGAGTACAAAAGATGCAGGCATGACAATGAAGGGTGAGGCAAAATTTTAAATAATTTTTTATACTGGGGATTTTATGTCAGATTTTGATTATGACCTTATTGTAATTGGTGCTGGTTCAGGCGGGACGAGAACTGCTAGAATTTCAGCATCTTATGGAGCAAAAACTCTTGTCATTGAAGGAGACAGAGCAGGTGGCACTTGTGTTTTAAGAGGCTGTGTACCAAAAAAATTACTAGTATATGCATCTCAATTTTCAGAACAAGTATCAGATGCAGAAGGTTTTGGTTGGCAAATTGATAACTTTAATAGCAACTGGAATGATTTAATTATAAAAAAAAATAAAGAATTAGATAGACTTCACGAAATTTATGTAAAATTAATTAAAAATTCTGGTTGTGAACTGATTACTGGTTGGGGCAAGATTATAGGACCTAATACTGTTTCAATTACAAAAAGTAATAATGAGATTATTAAGTTATCATCAAAAAAAATTATGATTGCAGTAGGAGGTGAACCATCTTTTCCAACTTTTGATGGCAATCATTTTATGATTAATTCAGATAAAGCTTTAGATTTAAGTGAACTTCCTAAATCAATTGTTATATATGGTTCTGGTTATATAGCTGTTGAGTTTGCGGGCATATTTAACGGTTTTGGAGTTGATACTCATCTTGTTTTTAGGGCTGATATGGCTTTAAGAGGCTTTGATAAAGATATAAGACAGTTTTTGATGACATCTATGAAGCAAAAGGGAATAACAATTCATAATGAAGTTACAATTTCAGAAATTGAAAAGAATAACAAAAACTATAGTGTTAAATTATCAAATGGAAAGAAAATTGAAGTTGAAACTGTTATGGGTGCAACTGGCAGATTGCCAAACGTGTTAAATCTTGGATTAAATGAGGTTGGTGTAAAAACAGGAAGTCGTGGTGAGATAATAGTAAATAAGCATAGCCAAACAAATATTAAATCGATATTTGCAATTGGTGATGTAACAGATAAAATTACTTTGACTCCTGTAGCTATTGCAGAAGGAC
>CABZWX010000024.1 GCA_902529515.1 uncultured SAR116 cluster alpha proteobacterium | reverse complement strand
AAAGATTATTTTGTTTTTCATTTAAATTTTGAGCTCTTAAATTATTGTAATTGATAGGATTTATTTTTACACTCTGAAGATCTTTATTTTTAAGAACATTTTTTAAAGGCGGTAACTTTAAATTTTTCTTATTTTCAAAACTAAGATTTCTTTTTTCCAACTCTGGAAGAGTGACTTCTTTAATTATTAGATCATTTTTAAAGTTTACCGTCATTACGTTATTTGAGACTTTATTTTTCTTTTCTATTTCTACCTTTTTTTTAAAAAACGGTTGGATTGAGTTTAAAATAATATAAGTAACAAATATAATTGATGCAGCTATATTAAAATATATAGTGGTTTGGTTAATACTTATCATTATTTCAATGTGGTAATGTGAAGTAATTCCATATCAATAATCAATTCAGCGAGTGCATTCTCCCTTTCATCTAGTGACATGAATTTTTTATTAGAAACTTCAACTTTCTGGTTTATCTTTTCTTTTTCATAAGCTTCACCATCATCAATTTTAACTTTTTCTTTAAATGATTTTTTATTTTTAGCCTCTAAAATATCGTTTATAATTTTTTTAATCTCATTATCTTTTGTTTTTTGTTCTTTTTCTTCTTTGATATCTAATTCAGCTATTTTTGAGTTTTCTTGAACCCTAACTTGATTTTTATCATTTTCATCTTGATTTAGATTTTTGTTGGTATTTCCTTTTTTAATTTCATCAGAAGTTTTTTTAATTTGATTGTCCTCTGTTAATTTATTACTTGATGTGGCTTTTTTAATGGTTTTAACTACTTCTTCTTTAGAAAGATTACTTATTTTATCTTTTGTATTTGAAAACCATTGATTAAAATTTTCATTGGGTTTTGAGGTTAATAGATAACCAAGAGAACATAAAACGATTACGTTAAATATTAAAAATTTCATTTTTTCACCTATTTGCTTAATAGTTTTGGGGACGGTTTAAGAGAATGAACTCTATAATGTTCATAAATCATAATTAAAATACTTCTTAACAAGCCTGACAAAGGTAAACCTATTACAGAAGTCATAAAAGCCATGCTAAATTGTTGGGTTAATTTAGAAATAGTCTGATTGATTGTATCAATATCTAATTTAGATGATGATAACTCACCGATGCCGAGGCTAATTCCAAGAAGAGTGTAAGTCAATGCTAAGGTTGAAATCAAATTAGATACTTGCAAACCTGTTTCAAACCAAAACTTTCTTCTTCTACTTTCACAATTATTAATATTTATAATACTTATTATAGCTATTAAAGTTAGGAAAGTTGTTATAATTAAAAAGCTATATCCTAATGTCGACACCAACCATTCAAATATGAAAGAAGGATTAGTATTTGAATAACCTACATATAAAAATAGTATTAAAACTATACCACCTAAAAATATACTTATGGCTTGAGAAGATTGGTTAAAGCCAATTAATAAATAATTAATCATCTTCTAGAGACCCTAGTACTCATTATATTATCTGTTGTTAAACCCATTTTTTCAAACCATGTAATTGATAATGGTTTATTTCTTTCAAATGAGTTATGAACCAAGAAAGTTAAATCAAAATCTTCAAAAGCCCTTATTGTATGGGTATCTGGATTTTTGTTTATTTGTTTATTATTTATTGTCATTCTTTCTAAATCTAATAATTTCATTTTTGATTTTTCTAATTTTTTCTTTCTTTCTGCTATTGAAATTGTCTTATCTAAAATGAGATTTAATATCTTTGCTCTTTCTCTTTCAAGAGGCCCAATTGGGCTTGCATTAGCATATGAGGAAGCAACAAATGAAATTAATAAAGTTATTTTAGCTATTGATTTATACATTTTTTTTCCTTTCTTATAATTTTGTAAACATATCAATTACGTTTTCTGGATCATTATAATTTTCACCTGAGGTAAAAGTTCCATCTAAATTTTGTTTTATACCAGAGACGTTCTCCGCCAAATTCATGGCATCTAGAACCACAATTTTGGCCATATAACTCATCATCTGCTCTTTCATTTCTAAAACAGCAATTTCCGTTTCGATGTTGTATATATAATTGGCAATCGTATCTAATTTGTTATCAGAGTTATTTGAAAGTACACTCTTTTCATTCATTGGGTGATTGTTTATCGCTATTTTAAGTTTTTCTATTGCATTTTTGTTGGTTTCATATTGCTTAAAATATTTACTTTTTTCGTTAATATTTAGAGATGTTTTCTCTATAATTTTAAAATCAAGTCTCTGCGCCCTTTCTAGAGCTTTACTTTTATTATTCAAAAAAGCACTTTGATTTGTCTTATTTTTATTATTGTATTTGATATTATTTTTTATTTTTTCAAAGAAGGCTTTTTTAGTCTCAAGTTTCTGTTTCTTCATGATGATTAGATTATTCATGTCCTTAATATAATCTCGTTTATTAAGAATTATCTGGTGTTTGATTTCTAAAGTTTCATCTTTTGAAGCGTTTGGTAAAAAAGAATTAAGTTCATTGATTTTATCAATTTTACTTTTTATCTTATTATCTGTGTCTCTCAAATTTAAGGCTAATACAGAAGTTTTAAAATCATTATTTAAAACTTTATTCAAATGCTGGGGTGGCAAAACAAACATTTTCTCAACAATTTGAGGTTTCCAGTCCCCTCCACTTACATTAGCTAATGCTGGAAATGATCCAAATAAAGCTGAGATGAATATCAAAAGTAATTTTATAGTATCATTTTTCATTTTTAGTTCCTCTTAGTTTTTAGACCAATAATTAATACGTTTTAACTCAGATCTAATAACTCGATTATTATTTGTGAGAGCAAATTTTCCTGAAATTGTAGGATCACTATGATTTAGGATTGTCTCAATATTCTCAATAAAACTTGAGCCATCTTTATAAATTAAATCTTTTTCAAAAGTATTTTTGTAATCTTTAAGATTTAATGACGCCTGAATTAGATTACCTGCCTTGATATAGTTTTGAATACTAAGTGCAATGTTCTGCATCCTTTCAACTTCGTTGATCATGTATGGACTGCCTTTAATCAGCAAGTCACAATCACTTAAAATTTTGGCACTTTTATTATATAAACTATCTGCTTCTTCATTCTTAGTAGCAGCAATCCTGTCAAAATTTCTTCCATCTTCAATGCAACTAGTATAGTTTCTTATATCATTACTAAGTTTTATATCTTCTAATTTTGTTTCTATAGAAGCGCTCTGATGATTGTCGATAATATTACAACTTATGAGAGATAAACTTGTAATACCTACCAATATAAATTTTTTATAAATATTTTTCATATTTCATTTCCTATCCTGATTAGTTTAAATAGATAATGTCGTGCACAGAGTATGGCGTAGAAGATTGAATATTGATTATTCCTCTTTTTGTCCTAACTCTAAGATTATAATGAGAAAAGTGATTAACTCTTTTATTTCTATAGAAGGTCTTCTCTTGACATGTCTCTGAGGAATAATTTGATGAGTTATCAATTGCCATCATTGAACCAAATAAAGCACCAATAGTGCCTGCTCCATGAACATCGCTTAATTTATTGCCGATAACACTGCCTATTAATCCTCCAACTGCCATGTTGGCAAAGTTATTGGGATTTCTATGTCTGAATTTTTCACATATAATCCTTGTATATGGCTCTTGGTAATTAGATGTCATATTTACTGGATTTACGCCAATAACAACACCCCATCTACCTTTAAATTGTCCAGCAAGGGATAAACTTGCGTTAGAAAATATGATTGTTAAAGTAATAATTATTATTTTTTTCATTGTTAATCTCTTTATAAGTTTTAAGTAATCTTGTTATGGAAATTTTTGTAAGATTTTTGTTTGATTTAAAAATTATGAATAAATTTTTTTATTTTTTATTATTAATTTTTTTATGTTTTCAAACGAGTATTGCTCAAGCTAATGAAGGTAATAAAAAAATTGAGAGCTTTTCAAAATCCAAAAATTTTTTAAAGAAGATCCATCAAGAAAGTCCGGTAACTTTCTATTGCCAATGTAATTATGATTATAATAAACCAAATTGGGAAAGCTGTGGTTTTCGTCCTAGAAAAGATAAAAAAAGGGCTACTAGAATTGAATGGGAACATATCTTACCAGCATCACATTTTGGTATAAAATTTGATACCTGGAAAAATGGACACCCTGATTGTGTTAACAATAAAGGAAAAAAGTTTAAAGGTAGAAAATGTACTGAAAAGGTTCATAAATTATATAGATATATGCAAGCTGACCTATACAACCTTCAACCAGCTATTGGCGAAGTTAATGGCTTAAGGAGTAATTACCAAATTGGAGAGATCGAAGGAGAGGTTAGAGAATTTGGTAAATGTGATATAGAGATAAAAAATAAAAAAGTTGAACCTGCTCCTAAAATACGTGGTGATATAGCAAGAACATATTTGTATATGAAAAATGCTTATCCAAAATATGTAATTTTTAACCAAAATTTAAAAATTCTTATTGAAAAATGGGATGAAACGGACCCAGTTGATGAATGGGAATGCTTGAGAGCAGAGAAAATTAAAAAAATTCAAGGCAATGTAAATCAAATTTTAAATAAAAGATGCCAAAATCAAGATAAGTTAAATGTTAGTAATTCAAATCCTAGAGAAATCCAGAATACAACAATAATTTATAAAAATAATATTAAGTCAGACGATTTAATAAACCAAAATAATGTTATTAGACAGAATTCATATAACAGTAATAAAGGATCATTTAAAGGAAAAGGATCTAATGATGCGTTAAAATAAAAATTACCCTTTTATTTAAAAGTGAGTAGTTACTGAAAAAGCTTCAGTCAAGAGTTATGAAAAGATATAAATCAATTCAATTACCAGTTGTTGATAAATTCACTAGAATGTTGAAATTTACTTGTTGGTACTGCCTCACCTCTTGGTATAGGAGCTATTGGATTAAGTTTATAATCATCAACACCTCTTACTAATTGTCCTTCAAAATGTGGCCAAATTGATAAATCAGCTTTTACATTCACAGGAGAAAGTCTCATTGTAAGACCACATCTTCTTTTGCTTGATATATTTGGTTCAGAGCCATGTAATAATGCGTCATTGTGCAAAGAAATCTCTCCTGCTTTTAAATTTAACGAAATTATATCGTCTTGTTTTATTTGATCGTAAGAAACCTCCTGATCTAAAACAAGATTTTGAGCCTTATTAGTGTGATGCTTAAAAGCGCCTTGAATGTGGCTTCCTTTAACAACTCTCATGGCTCCATTTTCTTCATTTGTATCATAAAGAGCAAGCCAAACAGTAACTGCATTCGCAGGAAATAAAGGCCAATATTGTGCATCTTGATGCCACGGAACTACTGATCCATCTTTTGGTTCTTTTAGAAAAAATTGGCCTCCCCATAAAAAAAAGTTGGGTCCTAACAAATCTTCTACATAATCAAGTATTTCAGGGGTTGTGCATAATTTATAGAACTTATGACTAGCTTTATGCCACTGTGCAGTCTGATTAATATCAATTTTTTTATCAACTTTTTCACTTAAAGAAACAAAAAAGTTACTTAAGTCATCGTTTGCTTCTGAGGAAAAAACAGGTAAACCAGTTAAATAACCATCTTTTTTATATTGATCTTTTTCTTCATTTGACAAACGTCTTACTTTTTTTGAAATTTTAAACATATTATTTTAATTTCTAAATATCATTGAATTAATTCACCATTGATTTGAAAATTCACTTGAGTATTGAAATTTTTTAATTGGAGTACCCTCACCTCTGGGTATTTCTGCAATTGGGTTATGTTTAAAATCATCAACACCTCTAGCAAGTTGTGTTTCAAAATGTGGCCAGATTGACAAATCAGCTTTTACATTGACAGGAGCAAATCTCATAGTTATGCCACACCTTCTTCGATTTGAATGATTTGCTTCAGAACCATGAAGTAAACCATCATCATGTAGTGAAATCTCACCTGCCTTTAAATTCAATGAAATTATGTCATCTTTTTTTATTTGATCATAAGAAACCTCTTGATCAAGAACAAGATTGCTAGCCTTGTTAGTATGATGCTTAAACATTCCTTGTTTATGACTGCCTTTAACAACTTTCATAGCAGCATTTTCTTCGTCAGTATCATATAATGCCAACCAAACCGTTACTGATTTAGCTGGTGACAAAGGCCAATATTGGGCATCTTGATGCCAAGGAACTACTGAACCATCCTTTGGTTCTTTTAAGAAAAATTGACCTCCCCATTGAAAAAAATTTGGACCCAATAAATCTTCTACATAATCAAGAATTGCTGGCGTTCTACATAAATTATAAAATTTTAAACTTGCTTTATGCCACATATTTGTTTGATTGATATCAATGTCACTACTTAATCGAGAACTCAAAGAAACAAACAAATCATTTAAATCATCTTTTGCTTCAACATCAAAAACTGGTAATCCAGTCAAATACCCATCTTTTAGATATCTTTCTTTTTCTTCATTTGTTAGTCTTCTAACTTTATTTGAAATTTTAAACATAAAAACCTCATATCAACTACAATTTTATAACACTTCAAATAAACCAGCTGCGCCTTGTCCTCCTCCAATACACATTGTTACAACAGCATATTTGATTTTTCTTCTTCTGCCTTCCATTAATGCATGACCAACTAACCTTGCTCCACTCATTCCATATGGATGACCAATAGATATAGAGCCTCCATTAACATTTAAGTTTTCATTTGGAATTCCTAACTTATCTCTACAATAAATTACTTGAACTGCAAAAGCCTCATTTAATTCCCATAATCCAATATCATCCATTGTTAAATTATTTTGTTTTAAAAGTTTTGGTATGGCATAAACAGGACCGATACCCATTTCATCAGGCTCACATCCTGCAACAGCAACCCCGTGACAAATGCCAATAGGATTTAAATTTCTCTTCTCTGCAAGTTTCATGGACATCAAAACAGATGATGATGAGCCATCGGATAGTTGGCTTGCGTTTCCAGCAGTTATAAATGAGTTTTCACCCATTACTGGTTTTAAATTTCTTAGTCCCTCAATATCTGTACTTGGTCTATTACATTCATCCTTAGTAATTTCTACTTCTTCGTAAAATGTTTGGTTACTTTCTATATTTTTTAATACTTTGGTTGTTTTAACTGGTATAATTTCGTCATTAAAATAACCATTATTCTGAGCATTATATGTTCTTTGTTGACTTTGTAATGCATATTCATCTTGTTGTTCTCTATTAATATTGTATCGGTTAGCTACAACTTCAGCAGTATCAATCATACTCATATATATGTCAGGCTTATTTTTCATTAATAACTTATCTTGAGATTTATATTTATTTGAAAACTCATTTTGAACTAGTGAAATCGATTCTACTCCTCCACCAACGACAATATCCATTTCTTTGCACGCTATCTGTTTTGCACCTATTGCAATAGCCATAAGACCAGAAGCACATTGTCTATCAACACTCATACCTGGGACGTTAACAGGTAAGTTAGAATTTATAGCTGCCAATCTTCCAATGTTATATCCTTGACTACCTTGCTGAACTGCAGCTCCTAAAATGACATCTTCTATTTCTGATGGATCCAGTCCAGCTTTTTCGATAGATGCTTTTATAGAAAAACTGGCTAATGTAGGAGCATCTGTATCATTAAACGATCCTCTATATGCTTTCCCAATAGCTGTTCTAGCAGTTGATAAAATTACAGCTTGATCCATAATGTCCTCTTTTTAATTATATTTTAAGTATAGATTAAATTATTTTTACCAGAAATATCTCTACCTCTCATATGATATATTTTTCTATCTTGATATTTGCTAGCATTTAATTTTGAAAATAAATTTTTATCTTTTACCAATTGATGATCGAAAACACTTGATGTTGGCATAAAGCGCATTGTAATAGCTCTTCTAGCCATTGAAGAATTGTTTGCTTCAGATCCGTGCACTAAATAAACATCATGTAATGAGATCTGTCCTCTCTTAAGTGTCAAATTAACTGCATCTTTTTCGTTATATTCACTTTCATCAAGTTCCTGATTTAAAGTTAAATTTTTATTATCATTAATATTATGACTTTTAAGTTTTTTCTCTTTATGTGAACCTTTAATAAAACGCAAACATCCATTTTCAACGTTTGCGTCGTCAATTGCCAACCATACAGTACACGTTGCTAAAGGTCTTATGGGCCAATATTGTCCATCTTGATGCCATGGAGTTGCATGACCATTGATTGCAGGCTTAGCGAAAAAACTTGAATTCCATAAAGCAAAATCAGAACCTAAAATTTGTTCAACATAATTCAAAATAATTTCATTTTTGCAAAATACTAAAAAACTTTCATCATAATGTAAGATTGCAGGACAATAATTTTTAAATTCTGGATGTTTTTTTAATAATTCATCATGTCTTTCTTCAATTTTTTTAAGTGTGTCTTCAGGCATTTTGAAGTCAGGGACAACATAACCATCATTCTCGTATTGCTCTATTTGTAATTTGGACAACAATTTATTTACCTCACGCTAGCTAAATTATTTTCAAATATAAAATAATATTTTTAAAATACCTTTTCACCTTCAAGCATTACTCTATGCATTACTCTTAATTGGCTTGTATCATAATCTGAATTCGCTTTGTGCATAGTGCAACGGTTATCCCAAATAACTAAATCACCTTTTTCATAATTATGACTATATTGATATTTTTCTTGAAATGAAAAACCATATAACTCATCCAACAAAATATCACTCTCTATTTCATTTAATCCTTCAATGTAATCTATCCTATTTGGATTAATATAAACTGATTTTTTATTAGACATAGGATGTGTTCTTATTAGAGGATGATCAACTGGAGGAGTTTCTAGCTCTTGTTCTTTTGATAGCTTAGCAACTTTTGAAACATTTCGTCTACTTTGCCACTTATGGATCGCTCGAGAAGTTAATATTTTATTTTTTATTTTTGAAGGAAGATCATTATAAACAGAATAACAATTTATAAAATCTGTTCCACCTCCGTTTTCTGGCAGAATTTCTGGATATATAAATGTTAAAGTTGCAGGTTTATCTCTATAAGAATCATCAGTATGCCAATGACTTGCATATACTGCAGGTTTGTTGTCTTTAGTTCTATTCGTCACAACTATTACCTCAGGAATATTTTCAATAGTTTCGTCTTTAACAAAATATTTTTTTGGAGTTCCAAATATCTTTGAAATCTCGACCAATTTTTTAGCACTAAGATTTTGATTTTTTATGCATATAATTAAATGATCAGTTATTGCTTTGATTAATTTCTGCTTATCCTCATAACTTAATTTATTATTCAAATCTAAGCCAGTTATTTCAGCTCCCATTACATTTGAAAGTGATTTAATTTTAAAATCTGCCATGACACCCCCCTGTCATAAAAAATTATAAATTTATGCTAATAAATAAATAAAAAATTTCAAGAAGCTTAATACTAAAAGAATATAAAAAAATTTTAAAAATGAGACCTCAAAACAACTAAAGGCTTTGATATAATCAAACCAATCATTCTGAATAAACTAAATAAAGTGATTAAAAATGGGACTAATAATGACAAAACAAAAATCGTTTTGTAATCAACATTTATCTCAATATTGAATACATAATTTAATAAAATATAACTTATAAAAAATCCAATAATTAGAGAAACAACTGATGAAATCAGACCTATTATGAAATATTCTTTAAACCAAAGATAGGCTACTCTTCTTGGAGTTGCACCTAGTATTTTTAAAATAGCAACTTCATATAATTTGTCTTTTTTACCCACATCAATTATTCCTGATAGAACTATAATACCAGAAAAAAGAGTTATTAAAGCGATAGAATTTATAATAATAATTAAAAGATTTAAAATTGACTTTATAGCTTTATAGCTTTCTTCAATAGATATAGATGAAATATTTGAAAATTCAGAAACTATTTTTTCAACAAAATTATTATTTAGGTTTTGTCCAACATTTTTTGTAGTTGCAATCCATGAATGAGGTGCATTTGCAATATTACTATTACTTAATATAAATACGAAATTAATATCCATATTCTCCCAAATGATTTCCCTTGTGTTAAAAATTTTAGCTTCAAAGTTTCTTCCAAGAATATTAAATTTAATTTTATCTCCAATTTTTAGTTTCATACCTTTTGCAATTTTATCTCCAATGGAAACTAACAGAGGTCCATCATAATTTTTAGGCCACCACTTACCAGAAATTAATTTAGTGTTTGTAGGCATTTCATTACTCCAGGAAAATGCTCTATCTCTTCTTAAGACCCATTCAACTTCTTTATCTACTTTCAAACCTTGAACTGATTGACCATTTATCTGAAGAATACGTCCTCTTAACATAGGCTGTGAGTTAAAACTGTTATCTCCTAAATATGATAAGGCGGTAGTCTTAATTTTTTCGATTTGCTGAGGCTGTATGTCAATTAAGAAATGGCTAGGTGCTTGTTGATTAATTGCAATGGTAATTCTTTTATTAAGACTTGATTCAATAATATTTAAGGTAATTAAAAGTGATAGTCCTATACTAAAAGAAATTACTATTGATCTTGCAAATGAGTTGCTTTTCGTAATTGCTTTTCTAATGTATTCAAATGTTGTTCCTAATCTGAATTTAATTTTTGACAAAATATAAAATTTTAAATTTGTTA
>CABZWX010000023.1 GCA_902529515.1 uncultured SAR116 cluster alpha proteobacterium | reverse complement strand
GTTTTGAACATTGTAGTGATGTAAGGACTGGCAAACAAATTATTTTAAATTTGGATCAAAATAGTGAAACCGAAGTTCTTAAACAAGCAAAGAAGATGTGCGAAGAGTTGTTAGTAAACACCGTTATTGAAAATTATGAAATCAATATTTTAAAGGATTAAAAAAATTTGCGTTCAGGTGTTGTAATATTTCCAGGTTCTAATTGTGACAGAGACATGATTGTCGCAATCAGGAAAATCACAGGGAAAACTCCAATCAAAATTTGGCATAAAGAAAGTGACATTCCTAATTTAGATTTAATTGTTATCCCAGGTGGATTTACCTTTGGAGATTACCTAAGATGTGGTGCTTTGGCTGCCAGATCGCCAGTAATAAGTTCAATTAAAAACCATATAAGTCGTGGTGGTACAGTATTAGGTGTATGTAATGGTTTTCAAATTTTAATTGAAGCTAAAATTCTCCCCGGATCTCTTATAAGAAATAAGAAACTCATGTTCACATGCAGAGAAACAACATTAGAAGTCCAAAATTGTATTAAAAATCCGTTTCTCTCAGGTTTAAAAATAGGTGAATGTTTAAAGATTCCAGTTGCACATAATGAAGGGAATTATTTTGTACCTAAAGATTTATTAAAACAACTAAAAGAAGAAGGAAGAATTGCTTTAAAATATATTAAACAAAATGATAATGAAAAAAATTATAATCCCAACGGATCAACAGAAGACATAGCTGGCATTCTATCAAACAATGGAAAAGTTTTGGGAATGATGCCACACCCTGAAAGAGCCATAAACTATCTACACGGTGGAACAGATGGTTTAAAATTTCTTACAAACTGTGTTGAACAAATAATTGGTTAAATAATAATGGAACCACAATCAGAACTCTTAAAAATTAATAAAAATGAGTATTTAGCTCAACAGAAAAGTAAACTTGAAGATGCTTTAGATATGGGTTTAACGAAAGATGAATATAATTTAATTTGTGAAAAAATTGATAAAATTCCTAACATAACAGAATTAGGGATTTTTTCTGCTATGTTTTCAGAACATTGCTCTTATAAAAGCTCAAAAAAATGGTTAAAAACTTTACCAACAGAGGCTAGTCATGTGATTCAAGGACCTGGAGAAAATGCTGGTGTAATTGATATAGGAGAAAATTTAGCTGCTGTTTTTAAAATAGAGTCTCACAACCACCCTTCATTTATAGAACCTTACCAAGGATCAGCAACTGGTGTTGGCGGAATTTTGAGAGATGTTTTCACAATGGGTGCTAGACCTATAGCCCTTATGAATGCATTGAGATTTGGATCTCCAGATCAACCTTTAACAAAACACCTTGTTTCGGGTGTGGTTAGAGGAATTGGTGGATATGGTAATTGTATAGGAATTCCAACAGTTGGTGGTGAAACAAACTTTGATAAATCTTATGATGGTAATATTCTAGTGAATGCAATGGCTGTTGGTCTTGCAAAAAAAGATAGAATATTCTATTCAGCAGCAACAGGCGCCGGTAATCCAGTTATATATGTAGGTGCAAAAACAGGAAGAGATGGAATACATGGAGCGACAATGGCTTCTGCTGAATTTACAGAAAACAGTACTGAAAAAAGACCAACTGTTCAAGTTGGAGATCCATTTACAGGAAAATTACTATTAGAAGCCTGTTTAGAATTAATGAACACAGATGCTGTCTTATCTATTCAAGATATGGGAGCAGCTGGTTTAACAAGCTCTAGCGTAGAGATGGCTTCTAAGGGATCATTAGGTATGAATTTAAATTTAGATTTAGTGCCTACTAGAGAAGATAAGATGACTAGCTATGAAATCATGCTCTCAGAAAGTCAAGAGAGAATGTTAATGATTTTAAAACCAGGATCAGAGGAAGAAGCAAAAACAATATTTGATAAATGGGATCTAGATTTTGCTAATATAGGAGAAGTTACTAATACAGGAAGACTAATTCTTACTAAAAACGGCTTTGAAGCGTGCAACTTACCTCTTGAACCTCTTGTCGAAGACGCTCCTGAATATAATAAACCTTTTGAAATAAAAACTAATAAAAAAGTATATAAACCGTCCGATCTCAAAACCAATCTTACAATAATAGATATATTAATAACAATTTTTAAAAATCCAAATATAGCCAGTAAGAAATGGATTTGGGAACAATATGATAGCTCAGTAATGGGCGATACAATTTTTGCAAATGGTGATAGTGATGCTTCATTAGTAAAAATTCATGGAACAGAAAAAAAAGGATCTTTCGGAAAAGGCCTTGCTATTACAACTGATTGTACACCACGTTATGTTAAATCAGATCCTATAATTGGAGGTATGCAAGCAGTTTGTGAAGCTGCACGAAATATAGCTTCGTCAGGGGCAAAACCACTTGCGATAACAAACAACTTAAATTTTGGAAATCCTGATAAAAAAAATGTTATGGGAGAAATTGTAGGATCTATAAAAGGAATTTCAGAAGCTGCTTCTTATTTAAGTACTCCAATTGTATCAGGAAATGTTTCTCTTTATAATGAAACTAATGGTAAGAGTATTCTTCCTACTCCAGTCATTGGTATGGTGGGAGCAATAGATGAGGTTGAAAATTCTCTAGAGATAAGTGCAAAACTAGATAATGTCTTGATTGCCCTTGGACAATCTGACAATTTTAAAGCAGGTTGGGTTGGTTGTAGTATCTATCAAGAAATTATTAATAAAAAAAATGACGGAGCACCTCCACCAATAAATTTAGAAAATGAAAAAAAAGTTATTGAAATTATATTAAAATTGAATGAACAAAAACTTCTGACAGCTGCCCATGATATTTCAGACGGTGGCTTGCTGACAACAGTTTGTGAAATGTTGTTTAAATATAATTTAGGATTAGAGATTAATTTACCTAATAACCTAATTAATTGTGATAGTCATGACCCCTTACTTCAATCATGGTGTTTTGGTGAAGATCAAGCAAGAATAATTATTGCAACAAAACATAACAAAAAAGTACAGCTAATATTAAAAGAAAATAATATTGACTTCTTTGTTCTTGGACAAACTAATTCAAGCAATAACTTGAATTTAAAAGATATTACTACTATATCTATTAATGAAATAAAACACATAAATGAAAAAACAATACCTTCAATGATGGGTGACGAACAATAAGGTTAAATTTGTAGAATGGCTATGACAGCATCAGAGATCGAGGAACTAATTATTAGAGCTTTTCCAAATGCTAAAGTTATTATTGATGATTTACGTGGTGATGGAGATCATTATGCGGCACGAATTATTGCTGAAGAATTTAGGGGAAAAACTCGTGTACAACAACATCAAATGGTCTACAGTGCTATGGGTGGCAGAATGGGAAAAGAATTACACGCGTTAGCTTTGAATACATCTGCCCCTAAGAAATAAAGGAGAACTAAATGGAACAAAGTACTAAAGATAAAATTCAGAATATAATTGATGAAAACGATGTTTTGCTATTTATGAAAGGTACTCCAGTTATGCCACAATGTGGTTTTTCTGCTGCAGTTGTTGGAGTTTTAAGCCATATGGGAATTAAGTATAATAGTGTAAACGTTCTTGAAGATCCTGAAATAAGAGAAGGAATCAAAGAGTTTTCAGATTGGCCAACAATACCACAATTATATGTAAAAAAAGAATTTGTTGGTGGTTGTGATATTATTAGGGAAATGCACGAAAGTGGAGAGTTAACTCAGTACTTTAATGAGGCAGGCATTTCTACCTAATAAACTAGTTCTAATTTTTAAATTATTGCTTTTAACTAATTTATTAACGTGAATAAAATTCAATTACTAAGTTAGTTTCCATTTGCACTGGATAAGGAACATCATCTGGCATTGGAATCCTTAATAAAGATCCAGTAAACTTAGAGTGATCAACTTCGACATATTCAGGTACATCTCTTTCAGGTAGAGTAGTTGCTTCAATTACAGCTGGAATGTTCTTTGCTTTGTCCTTCAAAGAAATAACCTCACCTACATTAATCATTCTAGAAGGTATATTACATCTGCTTCCATTTACCATAACATGACCGTGATTAATCAATTGACGACAGGCAAATACAGTTGGTGCTAACTTCATTCTGTAAAGGATAGCATCTAGTCTACATTCCAAAATACCAATCAAATTTGCACCAGTGTCACCTTTTTTACGTACTGCAGCTGTATAGTATTTTTTAAATTGTTTTTCACCAATATTACCGTAATAACCTTTTAACTTTTGTTTAGCCATTAATTGAACACCATAATCTGTAGGTTTTTTTCTTCTTTGACCATGCTGACCTGGTGCATATTCTCTGTCATTTAAGGGTGATTTTGGTCGTCCCCATAAATTAACCCCTAATCTTCTATCAATTTTATGTTTTGAACTTGTTCTTTTATGATCTGATTTAGGCATTTTTAAACCTTTAAGTAACTACTAAGAAGTAGTAATTATTCCAACCAGAAGCGAAGCTTCGGGATATATAACACCACGCTACTATCCTCTTTATCGGAAATATGATTGCAAAATACTATCATTATATAAAATGTCAAGTACGATTTGAAGTACCTGATAATGATCTAATAATACCATGAAGTGTTCTTAGATCTTGGTGAGTTAGTGAGGCTCTATTAAATAAACTTCTGATATTTCTTTTTACAACAGGAGCCATTTCAGATGAATAAAAGAAGCCTGATTTAGTTAAAAGTTCATCTAATTGTTTATAAAAATATTCTCTGTCACCAACATTAGAGAGTTCAGTACTTTTTTTTAATTTTTTATTAATTTTAATCAAATTCTTATCATCATTCAAAAATGACATTTTTATTTTGTTCCATTCCCAACAAATCAATAATACTGCTTGAGATATATTTAATGATGAAAATTCTTTATTAATTGGAATTGAAACTGTGTAATCTGCTTGGACAACATCATCGTTGGATAACCCTGATTGCTCAGAACCAAATAAAAATCCAACGTTACCACCATTAACAACATGTTCAAATGATTTCTCTATTGCTTTGAAGATGCTTAAGGATTTTGTGCCAATAACACGCTTTCGTGCAGTTGTTGCAAATAACAAAGAAATTGTTTTTGTAGCTTCACTTATTGAATCGCACACCTTTGCTTGATTTAATACATCGTCTGCACCTGCTGCGGGAGCAAAAGCAACATTATTAGGCCAACCATCTCTAGGCTGAACTAGTAAAAGATTTTTTATATCAAAATTTTTCATAGCACGAGCAGTAGAACCAATATTTTCACCAAGTTGTGGTTTTGATAAAATTATATATGGATTTAGTTCAATCATAAATTCGTCTGAGATCAGAGTCTTCTCCAAACTGTTCTATCTGGTTTATCTTCTAATTGTATATTATTTTCTAGTAATTGTTCTCTAATCTGATCTGCTTTTTCGTACTCTTTATTTTGTTTTGCAATTCTACGTTTTATTATGAGTTCATCGATTTCTTTTTCTGTCATGGAAGAGTTTTCAATTGCTTCTTTTGAATTTATTTCACCAAATTTAAACCATTCGTCTGTAGAATTGCATAAAATTCCTAAAATATTAGAAGAATTTTTTAACTTTTGAGCACATTCTTTACTTCCTTTATTAGCTTCGTCAGCAAGATAATGTAATCTGGCAAGAGCTTTAGGTGAATTTAAATCATCACAAAGATTATCAATTATCTCAGTGTCTTGCCCATCATTTACTTCAAAGCCTTCAACAGTTCTATAAAGTCTAGATAGTGATTTAGTAGCTTCATCTAAAGATTTCTTATTGAAACTTAAAGGAGCCCTGTACTGAGCTTGCATTAACGCATATCTAATTGCCTCGCCCCTAAAATTTAACAACAAATTATTTATAGTAGCAAAATTACCTAGTGATTTTGACATTTTCTCACCGTCAGAAGTAACGTAACCATTATGCAACCAGTAATTAGCCATAATATCGGATTTATTGGCACAA
The DNA here is from genome assembly GCA_902529515.1 of uncultured SAR116 cluster alpha proteobacterium. Lineage (GTDB taxonomy): Bacteria > Pseudomonadota > Alphaproteobacteria > Puniceispirillales > Marisalimonadaceae > Marisalimonas. Next base: position 5,648 of record CABZWX010000023.1, on the reverse strand, counting down.
CAAGACTGAGCAATTTCATTTTCATGGTGTGGAAAAATTAAGTCTAATCCACCAGCATGAATGTCAAATTGTGTACCTAAATACTTTTTACTCATTGCTGAACATTCTATATGCCAACCTGGACGCCCCTTACCCCATGGACTATCCCATCCAGGAAGTTTTTCGGTAGATGGTTTCCATAAAATAAAATCACCAGGATTTTTTTTATATTCAGCAACTTCAACCCTTGATCCCGATATCATCTCATCAAGTGACCTACCTGATAAAGCACCGTAATTATAATATTTTTCAACAGCAAACAAAACATTACCTGATGAAACATAAGCAAAACCGTTTGAAATTAATTTTTCAATCATTTCTATCATTTCAGAAATATGGTCAGTTGCTTTTGGTTCAAAATCAGGTTTCAAATTACCTAACGCATGATCATCTTTGTGAAAATTTTTTATTGTTACATTAGTCAATTCTGAAATATTTATTTTTTTTTCAATTGCTCTTTTATTAATCTTGTCATCAATATCCGTTATGTTTCTTACGTATGTAACTTTAGGATAAATTATTCTAAGTAATCTAACTAAAACATCAAAAACAACTAAAGGTCTTGCATTACCAATATGAATAAAATCATAAACAGTAGGTCCACAAGCATATATTCTTACGTTTTTTGGATCTATAGGCTGAAAAATAGTCAATTGCCTTTGAAGTGTATTATATAAATTTAATTCAATCATTTTTAGATTTATTTATTTTTAAAAATTTAATTATTATTTAATCTTTCTTTTATTTTATCTTTCCCCATCATTAAGACTAAATTTGCCATTTCTGGTCCATTGTTCTGACCTGTGAGGCATAATCGTAGTGGTTTGAAAAGTTCTTTGCCTTTTTTACCACTTTCTCTCATAAGAGAGTTAGTCCAAACCGACCAAGTGTTTTTATCAAATCTATCTTTTGGAAGTGTTTGCAATGCTAATTTTTTAAAATCTTTATTATGTGTAACTTCTTTAATATCTCCATAAACAATATTCCACCAAAATTTTACATCATTTAAATTATTTATATTTCCTCTAATTAAATTCCAAAATTCATGAGTAATTTTTAGATCTAATAAATTTAATTGATGACTAATGTCCGTATAATCTACAAGCTGAAAAAACTTAGAATTCAAAGCTGACAATTCTGTTTCATCAAATTTAGGCTTTGAATTTCCAAACTTAGAGATATCAAAACTTTTAACAATTTGTTTCATATCTTTGAAAATATCAATTGAATCTGAAGTCCCAATTTTAGCCAAGAAAGAGGAAATTGCCATTGGTTGAAATCCTTGATCTCTTAAATCTCGAAGTGATAAACTTCCAAGTCTTTTTGATAGTCCTAAACCCTTATTATCAGTCAATAATGACAAATGACCCATTTTTGGTGACAATGATCCGAATGCTTCAAATAACTGTATTTGAGCAGCTGAATTTGTCATATGATCTTCACCTCTTAAAATATCTGTTACTCCAAATTCGATGTCGTCAACAACTGAAGCTAAAGTATAAATAACCCTTCCATCTTCTCTTACAATGACTGGATCTGACAAATTAGACATATTATATTTACTTTTACCCTTTACTAGATCATTCCAATTTACATCTTCACGATTGAGTAAAAATCTATAATATGGTTTTTTCCCTTTAGACTTCAAATCTGCAATATCTGAGTCTGATAATTTCAATGCAGACCTATCATAAATAGGTGGTTTGCCGGAAGATAATTGGCTTTTTCTTTTTAATGATAATTCTTCTGCAGTCTCAAAACATGGATATGCACGTTTTTTGTCTAATAGAGTTTCTAAAGCTTCATTATAAGATAAAAGTCTAGAAGATTGCCTTTCTACACTATCCCAACTTATATTCATCCAATTTAAATCTTCTTTAATAGCATCTTCATATTCTTTGGATGATCTCTCATCGTCAGTATCATCAATTCTAAGCATAAAGTGACCATTTTTACTCTTAGCAAATAAAAAGTTAACTAAAGCAGTTCTAAAATTTCCAATATGTAAATATCCCGTTGGGCTTGGTGCAAATCGAACTTTAATCATTAATTTTCCTAATTTATATAAATTTTCAAATAAATATAATAAACTTTAATTCCAATTCCTAAAACCACTGGTTAACGGATACCTTCTATCCCTACCAAAAGCTTTTTCAGTAACTTTTGGTCCAGGTGCTGACTGAAATCTTTTATACTCTGATCTAGATAACAACATTGAGATTTTTTTTACATCATTTAAATCAAAGCCTTCACCTACTATTTCATCTAATGACTGATCATCTTCAACTAATTTCTTTAAAATAACGTCAAGGATATCGTATTCTGGTAAGCTATCTGTATCTTTTTGATCTTCTTTTAATTCTGCACTAGGTGGCTTAGTAATTATTCTATTTGGTATTACTATCCCCTTAGGCCCTAAAAATTCTACTGGTTTGTTTAAATTTCTCCATTTACATAATTTGAAAACATCACTCTTCCAGACATCTTTTATAACCGCAAACCCACCACACATATCTCCATATAAAGTTGCGTATCCAACAGCGTATTCTGACTTATTTCCTGTGGCTAATACCATTGATCCATATTTATTTGATATTGCCATTAATATTAATCCTCTAATTCTAGATTGAATATTTTCTTCAGTTATACCTGGTGGTATCTTTGGGCCATTAAAATTTAATAAAATTTGATCAATAGTTTTCATACCTTCTTTGATATCTAAATATGAGTAATCAATTCCAAGATTAGATGAGGCCATTTCAGCATCTTCAAGACTTTCTTCACTAGTATATGGACTAGGCATCATAACTGCTTTTACTAAATTTGGTCCCAAAGCATCAGTTGCTATCGCAGCTACTAGTGCTGAATCAACACCACCTGACATCCCAAGTACAACACCTGGAAAACCGTTGTTGTAGACATAATCCCTTACGCTAACAACTAAAGACTTATACAATGCCTCAATATTAGAAGAGATGTTTTTAATGTTTTTTTTAAAATTCCATTTATTATTATTTTTATATAAATCAATTTTCAATATTTCTTCTTTAAAGTCATTTAGTTGTACAGTTAATTCACCACTATCACTTAAACAAAAAGATGAACCATCAAAAACTAATTCGTCCTGTCCTCCTACCCTGTTCAGGTAAATTAAAGGTAATTTTGATTCAAAAACTCTAGAAACTGCAACAGACATCCTTTGATCAATTTTTTTGGTTGTATATGGCGAAGCATTAATTGAAATAATTATCTCAGCTCCTGTTTCTGACAGACAATCTATCACTGTTTCATTCCAAATATCTTCACAGATTGGTAATCCAACTAATGTTTCTCTAATTTTAACTGGGCCTGATAAAGAACCAGGTGTAAAAATTCGCTGTTCATCAAATACTCCAGTATTTGGAAGATTATGTTTATCCCTAAATGACAGAATTTTTCCTTGATCCAAAACGAAAACAGAATTTTTAATTTTATCTTCATCTTTTCTTGGAGATCCAAGAATTATAGCAGCTTTACCATCATTAGTTAGTTTAGCTAAGTCACTGATTTCATTCTCTACAAGCTCTAAGAAATCATTTCTTAGAACTAAATCGTCAATCGGATATCCAGTAACATATAACTCAGGAACAACAATAATATCTACATCATTACTCAAATCATTTCTGATAGAAATAAGTTTAGAAATATTTCCTTTAACGTCACCTACTTTGGGATTTAATTGGGCAAGTGCTATTTTCATTTTATTTTTCAATAATTGACTCATTTATTAGAATAATTACCGCTTCAGTAAAAACTCTCTTCCAAGTTTAACTTGTGACTTGCCACCATAAGAAATTATATCAGCCGTTGCATAGGTTTCTGACCAACGACTAGGTAGATATGATCCTGTACCTACAACATTAACAGGTACTTTTGCAAGTGAAAAAACCTTACATTTATCTGGACCAAATCCACTTGAAGCAACAATTTTAACTTTTTCAAAACCAGCATTATCAAGTATTTCTCTCAAATGCCATACAGCAGCTGCAGACACTCCAGTGCCAATTAAATAACGGAGTTCTTGTTCAGTTCTGTACCCACGAATAGCTTGTGGAGCATTTCGTTCTAAAACCGAGTAAGACCCAGCTACATCAAGTCCTTCAACATATCTTCCACCATGAGTATCAATTCTAAGTGACAAAGAGTGTTTTTCAGCTAAACTTTTAAATGATCTACAAACTGTTAAACCATCTGTTATTTCTTTACCAAAATAATCAATAAGAACTGTTAATGGTTCATCTGGCCAAGTTGTGTGAAACATTTTTGCCGCTTTTAATGTTGATCCAGCATAACCAATTAAGGCATGAGGCATAGTACCTAAACCTTTTGTGTTTTCAAATAAATGCGCTGTTTTGTCAGTGGCGCATCCTATAAAACCTATTGCTTCACCTTCTGACTTAACCCGTTTAGAGCCTACAAATGCTCCATAAGCCATTAAATCTGCCATGTCAGCACCTGCACAATGTCTTGCATCCATAGCTAAAAAAGATGTTTTAGGTAAACTCTCTACCATTGCTTTTGCATTGTAAGCAGCAACACAAGTAGCTCCAATTTTTTGAAGTAAAGCGGTTTCTAAATCAACTAATAATAAAAAAGAACCTGATATGTACAACAAAGGTTCTCCAGCACCAACATCAGAACCTTCAGCAAAACAACGTTTTATATTAACGCTACCTTTTCTCTCTTTTATAATTTGGTTTAGCCAATCTATAGCTGGATTTAAAGCAGAAATAACCGGCCTTCTCATGAAAATTGCATATGTAACTTCTGTATCCCCAAAGGAAGAAACAATATCCTTTGTTCTTAAAAAATAAGTGTCTGTGACAGAAGCTAACTGGCTTGGATTTGGTCTTAGGTCTCTGGGCCAATTATTTTTTTTGAAAAGTTTAAAACTATGCTTTTTCTTTTGATTACTCAAGACATTTCCTTAAGATACTGCCGCAATTTGTTTTTTTTGATTATTTCTATTTTCGGTAAGCAAATCAGCTACTAAAAATGCTAGCTCAAGAGATTGAGTTGCATTAAGTCTAGGATCGCAATGAGTATGATATCTATCAGCTAAATTTGCTTCATTAACTTCATACACACCACCAACACACTCTGTTACATTTTGACCCGTCATTTCAAAATGTACACCACCTGGTATCGTATTCATTTCATTATGAGCCTCAAAAAAACCTTTAACCTCCGTTATAATATCATCCATTTTCCTAGTTTTAAATCCTGATGATGCTTTGACTGTATTTCCATGCATTGGATCACTGCACCAACCTACAACCAATCCAGACCTCTTAACTGCTGAAATTAATGGTTTTAATTTTTTATATATTTCTGACGAGCCCATTCTAGCAATCAAAGTTAGTCTACCCGCTTGATTAAGTGGATTGAGCTTTTCAATTAATCTGAGCAAATCGTCAGGTTCAGTAGATGGTCCACATTTTAAACCTATAGGATTGGCTATTCCTCTCATATATTCAACATGAGCCTCATTAATACTTCTTGTTCTATCTCCAATCCATAACATATGAGCAGATGTAGCAAACCAACCTTTCTCTTCTGTTATAGTGTCT
>CABZWX010000022.1 GCA_902529515.1 uncultured SAR116 cluster alpha proteobacterium | reverse complement strand
AATTAATATTGACCCTAAAAAATATAATGTTGCAATTGTTCTTATTAGTGATTTTTTTTCTAAATCAGATGAAATTAAGTAAGCCAATATATATGGCGAGTACATATTTGAAATACCACCAATTATACCTGAAAAAAAACCTAAAAATACTGTCAATATTCGTTCAAGATTTGATTGAACAAACTTCAAATTTGTTCCAATTAAATTTACAATCGCCGCGAAAATTACAGATATAGCAATTATTTGCGAAATTATAGATAGTTTAATTTTCAAAACAAGATTACATCCTATTAATATTCCTATAATTAATGCAATAAACATCGGAAGAAACCGGAAACTGCTGATACCTTGATAAATTTTCATTTGTATTATATTTGTAATTAGAACTGGGACACATAGAAGTATCATTGAGGTAGTAGGTGGGAGAAAAAATGTAATTATAGGAACTGAAAATAAAGATAATCCAATACCTACAGTACCTTTAATTATACCACCTATAAAAACTGACATGTAAATAATGATTAGTATATTAAAATCTAGATAATTCAAAGATACTAACTTATGAAATTTCTAAAGTGTGAAGTTTATTTTTTCTTATATAATCCCAGTTATATTTTACGCCCAAACCAGGACCAGTAGGCACCTCTACATTACCGTTTTTGTCAATACAATTTATTAGATCATCATAGTTTTTGTCATAGACAGGTAGAGACCATGGATTATTACATTTAGGATGTAGTAAATTAACCTCATAAAAGTTAGAATTTCTGCTTGCTGCCATTAAATGTCTCATTGGTGGCCCACAAGAGTGGATTTCACAATCCACTCCTAAACCTTCTGAAGCAAGTACAAGTTTATATGAACCTGTTATTCCTCCGTCATAATCTGGATCAGCTCTAGAAAAAAAAGATGAACCGTTAACTAACATATCTACCGAAGTTTCAAGATTTCTTACATGTTCCCCTACTAATAAAGGTGTTGATAGTTTTTGAACCAAAACTTGATTCCCATTGATAGAAACACCTCCATCTTTGTAAGGATCTTCATACCAGTAAAATCCATATTCATCACAAATTCTTCCAACTTCTAAAGCATCTGATAATGTATTCAAATGACAAGCTGCATCATACATTATTTTCATTTTACCAGCTACTCTGTCACCTACTGCTCTAAGCATTTCAATTTCATCTTTTACATTGCCAGCGCTCCATCCATGCATTTTATAACCTTTGTAGCCAAGCTCTAAACATTGTTCTGCGAAATCAGCATATGCTTCAGGAGAAGATAGTCCATTTTTTTCTTTATCTCCATTCATGGTGCTAGCGTAAGCAGGTAGTATTTTTCTTTCTCCACCTAAAAGCTCATAAATAGGAGATTTGTATTTTTTCCCGGCTAAATCCCATAAAGCTATGTCTATAGCGCCTATTCCTACCTCACCAATATGTTTACATAATCCTCTTAGCTTTCTATAAACACCATTACGATCAAGTGGATTTGCTCCAATTATGTAATATGAAAGAGCTTCACTTGCAGCCACTATAACCTTGGCTCTTCCTCTTGGAGGTACATATTCACCAACGTTACCTTGGTTGTCATAAATTTGAATAGCAAAACGTAGATGCTTATTTGTGGTGTTTGGTGAATACCTAATTCCTATTCCACCTTTATCTTCGACTACATTTACTAATTCAATTTCAAAAAGTGTAAATTTAATCTTATTTATATGAAGATTTTTCATTGAAATCTCTTTTTTCAAAAAGCAACTTTTTTATTAAAAAACTCTTTTATTTCAAATTTTGTAAAATTAAATTCTTCTAAAATTTCTGCTGTGTTTTGACCTAATTCAGGAGGTGGTGTAATTTTATCAATTTTACTATTATTAACTTTAAAACTTAATGATGGAACCATATAAGATTTCTCATACTTTTCTAGATAACTTTTAATCCAATTTTTTCTCTGTTTGAAATGATTTTCAAAAACAACTTCTTTAAAAGCTTTTACTTTTGATGCTGGTACAAAATTATCATTTAATTTCCTTTCCCAAAATTCAGCAGTGTTGGTTTTTATAACTAACCCAATTTTATTCCTAAGAATATTTTGGTTTTTTTTCCTATAATTTATATCCATCCATTTTTCAGTGTAATTTTCTTTTTTTTCAAAAATAGTTTTACAAAGCATATTAAATTGACTTTCAGTATTTGCTGCAATAGCTAAAAGATTTCCACATGATGCCTCAAAACACCCTGAAGATGGACTTCCTGACCAAGCTTCATTTCCCTTAGGTTTAAGTATAACATCAGAATTAATTGAAGTAGAAACTAAACTAGACATTAGCATCAAAGATGTATCATACATACTTACATCTAACCATTGAGCAGTTTCATCTTTTTGTAAATTAGAAATTGCAGCTGTAATAGCAAATGCTGCATTAAGTCCTGTTGCATAATCAATATATGGGGCTCCAACTTTTAAGGGCCCCGTGATATTTGTACCGGTTGTAGACATTATGCCTGATGCAGCTTGAATTACGTGATCGTAAGCTGGTCTAACACCTAAATCACCATTCTGACCATATGCAGAAATAGAACATAAAATAATTTTTGGATTTAATTTTTTTAAATTATCAAAAGAAAATCCTAGTTTTGCAAATTTTCCGGGCGTCATATTTTCAATTATTACATCCGCCTTTATAGCTAATCTTTTAAATATAGACTTACCGGTATTATTTTTTAAATCTAATCTTATTGATCGTTTATTACTATTCTGTACTAAAAAGCTTGTACCCATTAAATTATCGGATAATTCTTTATCATCACCTCCTTTTCTTGCCCAATCTCCTTCGTCTGGGTTCTCAATCTTTATAATCTTAGCACCTAAAAAACTTAGTTGATAAGATCCAAATGGACCTGCTAGAACTTGGGTAAGATCTAAAACCGTAATATCTTTTAATGGCTTAAACATGATTTAAAAAAAATTTTGATTTAGAAATTAAAAAAAAATAAAAAGAGGGAAAAATTCCCTCTTTATTTAATTATTTTGACATGAACTTAGCTTTAATATCAGCATACTGACCCATGCCGTCATCGTGAAGAGCTCTAAATTGTTTTCCAGTTAACCAAACAGGAGAAAAACCGAAGTTATTTCCAAATTTGTTAAACTTTGCACTCTTAGCTGCTTTTTCCATGATTTGAGATAATTTTTCCATTACAGCCTTTGGAGTACCTTTTGGTGCATAAAGCCCTCTTGTAACACCAATTTCTGCTGGAATATTTAACTCTTTAAGTGTTTTAATATTTTTAACAGGTGGATGTGTTATGTTTTTAAGAGATCCTCCCGTTCCAATAACATCCAAAATACCTTCTTTAACTGCTGCTAAAGCAACTGGTGCATGTATTATACAAATGTCAATCTCATTCCCAAGGACTGCTTTTTTTAAGTTAGCTCCACCACCAAATGCAACAATTCTAAACTTAGCCCCAGCGTATCCATTGATTGCATGAGCCATTACGTCATGAGCATTATATTTTGCAGCAACACCTGCTATTAGCTCACCAGGTCTTTTTTTGGATTTTTCAATTGCATCCATTAAGGAAGTATAACCCCTTTTTTTATTTGCTAGGACGTATGTAGGAGTAGTATACATACCCCCAACATATTCAAAACTATCCGCGGTAAAAGGCATTTTCTTAAAAGTGTTCAATCCAATTATAGTATCAGTACCGTTCAATAATAGCGTGTAACCATCATTTTTGGCCTGCTGAACTTGTATTACACCTTTAGAGCCTGCCCCTCCGACAACATTTGAAATTACAACATCAACTCCTGCAGCATCTGCAAAAGCACCAACGAAACCTCTAGCAATAGTGTCAGTTCCACCACCTGCTTTCCAAGGTACTATTAATCTAATTGTTTTATCTGGGAATGCTGCAAAGGATGACTGCACCATAAAACCGATCGTGGCTAAAAAAATAATAAAAAATCTCATCTTTTACCTCCTATAAAGTTAGATTTTTTGCCATTGCCTGGCGGGTAAATCCTTGCCGAATCTCATTAACTACAAGGAAAACTATAATAATAATAAAAATTACTCTTGGCCAAGTTGAAATAAAAGTAGTCCAATCTCCACCAGATAGCATCAGAGCTGTCCTAGTGTTAAATTCAATAATAGGTCCAAGAATTACACCTAAAACAATAGTTACAACTGGAAACCCTCTTTCTTCCATAATAAAACCAAAGACACCTAAAAAAATTGCAGCAAAAACAGGAAATATTGTACCATAACTTGCAAATGCTCCTAAAGAAGCAAAAATCATCACAAAAGGAAATAAAAGAGATCTATGCTGTCTTAAAACATAAACAAAAAATCTAATTGCTCCCATTGCAATTAAAAACATGAATATACCAGCTAACAATAGACCTGCTAAAATTCCATATACTACATCGCCCCCTGTTTTCATCAACGTTACTCCTGGTTGCAGACCATGGAGATATAAAGCCCCTATCATTATAGCGGTTGAAGCATCACCAGGTATTCCAAGAGTTAACATTGGGACCATAGCCCCTCCAGTTGTTCCGTTATTTGCGGTTTCTGGAGCAATAACACCATCTGGATTACCTAAACCAAATTCCTCAGGTTTTTTTGAATTATTTTTGACGGTACCATAAGCTAACCAAGTTGCTCCATCAGCGCCAACACCCGGTACCGCCCCAACAATAGCACCCATAAAACTTCCAGTTCCCCATGCTTTCCACCTAGAAAAGAATTGCTTAAATGTGGGAAGTTTTATTCTAAATTTTGTTGCAACTAATTCAGATTTACTTTTCATCAATGACAAATCCGAAATAACTACAGCAAACCCAAATAGACCAACCAATGCTGCAGCAAATGGTACCCCTGTTAATAAATCAAGAGAACCAAATGTAAATCTTTCTATTGTGTCAACCCTGTCCATACCCATGCATCCAATTAGCAGTCCAACACAAACACCAATAAAACCTTTTAGCATTGAACCCCGCGTAAAGGCTGAAACCATTACAAGCCCCATAATTCCAATTAAGGCAACATCTGCATTAGATGATTTAAGCGCAATCGCAGAAATAACTGGTATAAATGTAACTGCTATAATCCAACTCGATAATCCACCTACAAATGATCCATATGTAGCGTATCCTAGAGCTAATCCAGCTTCTCCTCTTTCAGCCATTGGAAAACCATCCAATGCGGTACAAGCAGACGCAGGTGTACCTGGAGTTCTTAAGAGTATGGCAGCAAATGATCCTCCAAGCTTTGTTCCTACATATACTCCTATCATTACTAGAAGAGCAGGCAAAGGATCCAAAGAATATGTAACAGGTAAAAGTATAATAATTGCCATTGGTGAGCTCAATCCAGGCAAGGCGCCCACTAACAAACCTAAAAATGTTCCTAAAAAAAGCAATAAAAGATTAAGTGGTTGCAAACACTCATAAAATCCACCTATTAAACCTTCAAACATAATTACCCTTTTAAAGTTGTAATTTTAGAAAATAAACAAATAACATATATAAACATGCACTTCCAAAAGCTGAAATAATTATCATTTTGAGATAATCACGCCTGTCATATAGATAAAATGCCGCAAATAGAAAAAAAGCTGTAGAAATTAAAAAATTTAATTTTCCTAAAAAATATGCATAAATAATCAATAAAATTACAGAACCTAGTCTTTTTGTATATAAATCCCTATTTTTTGATATGTTGTTGATAACTTCAACTTTTTGAGTACTATTTTTAATTATTATAATATAATTTTTTAATGAGTTGATAAGGTATATTGAAGAAAGACATAAAAGCAAAACAGCAACTCCTAACGGATAAGTTGCAAAGGTCATTCCGTCTGTACCAACTTCTAAAGGAGACTCAGAGGGGTTATAAGTAAAAAAACATCCAACACCTATTATTATAAGCGATATACCCATAATAATATCTTTTATAACATCTCCTTTATTATGATTTTCTTCTTTCATTAATATCCTTATTTTAATCAAATTTAGGGGATTGTCCTGGTGCAGGTGAATAACCAAAATCGCCTCTTGATAAGATTTTGTTAACACCTCCATGTTTTTCAATTTTTTGCTTTTGTTCTTTTTTTGCCCTTTTATTTACTTCTTCTGGATCGCAGATTTTTAGTAAATCTTTAAAAAAATTATCTAAAATATCTTTGTATTTAGGATCTTTTGATAAATCGTGCTCTTCAAATTCGTCACTTTCAAGATCAAAGAGTTGAGGTTTGTATCCTTCTGCAAAATACACATATTTAAATTTACCTTTCCTGAGCATAAAAGCTCCAACTGGAGAAGCTGCTGCATGATATTCAGATAGTACTATCCTTTCATAATCATCTTGATTATTTGCAATTTCAATTAAAGACTTTCCAGGCAAGTTTCTATCATCTTTATGATTAGTGAGCTTAAGATTATCTATTACAGTTGGGAAAACGTCAACCAAGCTAACTGGAGTCTTAATTTTTTTACCCTTTGGTATATCAGGCCCTCTCATAATCATTGGGATTCCAGCTGATTCTTCAAACATTGTACTTTTACCCCACATTCCTCTCATTCCAAGAGCATCTCCGTGATCAGAAGTGTAAATAACGTTTGTATTATCAGCAAATTCAGAATTATCCAGAGTTGATAAAACATCACCTATGTTTTTATCGAGGAAGGAACACAAACCAAAATATGCAGAGGTTGCTTTTCTAACTTTTTCTTCATCAAAATAATCATCGTAATTCATGCATTTTCTCATTGCTACGTAATAGGGATGATCACTTCTTTCTTCTTGTTTATAAAGTAAAGGCCAAGGCATCTCATTTTCTGGATACATGTCATAAAATTCCTGAGGGGCTATCAATGGAAAATGTGGACATACAAATGAAACAAAAAGAACCCATGGTTTATCTGTCCTATTTCTGTTTTTAATCCAATTTTGTGCGTCTTTAGCAATATTTTTATCATAGTTAGAGTAAGTTGTTTCCCCGCTACCAACATCTTTTGCCATATTCGCAGCACCTTTTCGTACTGGCAATTCTTGTCTTATTAAACCAAGAAGATCGCCAACACCACCAACAACATTAAGTGGATTTATTTGCTCAGAGAAACCTGTAGGTGCTTGGTCATCAACAAAATGTAGTTTTCCAATAGAAATTGCATCACAATTAGCGTCTACAACTCTGTGCCCCCAACTAATTATTTTACCATCATAAGGGTCTGCGTTATCCCAATATCCTATTTCAGCATTATATCTTCCTGTAGCAAGTATAGCTCTTGAAGGCACACATATTGGGGAATTACAATAAGCATTTTCAAAAAAGGAACCATCTTTGGCTAATTTATCTAAATTAGGAGTTTTAACAAATTCATGCCCTGAGACCCCAAGCATTCTTTTATTATGCTCGTCAGATAGTAATATCAGTAAATTTCTATCCAATCAGAACTCCCTAATAATTAATATTATAATAGACAAGTTAGAAATAAAAATATAATTTATATTTTTTATACATATATAAAAAATAGTTATAATGAGTCTGATAGAATTAAGAACATTTTTAGCAGTTATCGACTATAAAGGAGTAACTCCTGCTGCAAGAGAATTAAATATCACGCAGCCTGCTATAACTAAAAGACTAATTAATTTGAAAAACTTTTTTGGTATAAACACTTTATACTCACGAAAAAATGGTGAGTTTGTGGTTAGTGAGGAAGCAAAACTTTTATTACCTTATGCTAGAAATGTAATTGCCCTCTCTGATAATGCAAAAAAAGAAATCAAAAATTACTCCTATGGTTTTAAAGGAAAAATTAATATAGGAGCAGGTACTACTTGGTCCTTAGGTGAATTTCCAAAAGTACTTGCAAAAACATCTGAAAAATTTCCAGATTTAGAAATAGATTTAAATGTGCAAGCTCCAGATTTATTATTAAGTAAATTAACTAAAAATGAAATGGATATAATATTTGCAAGGAAACCAGAAAATTTGGATAATTTTAATTTTATTCATTTGAGAACAGATAAATTTTTAATCTTTGCAGCATCCTCTCATCCGATTTTTCAAACAAAAATCAAAATTAATGATTTAACTAAATACAAATGGACCATGAATAGTGCTGCTAAACAAACAGAGGACTTATTTTTTAATTGGTTTAAATCGAGAAACATTCCTAGACCAATCATATCCCTAAAAACTAATTCATTAAGATTAGCTCTCAAAGTAGTTGAAAATTCATCAATGTTATTATTTACCGCATCTCCAGTTTATTCAGCTCCTGATAGTGCAAAGTTATCACCTGTTAAAGTTGATGAATTTGATCTAAATAGAGACACAGGGATAATTACCCGCAAAGGATATAAAAGCACTTTTCTAACAGAATTGTTAAAAAATCTAAGTGATATAAAATTATAAAATTCCTTGAAGCGTTATTTTGATAAAATAGTTACATTCCCATTAGGCGGATCAACAACAACATTTTGACCAGAAACAATTAAAGAGGTAATATCACCATCTTCAAACCTATCACATATAGATAAGCTTGCTAGAGATGCTCCCTGAGCTAAAATCGTATTGGCTTTATTAAATAAGATAGCTTTTGGTGCCATCTTTCTTGCAATCATTTCATACAACATCCAAGCAGAAGCCACTCCACCTTTTGATTCATTTAAGACCAATATTATATCTACATAAGATTTACCGAATAATTTGTGATTTGGTCTTGAAAAAATACCATTAATTCGATCAAGGTCATATCTTGCAGAAAAGTTGTCATTTGCTGACAACACCATACCACTTACTTTTGGTCCAATACCTTTATGACATTTTAAAACTCTCATAAAAGTTTACCTTCAACAGCTGATAAAATACATTTTTCCATATTTGCAAGTACTGGCTTATAGCCATATCCACCTAAAATATTAACAATTTTAGTAGAATTACTTAGTAACCTTACCCATCCATTCGCTATGCCTATTTCTCTAGCAAACTGATTGTAAAAACATGTTCCTTGCAAAACTTTTGCACCCGAATTTTCAATTTGTTTAATTAAGTTCATTCTTAAAGCATCCGAATAGACTTGAGGTGAAGTACAAACCAAAACAGGAACCTTAAAAATTTTATCATTGCAAAGTTCTGCTACTTTTTGCATTTCAAATATTGACAACTGAGGTGCTGCAAAGACCACAACATCAATCTTATCTCCCTTTTTACCAAATTCTGCTTTTAAAGAATTTATGTCCGTGCTTTTAATATCGTAATGATTTAAATCGTTTAAATCATTAGAATTAAAATTATCAGCTTCCGGGGTAATACCTTTTATATGAAATAATGGGGTCGAACCATAACTTGCCATTGCAGCCCCAAAATGCTTAATTTCGTCTGAAGTTGGTATCTTATTGATACCCTCAATGAAAGGCACTTCCCAATATGATCCGCACATTTTCCCAATTAGAGCTCCTATCAAACCCCAATCAGTTAATTCATTAGGTTCGTGTTTGATAGTAAATATTTTTGTAGGTTTTCTTTTCTCATCTAAGTGCAATCCATATCTTGGAGTTCTTCCAGTGAGGCCTGCTGCTAGAGCTGAGGGCCCTCCTTCAAAATTTGATCTTGCTCCACATACACTATTTGAATAAATTACAACGCCAGTATCCCCATAAGCTAGATGCTCTCCATAAAGAGGTGCCATAATAGTTTGATAATTCACACATGTGTTGGTCATCAATATACCCATTGAAGAGCATGCTTTAATAGTTCTTCTTTCTATATCTGCCATTTCTTCTGTTTGTCCTAAGGGTCTGTAGTAATCTAAATCAACTCCTCTAGGATCGGTTATCATAGGAACTCTTACTTTTGCATTCATTTTGACTAAATTTTCAAAAAATTTAACGCCAGCAATCCCGATAGACTCGGGGTCAACCATCATATGAACATTACTGACTGAAACAAAATCTTCAGCATCAAAAAAATTACCAACTTCTATTTGGTGATTAATAGCCCACTTGGCTGCTTCTCCTAATTCACCTTTAGACATTGCTTTTTCTTCTTGACTTAAGTTCAAAGCTTTACCCTAATAAAATTAAATTAATATTTATATAGATATAAAATTATTAATATGAAAACAAATATTATCGAAAAAATCTGATTTATATGAATTTTAAAATAATTAAAGCTAAAATATTTAAATATAAAGCTACCCAAAAAACTATTTGGTTATTTACTAGGTTAGAAGATAATAACAATGTAGTTGGATGGGGTGAGGCTACTCTTCAGGGTAGAGAAAATGAAATACTTAAAAATAAAAAAGGTATTTTTGAACTTATTTTAAATAAAAATTTTAAATCACCTTATGATCTTAAAATTTTGCTCCCTTTCAATAATATAATTGAAGCATCCATTAGCTCATCTGTTATGCAGGCAATTTGGGATATTCATGCAAGACAAAACAAACAGTCAATTGCTAAAATGTTTTCTTCTAAAAATTATGGTTATGTAAGTACATATGCTAATTTTAATAGAATATGTATAAATAGAGATCTTGATACAATCAAGGCTGTATTAAAAGAGGTCGTTAATGACGGATTTAAGGCAGTAAAATTTGCTCCTTTTGATGAAGTAAATCCAAAAATGTCATTTCAAGAAATGATAAAAAATGTTGAAAATGGATTTAAAAGAATTTCAATTATTAATGAAAATATTGATAAAGACATAAAATTGATGATTGATTGCCATTGGAGGTTTACCTCCAAAGTTATCTTGGATCTCATAAATGAGTTTTCAAATTTTAATTTATATTGGCTAGAATCTCCTATAGAAGAAGAACCCCAAAACATATCTCAATTAAAAAAAATAAAAGAAAAGCTGAACCATAAAGGTATTAAATTGGCTGGCCTTGAAAATAAAATATTGAAGCAAGGTTTTGAGGAATTTGTGAAACAAAATTCACATGATGTAATGATGCCAGATGTTAAATATGCTGGTGGACCTGATGAAATGCTTAAAATCAAAAAATTTTTATCAAAAAATAACATTGAGTTTTCTCCTCACAATCCTTCTGGGCCAATTGCACACGCTCATTCTATACAGATTTGTTCAATTTCTTCTTCATCTTTTCTAGAATATCAATATAAGGAAACAGAAAAATTTAACTCTGTTGTTTCTCCTCACAATCAAAAAATAATTAATGGCAAAATAAAAACTGATTTTAGTGACTATGGTATAGGACTTCATATAAATGAAGTTGAATTGACTTAATTATAATAAAGAATTTTCTGACATAGCACTCTAAGAAATTATTTTTTGATTGCTAAAAAGGAACTGTCCCTTTTATTGTAACTCTTCTTCCTTTTCTTTCCTGAGGAAAGTAATCCCATAAGGCTTTATGTAATGTACATCTATTATCCCAAAATGCCATATCATTTTTATTCCACCTATAGCGGATCTGAAACTCTGTTTTCTCAATATGACTGAATAAGAAGTCTAATATAAATTTGCTCTCTTGAGGCTCAAGACCTACAATGCGTGTAGTAAAAAATTTATTAACAAATATAGCTTTTTTACCTGTTTCTGGATGTGTCCTTATAACAGGATGAATTGCTGAAGGATATTTTTTTTTACTTTCAACATTACTTTCTGTTTTATACCTACCTCTATAAAAATGTTCTGATTCATGGGAAGCTTTTAGATTACATAAAAACTTTTGCATTGGATTACTCAAAGCCTCATAGGCCATATACATATTTGCAAACATAGTATCTCCACCACATTCAGGAAGAATATGAAGTTGGAGCATCGTTCCCAAAGGTGGTTCCTTATCACAAGAAACATCGGAATGGAAGTCCTCAGCACCATTTGATATCTTACTATTTTTATCTGTATGAATTTCAAAAATTTGAGGATAATTTTTCATTTTAGGAGCTGCAGGATGGATATGTAAATCTCCAAAACATTTACCAAGTTTGATATGATTTTCTGGTGAAATTTCAGATTGATTTTGAAAAAATAAAACTTGAAACTTGTGAAAAGCATCTCTTATGCCTTTAAGCTCTGCATCATTTATATCATTAGATAAATCTACATTAGTTATAACTGCTCCTAAATTTGGTGCAAAAGGTTTAATATATAAACTATTATTCATTATATCTAATTTGCTCATATATTACCTCCCCCTTTTTTATAATTTAAATTTTATTTTCAATTAATTTAACATTTTTAATGCTCTTAATTGTATAACCATAACCAAGAGCTTTTATTCTCTTGATAGTTGTTTCTAACAATGACTTTTCTCTATCAACACGCTTTAACCAATCTATAATCTTAATATCAAACTCTTTACTATAAACAATAAATAGCGTTATGGGCTCATGACTATTTTTGATATCAATTAAGAAAGCTTCGTTACTTTTAATCATGCCATTTACTATATCTGATTTCTTATTAGTATTTCGCATTTCCTTGTCCTCTAAATTAAGATTAGAAAATTTTAATGCCCACAAAAAAACTTTATCTACTCCAATATTAGAGACCTCTAAGTTTAAATTACATAAATGACCAATAGACTGACTACCTGGTATACATTTTAATTTATTAGATTCTAAATCATTATATGGAATAAAATTAATCCTCATTTGCTTATTGATTTCATTTGCCTGTATACTCTGTATGTAATCATAAAAATAAGCGACTACCCGTTCAGTCAAATTACCATATCTATACATTTTTAGAGTCGTAAGTAATAAACTATAATTTTTATTATCATTAAAATTAAGTAAAGGCGAAGTTTTTTGCCAAACATTATTGAACATA
>CABZWX010000021.1 GCA_902529515.1 uncultured SAR116 cluster alpha proteobacterium | reverse complement strand
TAGCTTGCTTAAGTGTCCTTGGAAAACCATCAAGAATAAAACCATTTTTGCAATCTGGTTTAATAATTCTTTTTTCAATCATTGATATAATAATTTTATCAGACACTAAATCACCTTTGTCCATAATAGATTTAGCAGCATTTCCTAATTCAGTTCCTAATTTAACTTCTTCTCTCAACATATCACCAGTCGAGATCTGAACGATTCTATACTTGTTAATTAAAATTTCTGCTTGCGTTCCTTTACCAGCACCAGGTGCGCCAAAAAGTATTAAATTCATTTAACGCCTCCCACCTCTTAATTTTGTTTTTTTTATCAGACCTGAATATCTATGCGCAATTAAATGTGATTGAGCTTGTGAAACTGTATCCATGGAAACAGTGACTACTATTAATAAACTAGTTCCACCTAGATAAAAAGGAATTGAATATTTGGATATTAAAATCTCAGGCAAAATACAAACTGCTGCCAAATATGTGGCACCTATAGCCGTTAATCTTGTTAAAACAAAATCTAAATAATCTGCAGTTGGAGGACCTGGTCTAATTCCTGGAACATATCCACCATTTTTTTTAAGATTGTCGGCAGTTTCATCTGGATTAAATACAATAGCTGTATAAAAAAAGGCAAAAAATACTATTAGACCAATATAAATGGCTAGATATAAAGGTTGCCCTCTTCCAAAATACGAATTTAACGTTAATACCCAATCAGAGCTATTACCATCTAATCCAGAAAATGAAGATAATGAAGTTGGTAACAACAATAAAGCGGATGCAAATATAGGTGGTATCACACCAGGAACATTAATTTTTAAAGGTAAGTGCGAAGAATCACCGGCAAACATTTTGTTTCCCATTTGTCTTTTTGGATATTGAACAATAATCTTTCTTTGTGAACGTTCAATGAAAACAATAAAAATTATAACTGCTATTGCGAGAATTAAAATGCCTATAATTAAGAAAGTTGATATTGAACCAGTTCTTCCTTGTTCTAAAATTTGAGCAATAGCTCTTGGAAGTTCTGCTACTATTCCAGCAAAAATAATTAATGACACACCATTGCCTATACCTCGAGAAGTAATTTGCTCTCCTAACCAAAGTAAAAACATTACTGAGCCGACTAAAGTAACAACGGTTGTAATCTTAAAAAAAACACCTGGATTGTTTACTAGCGACCCTGAGGATCCTGAGGTGCTTTCTAATGCTACAGCAAAACCATAAGCTTGTACTGTAGCAAGTAAAACAGTTAAGTATCTTGTGTATTGATTTATAGTTTTTCTACCTGATTCGCCTTCTTTTTTTAATTGAGACATTTGTGGTGAAATTGACGTCATTAGTTGCATAATGATTGCAGCAGAAATATACGGAAGAATTGTTAGTGCAAATATCGTCATCCGTCCTAAAGCACCACCAGAGAACATATTGAACATTCCCAAAACACCACTGTTGGCATTATTTACAATTTCTGATAAAGCAACGGCATTAATACCTGGTACAGGTATGTACGTACCTAATCGATATACAATTAAAGCACCAAGTGTAAATAATATTCTTTGTCGGAGTTCGGTAGCTTGACCCAATACACCAAACATACTTTCATTAGCCATAAATTAAATCCCAGGTTTTTTATCTTGTTTTAAAGATTTTTTTTTATCATCAAGAATTATCACTGAGCCACCAATTTTCTCAATATTTTCTTTAGCTGACTTAGAAAAAGCTGAAATTTCTATGTTAATTTTAACTTTAATATTACCTTTTCCTAAAAGTTTTATTTTAGCATTTTTTGATTTTACTAATCCTAAATCGAAGAGTGTTTTGTAACTAATTATTTTTTTTGGATCAATTTTATTGCCATCAATAAGCTTTTGAATATTATCTAAGTTTAATTCAGTATATTTTACTCTGTTTATATTCGTAAAACCTCTTTTAGGTAAACGTCTATGAATGGGCATTTGTCCACCTTCAAAACCTTTAATAGAAACACCAGATCTTGATTTTTGACCTTTGTGACCTTTTCCAGATGTTTTGCCGGTACCTGAACCTATTCCTCTACCAATTCTTTTTCGAGACTTAGTTGATCCTGAGTTGTCTTTTATTTCATTAAGCTTCATTTTATACTCCTATCTAGCAAAAATTTAATTAATTAATTAACTTCAACTAGATGTTTAACTTTACCTATCATACCCCTAATTGATGGGGTATCATCTAATTCTTTAGATCTACCAATTTTATTTAAACCAAGACCAATTAATGTTTTTCTCTGATATGATTGTCTACCTATTGGACTTTTCTTTTGTGTAACAATAATTGTTTTTTTATTAGACATTTTGCTTCCTAACCAGCGTTGACATTTGAGGTTTTATCTGACTTTAATTGATTTCCAAAAATTTCAGAAACTTTTCTACCTCTTTTATTAGCCACATTTCTTGGAGAATGCATTGATGAAAAAGCATCAAAAGTTGCCTTTATCATATTATGTGGGTTAGAGGTACCAATTGATTTTGCAACAACATCTTGCACTCCTAAAGTTTCAAAGACAGCTCTCATTGGACCACCTGCAATTATACCAGTTCCAGAGGGTGCTGTCCTTAAAACAACTCTACCAGCTCCAAAATGACCTTTCATATCATGATGCAAAGTTCTACCTTCTTTTAATGGAACTTTTACCATATTTTTTTTTGCATCATCTGTTGCCTTTTTAATTGCTTCAGGTACTTCCTTAGCCTTGCCAGTTCCAAAACCAACTTTTCCTCTTTGGTCACCAACCACAACGAGTGCAGCAAAGCCAAAGCGCCTACCACCTTTTACAACTTTAGCAACTCTATTTATTCCAACTAGCTTATCGATTAGATCATTATCGTCTTTAATAATATTTTTATCTTGTTTTTCAATTCTTGCCATTGTTTACCCCTAAAATATTAAACCACTCTCTCTAGCTGCGTCTGCCAAGTTCTTAACTCTTCCGTGATAGATGTAACCACCCCTATCAAATACAACATTTTTTACACCTTTTTTTATAGCTTTTTCAGCTATTTTTTTTCCAACGAGAGATGCAACTTCTTTAGTGCCACAATTTTTAAACTGTTTTTTTATATTACTTTCAAGACTTGAGGCAGCTGTAATTGTGATTCCCTGAATGTCATCTATTATTTGTCCATAAATATGACGACTTGATCTAAATACAGATAATCTTAATTTTCCATAAGACTTACTTTTCAAAGCTTGTCTATTTCTTAGTTTTCTTTTATTATGTAAAGATATCGAATTACTCATTTTAACCTCTATTTCTTCTTACCTTCTTTTCTTAAAATAAATTCATCGCTATAGCGGATTCCTTTACCCTTGAAAGGCTCTGGTGGTCTTTTAGAACGAACCATTGCAGCAAATTCTCCTAGTTTTTGCTTATCCGGACTAGAAATAATAAATTTTGTATTACCATCCATTTTAATAGTGATATATTCTGGCAATTCAATTTCAACTGGATGACTTAATCCAAGGTTTAAAGTTAATTTTTTTCCTTGTAGTGCTGCTCTATAGCCAACACCAACGATCTCCATCTCTTTTTCAAAACCAACACTAACACCTTGAACAGCGTTATTAATTAGTGCTCTTGTCGTTCCCCAAAGAGCTCTATTCTTATTATCTTTGACTTTGAGCTCAACCTTAATTTCTTTTTCGTTAATTGTAACATTAACTATGTTATTTATAGGAGCACTCAATTCACCTTTGGTGCCTTTTACTAAAAATTTATTATCCACTTTTTTAACTTCAACACCATTAGGTATGTTAATAATGGCTTGGCCAATTCTTGACATAAAAATACTCCTAAAATACTTGACAAAGAACTTCACCACCCACATGAGCTGCTCGAGCTTCATTATCGCTCATTACACCTCTTGGAGTAGACAAAATTGATATACCAAGACCATTATAGGTCCTAGGTAAATCATTTATACTTGAGTAAACTCTTCTTCCAGGAGTGGATACCCTTTTAATTTCGCTTATCACTGGCTTACCTTCATAATATTTTAATTCAATCTTGAATTCATGAATACCAGGCCGCTTTTCAAACTTAGAGAAATTACGAATGTATCCTTCTCTTTTAAGCACATCTAAAACATTGCCTCTAAATCTTGAAGCAGGAGCTTCTATAACCGTCTTATTGGCTGACTGACCATTTCTAATTCTAGTCAACATATCCCCAAGCGTATCACTCATTGACATAATTAATACCTTTCTACCAACTTGATTTTACCATACCTGGAATTTGACCAGATAGAGCCAATTCTCTTAAAGCTATTCTTGACATTTTCACTTTTCTGTAATAACCACGTGGTCTTCCCGTAATTAAACATCTATTTCTTAATCTTATTTTTGCACCGTTTCTTGGCATTTCTGAGAGCTTTAGTTGAGCATCAAAACGTTGTTCTATAGGAAGAGACCTGTCACTGCATATAGCTTTTAAACGATCCCTCCTTGATTTACTTTTTTTAACTTGCTTTTCTCTATTTAAATTTTTTTGGATAGCACTTTTTTTTGCCATCTAAATCTCCTGGTTAAATTATTATTGATTAAAGGGAAAATCAAAACCGTTCAAAAGTTCCCGAGCCTCTTCGTCTGATTTAGCAGAGGTTACAAAAATTATATCCATACCTCTGACAGAATCTACATTATCATATTCTATTTCAGGAAAAACATATTGTTCTTTCAATCCTAATGCATAATTACCTTTACCATCAAAACTTTTTTTGTTTACACCTCTAAAATCTCTAACTCTAGGTAATGCAATATTTACAAATCTATCTACAAATTCATACATTTTGTTTTTTCTTAATGTAACTTTTACACCTATTGGCATACCCTCTCTAAGCTTAAAACTCGCATTAGCTTTTTTTGATTTTGTTATAATTGGCTTCTGACCCGTAATTGCCGCTAAATCATTTAATGCAGCCTCTATTTTTTTACTGTCTTTTACAGCTTCACCAACCCCCATGTTAATAACAACTTTTTCAAGCTTTGGTATCTCTAGATCATTTTTGTATTTAAACTTATCTTTTAGAGTTTTAGCAATTTCTTTTTTATATTTTTCCTGCAATCTTGTATTCATCTTGAGCTCCAAATTATTTATCTAATAATGAACCAGACACAACTGATAATCTTCTTTTTAAACCATCTTTTAAATCATATTTTACTCTTGTTGCTTTCCCAGTTTCAGGGTCTAAGTGAGCTACATTTGATATATGAATAGATGCTTCTATTTCTTCAATCTTACCAGGACTTTCTTGAGTTGCTTTCCTATGACGCTTTACAATGTTAACCCCTTCAACAATCACTCTATCATTAGATTTTATAACTGTGGTTACATTTCCAGTTTTACCTTTATCTTTACCAGTAACAACAATCACTGTATCCCCTGTTTTAATTTTAAGTTTCTTATTCATCATAAAACCTCCGGTGCAAGTGATACTATTTTCATGAATTTTCTACTTCTTAATTCACGTGTAACAGGGCCAAAGATACGAGTTCCAATGGGTTCGTTACTTTTATTAACTAAAACTGCTGCATTTTTGTCAAACCTAATACAAGTACCATCATTTCTTCTTACCTCTTTAGAAGTTCGAACTATTACAGCTCTATGAACATCACCTTTTTTGACACGACCTCTAGGAATTGCTTCTTTTATTGAAACAACAATTATATCACCAACAGCAGCAGTCTTTCTACCAGAGCCCCCCAAGACTTTTATACACTGGACTTTTCTTGCACCTGAATTGTCTGCAACATCAAGATTACTTTGCATTTGTATCATAATCTGTCCCCACTAATTTATTAATATATCACTTCAAAACGTTTGTTTTTTGAAATGGGTGTGCACTCTCTTATATTCACAATATCTCCAACATTAAATTTATTTTCGCTATCATGAGCAGTAAATTTTTTTGATTTTGTTACAAATTTTTTATACATTGGATGCATTATTTTTCTTTCCACAAGTACTGTAATAGTTTTATCAGATTTATTACTTGTAACTTTACCTGTTAGAATTCTCTTAGGCATGATAATTTATTTCCCCACATCTTTAGTTGATACAACACCATTTAAAATCGTTTTAATACAAGCTATCTCTTTACGAATTAAACTAAATCTAGCAGGATTCTCGTTTTGTCCATTACTAACTTGAAATCGAAGATTAAATTGTTCTTTTCTGAGAAGTTTCAATTGGTCTTTTAACTCATCAATAGTTTTAGTTTTCAAATCCTTGGGTTTATACTTTACCATTTAAATACCTCTGATTATTCGCCTAATCTTTTAACAACTTTTGTATGCATTGGTAGTTTTGCAGCTGCTAAGCTTAGAGCTTCTTTAGCAGCAATCTCTGAAACACCATCCAACTCAAACATTATTTTTCCTGGCTTTACTCTACAAATCCAATATTCAGGTGATCCTTTTCCTTTTCCCATCCTAACTTCAGCTGGTTTGCTTGAAACTGGAACATCAGGAAATATTCTAATCCAAACTCTACCTGCACGACGAAGATGTCTTGTTATAGCTCTTCTAGCTGCTTCTATTTGTCTAGCCGTAACTCTTTCAGGTTGTGTTGCTTTTAATCCGAATGATCCAAAATTCAACTTAGTCCCACCTTTAGCAAGACCATGAATTCTGCCTTTATGAGCTTTTCTAAATTTTGTTCTTTTTGGTTGTAGCATTATTTACCTCTGATCAGTACTTTTCATATTTGATCCCTTAACAGGATTTATCATTTTTTTCTCCTGTGCCATAGGGTCATGCTCCATGACTTCACCTTTGAAAATCCAAACTTTAATGCCAGTTGCACCATATGTAGTAAATGCCGTTGATTCTCCATAATCAACATCAGCTCTCAATGTGTGTAATGGAACTCTTCCTTCTCTGTACCATTCAGTTCTAGCAATTTCAGCACCACCGAGTCTACCTGCACAATTAATTCTAACTCCTTCAGCCCCAAGTCTAATTGCATTTTGTACAGCCCTTTTCATAGCTCTTCTAAACGCAACTCTTCTTTCCAGTTGTTGCGCAATGCCATCAGCGACTAATTTTGCATCTAGCTCAGGTTTTCTTATTTCAATAATATTCAGGCTTACTTCTGCATTAATTTTCTTGCTCAATGTACCTTTTAAGGTCTCAATATCTTGACCTTTTTTACCTATTACTAAACCAGGCCTTCCAGCGTAAATAGTAATTGTTGCTCTTCCAGCTGGTCTCTCTATGACAATCTTACTAACTGCAGCTGCCTTAAGTTTTTTAAACAAATATTTTCTTACCTCAATATCTTGATGAAGCAAATCTCCATATGCTTTACCTCCAAACCATCTTGAGTCCCAAGTTCTATTAATACCCAATCTAAACCCTATTGGCTGTGTCTTTTGACCCATTTTAACTACCTTCCTGTTCAGATAATAGAATTGTTAAATGAGAAAATGGCTTTATAATCTTTGCACCACGCCCTCTTGCCCTGGCATGAAAACGCTTCATAACTAGACCTTTTCCAACATATGCTTCTTTAACAATAAGTTTATCTATGTCCAATGAATGATTGTTTTCAGCATTTGCTATAGCTGATCTTAGAGCTTTTTCTACAATATTAGATATTCTTCTTTTTGAAAATTGTAAAATAGAAATAGCTTTTGAAGCTGTCTCTTTTCTTATCATTTGTGCAACAAGGTTTAGTTTTTGAGGGCTAACTCTTATATTTTTGAGTACAACTTTGGCCTCATTATCTAATTCCCTTCGCTTATTTTTTTCTCTACTCATCCTAACTCCTATCGCTTAGACTTTTTATCTGCAGTATGGCCATAATATGTTCTTGTAGGTGAAAACTCGCCTAATTTATGACCAACCATAGCCTCAGTTATCGTAACTGGTATGAATTTTCTTCCGTTATAAACACCAAATGTAAGGCCAACAAATTGTGGCATAACAGTAGATCTTCTTGACCAAGTTTTTATAACGTCGTTTCTACCTGAGTTTCTAGCAACTTCAGCTTTTTTGAGCAGATATCCGTCCACAAATGGACCTTTCCATATAGATCTTGACATAAAGTTTACCTTATACTTTTCTTCTTCTAATTATTAATTTGTCTGTTCTCTTATTATTTCTTGTTCTGTATCCTTTAGTTGGTTTTCCCCAAGGTGTGACAGGGTGCCTACCACCTGAAGTTCTACCTTCACCACCTCCATGTGGATGATCAACAGGATTCATTGCGACACCCCTTACAGACGGCCTTTTACCCAGCCACCTATTGCGACCTGCTTTGCCAAGATTTGTATTTTGGTTGTCCTGATTGGAAACTGCCCCAATAGTACATAAGCAAGATGATAAAACTAATCTTACCTCACCCGACATTAATCTTAAGATTGAATACGAAAGATCCTTTCCTATCAATTGCACATAAGAACCAGCTGACCGCGCAATTTGGCCACCCTTACCAGGTTTCAATTCAACGTTATGAATTATGGTACCTACTGGGACCGATGAAAGTGGCATACAATTACCAGGCTTTATATCAGCTTTTTTTGAAGATACAATGTTATCTCCTATATCCAACCTTTGGGGTGCAATAATATATTTTTGTTCATTATCTTCATACTTGATTAAAGCAATAAAAGCAGATCTATTTGGATCATATTCTATACGCTCCACAGTTCCTTTAATGTCTATTTTTGTTCTTTTGAAATCAATAATTCTGTAACGCCTTTTGTGCCCACCACCACGTTGCCACATTGTGATCTTTCCAGAGTTATTTCTACCTCCAGACTTATTAAGACCAACTGTTAACTTTTTAATTGGCTTACCTTTAAAAAGATGAGACTTATCAACTAAAACTAATCCTCTTTGTCCAGGTGTATTTGGTTTGTATTGCTTTAATGCCATTTTTTAAACTCCTGCTGACAAGTCAATGGTGTTTCCCGGAGCAAGAGTTACTATTGCTTTTTTTGTATTAGACCGCCTACCTAATACACCCTTAAATCTTTTGACCTTACCCTTTAGTAAAATCGTATTCACAGATGTAACTTTTACAGAGAAGATTTTTTCAATTGATGATTTAACTTCTAGTTTAGTAGCATTAACAGGTACAGAAAATACCATTTTATTAAATTCTGACTGCTGCGTTGATTTTTCAGTAACCAACGGATTTAATATTGTTTGATAAGCTTTATTTTGACTTATCTTTAAATCAATTTTTTTTCTAGGCTTTACACTCATAACAACCGCTCCTCAACAAATTTCAAGGCATCATCTATGATAATTAAATTATCTTTTTTAACTATGTCATACACATTCAATCCTTGATGAGATAGAACATCTAAATTTCTAATATTAGCAGCAGCTCTTATTAGATTTTGATCAACATCATTACCAGAAATTATAAGAGCATTGTTTACACCCATTTTATTTAAACTTTGCTTTAGCGAAGATGTCTTACCATCACTCTTAGAAGTTTCTAATATTATAAGTTTTCCAGACTTAAATTTATTCGACAACACAGACCTTAAACCTAATTTTCTTACTTTCTTATTCAATCTATGTGCATGAGAATGGACGACAGGACCGTGAGCCATTCCCCCTCCTCTAAACTGTGAAACCGAACCTGATCCGTGCCTAGCTTTTCCAGTACCCTTTTGCTTATACATCTTCGCAGTTGTCATTTTTACTTGACTGCGTGTTTGTACTGCGTGATTTCCTAAGCGCCTTTTAGCTAGTTGCCACCTTATAACACGTGAAACAATGTCATCTCTTGGAACAACGCCAAAGACTTTCTCATTGAGGTTAATCTCTTTACCAACCTTATTACTTAAATTAACAGATTTAATTTTCAACTTCTGCTCCTTCATCTATTGAAGAAATTTCTTTTTCGTTTTGATCAGATGATAAAGAAAGATCTTCCTTATTAGCTTTATTATCATTTCTAAAGCCAGCAGGAAAAGGAGCTTCATTTGGGATTTTGCATTTAACTGCATCTTTTAAGAGCACTATACCATTTTTTGATCCTGGAACTGAACCTTGAATTAAAATTAAATCATCATCTTCAAGTAATTTAACAACTTTTAAGTTTTGTGTTGTTATTCTGACGTTACCATATTGACCAGCCATTTTTTTACCCTTCCAAGTTCTACCTGGATCTTGGCTATTTCCAGTAGAACCATGAGATCTATGACTTATTGAAACACCGTGTGAGGCTTGCATTCCACCAAAATTATGTCGCTTCATTGCACCAGCAAATCCCTTGCCTTGAGATACACCAACAACGTCAACTTTTTGACCAGCCACAAAATGGTTAACACCTAATTTATCGCCAACATTCAACATTGCATCTTCACTGACCCTAAACTCAACAACTTTTTCCTTTGGTTGAGCTTTTGCCTTGGAAAAAACACCTCTAAGAGGCTTGGATATATTTTTTGGCTTTTTATTAGCAAAACCTAACTGGACTGCAGTGTAACCATCTTTATCAATTGATTTAATAGCTAATACTTCAACGTCTTCAATTCTTAGTACAGTAACAGGTATGTGCTCACCATCATCACTGAAAATTCGTGACATACCCAACTTTCTTGCAATAACTCCACAACGCATCTTATTATTCCTATAGTTTAATCTCTACATCAACACCTGAAGCTAAATCCAACTTCATAAGTGCGTCAACCGTTTGCGGGGTTGGCTCAACAATATCAAGCACACGTTTGTGAGTTCTCATCTCAAATTGTTCACGGCTTTTCTTATCTACATGAGGGCCCCTCAAAACTGTAAACCTATTTAATGAGGTAGGAAGAGGAATTGGCCCCCTGATCTTTGCTCCTGTTCTTCTAGCTGTATTAACAATTTCAGAAGTAGACTGATCTAATATTCTATGATCAAAAGCTTTAAGCCTAATTCTAATATTTTGACTATCCATTTAATCCTCGTTGATTTATCTACAATCCTTATTAATTAAGCTTCAATGCTTGATACAACACCAGCACCTACAGTTCTTCCACCTTCTCTTATAGCAAACCTAAGTCCTTCATCCATTGCAATTGGAGTTATTAATTCCACAGAGATTGCAATATTATCTCCCGGCATCACCATCTCTGTGCCAGAAGGCAACTCAACTGCCCCAGTCACATCTGTTGTTCTAAAATAAAATTGTGGACGATAGTTGCTAAAAAATGGTGTGTGTCTACCACCTTCATCTTTAGTTAAGATATAGGCCTCACCTTTAAACTTAGAATAAGGCTTTATTGAACCAGGTGCAGATAATACTTGACCGCGTTCAACTTCTTCTCTTTTTGTTCCCCTTAATAAAACTCCAACATTGTCGCCAGCCTCACCAGAATCTAGCAACTTACGAAACATTTCAACACCTGTACATGTTGTTTTAGCTGTTTCTTTTATTCCAACTATCTCTATCTCTTCACCAACCTTTATAACACCTCGCTCAACACGACCTGTTACCACAGTACCTCTTCCTGATATAGAAAAAACATCTTCAATAGGCATTAAGAATGGTTTATCTTTGTCACGCTCAGGCTGAGGAATATAAGAATCTACAGCAGCCATTAACTCTGTAATTGAATTCACACCAATGGCCTCGTCACGACCTTCAAGTGCAGCTAACGCACTTCCTTTAATAATTGGAATATCATCGCCAGGAAACTCGTAACTACTTAGTAACTCACGAATTTCTAACTCAACTAGTTCTAACAACTCTTCATCGTCAACCTGATCAACCTTGTTCATATAAACAACCAAAGAAGGAACACCAACCTGACGAGCTAGCAAAATATGTTCTTTAGTTTGTGGCATAGGACCATCAGCAGCATTCACAACTAATATTGCGCCATCCATTTGAGCAGCACCTGTGATCATGTTTTTTACGTAGTCAGCATGACCTGGACAATCAACGTGAGCATAATGACGATTCTCAGTTTCATATTCCACATGAGCAGTAGAAATAGTTATTCCTCTTTCTCTTTCTTCAGGAGCTTTATCAATTTGGTCATACGCAGAAAAGTCAGCACGACCAGCGTCAGCCATGACTTTAGTAATTGCTGCGGTTAGTGTAGTCTTGCCATGATCAACATGACCTATTGTCCCAATGTTTACATGCGGTTTGCTACGATCAAATTTTTCTTTAGACATCTTTTATGACCTTTCTTTATCTTTAAATTTTACTGTTTAAGCTAATTTAGCCTTTACTTCATCAGCCACTGCTTGTGGAACTTGATCGTAATGATCAAAAATCATTGTATACTGAGCTCTACCTTGACTCATAGATCTTAAATTATTAACATAACCAAACATATTAGCTAAAGGCACCATAGCATTAATAACTTGAGCATTTCCTCTTGCATCCATACCATTAACTTGTCCACGTCTGCTGTTCAAATCTCCAATAATATCACCCATGTATTCTTCAGGTGTTACACATTCAACTTTCATTATTGGCTCAAGCAAAACTGGCGAAGCTTTTGTCATACCCTCTCTAAAAGCAGCTCTTGCTGCTATTTCAAATGCCATAACCGATGAATCAACATCGTGGAAAGCACCGTCATGAAGATTTACCTTAAAATCTATTGCAGGGAAACCAGCAATAATCCCAGACTCCTTTGCTTGGATTAAACCTTTTTCAACTCCTGGAATATATTCAGAAGGGATATTACCTCCTTTTATTGAATTAACGAATTCAAACTCATGATCAGGATTTGGTGAAAACGTCATTTTAACTCTTGCAAATTGGCCTGATCCACCAGATTGTTTTTTATGAGTGTAATCAATCTCAACTTCTTTGGTTATAGTTTCTCTGTAAGCAACTTGAGGAGCACCTATATTTGCTTCAACCTTAAATTCTCTCTTAAGTCGATCAATCAAAATATCCAAATGAAGCTCACCCATACCTTTCATTATAGTTTGACCTGACTCCACATCAGTTGAAACTTGAAACGAAGGATCCTCGGCAGCTAATCTTGCAAGTCCTGTAGACATTTTTTCTTGATCATTTTTGGATTTTGGCTCTACAGCTATCTCTATAACTGGATTTGGAAATGACATTGTTTCTAAAACCACAGCTTTTAGTGGATCACACAATGTATCACCTGTTGTAGTTTCCTTCATTCCAGCTAATGCGACAATGTCACCAGCAAAAGCTTCATCAATCTCTTCTCTATTATTGGAATGCATCATCATCATTCTACCAACACGCTCTTTTTTACCTTTAGTAGAATTTAAAAGCGAATCCCCTTTTTTAATAGAACCAGAATATATCCTTAAAAAAGTAAGGGACCCTACAAAAGGGTCATTCATAATTTTAAATGCCAGACCAGAGAAAGGTTCTACATCGCTAGCTTTCCTTTCGATGT
>CABZWX010000020.1 GCA_902529515.1 uncultured SAR116 cluster alpha proteobacterium | reverse complement strand
TTATTAAAGAAAGGTATTTTTATACACTTACATACCCACTTACTCTTTACTAATTACAGTTAATTTGACTGATGCACAAACTGATGCACTTTTCGTGCGTATTGTAATCAGTAATGTAATATAAAATCTAAGAGTATAGTTTATGTATCAGTGTGATTGGTGTACTGTATAGGCATAGAACTTTACGTCAGAGCACACCATTTCATGTGTTTCAGTCGCCTAAAGTATATGATGAACTGTCATATTTTGTAATGTGTGTTTTTAGAGCAGATCAAATGGTAGACCATTTAAATGTTTACTTTCATTAAATTTAAATTAAGATAAATAAAATTTATTACATTAAATTTAGCTGGATAAATTATGCATCATTCTGTAAAACAATCTTTAATGATATTTTTAATTTTTGCATTTTTAACTGCCTGTGCAAAATCATCTAAAGATATTGTCGGGACTTATGTATCTCCACTACAATATGCTGATTATGAATGTCCACAAATAAAAAGCGAGATGATTAGGGTTTCTTCTAAAGTTAAAGCGCTAACTGGCAAAATTGATACAAATAATGAAAATGATAAAATGATAACAGGAGCTGGTCTCATTTTATTTTGGCCTGCCTTATTTTTTCTTGGTGGCACTAAGGAACAAGAAGCCGAATATGCAAGACTAAAAGGAGAGTACGAAGCTTTAGATAGAGTTGCTGTTCAAAAAAATTGTATTGTTTATTAAAATTATATACTGTTAATAAAGAATAAGTTATTTAGATATGCTTGGTAAAATTTATTGCAAAATATTTTCATTCTTTGTAATTTTTCTTTTCTTTTCCAAAAATGTTTATGCACAAGGTACTGCTAGTGATCAATATAAACAAATGGGAGGAGTAACAGGTTTAACTGAAATCTGCTTTAAAACTAAAAATTTAGAGCTAACTTTATTAAAGCAAATTGGTCAGTTGTTTTATACTCAACCTGAAATGGGTGAAATGATATTTGGACTCCTTTATGACTTTTATGATGCTAAAGCAGTAGCTATGAAAAAAAAAGTTATATGGAATGGAACCACACAATCTTACAACAAAAAAAAATTTAGTTGTAACAATGCAGCGGACAAAAAACTTATAAAACAATTTGAAATACAACTTATGAATGGTTTAAAATCAAAAGGTTAAGTTTTACCGGTCTAATCGATTTTAAAAATGATTGAAGTATATAAAGAGTTTATCATTATGCTTGAATAAGTATAATATTCAATTATATATTATATAATATATAAAAATTCAATCGCTGCAAACTTTCACTGTATATACCTACCTATACCCTTCCTCATGTCCCAATTTGAAGTGTTTCAGTTAAGTAATACATATAAAAATTATCAAAAGTTAAATTATATTAACACAAAAGAGTGTTACTGAACCTCTGTACTCAATGTGACTTTTAATTGATACACAAACTAATGCAAATTTAGTGCGTATTGACATTTAATATGTAATTCATAATTGGCTTATTTAGCAGTGTGTTTGGTTTATTAGATAGGCATAGAACCTTCACTTAGAGCGCGTTACTTCACATCGATATAAAGTGTTAACTTGGATGATTAGGAAGTAAATAACTCAATTAAGATGATAATATTTGATGTAATTTTATTTTATTCATTGTAGATATAGTTAGTAGCGATTTAATTTAGATCAGTAATATGAATATTAAAATATTAAGAGATATTTTTATTTTTTGTCTTTCAGTCTGGGCAATATTAACAGTTGTATCATTCTATTTTGATGTATATATTCTTTTTCCATTTACATTATCAGAAAGTAATAATATTCCATATGAAAACCTGATAGCAATTAGGCTTGCGATATTTGCAACTTTTGCATTTTATGGATTAATGCATTTATTACATGGCAGTAAGGAAGTTTATCCAGTTCACTTTTTAAAAACATTTTTATTTATGCTGTCATTTATGGGATTAATTGTCTTCATAAAAACAAATGCAGAAGTTTCTCTAAAACAATGGTTGATTATATTATTTTTTTTCTGTGTAGCAATAATTCTTCATTTTTCGACTATTTCAAAAATCAGACGTTTTGGCAGATAATGATCAGAATATTTTCATTTATATTATTTGTAATTATCTCTAATAAAGCAATTGCAACCATTAAAGGTAAGACATTAATTTGTGATAAAGATAGAAGGGGATATAATTTTATAAGTAAAAATAAAGTTGAAGTACTCAGCATAAATTTTAATGAATTAAATATAATTTCTATTAATCATTTATATAAACTAGCTGAAAATGCAATATTTATTCAACAGCCTCTAGTGAAATTTCATAAAGAAAAAATAACTAAACCCATGGGATGGATATTCAGAAGAAATTTAGACTATGTATCATTAGATTATGTTAATGGGGACTGGATTAGAAAGTTTTCTTGGAAATGTGAAGTTGTATCATCAACCGAGTTGGATAAAAGATTAAAAAATACACTTGGTAAATTAATAAATTTTAGTGAAATAAAATTTTAATTCCTCAATCCTTAAACCACTTGGAATATTTAAAGTTGAAAATACAAAAAATTAATAAAGTAAATTAAATTATTATCAATAACGTCCATCAAATTTTGATCCTTCAACTCTTAAAGGTTAGATTTCTATTGATGCATATTAGATGTCTCCTTATAAGGAGCTCGGTATGTTTACTTTTGATAAGCAGGATGATCCAAAAAAGCACATTAACGTTTAAAAGATTTTTTTAGACTATAAGGATAGATCTTCTTTCAAGGCAAGTAATGAAACTGAAATAGTTAATGGATAGCTAGATTATAAAGCTAATAATTAAGGCTTAAATGTTTATTTTATTTAACATCTAAAATCATATGTTATAGCATATAGACTTTTTAGGAGGATTTATAAATGTCAAAATTTTTAATACATATCCATAGTGGCCCAGAATTAAAAAACAAGGCTACACTTGGTATGTTAGTTGCTATCACGGCTTTTAAAAAAGGTAATGAAGTTAATATGTTTTTGGCTGCAGATGGAACACATTTACTAAATATTAAAAGTGTAGGTGTGGTTGTAGGGCAGGGTACAGGTGACTTAAAAAATCATTTAGATGAATTAAAAGAAAATAAGATCCAACTATATGTATCTGGTATGTCTGCTAGAGCTAGAGGTTATGATGAAAGTTTATTAGATGGTTATAATGCAGAGTTTGCAATGCCAGACAAACTTTTAACATTATCAACTGAAAGCGATACTGTTCTTTGTTATTAAATTTAAATTGCAAATCACAAGATATAAACATAGTTGCGTAAGACCTTAGAAATATATTTTTGCAAAACTTAGATTTTTAATAAATATTAAAAATCATACGGAGATATTGATATGGATAAATATACCAACGTAAACGTTGATAAATTAGCTAATATTTATTTTGAAGGAAATGTAATTAGTCGTAATATATTTTTGGAAGATGGTTCTAGAAAAACATTGGGAGTTATGCTTCCTGGGAAATATGAATTTAATACAGATGCAAGAGAATTAATGGAAATTATCTCTGGAAAATTAACTTTAAAGCTTCAAAATCATGATGATTGGAAATTGATTAAAAAAGGAATGAATTTTAATGTCCCTAAAAAATCGTCTTTTAAAGTAGAGGTATCAGAACTAGTAAACTATATTTGCTCATATTTTGATGACTAATATTTAGTGATTTAGTTATCAATTCGAAAAAACAGAGAATTTTATTTGTTTATTTTTTTTAAAATTATAATTACAGCATTAATAATTGTTATCGTTACTGAGATAGCTAAATTTAATGACAGAATTGGTGGATTAATAGCCGCCTTGCCCATTACAACGTTTATTATCTTATTTTGGTTGCATTTTGAGAATAATTCAGTTGAAAAAATATCTAATCATGCATCATATACCCTTTTATATGTGCTACCAACACTACCAATGTTTCTAGTTTTTCCTTATCTCATAAACAAATTTGGTTTTTACTGGTCAATTATTTTTAGTGTATTAATTACTGCTTTTTTCATTGTTTTAGTACATTTTTTTACAAAAAAGTATGGTTACAAAATTTTGTAGATACTCTAATGTACAATGCTTGAAATATTGAAAATGTTTAAACATTTATTAGTTCACTTTAAAGGTATTATATAAATATATGAATTTTGATTATTTAGAAACTTTTACTATAACATTAATTTTTTTCTCTGTTTTTGTGGGTGGTATAGTTAAAGGATCTGTAGGCATAGGAATGTCTATGTTTTCTGTTCCAATAATTGTGTTTATATTGCCGCCTACGAAAGCAATGATGCTTTTGTGTGTGCCAGTTATCGCAACTAACTTTATTCAAATGAGTATAAAAAAAGGAATTAGTGATTATAGATTCTTTCCTATGTTTTTAATGCTGTTTACGGGCATATTAATTGGTGGAAAGTTAATTCTTCAACTTAATTTTCAAACAATTTCAATTATCATTGCATTAACTATTATCCTTTTTACATTTATAAATTTTTTGGGGTTAAACCTTAAAAATATAAAAAAAAAAATGAAAAAATATTATCTATAATTATCGGTTTTTTTTCAGGTATACTTGGTGGATTGTCTACGTTCTATGCACCACCTATAATAACCTTTTTAGTTTCATTAAATCTGGAAAAAGAGAGTTTTATAAGAACTACTGCAACAATGTATTTTTTAGCTTCAATACCACTCTACTCTTCGCTTATTTATCACGGTTTAGGTAATTTTTATGATTTGTTAATAAGCTTAGTTGTAACTCCTCCAGCATTGTTAGGGCAGTATTTTGGAACTAAAATTAGAATGAGGTTATCCAACGAAATATTCAGAAAGACTATTTTATCAATCCTAATTATTATTGGATTTTCACTATTAATTAAAAATTTATAGAAATTTTTATATATATTTTTTTGTTTAGAAAGTAAGTTTTAATCTATTAAAAAATTGTGAGTGTATATGTGTATTAATGTAGCTGTCTTATTAAGTGGTAATGGTTCCAATTTGAAAGCTATAATTGATAAAGGTATAAAAGTAAGTTTTGTTGCTTCTAATAATCCTAAAGCTTTAGGTTTGAAAATTGCAAAGAATGCAAATATACCTTTATACTCTTGGAAAAACGTCTCACAGTTAGAAAAAGAAGTATTAAAATTAATAATTGACTATAATGTTAAATTATTGGTGCTTGCAGGATATATGAGATTGTTAAGTAAAAATTTTGTAAATTCTTTGCCTTCAAAATTTATCGTAAATGTTCATCCATCACTTCTGCCAAAGTATAAGGGTATGAATGCTATTAAACAAGCATTAGACGATAATGCTCAATATACAGGTGTAACAATACATTATGTAGATGAAGGTATGGATAGTGGCTCTATAATAAAACAAAGTATCATCAAAATTAATGATAATGATACTGAAGATACCTTAAAAGATCGTTTGCAAGAAATAGAACATCGTCTTTATTCTGACACAATAAAATCTATTTTAATTAAGAATTAATTAATATTTAATTTTAAAATATTTTATTACTTTATAGTTTGTTATTTCAGATATATAACTATACAGTTACAGGAAAGTTGTAATTAACTATGAATATCGGAAAAGCATCTAAATTATCAGAGTTAACAGTAAAAGCTGTTAGATATTATGACAACATTGGTCTAGTAAAGCCTCGTCAAAACATCTTTTCTGGATATCGTGAATATAACGAAGAAGATATTTTAAAATTGAAATTTGTAGGAAAGGCTAGAAAATTTAATTTTAGTATTGATGAGTGTAGGGAATTATTATCTTTATACGAAAATAAAAGTAGGCCTAGTAAAGACGTAAAAAAATTAACCTTAGAGAAAATTTCTCAAATAGATGAAAAATTAAAGCAGTTACAAAATTTAAAAGATGAATTAAGTTATCTAGCTGATAATTGTCATGGTGATGACAGACCTAATTGTCCAATTCTTGATGCTTTGTCAAAAAAATGAAAAATATTTCTGATACAACTGTATCAATTATATTTATGATTATATCTGGTTTCAGCTTCATAGTTATGCATAGTGCAGCAAAATTTTTATCAGATGAAATCCATATTTTTGAAATAACATTTCTCAGATGTGCACTTGTTATAGTTGTTCTATCTCCAATTCTATTTAAAGAAGGAAAATCTATTTTTGTAACTAAACAACCAAAATTTCAGCTATATAGAATCATTACAAATTCAATTGCTATGCTGTGTTTTTTTTATGGTTTAACATTAACAACATTGTCAGAGGTAACAGCTTTAAATTTAACAGTCCCCATTTTTACTACACTTTTGGCATTTGTTTTTTTGAAAGAAAAACTAAAACAACATAGGCTTATTGCTCTTTTTGTAGGTTTTTTTGGTGCAATAATAGTTCTAAGACCCGATATCTCAGTGAATGTAGGGGGCATCTTTATTCTTATTTCGTCACTAATTTGGTCAATTTCTCTTATCCTTATAAAAAAGTTAACTGAAACAGACTCACCAGTGACAATATCTCTTTATGCTGGTGTTGGAATGATACCAGCAACATTTGTGGCTGCATACCCATATTTAACAATGCCAAATCTATACCAATTTTTTATAATTTTTTTTATAGCTATTACTGGAACAATAGCTCAAACACTTTTAAATAGCGCATTTAAACGAGGTGAGTTGGCAATATTACTTCCCCTTGATTATTTAAAATTGATATGGTCAGTTTTAATCGGATATACTATTTTTGTAGAAAGTACACCTTATACATTATGGATTGGTGGTTTCTTAATTGTTGGTGCTTCTTCTTACATAGCTTGGAGGGAGAGAGATTAAAATTTTTATAATTTGACTAATTGTTTACCTAAATTAAAACCATTTAAAATTTTAACTAGTGAAGCAGGGGCACTTTCTAGTCCATCACTTATATCCTCTTCGCTAACCAACTTGCCTTGAACGTACCATTTTAGCAATTTATTATAAATTTCTTGATATTTGTTAAAATAATCTAAAACTAATAAGCCTTCCATTTTAGCCCTTTTAATGAGTAAGGTTCGGTTAACCCTTGGACCAAGTGGCATTGGAAATGAAGGCATACCTATTGTTCCACATATTACAATCCTAGCTTTAATGTTTAAATTTTCCATAACTGCATCAAATTGTGTGCCGCCAACATTATCAAAAAAGCAGTCAATTCCTCTGGGAGCTATTCTCTTTAAGCTATTAGATAAATCATTTTCTTCTTTATAATTGATAACCTCATCATATCCAAATTTACTTTTACACATAGTTACTTTTTTGTCTGAACTAGTAAGGCCTATTGTTCTACACCCATAAATTTTAGCTAATTGGCCAACTGCTGAACCTACACTGCCTGCAGCAGTTGTGACCAAAACAACATCATTTTTTTTTGGCTTGCATATATCAATTAATCCTGCATAAGCAGTTATTCCATTTAAACCTAAAATGCCTAAATTTTTAGATAATGGGGCTGATTTTGGATCAATTTTTAATTGAATTTTGTTTTCATCTACTACAGAAAATTTTTGCCAACCTAGCCACCCAACTACATATTCATTGACTTTAAAATTTTTGTTTTTAGAGAATATAATTTTACCAACTCCAAAACTTCTCATAGTACTATTTATACGGACTGGTTCAGAATAGTTGCCAACATCGCTAATCCAGCCTCTCATTGCTGGATCTACGGAAACATATTCCACCTCTACAAGAAAATGATTATCCCTAATTTCATCAATTTCATCTTTTATATTTTGAAACAAATCCTCTGTAATAGTTTCAGATGGACGTTTCTTTAATATAATTTTTGTATTTACTAAGTTTTTAATAATAATAAATCCTAAACAAATTTCTCTAGTTTTTGGTTTAAAAAAATTTCTTGACTATAAATAATTAAAGTTCTTACTAATTGTAAGATTAATTGATTAATATTTAATCATAAACTAATAAAGTTTAATTACACAATAAATACTATAAAAACATATTTATTATTTACAATTAAAGTAATTTATATTGAATATTAATTTTAATGATAGGAGGTTAATTTGTTTAAAAATTTAGTTTTAATAATAATTTCTTTTTTGTTTTCAATTACAAGTTATGCAGAAACTAAAATACCATTTACGTTGGATTGGAAATTTGAAGGTCCATCAGCACCTTTTTTTAATGCAATTGATAAAGGTTATTTTAAAGATGCAGGTCTAGATGTTGAGATTTCACCCGGCAAGGGATCATTAGACGCAATTCCAAAGGTTGCAACAGGATCATTTCCTCTTGGCTTTGCTGACATCAACTCTTTAATCAAATTTTTAGATCAAAACCCAGGTGCGCCAGTTACTGCAATAATGATGATTTATGATAAGCCTCCATTTGCAGTTATAGGAAGAAAATCTCTCGGTATTAAATCACCGGCTGACTTGCCTGGTTCAGTTTTGGGCGCTCCTCCACCTGATGGTGCCTGGGCTCAATTTCCCTCTTTTGCAAAAGCAAATGGCTTAGACATGAATAAAATCAAAGTTGAACCAGTTGGCTTTCCTACTCGCGAACCCATGTTGGCTGAGGGTAAAGTTTCTTCTGTAACAGGTTACTCATTTTCATCTTTTCTTAACTTAGTTCGTCTTGGAGTTCCAGAAGATGATATTACTACAATCTTAATGGCCGATCATGGGCTTAAGCTGTATGGAAATGCAATCATTGTTAATACCGACTTCGCATCTTCAAATGCTAATGTTGTTAAATCTTTTCTTAGTGCAGTTGGTAAGGGCTGGAAAGATGCTGTATCAAATCCAAGTTCAGCCATTGAAGCACTTGTTAAAAGAAATCCAGCTGCTGACAAAAACTTAGAAGAAAGAAGGTTTAATTTGGCCTTATCTGGTAATGTTATGACAGATTATGTTTTAAAGAATGGAATGGGTAATATTGATAAGGCACGTTTTGAAGCAGCTATTGCTCAATTAAGTGAGACTTATAAATATAAAACTAAACCTGATTCAAAGTTATATTTTACAGATGCGTATTTACCAAAAGGTGGGTTTAAGTTGAAGTAACTTTAAAACAAATATAAAATAGGGTGAAACTATTTCATCCTATTTTTAAGGTATAGTTATGTCATCATATAAAAAAAAAGACACTATAATAATTAAAGACGTAACACATACCTACAAAACTGAAACTGGTTTACTGCCAGTTATAAAAAACTTAAATATGAGTGTTCCAGAAAATGGATTTACAGCTGTTGTAGGTCCCTCTGGTTGCGGTAAATCGACACTAACTAAACTAATTTCAGGTCTTCTGCAACCAGACGAAGGTGAAGTTTACCTTAGTGGTGAAAAGATTACCACACCTAGACCTACTGTCGGAATGGCTTTTCAAAATCCTGTTTTGTTAGAGTGGAGAAGTATTATTAAAAATGTTATGTTGCCACTAGAAATTGTTCCAAATAAATTAAATTCACTAGAAAAAGAGCAAAGAGCAAAACAACTTTTGTCCTTAGTAGGATTAAAGGGATTTGAAGAGAAAAAACCTTCTGAACTATCGGGGGGAATGCGACAAAGAGCGTCATTATGTAGAGCATTAGTACATAAACCAGAAGTCCTTATTTTAGACGAACCATTTGGAGCATTAGATGCGTTTACACGTGAAGATTTATGGCAAGTAATGCACAATCTAAGAAAAGAAGAACCATTTACTGGAATACTTATTACACATGATTTACGAGAATCAATTTTCCTTGCTGATGAAGTTATAGTTCTTTCTGGCAGGCCAGCTTCAAAACAATTTTTTGTTAAAGTACCAAAATCGAAAACACCAAAACTTGAGAGCTTGTATACCTCTAAATCCATCAATATGTTAAAAAGTCTTCGAAAACAAATAGAAATTGCTCAAAGTCAACAAGAGCAAAATAAATGAGACATATTTTAGTACCATTATATGCAATCATTATTTTTCTTGCTTTGTGGGAACTTTTAGTATGGGTAAATGAATGGCCAAATTATAAAATGGCATCTCCCTCGGACATATGGCCTGCATTTTGGAAATTTAAAGTTTTATTTTTCCAGTATGGTTGGGATACCCTTTGGCGAACAGTCGTAGGCTTATTTATAGCAGTACTATGTGGTGTTTTTTTAGGCATGATAATGGGCTTTTCAAAGGTTTTGCGTGAAGCAATTTACCCATTATTAGTAGGATTTAATGCTATTCCAAAAGCTACTGTTGTACCCATAATTGCATTAATGTTTGTAGGTCAGCACGATCTAAACACTGTTTTAATAGCTTTTATGATCTCTTTTTTTCCGATAGCCGTTTCTGTCTCTATTGGATTATCAACTTTAGAACCTGAATACAGAGATATTTTAAGGTCTTTAGGAGCATCCAAATCATTAATCTTTTGGAAAATTGCATTGCCAAAAACTTTACCAGAATTTTTTGGTGCATTAAAGGTAGCTGTTACACTGGCATTTATTGGTACAAACTTGATGGAAATTGTATCCCCACATGGTAGAGGATTAGGTGCATTGTTTGATAGTGGTAAAACAAATTCAGATTATCCTCTAATGTTTGCGGTACTTATTGCTTTAGCATTATTAGGTATTGCTTTATATTATGTGGTAGTTGTTTTAGAAAAAATCTTTGCGGGATGGGCAGAACGTTCCACCGATTAGAAACTTTAAACTATTCATGAAACGATAACTAATTTAAATTTAAAAAATGTTTATTAAAAAAAATTCTTTAGTTAAAAATATTAGAGGAGATTTCGGTAAAGGTATAATCATTGCTACATCAAGTATATTCTATGCAATTTTTAGATTATTTAATATTTTAGATAACCCTATGCTTTTTCTTGATATTTTTATGACTGGAATTTTTATTTACTCAATTTATCTAATCTCATTTAAATATGTAAAATAGTAATATTGAGTGGAATGTTTTTATTCACTCCCAATCCAAATATATCCGTCTTTATCCATTATTGGTAGTAAATCCAATGGTATTTCTTTTATGGCTTTTGTTAGTTCTACAGCCTCTTCAGGTGCCCAGTCTGGACTAGTTGTTACCCATTTTTTTACTGCACCAGTTCTCAAACAAAATTTACTGTCATGGAATGGACACAAGAACTCATTTTCTGTTGTAATCTGACCCATTTCAAGTGGTAAGTTCATATGTGGACAAAGATTAGAAAAAGCTGAGAGGTTATCATCATTTCTAACAATTAATATTTCTTCGTCATTATGATTAATTTTCTTTTTATCTCCGTTATTCAAATCTTTAGATAACATAATTTTGTTCCAAAACATCCCGGACTCAAAAATTTTATCATCTTTAGATTCTAATGATTTTCCTTTCAATTTAGAAATTTCGTATAATGTCGACCTTTGAGATGAACCTTTTAATTTTACCCTAACAAAATCTTCAACTTCAGCTCTGTCCTCGATTTCTTTAAATGCTTCTTCTGAAATCAATAATCTTGTTTCAGCTTCTTTATTAGCGGTTTCTACTCTACTAGCAATGTTAACAGATTGACCAATGATACTTAGACGTTGATTTCCAGCATTCCCAAGCATACCCACTATTGCCTCTCCATAGTGAACACCTACCCTTACATCAAAATTAATATTATAATTATCCAAAAAAACTTTTTTCTTTTTATCTACATCTTCTAAAATCTCTAATGCAGCTTGAGTACATCGATAAACAGAGTCTATTTTGTCATCTATACCGAAAGCAGCAAGAAATGCATCACCAATGAAGTTATTGATATCACCGCCATTTTTTTTAACTATCGTTCCCATGTCGTCAAAATATCTATTTAAGATGTACATAACATCATAAGAGGGTAATTGTTCACTTAAAGGAGTGAATGAAACTATATCTACAAACATAAGAGCAAGAGTTTTTGTACTTCCAATTGAACCAACTGAATTTTTTGTCATTTGATTAGCCAAAATCAAATCTTTTTGATCAAGCAATAATCTTTTAAGCTTTACATTACCTTTAATTTTTGTTTGGCAAGCTAATCTTATATTAGATGGTAATTCTAACTTTTCAGACAATTTTTGTTCTGAATTACTCTTTTGAGACAGATTTTCTTCACCTTCAAGAATTTCAACTCTACAAGTAGAACACATTCCAAGGCCACCACAGGCATGTAGGTGTTGTATGTCATTTCTTAAAGATGCAGTTAATATAGTTTCATCTTTTGAAATTGATATTTCTGCATTGTCTGGTATCAAATCGATTTTAAATACGTCGTCACTCATTTTTAAAATAATAATGATAATAAAAAATGAATCAACTAATGAAAAAAAACTTCCAAATTTTACTCTTTTTTGATTAACTGTGCTTCAATTATATTTAAATATCTTTTGGAATTTGTTTTGAAATATAAAAGTCTTCAAGAAATACAGCAAAACCCTGTATGGATCAAATTACAGTCTAAAGGTACTGACAAGAAACAACTAAACGAACAATTTTTATCCCTTACTGACGATGAAAAGGTGATTGCAATTGACTTGTTTGAATCTTTGAAAGTTGTTATGGAAGATTTATTAAAAAAAAATAACACACAGCATTGATAATCTAAATTTTAAACATGTTTTTTTATTTATCTTCTGTTAATATCTTAAAAATTTTTTAAAAAAATATTGTAAATTTAAAAATGTTAAAAAAAATAATCCTAATAATTTTGCTTAGTTTGTATAGCCTCAAAATATACGCATTCGAACCTTATTCAGGTATTTCATGCCATAGTGATAAGATAATGGGTAAAGAAGAATATTTTTTTAAACATGATGAAAATCATATCTATGCGACTGCTTACAAAAGGATTAATGGACAATTTATCAAAGTAGGAAATGTTGTTGGTCAAAAAGTTTCATCTTTTTTATTGTTTGAAGACATGACTGTAGATAAGAATTTAAATTTTGCATGGCATTTAGATATGGTCACAAAAAATTTAAAACCATTTATATTAACTTTGGATGATAAAA
Source organism: uncultured SAR116 cluster alpha proteobacterium (assembly GCA_902529515.1). Lineage (GTDB taxonomy): Bacteria > Pseudomonadota > Alphaproteobacteria > Puniceispirillales > Marisalimonadaceae > Marisalimonas. The sequence continues at coordinate 587 of CABZWX010000020.1, read as the reverse complement.
ATAAGTTTGAAATGCCAGAAAAATATGATTGCATAAGTAAAAATTTTTGGTTTTAGTAAGCGGTTACTGAAAATATGGCTAAGTCTGAAATAATGATTGATAATGAAAAGACACGAGTTACACGTTGGTCTTTTAAGCCTGGAGAAGATACAGGTAAACATATTCATGAATATGATTATGTAGTAGTACCATTATTGGATGGTCAGCTTAAGATTATTAACCATGATGGAAAGATTTCTATATCAGAGCTTTCTAAGGGAGTTAGTTATTTTAGAAAAAAGGGTGTAAACCATAATGTAATTAATAATAATGATTTTCCATATTCATTTGTTGAAATTGAGTTTAAATAAAAAATTATTCTATGAAGGTTTTTAAAATGAGTGATTCAAAGCTTATAAGTTATATAACTTCGGACTTTCAAACCAGGAGTGATATGAAAGTTGGAGAAGTTGAATGGGAAAGGATAATGAATAAAAACTTTGATAAATTCAAAAAGGCTGGAGCAGTGAGACAAACAGTTACTCAAATATGGAATAAAGAGGGTACATTAAGGTTAGGCCATTTGTGGGAATATAAAGATGAAAAAG
>CABZWX010000019.1 GCA_902529515.1 uncultured SAR116 cluster alpha proteobacterium | reverse complement strand
ACAATTTTAATAATTTAATGTGTAATAATTAAAATGTTAAATTTCTTCAATTTTGGAATGAATGTTATTTAGTTAACTAAGATAATAACCTTTTAATATTTTTTGCCGCCTGTCTAATTCTTTGTTCATTTTCTACTAAGCCAACTCTTACAAAACCCTCACCAAACTCACCAAATGCAACACCAGGTGAAACTGCAACGTCTGCTTTAAGCATTAGTTCTTTTGCAAACTCTAACGATCCTTTTCTTATATATTTTTCTGGAATTGGCGCCCAAGCAAACATGCTTGCTTTTGGAATTGGTATATTCCAACCAGACCTAGCCATAGAGTTTATGAGTACGTCTCTTCTTTTTTGATAAGTATCTCTTATCTCTTGAACACAATCTTGAGAACCATTTAATGCAGTAGCTGCTGCAACTTGAACAGGAGTAAAAGCTCCATAATCCAAATAAGACTTGATTCTAGTAAGTGCGTTTATTAATCTTTTATTACCAACAGCAAAACCAATTCTCCATCCTGCCATAGCATAAGTCTTTGACATTGATGTAAATTCTACGGCTACTTCCTTTGCTTTTGGTATTTGAAGGATTGAAGGTGGAGGAGAATTATCATAGTATATTTCTGCATATGCAAGATCTGATAAAATATAAACATTATATTTAAGGGCAATTTTTACAATTTCTGCATAAAACTGTAAAGTTACCACTTGTGCAGTTGGATTAGAAGGAAATGATACTATTACAGCTACTGGAGCAGGTATACTCTCTATAATTGATCTTTCTAGCCGTTCTAAATATAAATCAGGGTTAAAAATTCCATTATCCATTGCAGGCAAATGACGTAATGAAGCACCTGCAATTATAAATCCATAAGGATGAATAGGATATGAAGGATTCGGAGAGAGTATTATATCTCCAGGAGAAGTTATTGCTTGGGCCAGATTAGCCAAACCTTCTTTTGATCCCAAAGTAACTATTATTTCATCTTCAGGATCTAAATTAACGTCAAAACGTCTTTTGTAGTAGGCGGCCTGCGCTTTTCTGAGCCCGTTGATCCCTCTACTTGTAGAATACCTTCCAGTACCAGGTTTTTCTACAGTTTCTTTTAATTTTTGTCTGATATGCTTTGGTGTTGGCATATCTGGATTTCCCATCCCAAAGTCAATTATGTCTTTACCTTTAGATCTAAGTTTAGCTTTGAGATTATTTACCTCCGCAAAGACATATGGTGGTAATCTTTTTATTCTATCAAATTCATTTCGCATAAATTTTCAATAAATCCTTAAAATAATATCTAAAAATTACTTACTTAGACTATAAATTTGCTATAACTAATATTATTTAAGATGTAATATGTTTATTTTAAGGTATCAATGCGTTTTTTAACTAAATTTATTTTTTTTATCTCAGGAATTACCGTCATAGGTGGGATATTATGGTTTGGTATGCCTAATATTCAACAAGCTTTCAAACCTGTGGAAGTGATTTCTGTTACAATTACTTTAAATAATAAATGCTCCGTAGATGACGATAGTTTTGTGGTTGCAGTTCCAGAAACAGATATAATTTTTCCTTTTAAAAAGGGTGTGGCAAGGTATAGATTAAAATCAGATAGAAAGGTACAACTCATATCAAATCCAAAATATAAATCCGTACGCTACGTTGGCATCCACGTTCCAGTAGAAAAAAATATGACATTAGAGGCAGATTGTTCAACCTCACCAAGATTAAAAGGCATTTTTGGTTCTATGAAAAATCAATTTAAAAATTAAGGGTGATTCAATGAAATTAACAAAAGTTTTTTATGATGGGAAATGTGGATTATGTAGTAAAGAAATTAATTATTATAAAAGAATAGCCCCCAAAAATATTTTTGAATGGCATGATATAGCCTCAAATCCCAAAATACTAAGAGAGATTAGCGTTTCCCAATATGATGCATTGATGTATTTACACGCGACAGACCAAAAATCCAATTTAAAAATTGGTGTAGACGCCTTTATTCTAATATGGGCACAACTTAAGTATTGGAAAATTTTATCTTTTTTAGTAAAAACTCCTATTATTTACTCAATTGCTAAAATCACATATAAATTATTCGCAAATTATAGATTTAAAAAACTTACACATTGCCAAATAGCAAGTCAGAAGGTTATCTAGTAGAAATGCTTAAATGGGTCAAAAGTTTCAAATCAAAAAAAATTAGTGTTTCTATAAAAAAAGAAACTCGATTAGAGCAGATGAAAAAAAATCCCTACAAAAGAGTTGATAGTGAAAATATGACAGATATTGAAAAAATGGACCAAGGGTTTAACGGAAAAACTTTTACCATTAATGGTATCGAAGTAGATTTTTAACCGTATCAACAAAAAATTTAATACTTTGCCTTTGTGTAAATTGTTATATACTTTTGATTCTTATTTAAAGGATTATTAGGGGATTAGATATGAAAAAGTTTACTACAACATTAGCGACTCTGATGATATTGGGGTCCTCAACATTATTTGCAGATGGTCATAAGGTTAAAGTTGGTATGATAACTACATTATCAGGTGGCGGTTCCGGTTTAGGCATTGATGTTAGAGACGGCTTTATGCTGGCTGTTAAAGGAAACAAAAATATTTCCGTAATTACAAAAGATGATCAGCGCAAACCTGACATTGCAGTTCAATTAGCTGATAAAATGATACAATCTGACAAAGTAGATGTGTTAACGGGTATAATCTGGTCAAATTTAGCAATGGCTGTTGTGCCTGCAACTGTTAATCAAGGTAAATTTTATTTATCACCAAATGCTGGTCCATCAAAATTAGCAGGCAAAGGATGTCATAAGAATTATTTTAATGTTGCCTGGCAAAATGATAATTTACATGAAGCAGCAGGAGGTTATGCCAACTCTGCTGGATTTAAAAATTCATTTATACTTGCTCCAAACTATCCTGCTGGTAAGGACGCATTAACTGGTTATAAAAGATATTTTAAAGGAAGTTTGGCTGGTGAAATTTATACAAAACTAGGTCAAAAAGATTATGCAGCAGAAATCGCACAAATAAGAGCATCAGGCGCTGATAGTGTGTTTTTTTTTCTCCCAGGCGGAATGGGTATTGGTTTTATGAAGCAATTTTCACAATCTGGAATTAAAATACCAGTAGTTGGCCCAGCTTTTTCATTTGACCAAGGTATTCTCAAAGCTGTAGGTGATGCAGCACTTGGTGTTAAAAACACCTCTCAGTGGTCAAAAGATATTGACAACAATGCAAACAAAAAGTTTGTGAAAGATTTTCAATCTGAATATGGCAGGCTACCTTCATTATATGCTTCTCAAGGTTATGATACAGGTAAACTTTTAATTTCAGCAATGTCAAAAGCCAAAGTTAAAGACAAGGATAAATTTAGAGATGCTCTTAGAAAAGCTGATTTTTCGTCAACAAGAGGTAAATTTAGTTTTGATAAAAACCATCATCCTATCCAGAATATTTATGTTCGCGAAGTAATAAAGGAAGGTAAAATTCTTACTAATAAAATCGTTTCAGTTGGGTTGAAGGATCACTCAAACGCTTATGTTTCTGAATGTAAAATGTAAAAATTTAATAGGTGATTTTTAATCTAGAAATCACCTAATTCTAAACTTTAAATGACATCTATATTATTTTTTGAACAATTATTAAATGGCATACAATTTGGAACTATGTTGTTTCTTATGTCTGCTGGTCTAACTCTTATTTTTGGAGTTATGGGTCTAATTAATTTGGCTCACGGATCTTTTTATATGATTGGAGCTTTTAGTGCTGCTTTGATAGCAAGTCTTACTGGCTCTTATTGGCTTGCATTATTGGCAAGTTTGTCAGGTGCGGCGATTGCAGGAGTATTGATTGAAATTATAATTATTAGGCGTTTATATAGAAGAGACCATTTAGATCAAGTTTTAGCAACTTTTGCATTAATATTGTTGTTATCTGAAGGTGTTAGATGGTGTTTTGGAGCTTTTCCTTTGTATTTAGACATTCCAGAAAATCTTAATGGTACTTTGCCAATTTTAGATGATATAATTTACTCCAAATATCGATTATTTATAATATTTATGGGTCTTTTGATAGCCGCTGGGCTATACATTCTCATAACAAAAACACGTTTAGGTGTTCGAATAAGAGCAGGTCAAAATGATCGCCAAATGATATCAGCACTTGGCATTGATATTTCAAAACTCTACACCATAGTATTTGCATTGGGGGCTTCCTTAGCTGGTTTGGCTGGAGCAATGATAGGAGCCATTCAGTCAGTTGAAGTTGGAATGGGTGAGCCTATTTTAATTTTAGCGTTTGTAGTAATAGTGATTGGAGGAATTGGTTCAATAAAAGGGGCATTATTTGGATCCATTTTAGTAGGTGTAACTGACACAATTGGCAGAATTTTTTTACCAGAATTTCTAAAGGTTTTTATGGAGCCAGCTAGTGCAACCTCTGTTGGTTCTTCAATCGGTTCAATGTTAATTTATATATTAATGGCTTTAATACTTATAATAAAGCCATCTGGATTATTTGGAAAAACTTAAAATGATTATTGAAAAAATTTTTAATAAGTGGATTTTGTTTTTTCTTTTAACAATTCCAGTTTTTGGGTTTGTTTTTGAAGAGATTTATTACATAACTTTAACGACAAAAGTTGTAATTCTTGGTATAGCCGGTATAGGATTAAATTTAGCACTAGGTTATTGCGGCTTAATTTCTTTTGGTCATGCCGCTTTTTTTGGATTAGGTGGTTATGTTACAGGAATACTATCTTTTCATGCTTTGAACTCAGAATTAATGTTTAGTTGGCCTTTTGTATCTTCTGGTAGTTCTGACATGTTGGTAATTTGGCCAATAGTAATATTATCAAGTGCATTTTTAGCTCTAATTATTGGTTTATTATCACTAAGAACTAAAGGTGTTTACTTTATAATGATTACTCTTGCATTTGCACAAATGTTATACTTTTTTGCAATTAGTTGGCCCAACTATGGAGGTGAAGATGGGTTATCTATATATATGAGAAATTCGTTACCAATAATTAACACTATGGACCCATTGACCTTTTACTTTATATGTCTTTGTTGGCTCTTTGTAGTAATTTTTATTTCTGCTAAACTAATAAATTCTTCTTTTGGTATGGCATTTCAAGCTATTAAGCAAAATGAAGAGAGAGTAAAATCTGTTGGCATCGAAACTTTCAAAGTTAAGTTACTAGTTTTTGTTATTTCAGGAACAATTACTGGATTAGCGGGGTCCTTATATACTGACTTAAACAGGTTCATTAGTCCTTCTGTTCTTAATTGGCAGATGTCTGGAGAAATAATGGTATTTGTAATTCTTGGAGGAATTGCTAGGCTTTATGGGCCTCTTGTTGGTGCAGCTTTCTTTATTGTTTTAGAACAAACGTTAGGAGGTTATACAGAAAATTGGCAGTTTTGGTTGGGATTAATTCTTATTTTAGAAATATTATATGTACGCACAGGTATTTTAAGTTTGTTTGAAAAAAAAATTAAAATATGAAAAATAGAATCTTAAATATTAAAAACTTATCAAAATCATATGGTGCTTTTAAAGTTACCGATGAGATTACAATAGACCTTCATTTTGACGAAATACATGCTTTAATTGGACCTAATGGAGCAGGAAAATCAACATTAATTAAGCAAATAGTTGGAAGCGTAAAACATGATATAGGTTCGATTATCTTGGATCAAGAAGACATAACTGATTTAACTGACGTTGAAAGAGCTAAAATTGGAATATCAAGAACATTCCAAGTTTCTTCTATTATTCCTCAGTTTAGCGCAATAGATAACATAGTTTTATCTCTATTAGACAAATCAAGTAAAACATTTCAATTGTTCAAAAGTATAAGGAATAATAAAGATTTGTATTCAAATGCCAAAAAAATTCTTAAGGAAATTGAACTATTTGAAAAAAGTGACATTTCAGCATCTGACTTAAGCCATGGTGATAGAAGAAAACTCGAAGTTGGTCTAGCTTTAGCAATGGATCCAAAAGTTTTTTTATTTGATGAGCCAATGGCTGGTTTGGATGAAAGTGGTACAAACATGATGATTAATTTATTCAAAAAAATAAAGTCTAACTCGCCAATTTTACTAATTGAACATGATATGGACGCTGTTTTTGCATTAGCTGATAGGGTTTCCGTAATAAATTATGGGAAGATAGTTGCTTCAGGTACTGTAGATGAGATAAGAAAAAATGAATTAGTGAGAGATGTTTATTTAGGCTATGAGATCTGATGGAAAAACTTCTTGAAATAAATGGATTAAAGTCATGGTATGGCTTAAGTCAAGCTCTCTTTGATGTGAATCTAGAAATAAATCAGGGTGAAGTTGTTGCACTTCTTGGTAGAAATGGCATGGGCAAATCAACTACAATCAGATCAATTTGTGGTTTAATAAGTAGTTATGAAGGTGAGATAAAATTTAAAAATATTTCTATTATAAATCAGCCAAGTTATAAAATTGCTCAATTGGGTATCGGCCTTGTTCCAGAGGATAGAAGAGCATTTACAAACTTGACTGTATTGGAGAATCTTACAGCAACGCAAGTTGAAGGAGAATGGACTCAAGAAATGGTTTTTCATTTATTTCCAAAATTAGCAGAAAGAAAATATCAAAGTGCTTCTACTTTATCCGGTGGTGAACAACAAATGCTTGTAATTGGGAGGGCATTAATGACAAATCCAGACTTACTCATTTTAGATGAAGCAACCGAAGGTTTGTCCCCAACTATCAGGTCAGAAATATGGAGAGTTATAACAATTTTAAAAAATAAAGGTGTTTCAATTTTAATAATTGATAAATCACTTAAACAACTCCAAGAATTAGCTGATAAATTTTATATTTTAGAAAAAGGACAAACAGTATGGAATGGTTTTTCAAATGATTTAACAAGCAAAATTGCTCAGAGATATTTAGGTGTTTAGTTAGATATGATTATTGAAATCATTTAGCATATTAATATCAGCTTCACCTCCAACACCAGAAACAATTGCCCCCATTTCATTAAATTCTTGACTAACTTTTATCCAATTTTTTCTACCTTTTTCAAAGTGTGACTTTGAAATCCAATATTTCACAGTAAGAAAATTTGTGTCAGAAATGTCAACAGTTGTTTGTTTTATAAGTCCAACTTTCATTTGCTCATGTGCTACTTGATTACTATGTAGCTTTATGGCTTTTTTTGCTGTTTGGTTTGGGCATTTAATAGTTACTACTCTTACATACATGAAATTATTTTCTATTCAAAGTTAAGATTATATTTAAATTCATCAAATCAAAAGTTACAAACAGAATCAATAGCGATTTTGAGTTTTTCAGAAATTTCATCAATCTCATTCTCAGTAATAATAAACGGAGGTGCAATTAGAATATGATCGCCAATTTCTCCGTTTATTGTTCCCTGCATTGGATAGCAAATTAATCCTTCGTCTAAAGCCTTCTTCTTAATTTTTCCTGCTACATTTAATTTTTTAGGAAAAGGCTCCTTAGTTGATCTGTCAGCTACAAGTTCTATAGCTCTAAATAAACCTCTACCCCTAATATCTCCAATATATTGATTTTGGCCTAATGATCTTGTTAAGCTTTCTTGAAGTATGTTACCCTTGTTTCTTACTTTAGACGGATAATTATCATTTATTAATTTACCTAAAACTGCATATGAAGCTGCACATGCTATAGGATGACCAAGATATGTGTGTCCATGTTGAAAAAATCCAGATCCACTTTCTATCGCTTCATATATATGATTTTGACATATCATAGCTCCAATTGGTTGATATCCTGCTCCCAAACCTTTAGCGATAGTAATAATGTCAGGAATAACTGGTTCATCATCGCAAGCAAATAAAGATCCCGTTCTTCCCATACCACACATAACTTCATCTAAAATTAATAAAACATCGTATTTATTACAAATTTCTCTTATAAGCTTGAAATATCCTGGCACAGCTGTGAGAGCACCTGCAGTTGCTCCAACAACTGTCTCTGCAATAAAAGCCATAACATTATCTTGGCCCAAATTTAAAATTTCATCTTCCAATTCTTTTGCAACTCTTTGTCCATAATCCCATTCAGTTTCGTCTGATCTTTTATTTCTATATAGGTAACAAGGTGAAATTAAGCTGGTTTTAATTAGTAAATCTTCAAAAAAATTTCTTCTCCAAATATTACCCCCAGATGCTAAAGCTCCAAGAGTGTTTCCATGATAACTTTGTCTTCTAGATATAACCTTGTGTTTTTTTGGTTTTCCTATTTCAATAAAATATTGTTTCGCAAGTTTTATTGAGGCCTCTACTGCTTCAGAACCACTTGAAACAAGATACACTTTATCTAGTCCAGATGGAGAAATTTCAGCTAACAAATTTGCTAGTTTTTCAGCAGGTTCGTTAGTAAAAAAAGATGTATGGGCATAAGCTAATTTTTCAGTTTGATTAATAATTGCGTTTTTTACAGTATTGTCAGAATGACCTAAGCAAGAAACTGCAGCACCACCTGACCCATCAATATATTTTTTTCCATTATTGTCTACAATATAACATCCTTCACCTTTAATAGCTGTGGGTAGATCATAATTTGAATGTCTTGGAAAAATATTACTACGTCTAATTTTGTTTTCTAAAATGATGTTTCTCCAAAATCTTGAGTAACTCCACCAACAAAGTGGATTGTTTTAGGTGATAAGGTTTTGACATATTTAGCTATATTTTCGTCAATTAACTTATCAATTTTTTTCATTGATTCAGCATCAGGAAACTCCCATAAAACTACACTTACGTTGGGTGTTTGTGGATTTTTCATAGCTCTAAACCTAACTCCTTTTACTTGTTGAAGTAAATTAGGCCATCTAGTTTCAAGTATTGATTCGAATAATTCACAATCTTCAGTAGATGAGAAGGTTCTTACAAAAATTTTTATTAACATTGTATCTCCAGACTAAAAAACATCTTAAATTTATTACAATTTTAAGTTTTGTATATTATGTTAGTTTTTGCAAATAATATAAATTTTTGGTGGGAAATTAATGTTTCATATAGCATTTAGAAAAGATGTTTTTCTTAGAGCTTTTAAAATGGCTTTGATAGTAGGAATCATTTTAGCAATTATTAATCATGGGGATCATATTTTTTTGGGAACGATGACAGTAACAAATTGGACTAAAATCTTAATTACTTTTTGTGTGCCCTTTTGTGTTTCAACTGTTTCTTCTGTACTTGCAATTAAAAAAGAGCAGTTAACAGTTAGATGAAAATAATTTGATAATGAATAAATTTTTAAATATTCTAATTTTTTTAATAATCTTTTCCTTACTTAATTTTTCAGCAAGTTCCAAACAAGAAAATTATTATTATGTGGTTCAGTTTGGAAATTTAATTGTTGGTAAAGCAGAAATTTTGTTTAGATCAACGTCTCAAAATTTAAATATTGATATTAAATCACAAACTGCTGGCATTTTAGACGTATTATACGAGTACAATGGCGTATTAAAATCGTCATCAATAAAAAATAAAGGTACTTGGTTACCAAATAAATTTTCAGCTGGTGGAGTATTTAATAAGAAAAAGCGGACTACAGATATTACATGGGTCAATAATTATAAAACTGTAAGTTATGTAAATATTCCTACTATAGATCTTAAAAAATACCATGAAGTTCAAGAGTCAAGTTTGATTAATGTAATTGATCCAATAACAGCGTTTATGAGAGTTATTGAAAAAATTAATGAAGAATATACTTGTGACCAAAACTTCAAAGTTTTCGACGGCAGAAGGCGATATGATTTGGAAATTAAAACAATTGGAAATAGCACAATTGATAATGATAGACCTAAATCATATAAAGGTAATGTGCTGATATGTGGATTGAGAGTTTTCCCAATAGGTGGTCATAGACTTAAAACAAAATGGAAACCAAGTGAAGATAAGATTTCTGATATCAAAGTATTTTTTGGTAAAAATCAGAATAAAGATTATGTGCCCGTTAGAGTTCAGATAGAGAGATGGTTTGGAACAGTTGTTATACGTCTTATCCGAAAGACCCTTTAGATTATGAAAATTGGATTAATAGGTAACAATATTTCATCCTCAAATGCTCCCGATATTCATATCCGTCTTGCAAAAATATTTCAGATCCCCTTAGAGTATTTGTTGTTTGATTTGAAAGATAAAGAAGAAAATTATTTTGTAGTTTTGTTAGAAGAATTAAGAATTGCAGGGTTCAAGGGTGTGAATATTACATTCCCTTTTAAAGAAAAAGTAATTAAGCATGCAGATAATATATCTCAGAACTCAAGAAATCTTGGATCAGCAAACACACTTATATTCAGAAAAAAAGTTACAGCACAGAATACTGACTATACAGGGTTTTTGAAAACTTATAATTTTCATTTTGGTAAAAATACTCCAGGAAAAATTCTAGTGATAGGTGCTGGTGGAGTAAGTAGGGCAGTCACTTTTGCCCTAGCTTCTCTAGGTGTAGAAAAGATTTTTTTAATTGATAAAGATAAACTTAAAGCAGGCAGCTTATCAAGAGATTTAAGTCTTTTAAATATAAATTGTGTTGTAACAAAACCTGATCAAATAGAAAAAATTATATCCAGTTTTGATGGTATAATTAACTGCACGCCAGTTGGTCATTATGATTTTCCAGGATGTCCATTAGGAAATCTAATGCCAAATAAGAAACAGTGGATTTTTGATGTAGTGTACACTCCAGCTAAGACTGATTTCATTAACAAAGGTGAACGAGTTGGAGCAAAAATTATTTCAGGTATTGATCTTTTTATTTTTCAAGCAATAGACGCTTTTTTATATTTTACTGAAAACAAAGAAAATAATCACGATCTTACAAATCATATAAATAAGTTAAGAAAACATTATTTCAATAAGCTATTTATTTGAATTAAGACTTGTTTTCAAAAATAATTTCATTTTCAAAAAGTCTATTAATTCTATCTTTTGTATAACCATTTTCACTCAAGACTTCTCTTGTATGTTCCCCAATAATAGGTGGTTTATGTTTAACGCCTACTGCTTTAGATCTACTAAACTTAATTGGTGAAGAAACACCTTTGTAATCCTCTTTTGAGATGGTCATTTCTCTTTCTTTTGTTTGAGGATGATTTAAAGCTTCCTCTATATTCCTAACGGGCCCTGCAGGAACGCCTGCTGACAATAATTTTTCTGAAAATTCAACTCCATCTACATTACTAAGAGCATCTTCTAAATATTTGGTTAGTTCTATTCTGTTTTTTACTCTATCACCATTAGTTAAAAATCTTTCATCTTTTGCAAGATGGTCTAAATCTAAAGCTTTACAGAGTCTTATAAAACCAGCATCGTTTCCAATTCCCATAAAAATCTCATTAGTTGCTGTTTTGAATTTATCATATGGAGAAATATTTGGGTGTGCATTTCCAGTAGCTTTACCTGGTTTTTTTGATAAAAAATAATTGCCAGTATGTGGATGCATTAATGCTAGCGCTGAATCATAAAGAGACATATCCAAAAACTGACCTATGCCAGATTTTTCTCTTTCTTGCAGGGCCATTAAAATTCCTATTGTTGAATAAAGTCCAGTTCCCATATCTACTACAGGAGCACCAACTCTTACATCGCCTCCGTCAGCATGACCATTTACTGACATCATACCAGTCATAGCTTGAACTATTGCATCATAGCCTGGTGCGCCACCAAGTGGACCTTTAGCTCCAAATCCTGAAATTCTACAGTGAATTAATTTAGGAAATTTTTCTCTCAAAACTTCCTCATAACCCAAACCCCATTTTTCCATTGTACCAGTTTTGAAGTTTTCAATAACTATATCTGAGTTTTTTAGAAGTTCTAAAATTATTTCCTTACCTTCTTGTTTGGTAAGATCAATTGCTATAGATTTCTTATTTCGATTCACGTTTATAAAATATGAAGCCATATCGTTTATAAAAGGTGGTCCCCAAGCTCTAACTTCATCACCAATCTTTGACTCTATCTTAATCACCTCAGCTCCATGATCTGCAAGTATTTGTGTAGCGTAAGGTCCTCCAAGAACTCTTGTAAGGTCTAAAATCTTAATCCCATCTAATGCATGGTTATTTTTATTTTTTTCTATCATTATATTACTTTCTAAAAATTAATAAGATTTTGGTAGTCCAAGAACACGTTCAGAAATATAATTTAAGATCATTTGAGCGCTAACAGGAGCCAATTTTGGGATCAAAGATTCTCTCAATAACCTCTCAACATGATATTCTTTAGCATATCCCATACCACCCAAAGTTACGACTGCTTGAGTTGCTGCTTTAAAGCCAGCTTCTGCTGCAAAATATTTAGCTGCGTTAGCTAATCCTCCCGCGTTTTCACCTTTATCATATTGATAAGCTGCTTTTGCAATTAGTAGTTCTGCAGCTTCTAATTCAATCCAATTTTCTGCTAATGGGTGTTGAATACTTTGATTTTTCCCAATAGGTCTATTAAAAACCACTCTGTCATTTGCGTACTTAACTGCCCTTGACAATGCATTTTTACCTATTCCTAAAGCTTCTGCGGCAATAAGAATTCTCTCAGGGTTAAGACTATCTAATATATATTTAAATCCCTTACCTTCTTCACCAATTCTGTCAAATTCAGGTACTTCAAGATTATCTATAAATATTTGGTTGCTATCAACTGCTGCTCTGCCCATTTTGGAGATTTCTCTTACTTCTATTTTTCTCCTATCTAAATTTGTATAAAACAAAGTTAAACCGTCTGTATTTTTTTTATATTCTTCAATGGGACTTGTTCGGGCTAATAAAAGTATTTTATCAGCAATTTTAGCAGTTGATGTCCAAATTTTTTGACCACTAACTAAATACCCATTATTTATTTTTTTGGCAAAAGTTTTTAATCTACCAGTATCTAAACCTGCATCTGGTTCAGTGACACCAAAGCAAGTTTTTTCTTTTCCTAATATCAATGGTGGTAACCACTTGTCTTTTTGTTCTTTAGTTCCATATACTACAATTGGGTGTGGTCCAAAAATATTAATATGTATTGAAGATGCGGCTGCCATACCGCCTCCTGTTTCAGAAATTTTTTGCATAAAAATTGATGCTTCACTCACACCTAAAGCACTTCCTCCATACTCTTTAGGCATACAAATACCTAACCATCCCCCATTAGCTACCTCTTCATAAAATTTTTGGGGGAATTGACTTTCTTTATCGCACTGAAGCCAATACTCATCATTGTAGTTTTTCATAATATTATTCACGGAATCAATAATAGATAACTGAGTTTGATTTAGATTGAATTCCATAAACTTATCTTGCTAAATTATGATAATTATTATTTGGTTCCATTTCGGTTGCGGAAGCTAGTCTGTTGGTCATGTTAAACAAACCAACAATTGCACTAATGTCCCAAATATCTCTATCTGTATATCCAACATCCCTTAATTTTTTCCTATCATTTTCACCAATTTCAGATGGGTCTTTTGTTAACTTTTTTGTAAAGTTTAGTAATTCCTCTTGTTTTTTTGGCAATTCTGCAGACCTGAAGTTTGCTGCTATTCGTTCTCCTAATTGAGGATCTTTTGATAATTCTCTAACTGCAGATCCATGAGCTACTAAACAATAAAAGCAATGATTTTCTGAAGAAACCGTCACGGCAATCATTTCTCTTTCTAATTTTGTCAAACCAGACTCACCTAACATTAAAGCATTATATAATTTAGTAAAACCTTCAAATTGTTTTGGAAATTTTGCAAAGGCAGCAAGAACATTTGGTATAAAGCCCAGTTTTTGTTGAACAATTTCTAAGTAGTTCTTTACTTGATCTTCTCCATCTTTAGTACCTTTATAATCTAGATCTAATTTAGTTAAATTACCCTTTTGGCCTTGCTTTGTAATCGTTGCCATTTACTTCTCCATTAACCAATTTGGTTTTCTCTTCTCAAAAAAAGCATTAATTCCTTCTATTGCCTCAGGATTTTCCCATACATCTGCAAGAGCTTCAACAGTAAATCGAATAGTATTTTCATCTATTTTTACAGATAAATTTCTTACTAGTTTTTTTGAAGCAGATAACGCAGCAGGCGCATTTTTTAAAAAGGGTAAAATTTCGTTTGATATAGTTTCATCTATTTTATCACTTGTAGTAAACAATTTTATCAAACCAATTTTTTGTCCTTCTTGAGGAGAAAATGTGCGGGCACTGGTAAACATGTCTATGGCATTGCTCGATCCAACTTTCAAGATCACATATGGACTGATTGTTGCTGGAATTAATCCAAGCTTTGCTTCTGTAAGTGCTAATTTTATATTATCTAGAGATACTGCTATATCACATACAGATATAATTCCAATGCCGCCCCCAAAAGAATTTCCTTCAACTTTTGCAATTAAAGGTTTTGGAAAATTATACATTTTAAAAAGAAGCATTGCTAACTTTTTAGCTTCTTTAATTCTAGTTGATCTATCTGAAAATATTTGTTTTTTCATCCAATCTAAATCTCCTCCAGCACAAAAAGATTTTCCATTGGCTGACAAAATTAACACTCGAGTATTTTCATCTTTTGATAGATTTTCAAAAGCATCACTTAATTCTTCAATCATTGTTGGTGATAAAGCGTTATGTTTATCAGGTTGATTTAAAATAATGTGAGATACTCCGCCCTTATTCTGTAATATTATCGATTTTTTTTTAATTTCAGTCATGGTTTCAGTTTAAGATTAATTTCTGCGCAATTTCACTACATTCTTTTAATTTATCTTTATCAAGATTCGTTTCGTAACCTTTAGATAATAGTAATTTGTTAACTTTTTCGGTTGCTACATTTCCTTTCGCTCCTGGTGAATATGGACAGCCACCTAATCCCCCTACAGATGAGTCAAATGTCTTTATACCATTTTCTAAGCAGACATTGATGTTATCAAGAGCATTTTGATAAGTATCATGAAAATGGCCAGCTAATTTATTTGCTGACAAATATTTTAAGCATTCTTTTACTACCTCTAGTGTTTGGTCTGGTGTTCCTTTGCCTGTCGTATCACCAAGTGAAATTTCGTAGCACCCCATTTTAAACAAATCTTTTGCAATTTGACCTACTATTCTAGGATTGACAAAATTCTCATAAGGGCAGTGAGTTACGCAACTAATGTAACCTCTTACAGGCATATTTAATTTTGAAGCTTTTTCAGTTATTGGAATAAATCGTTTGAGACTAGTTTCAATGTCGCAGTTAGTGTTTTTTTTGCAAAATGTCTCAGATGCTGCAGTAAAAATTGCTACTTCATCGACGTTAGCATTTAAGGCGTCATTAAATCCTCTTTCATTGGGTGTTAGTGCAGTGTATTTAGTGTTTTTATTTCTATTAATTCTACTAAAAACTTCTGCTGCATCAGCCAGTTGAGGAACCCATTTGTGACTTACAAAACTAGATGTCTCTATCTTGTTAAAACCACATTGAGATAGTTGGTCAATTAAAAAAACTTTTTCATCAGTTGAAATAAATTTTTTCTCATTTTGAAGTCCGTCTCTTGGGCTCATTTCAAAAATATTTACTAAATTTTTCAAACAAGCACCTATTATTTTATTTTTTCTAAATTTAAGAGTTTAGAATTTTCAGTGACCTGTTCACCATTTTTACAAAAAATCTCTTTAATGATTCCGTCTCGTGGGGCAATTAATGAATATTCCATTTTCATAGCTTCTAATTTTAATAATACATCACCCTTTTTAACCCTATTTTTTATTTTTAAATTATTAATTTTTATTATTCCATGCATAGGAGCAAAAACACTATCTTCGAATTTACTCTGTTCAACTGAATCTTGAGTTAAAGAATTTTTTAAGACAGCATTAAATGTATTTTCATCACTAAAAATGGTAAAATTTTCATTACCTGTTAATTTATCTTTAAAAACATAAAACTTTACTTCAAATTTTTTGTTTTTTGTCTTTGCTT
>CABZWX010000018.1 GCA_902529515.1 uncultured SAR116 cluster alpha proteobacterium | reverse complement strand
ATTTAAACAACTTATGATCAAAAAATGGATAATTTTTTTTCTATTAAAAATGAAACTGAAAACATAGTTAGGATAGAATTAACTAACGGTGAAAAACATAATCCATTATCTTTACAATTAATAAAAAATCTTACAAAAGCTCTAGGAGATGTTTCTGCGCAAACTAAAATAAAAGTAATAATTATTTCTTCTGAGGGACCTGGTTTCTCAGCAGGGCACGATCTAGAAGAACTTAGACAAAATAAGAAAAATAAAGTTTTCTTTAAAAATTTGTTTGATGATTGTTCAATATTAATGCAAACAATATTAAGGTTGCCACAACCAGTTATAGCTGAAGTTTGTGGAATTGCTGCTGCTGCTGGCTGTCAACTAGTAGCAAGTTGTGATTTAGCTGTTGCTTCGGAACAATCTTCATTTATGACCCCAGGTGTAAATATAGGTCTTTTTTGCTCAACACCTATGGTTGCGGTTTCTCGAAACATTAGCAGAAAAAAAATCATGGAAATGCTCTTAACCGGAGAAAAACTTAGCGCACAAGAAGCTGTTCAGTTTGGGCTTATTAATAAATGTGTGCCATTAGAACGGCTTCATGTTGACACACTAAACTTAGCAAAATTAATAGCTTCAAAGCCAACTTCTACAGTAAAAATTGGAAAGGAGGCTTTTTATAAACAAGTAGACATGTCACTGGATGAGGCTTATCACTATACTTCTGAAGTAATGGCAATTAACATGATGGAAATAGACGCACACGAAGGTATTAGTGCCTTCTTAGACAAAAGACCACCTTCTTGGAACGAAAAGTAGAATTAACTAGTTTTAAAAATTTTCTTCTGAAGCAAATTTAAATTTTTTTACATAGAAAATTATTTTTATATCAAATACTATTATATCAATTTTTATTATTTTATACAATTATAAAAGGCAATCTGTATGACACAAAGCTTTGATTTTATCGTTGTTGGTGCAGGAACTGCTGGATGTCTCTTAGCGAATCGATTATCAGCAAACGATAGATATTCTGTAGCATTAATAGAAGCTGGAGGAAATGATAATTACCACTGGGTTCATATACCGGTAGGGTACCTTTACTGCATGGGAAATAAAAGAACAGACTGGCTTTATAAAACTACTTCTCAAAAAGGATTAAACGGAAGATCTCTAAATTATCCAAGAGGTAAAATCATGGGAGGTTGTTCGTCAATAAATGGTATGATTTATATGCGAGGACAAGCAGGTGATTATGACCAATGGAGACAAATGGGTAATGAAGGTTGGGGTTGGGATGATGTTTTACCATATTTCAAAAACATGGAAGATAGTTATGAAGGTGAAAGTGAGTTTCATGGCGCTGGTGGTGAATGGAAAGTAAATCAACAAAGGCTTTCATGGGATATTTTAGATAGTTTTAGAGACGCAACTATTGAAGCTGGAATACCTAAAACAGATGACTTTAATGAAGGAAATAATTTTGGAGTTTCTTATTTTAAAGTAAATCAAAATTCTGGGTTTAGGTGGAATACTGTTAAAGCATTTATTAAACCAATTCAAAATAGAAAGAACCTTAAAATAATAAGTAAATGTGAAGTTAATAAAATAATTTTGAACAACAAAAAGTGCAAAGGTATACAAGTATTTAGAAATGGAAAGCTAGAAGACATTTTTGCAAACAGAGAAGTTGTGCTTTCTGCTGGATCTATAGGGTCACCTAAAATATTAGAATTATCAGGTATTGGTAACCCAAAAATACTCTCAAACTTAGGCATTAATACTTTGGTTGAGAGTAATGATGTTGGTGAGAATTTACAAGATCATCTTCAATTGAGAGTTATTTACAGGCTAGAAAATGCTAAAACACTTAATCAAAAAGCAAACTCTTTACTTGGTAAAATAGCCATTGGTTTAGAATATGCTCTCAAGAGATCTGGACCAATGTCAATGGCGCCAAGTCAATTAGGTATTTTTGCAATGTCTGATAAATCTTATGAAACACCCAACCTTCAATTTCATGTCCAACCTCTTTCTTTAGATAAATTTGGAGACCCTTTACATAGTTTTCCAGGTTTAACAGCAAGTGTTTGTAACCTTAACCCTCAAAGCAGAGGCAAAGTTCACATTACTTCAAAAGATTACAAGATAGCTCCATCAATAGACCCCAATTACTTATCTGAAGAAAAAGATAAAATTGTAGCTGCTCAATCTATAAAGTTAGCAAGAAAAATAATTTCCCAACCTGCAATGAAAAAATATAATCCAAAAGAATTTGCGCCGGGTATACAGTTTCAATCTGAAGATGAACTCAAAAAAGTTGCTGGTGATATTGGTACAACGATTTTTCATCCAGTCGGCACGTGTGCAATGGGATCTAATAAAACCTCAGTGACAGATAGTAACTTAAAAGTAAGAGGAGTGGATGGTCTTAGGATTGCTGATGCTTCAGTAATGCCCACTATAACTTCTGGTAATACGAATGCGCCGACATTAATGATTGCTGAAAAGGCATCAGAGATGATTTTGCAGTCACATAAAATTTTGTAAGTATGAAATGGGTAATGAAGAGGTAAAAAATGAACTTTGAATATAACGAGGATCAGTTAAATATAAAAGAAATGGCAAAAAATTTCGCTGAAACAGAACTTATGCCTCATGCATCTGAATGGGATCAAAACGAAATTTTCCCTGTCGAAACTTTAAAAAAAGCAGCTGAACTTGGTTTGGCTGCTATTTATGTGAATGAGACTTATGGAGGTTCAGGTCTTAGTCGGTTGGATGCTGCTATTTGTTTCGAAGAACTTTCTAGGGGATGTGTGTCTACTGCAGCTTACATATCTATCCATAATATGGTTACTTGGATGATAGATGCTCATGGATCAGATCATATAAAAGAAAGATTTATTAAAAAGTTATCAACTATGCAAATGATGTCTAGTTACTGTCTTACAGAATCAGGTTCTGGATCAGATGCTGTGGCATTGAAAACTAAAGCTACAAAAAAAGGAAATAGTCATTACGTTTTAAATGGTTCAAAAAGTTTTATATCTGGAGGACCTACAAGTGATATTTTTGCAGTAATGTGCAGAACAGGTGAAGAAGGTGCTAGTGGTGTTTCATGTATATTAGTAGAAAAAGGAACAAAGGGTTTATCATTTGGAAAACAAGAAAAGAAAATGGGTTGGAACAGTCAACATACATCCATGGTAAATTTTGATAATTGTGAAATACCAATAGATAATCTTGTTGGAAATGAAGGTGACGGGTTTAAAATAGCAATGAAAGGACTAGACGGTGGAAGAGTAAATATTGCGGCATGTTCTTTAGGTGGAGCAAGAGCAGCTTTAGAAGCATCTATGAGTTATTCTGCACAAAGAAAACAATTTGGCAAATCACTAGATAAATTCCAAGTTACACAATTTAAGTTAGCCGATATGGCAACTGAGTTAGAGGCTTCTCGCCTCATGGTTTTAAGAGCCGCATGTGCATTAGACACAGCAGATAAACAAGCTACAAAACTGTGTGCAATGGCTAAAAGATATGCAACGGATGTATGCTCTGAGATATGTAATATGGCTCTTCAAATTCATGGTGGTTATGGATATTTGAAAGACTTTCCGTTAGAAAGACTTGTAAGGGATTTAAGGGTTCATCAAATCTTAGAGGGGACTAATGAAATAATGAGAGTTATTATTTCAAGACATTTAAAAAGCTAATTAAATTTAAAAAGGATAATTTTGACAATGCAGGATGAAGTTATATTCACTGAGGAAAATGGCGTAGGTATAATTACGTTAAATAGACCCGACAGATTAAATGCTCTTACTTATTCAATGGTTCAAAAAATGAATAAATATCTCAACTCTTGGGAAATAAACGATAATATAAACTGCATTATAATTGAGGGTGCTGGAGACCGTTCTTTTTGTGCTGGAGGAGATGTTGTTAAGTTAAGAAAAGAAGTTTTAGCAGAGGGTGGACCACCAACCAATTTATCTAAATCATTTTTTTATGATGAATATACCCTTAATTATAAAATTAGTAATTATAAAAAACCTTTCATTTCCCTAATTAATGGATTTACCATGGGTGGAGGTGTTGGTGTATCAATGCATGGAAGTCACGTAGTTGCCTCTGAAAAAACAATGTTTGCAATGCCAGAAACAGCAATTGGATTATTTCCAGACGTTGGAGGAGGATGGTTGCTTGGACAGTTAAATAAAGGTATAGGAGCTTGGTTGTCTTTAGTTGGTGCAAGAATTAAAGCTCATGACTTATTGAAGCTTAAACTAATAACTCATCATGTTTCCGCAGAAAAAGTTGGTATTTTAAAGAACGAAATCATTTCTTCTTCACCAAATTCTAATCAAAAGGTTAACAATATTATAGATCAATTTTCATCAAAACCAGAAACTGAAGATAGTGTGTTGATGAATAATGAGGAATTGATTAAAAAAGTTTTCTCTTATGATACAATCGAACAAATATTTGATGAATGTGAACAACTTGTTGAAAATGAATTTTTAAAGATTCAATTCGAAGAGTTAAAACATAAATCTCCAACTTCCTTAAAAATCTCTTTAAAGCAAATCAGAAATGCTAGTCATATGAGTTTAAAAGATGAACTTATAATGGAGTACAGAATGGTTCAACGTTGTGTGGAAATTGGAGATTTTTTTGAAGGCGTTAGAGCAATGCTTGTAGATAAAGATAGAAAACCAAATTGGAAACCTAAAAATATTCAAGATGTTGATGAAACTCGAGTTAATCTATTTTTTGAAGATTTAGGAGATTTAGACTTAATTTTAAAAAATTAGAATAAAAGTTAATTTGTGGAGGAAAACTAAAATGAACAATGTTTACATTATGTCAGCAAACAGATCTGCAATTGGAGGATTTGGAGGTACCCTTAAAAATTATTGTCCTGTCGATCTTGGAACTTTAGTGGCAAAAGAAGCTATTGCAAGATCTGGATATGAGACTAATGAAGTTGAGCATGCTGTTTTTGGTAATGTTATACATACAGAACCAAGAGATATGTATGTGAGTAGAGTTATTGCATTACAGGCTGGAATGAACAAAGCATCTGCTGCGTTGACTGTAAATAGACTTTGTGGCTCTGGGCTTCAGGCAATTGTAAGTGCCTCACAAATTCTCATGCTTGGAGATGCTTCAGTTGCAATAGCAGGAGGTGTAGAGGTTATGTCAAATGGTGCGCATATTGTTCAAGGGTTTCGATGGGGTTCAAGAATGGGTGATGGACAAGTTCATGATATGATGTTAGGTGCACTTCATGATCCTTTTGGTCATGGACATATGGGTATAACCGCAGAAAATATCTCTAGTAGATATCAAATTAGTAGAGAAATGCAGGATGAATTTGCATTAACTAGTCAAAAAAGGGCGCGTGAGGCCATTGAAAATGGTAATTTTAAAGATCAAATCCTTCCTATTGAAATAAAAACAAGAAAGGGAATTGAGATTTTTGAAATAGACGAGCATCCAAAACCAGAAACTAGTATGGAAACATTAAAAGGTCTCAGAACTGCTTTTAAAAAAGATGGTGTAGTAACTGCCGGTAATGCTTCAGGAATTAATGATGGAGCTTCTGCTTTATTACTAGCTAATGAAGAAAAAGCAAAAAATGGTAAACCTTTAGCTAGAATAGTTTCATACGGGTTTGGTGGCGTTGACCCTGATGAAATGGGTATGGGCCCAGTACCTGCGTCAAAAATGGCATTAAACAAAGCTCAACTAACTGTTTCAGATTTAGATTTAATTGAATCTAATGAAGCTTTTGCAGCTCAAGCATGTGCTGTTAATAAACAATTAGGTCTTAATCCTGAGATAGTTAATGTTAATGGAGGAGCTATTGCATTAGGTCATCCTGTGGGTGCGACTGGTGCAATTATTATGACAAAACTTGTATATGAATTAAGGAAACGTAAAGGAAAATATGGTCTTGCTACTATGTGTATTGGTGGAGGACAAGGAATAGCAGTAATTATCGAAGCTTTATAAAACAAAATGTCTTTCAATCGTATTTCAATTAAAGATGCAAAGGATCTTATATCAAAAGATGATCTAATCTTAATTGATATAAGAGATTACAATTCGTTCAAGAATGGGCATATTGATAATGCCATTCATGTTGAAGATTTAGATTTTCAAAACTTTCTTAGAGAAAAAGATAAAAACGATAAAATTTTAATTTACTGTTATCATGGCAACTCAAGCCAATCAGCTGCTAATTTTTTTAGTCAACATGGTTTCAAAAATGTGTTTAGTATGGATGAGGGATATGAGGGTTGGCTTATAGAGAATTAGGATTTTGTTTTTAGCATCTGATTAGATATCCATGTCATAACAATATCATTTTTCTGATTTGTCACAGTATGCTTTAATCTTGCTGTACCTCTTCTAGGATTTTTTGCTGATTTTTTTGCTTCTAAAACTTCGATTTTTGTTTTTAAAACATCGCCTGGATAAACAGGTTTAGTCCATCTTAGCTCATCAATTCCCCAAGCACCCATACTTGTTCCATCATAAACACCAGTTTTAAAAATTTGGGTAAATGATTTACCTAGTGTCATAAATCCACTAGATGTTAACTGACCAAATGGTCCATTGTTAGCAGCTTCTTCATCTAAGTGGAATGATTGTGGATCGTATTTTGAAGCAAAGTCAATTATCTCATCCTTTGTTACTAAGGTAGGCTCAGATTCAAAAATTAAACCTACCTCAAAATCTTCAAAATATTTAGGTTTAAGTTTCATCTAAGAATTAACCAAGATTCTTTTATCTTGGAGCCAAACGAACTGAACCATCAAGCCTTATAGTTTCGCCGTTTAATAATACATTAGTTATAATGCTCTCTACTAACATTGCGTACTCCAAAGGTGTCCCTAAACGTTTGGGAAATACGGTAGTAGCAATTAAGCTTTTTTGAACTTCGTCACTCATTCCTGCAAGCATGGCAGTGGCAAACAACCCTGGTGCAATAGTATTTACCCTGATACCATTTGATGCAAGTTCACGAGCAATAGGTAAAGTCATACCAACAATACCACCTTTTGAAGCAGAATAAGCTGCTTGTCCTACCTGACCGTCATAAGCTGCGACAGAAGCTGTATTAATGACAATCCCTTTTTCACCTTCTTTGTCAGGTTTATTGGCCTGCATTTTGTCAGCACATAACCTAAGCATATTAAAGCTACCAATTAAATTTACTTTTAGAACCTTTTCAAATAATCCTAAATCATGCATACCTCTACTCGATACAACTTTAGCTCCAACTGCAATACCTGCACAATTTACTAAGCAATTTATCTCATTGAAATCATTAATGGCATTTTTCATTTCTTCTTCGTTAGAAACATCTCCAACAACGTATTTACAATTTATGTCATCAGCAACCTTCTTTAGTCCATCAGCATTTAAATCAATAAGCAGTAATTCTGCTCCTTTATTTTTTAGGTATCTAGCAGTTCCTTCACCAAGACCACTTCCTGCACCTGTAATAACAGCTTTAACATTTTCTATTTTCATTTTTTACTCTCCAAAATCACGTATATCGTCTATCACTTTACCATCATTTGGTAAACTTTTTATGGGTACTATTTTTGCAGTGCCTCTTAAATTTATAATATTTTTAATTTCATCAGATATTTTTTGTTCCAAAGATTCTATCTGATTTGTATCTGTAACTTCAGCTTCGACCTTCAAAAGTAATTCATCTTTATCATTTGATCTACTAACGATCATTCTAGCAGAGCCGTTAATCTCTAGAGTTTCTAAAATTTTATTAACTTGTGATGGTTGAACAAACATACCTCTAACTTTTGTTGTTTGGTCTGCTCTACCCATCCAACCTTTTATTCTTTTATTAGTTCTACCAGTTGAACTATTTCCTTCTAATATTGCTGAAAGATCACCTGTAGCAAACCTGATTATAGGTAACTCATAATTATTTAAAACAGTTACGACAACTTCTCCTACTTCACCGTCATTTAAGAGTTTCCCAGTGCCCGGTTTAACGATCTCTAAAATCACATTTTCATCTATAACCATTCCATCATTCTCTGCTGCTTCATAGGCAACAAGTCCCAAATCTGCGGTTCCATAGCATTGTCTTACATGAATATTTCTTTCTCTAAAATTTTGAGCAACTGCAGGAAATAAAGGTCCTCCAGTTACCATTGCTTTTGTCAATTTTGAAAGTGATATTTTTTTTTCGTCAGCTTTTTCTAAAATGATTTTCAAAAAATCTGGAACACCTACATATGCAGTTGTACCTATATCTTTCATTACTTCTAGTTGTAAATCAGTATTTTCTCCACCTGCTGGAAAAACTGTACATTTTAAGATTTTTGCTGCTTCTTCAAACATGGCTCCAGCAGGAGTAAAATGATAAGAAAAACAATTTTGTACAATATCACCGTAACTAAAACCAGCAGCATGCAAAGCTCTAGAAAATCTCCACCAATCTTTTGAATGACCATCTAGATCATATATTGGACCTGGAGATCTATATATATGCGCAAAATCCTTAATTTCAGAAACGTTTAATTGTGCAAATGGTCGATAATCAGATTGTTTTTGAATTAATTCTGATTTTCTTAACAAAGGTATTGAGGCTAAATCTTCTAGAGTCCCAAGAGGTTTATCAAGTCTTAATGATTGATTTTTGTTATTTTTAGCAATTTTAATTAGATTATTTATTTTTTCTAAATGATCTCTATTTCTTTCATCAACTGAACGTATTTCTAGATCATCAAAAAAATTATTTTTAATCATTTAAATATTATAACCATCTTTTACGTCTGCGATATTGTTTTACATCCTTAAAAGATTGTCTTCCTTCACCTGAAATTCCAAGATAGAATTCTTTTACATCCTCATTGTCTCTCATTGACTCAGCCGTACCTTCCATAACTACTCGTCCATTTTCAAGAATATATGCATATTCTGCATATTGAAGTGCCATATTAGTATTTTGTTCTGCTAATAGAATTGTTACTCCTTCTTTCCTATTTATTTCAGCAACTATTTCAAAAATTTGTTTTACTAATTGAGGTGCAAGACCCATTGATGGTTCATCTAGCAATATCATAGTAGGGTGAGCCATCAGAGCTCTTCCAATTGCAATCATTTGTTGTTCACCACCTGAGGTGTAACCAGCTAGTGATGTTCTTCTGTCACGAAGTCTAGGAAAGTAATTATAAACTCTTTCTAAGTCTTCTTTAACTTCTTTATTATTAGTTCTAGTATATGCACCAGTTAGAAGATTTTCTTCAACAGTTAAATGTTCGAAGCAGTGTCTTCCTTCCATTACTTGGATTACACCTTTCTTAACTAATTGAGATGGGTCAAGATCGTGTATATATTCGTTACTGTAAGTAACAGAACCTTTAGTGACCTCTCCTCTTTCTGATGCAAGTAAATTTGAAATTGATTTCAATGTAGTGCTTTTCCCAGCCCCATTTCCACCGAGTAAGGCTGTAATACCACCTTTTTTAACTTTTAGGCTTACGCCTTTTAATACAAGGATAACATGGCTGTAAACAACTTCTATATTATTTACAATTAAGACATCTTCAGATGTGTTGGGTTTTTTATTTTTACTTACTTTAATGTCATCCATTTTATATTCCTATGGGTTAAAGAGAGCCTAAATTAATAGGCTCTCAAATTTTTTTTAGTTACAACGCTCAGCAATTTTTTGCTCAGCAGCATATTTTGCAGAATCTTCAGCGATTAACTTTTGCACCACATCGGAATCTCCATACATATACTCAGTAATCATGTTCCATTTTTTAGCCTTAGCGTCCCACTGTTGTACAGCAGCAAGTCCACTACCACCGTGATTTTCACATGAATTTTTGAACGGAGGAGCAAAGTCTTTGAAGCCCAGCTCTTCTAGTCTCTTTGCACTTAAATTCACATTTTCCATTCCATCTCTGTACATAGCTGGAGTGATTTTTGATGTGCCATGAATTTTTTGTGCAACAGTAGCTGCTTCTACTTGCACCATTGCTTGGAACAAACCTCTGTTATAAAGCACTGTTCCAAAGTGAGATCCATCACCAGAAGCTTGACCTTTATCATGAACATATTTCTTAATGTCTGCATGTACTTGGTAGTTAGTACCTGGAGCATTAAAAGTCAGAGACTTATAACCATCTGCGCCTTTGCCTGCTGGTAAAACGTCATTTTCAGAACCAGACCACCAAATGCCAATAAATTTATCCATAGGAAATTTGATAGATGCTGCAGATTTAATCGCAACTTGGTTCATAACTCCCCAGCCCCACATTAGAACATTGTCAGGTCTAGCTTTACGTATTTTTAACCAAGTAGCTTTTTGCTCTTGTCCTGGATGATCAACAGGTAATAGCATCAATTTAAAACCATGTTTTTTACTCAGTGTTTCTAGAGTTCTAATTGGCTCTTTTCCATAAGCTGAATTATGGTATACAAGTGCAATTTTCTTACCCTTAATATTACCAAAATTATTTTTAAGAATGTGTCTAACGGCTATTGAAGCACCATCCCAATAGGTAACAGGCGCATTAAATATCCACTTAAAAACTTTACCATTAGCTGCAGACGTTCTTCCATAACCAGTTGAGTAAACTGTCACACCATCAGCTGTAGCTTTAGGTATTAGCTGATAGGTGATACCAGTAGACATTGGCTGGAATACCATCGCATCTTTTTTGTTTTTTTCGTAACACTCAACTCCAACTTGAGTCTTATATCCTGTCTCACATTCAGGATGTAAAATTTTCTCACCACCAATTCCACCATCTCTGGCATTAATCATTTTGTAATAATCTACAAAACCGTCGGCGTTTGGAATACCATTAGGTGCATAAGCTCCTGTTCGGTATACCAACATAGGAAATTTGAGATCCGCGATCGCCATTTCTACATAACTAGAAACAGCAATAACAGACGCTGTCATTCCTATTAAAAGTTGTTTTATTCTCATTAGTTCCTCCCTTAGAGAAAAAATTAAAATTATCTACTAAATCAAATTTAGTAGGGGAAAGGCCATCGTCTTAACTTTTCTTTTGCGATGGACCAAAGTCTTGCAAGGCCATGTGGCTCCACAATTAAAAAAACTATCATTAACAACCCCCAGATTGTTATTTCAAAATGTTTAGCTGTAACAGCTGACAAACCTACCATATCAACCATAAGAAATTTTAGACCTATTGGTAAGGTGACAACAAACGCAGCTCCTAGAAAAGAGCCTAACATTGAACCTAGTCCTCCAATAATAATCATAAATAAAACTGGAAACGAGATAGTCATAATATCAAATGATTCTGTAACTTCAATTGCACCTAAAAAGACAGCAAAATACAATGCCCCAGCAACACCAATGTAAAATGAGCTTATTGCAAATGCTGATAACTTTGTCTTAAGAGGTGGCACACCAATAATTTCTGCAGCAATATCCATATCTCGGATAGCCATCCAAGAACGACCCATTTTGCTTCTTATTAAATTTTTGGCTGCAAAACTTAATGTTACTACTAGCACTAAACAGAACAAATAAGTTGCGTATGAAGGGGCTTCCGCTCCTGTAACGGGAATACCAAACATCGTCCTTTCTGAAACAGTGATTTGACCTGTATCAGAGTAATTATAAAACCATGGAACTTTGTTAAATAGCCAAACCAAGAAAAATTGAGATGCAAGTGTAGCAACAGCTAAATAAAAACCTTTAATCCTGAGAGAAGGTAGACCAAAAATAATACCAACAGCAGCAGTAATAAGTCCTGAAATGAGGATAATAATCATTATATTCATATCTGGGAAATAGGTCATAATCTTATAGGTTGAGAAAGCCCCAACAGCCATAAATCCGCCTGTTCCCAGTGATACTTGACCACAATATCCAGTTAAAATATTTAATCCGATAGCAGCTAATGAAAATATCAAAAATGGTACTAAGATAGCTTTTTCCCAGTAACTATTGATTACAAATGGTATTATTAAAAAAGCTATGAACATTAATGTACTAAATGCTATTTTATCCTGTAAAAGTGGAAAAATTGCGTGGTCTGATTTATATGAAGATTTGTATTGACCAGTTTCTTTGTAAATCATTAAATTTAAACCCTCTCGATAATCTTATCACCAAATAAACCTTGTGGACGAAATAATAAAAAGACTAAAGCCATGACGTAGGCAAACCAATTTTCAATCGCACCTGTTTCAAAATAACCACCTATATAAATTTCAGCCAACTTTTCACCCACACCTATAAGAAGACCTCCAATAATAGCTCCAGGTATAGAAGTGAAGCCTCCTAGTATGAGAACAGGTAATGCTTTCAAGGCTATTAATGATAAAGAAAACTGAACCCCTGACTCAGTTCCCCACATAATCCCAGCTACCATTGCAATAAAACCAGAGATAGCCCAAACAAGTATCCAAATACTTCTTAGTGAAATACCAACTGATAATGCAGCTTGATGATCGTCAGCAACAGCTCTTAATGCTCTTCCTGTTTTTGTATACTGTGAGAAAAGAGCTAAGGATACAACTAAAATGACAGCAATTATGGTTGCCCAAATATTTAAAACATCCACATACATTCCGTAATAATCACTTCCTTCCGCAGCAAGACCAATTGTCGCTTCTTCTAACCAGACTGATCCTCCACTCGGAATACCAACATCTAAAACCTTAACATCTGATCCCCACATTAAATCGCCAACGCCTTCTAGTGCAAAAGCTAAACCAATAGTTGCCATAAATAAGATTATAGGATCTTGATTAACAAGGTGTTTTAAAACTAGTCGTTCTATTATCCATGCAAGAGCAATCATGGTTACCATCGTTAATAATATAGCAAGAAAATTTGGCATCGAGGCATACCAATTATGATAATTCGTTCCAAAAAGTTCATTTATTAGATGTGCGAAAGGCACTTGACCTGTTTGATAACCAACTAGAGTAAGCGCAGCAAAGAGAGCAAATACGCCCTGGGCAAAGTTGAAAACTCCAGATGCTTTAAAAATCAAAACAAATCCAAGAGCTACGAGTGAATACATCACTCCGGACATTAATCCATTCAATACTGTTTCAATAAAATTAAGAAATTCTACACTCATAAAATAATTTCCTTACTAATCATCAGACACACCTAGATATGCATCAATAACTGCTTTGTTGCTTCTAATTTCTTTAGGTAACCCAGATCCAATTTTCTTGCCATAGTCTAATACAACTATTCTATCTGAAATATCCATCACGACACCCATATCGTGTTCTATTAATACTATTGTTGTCTTTAATTCATTATTAACGGTAAGAACAAATCTACTCATATCTTGCTTTTCTTCTACATTCATACCTGCCATAGGTTCATCAAGTAAAAGTATTTCTGGTTCCATTGCCAATGCACGACCAAGCTCCACTCTTTTTTGTAGACCATATGGGAGCGAACCAACAGGTGTACGTCTGATTGATTGAAGGTCTAAAAAATCTATAACTCTTTCGACTCTTTCGCGATGTTCTTCTTCTTCTTTTGCAACTGGACCAAAATACAGTGCTTGCATTAAAAAGTTTTGCTTTTGTTTTAACAATCTGCCAGTCATAAGATTATCTAATGTGCTCATTCCCTTAAATAATGCTATATTTTGAAATGTTCTAGCAATTCCACTTTTTGCAGCTAATTCAGGTTCCATTTCATTTCTGTCTGTGCCAGCAAAATTTATTGCGCCACTTGTAGGTTTGTAAAACCCATTTATAACATTTAACATTGAAGATTTACCTGCTCCATTAGGTCCTATAATTGCAAAAACTTCGCCTTTTTTTACATCAAAGGAGACATCTGTAAGGGCTTTTACACCCCCAAAAGCTAAGCTAATGTTTTTAAGCTCTATTACAGTCTTTCCGAAAGGTATTTTTTTTAAATCTTCTAAACTCATTTATTTTTTACCCTTACTTGACTTCTTAGCTGTTGTACTAGGAGTTTTTATTAAATGCCTAATTTCCATAGTTGCACTGATTTTACTTTTTCTTCCATCTTCTAGCGTAAATTCTGTATTGATTGTGGCAGTATCTTTATCAAGATATAAGTCTTTTATTATATCTTGATACCTACTATTAATTACGCTTCTTCTAACTTTTCTCGTTCTGGTTAATTCACCATCATCTGCTTCTAACTCTTTAAATAACAATAAAAATTTTGCAATTTTAGTATTATCAGGAAGTTGTTCATTAACTTTTTTGATTTCATCCTCAATAAGTTTATAAATTTCTTTATGTGCTGCTAGTCCAGTGTATGAGGTAAATGGTAATTGTAATTTCTCAGCAAGTTTCGATACAATAGAAAACCTTATACAAATAATTGCAGTTAAGTATGGTTTTTCAGAACCAATGACTACAGCTTCACCCACATAAGGAGAAAATTTTAATTTGTTTTCTATATTTTGAGGTGAAAATTTAACACCATCTGATTTAACGGCAATATCATTTACTCGGTCGAGAACGTTAAGTCTTCCTTGTTCGTCAAAAAAGCCAGCATCACCAGTATACATCCACCCTTTTTTAATAGTATCTTTATACGCTTTTTGATCATTATAGTAACCAGAAAACATATTTGGGTGTTTTGTTATTATTTCACCAAGACCATTTGGATCTGGATCTACAATTTTTACTTCACAATCTGGAAAAGGAACACCTACAGTTTCACAATCCATTGTGCCATCTGGCACATCCTGCAGTGTGTAAGCGCCCATAAGTTCAGTTTGTCCATAAAGTTGTCTAAGAGGAATACCCATAGCAAGAAAGAACTTAAATGTTTCAGGACCAATAGCAGATCCTCCAGTAGCTGCTGATTTAACCTTGCTAAAGCCAAGTCTATCTTTCAGTGAAGAAAATAATAGTTTGTCCGCAAGAAAATCTCTTTTTCCCTGATCAACAGCTTTTAATCCTCTGTCTACCATTGTGTTAAACAACCACTGAGTTATTTTGGGGGCATCTAAAATTCTTGATCTCATGTCAGCTGCAATTTGTTCCCATAATCTAGGAGCTCCAAGCATAAAAGTTGGACCAACTTCTCTCATGTCTTCCATTGCGGTTTCAGGTCTTTCGGGAAAATTTACTTTCATACCTCCAACAATGTTAAAACCCACACCATAAGTCTGTTCCATTATCCATGGAAATGGTAATACTGAAACGTATTCATCATCCACAGACTTTGGGTCAACTTTAAGATACCTTATGACATGTTCAATAAACTTAGCCCCTGGAAGCATGGCTAATTTAGGATTTGAGGTTGTTCCAGATGTGGTACATAAAATAGCATTTTTTTCACCTGAGATTTTCTCTATCATTTTATTATATTTATTGGGGTCTTTGGAGAAGATCTCTTTTCCTTCTTTAATTAAATCAGTCATATCTGTGATCTTTGGATCATTTAATTCTTTTAGACCACGGCTATCTTCATAGAAAATATTGATTTGATTATTTTTAGGCCTTTTAATAGTTAATATTTTATCTACTTGTTCTTGATCTTCTGCATAAACAAAGTTCACTTTTGCGGCATTTATTAAATAACCAACTTCTTCATCTAACGTATCTCTATATATGCCCAAGCTCATTCCACCTATAGCTTGAGCGGCCAGCTCAAAAAATAGCCAGGAAGGTTTGTTATCACCAATTAAACCAATAACATCGCCTGACTTGAAACCCCTTTTAGATAAGCTAAGTGCCAAATATGATACATTATCGTTATACTCTTTCCATGTTATTTCGTTCCAAATACCTAAATCTTTATCCCTCAAAGCGACTGTATTTGGTATAGTCTCAGCTCTGTGTTTAAGAATTTTTGGAAGCGTATCGTGAATATTTGTATCTGGATAATTAGACATGTGTACTTTAAATTTAACCCCATAAATATTTAAATAACTACTGATTTAGTAAATTACTTACATTAATAAAAATTGATGAGATCAAACTTAGAAATAAGCAACCCCCCCCATATAGTTTATAGGCTATCCAAAAAAACATTAAAATCAACATAAACTTTAATAAAAATAAAAAAAAATTATCTTATTTATTTTCAATGACTTATTTGATAAAAAACTCTGTTTTTAAACAAAAAATTGAATTAATTTACTTGTTAAACAAAAGAATCATCTGTTAACTGAACTATGGTTGCTCCTTTCGTAACAATTTTGAAATGAGATTCTACCCTAGGTAAAATATGCAAATCAAAAAAATCAGCTGAGATAATTTTACTTTTTAGAAAATTTTCATTTTGAGATTTTTCTGACAATTTTAATTTAGCTTTAACTTTTCCTTTATGCATTAGCCATCCACCAATTAAATAGCCAAAACCCATCATGTAATCAAAACTAATACAAGATAACATCTCAGCATCATCTCTATTTTCTAAAATAAAATCTATAGTATTTGATGCTAAGACAATCATTTTTGACATTTCTTGATTTTGTTCGCACTCGGCTTTAATTTCTTCTAAAAATTCTTTTGCAGTTTTCCCATTATTTTTTAAAGTTTTCCTAAACATAAAATCATTGGCTTGAATAGCATTAGTGCCTTCATATATTGGTAATATTCTTGCATCTCTCATATACTGAGCGGCACCAGTTTCTTCAATGAAACCCATACCCCCGTGGATTTGTAGTCCATTACTTGTAACTTCTTGTGCTAATTCAGTTGACCAACCTTTGATTATAGGAATCAAAAAACTTTCTTTTAATTTACATTTTTCATTGCCGTTATGCGCTCTTTCCATAATTTCGGATGATACTAAAATTAAAGCACGCATTGCCTCTGTAAGACTTCGCATCGATAAAAGAAGTCTTTTTACATCACCATGGCCAATTATTGGTGTGCCTTTTTCTCTGTTAATTGGAGTTCCCTGAATTCTTGTGTTGGCGTACTCTAGTGCTTTTTGTCTGGCAGCTTCAGAAATTGCCATCCCTTGAAGTCCAACATCAAAACGTGCTCTATTCATCATTATAAACATGTATTCAATGCCTCTACCTTCTTCTCCCAACATATAACCGATAGCGCCTTCATTCTCACCGTAAGACATAACTGCTGTTGGGCTTGCTTTTATACCCATCTTATGTTCGATGGAAATGCATTTAAGATCATTTCTGATAGTGTAGTCGCCACTTTCATCTTTTAAGAATTTTGGAATTATAAAAGTAGAAATACCTTTTATACCTTCTGGTGCACCCTCAGTTCTTGCAAG
>CABZWX010000017.1 GCA_902529515.1 uncultured SAR116 cluster alpha proteobacterium | reverse complement strand
GAAAGAAAAGCAGGTGAGCACCCCAACGCTTTTTGGATATCAAATTCAAAAAGAAATGATATAATTGTTTGGTGTTCAAATGATTATTTAGGAATGAGTCAAAATAAACTTGTCATAAATTCAATGATAAATTCAGTTAAACGAATGGGAACAGGTTCAGGCGGCACACGCAATATATCTGGAAACAGTAATGCTATTGTACAATTAGAAAATGAACTAGCTGATTTTCATTTGAAAGAAAAGGCGTTAGTGTTTTCATCTGGGTATGTAGCAAATGAATCATCAATAGGCACTCTTCTCGATTTATTAAAGGACGCAGTTGTTTTTTCTGACGAAAAAAATCATGCATCAATAATTTCAGGTATAAAAAAAACAAAAGCGTCAAAAGAAATTTTCAAACATAATGATTTAAATCATTTGGAAGCTTTAATAAAAAAATATCCAGAAAAAAAACCAAAAGTAATTATATTTGAATCTATTTATTCTATGGATGGTGATTTTGGTGATATTAGTGGAATATCGAAAATAGCTAAAAAATATAATGCATTAACTTATTTAGATGAGGTTCACGCTGTTGGAATGTATGGAAAAAGAGGATCAGGCATCACTGAAGAGTTAGGATTACAAAGTTCTATTGATATAATTCAAGGAACACTAGGTAAGGCATTTGGAACAATGGGTGGGTATATTGCCTCCTCAAACTTAATTTGCGATTCTATTCGAAGTTATGCTAGTGGATACATATTTACAACAGCTTTACCACCCGCACTTGTAAAAGCTGCTAGTACTTCTATAAGTTATTTAAAAAAATCTGATAAAGAAAGAAAATTACAACAAAAAAATACAATTTTACTCAAAAAATATCTATTAAAAGAAAACATAAATTTTATTGATAACAAAAGCCACATAGTCCCAATAATGGTAAATAATCCTATAAGATGTAAAGAAATTAGTAATATTCTTTTAAATGAATTTGGACATTACATACAGCCAATCAATTATCCAACTGTTCCAGTTGGTACAGAAAGATTAAGAGTTACACCAGGCCCTTTACATACGGAAAAAATGATTTCTGATTTAACAATTGCACTTAAATATGCTTTCAACAAAACCAATAAAAATAATTACTCAAAAATAGCATAATAATTTTAAAAGATACTAAATTGACTATAATAAAAAAACCTAATGATCACCCCGTTTTTCCTGATAAAAATAAGATTGGTGTATTACTTGTGAATTTAGGCACGCCTGATGGCACTGATTATTGGTCTATGAGAAAATATTTAAAACAATTTCTTATGGACAAAAGAGTTGTAGATCTTTTTAGACCTTTATGGTGGTTAATATTAAATGGTCCTATACTAACATTTAGGCCTTCAAAATCTGGAAAAGCTTACAAAAAAATTTGGGATGAAAAAAACCATGGATCACCATTAAGAGGGTTTACAATTAAACAAACAAACAAAATACAGAATTCTTTTAAAAATAATCCCAATATTTTCATAGACTATGCAATGAGATATGGAAACCCAGGAATTGATAAAATTTTAAATAAAATGACAGAAAATGGGTGTTCAAAAATTCTTTTAGTTCCACTTTATCCTCAGTATGCAGCTAGCACTACTGCAACTGTTAAAGACGAAGTTTTTAAATGGTTGTTAAAACAAAGATGGCAACCAGATATCCGAACAGTGTCTCCTTGGTTTGATAACAAAAATTATATAAAAGCATTGGCTTTAACAGTTAAAAAACATTTAAAAGATAGAGATGATATAGATAAGTTAGTTATATCTTTCCATGGTATACCCAAGAGATATTTCATGGCTGGTGATCCGTATCATTGTCATTGTGTTAAAACTGCCAGATTACTTAAAGAAGAGTTAAAATGGCCACAAAATAAAGTTTTAGTTACTTTTCAATCTAGATTCGGTCCTGAACCATGGCTTCAACCTTATACTGACGAAACAATTATAGAATTAGCTAAACAAGGTTCTAAAAATATTGCTTTGATAGCTCCAGGTTTTATCTCAGATTGTCTAGAAACACTTGAAGAATTAAATGTTGAGGCAAGAGAGTTATTTTTTGAGAATGGTGGAAAAACTTTTCAATATATACCTTGTTTAAATGATAACGATTATTCAATTAAATTTTTAAATGAGATAGTAAAACAAAATTTA
Organism: uncultured SAR116 cluster alpha proteobacterium; assembly: GCA_902529515.1. GTDB lineage: Bacteria > Pseudomonadota > Alphaproteobacteria > Puniceispirillales > Marisalimonadaceae > Marisalimonas. Next base: position 17,376 of record CABZWX010000017.1, on the reverse strand, counting down.
TTAGGTTGGAATGATTAGATTTAATAAATCTTGGAACAAATTTAAAATTGATAAAGTTAGTATTTACATTTCAAATATTAACCCTTATAAAATAAAAAAAAGCGGGTATTGTGTAGTGGTAAGACCTTAGCCTTCCAAGCTAATGACGCGAGTTCGATTCTCGCTACCCGCTCCATCTAAAATAATTCAGTCGCCCTAAGTGGTTGATACGCATGCTTTATTTTCAGTTAATATTTAGTTTTCTCTTCTGTTTTGCTGTAATAGGAGAGTAAAAAAAACACTTAATAATATAACTAAACCTCCAAATATAGTAATTAAAGACGGATTTTTTTCATACCATAAAAAATTCAAGATAATAGAAATTGGTGGAATTAAATAAAGAAACAACGAAGCTTTATTGGCCCCATAATAACCAACTGAATAGGTCCAAGTTAAGTAACCTAATGCAGTAGGAAACAATGCCAGCCATAAATATGTTAATTTAATTTCATTAGAAGATTGTGAAATAAAATCATAAGTTTCTGGAAACCAAAATAACATGGGTATGGTTCCAAAAACTATTGTATATGCAGTAGAAGTTATTGCACCATATATCACTACTAAAGGTTTAACTATGTGAAAATAGATTGCAGTTAAAATAGCAGCAAATAATATCAAGCTTGATCCACTTCCTATATTTAAGCCACCTTCTTGATCAAAAGATATTAAACCAACTCCAAGCATACAAATAATTATACCTAGCCAATGTATATATGAAACCTTCTGTTTCAATATAAAAAAACCAATTAAAGCAGTAAATAATGGGTTACAATTCACAATGAAACTACCTGCCCCAGCTGAAACATTCTCTTGTCCATGGTTAAGAAATAAATTATATAAAAAAATTCCAATAAATCCTGCAAAAAAATAGCGCAGTAAGTGGTTTAATTTTACCTTTTGTTTATAGTTATTTATGCACCAAATAAGAGCTAGAAAAGCTGCCAAAGAAAACCTTCCTGCTGCCAATATAAAAGGACTTGATGTTTCTAAAAGAAACGACATTGCTGGAAATGAAGATCCCCAGAAAAATACAGTACAAAATATAGCTAACATTGGAACTATTTTTTTCATTAATTGTACAATAATAAATCTTCTAGTTTTTAGGGACCGATAATTTGCCTATAACATTATACTTAGATAAGAGGTTTTTAACAAAACCATTTTCTATATTTTTTTTAACAAAATTATTTATAAAATTTTCAGCTTCTAAATTTCCAGGTTTGCTTCCAATACACTGATTTATATAAGTAAATGGCTCATTTAATATAAAGCAGTCAGTAGTTTTTTTTATTTCATCAACTAATTTAGGTCTTAATCCCGCCAATACTTCGTATTTATTTTCTTGAAAAATTGCAAAAGATTCATCTATAGATTTTGCTCTTATTAAATCTGCATTTTTTATATTCTCTGTTAACCAAAGATCATATGCACTTCTTTCAGCAACGGCAATTTTAATTCCTTTTTTATCAACATCTTTTAAAGTTTTAATATTAAGTTCATTCCTAATTAGGAAAGTCGATTCAATAGTAGTGTATGGCAGACTAAATGTAATTGATTTGGCTCTTGCTGATTCATTTGCAATATTTCCAATATCCCATGCATCATGTGAAATTGCATCTGCAAGTTCCCCAGGTCTATTAAAAGTAATTAATTTAATGTCTACATTCAATTCTTTAGCAAGCGCTCTTGCCATGTCTGGAGAAACTCCTTGCGGATCACCATTACTCTCTTTACCAGTAACTAATAAAAAGTTACTTAAATTTATAGCAGCTCTAATATATCCTTTCGGAGCTAATTGTTTTACGACATTTTCTATCAAAATAAACTTTCCAATTAATTCTCTATAACTATTTTATACACTCAAAAAATTTGATTATAAACTGAAATATAATTAATTTATTACTCACAACAAATGGTAAGTGTTTAAAATTTAAGCAAATATAATTTTATTTGTATATTTTTCATACATTTTTTGTGTTTTATTAAAAAATTACTAAATTATCTTTTACTTAATAAGGGGATATTATGGGTTTATTTACTTCTAAAAATAAAATTAAAATTTATAGTTTAATTTCAACTTTAATTTTAACTTTAATTTCGTTTCCAGCTTTTGCTGATATTAGTAATGGTGATACAGCATGGATTTTGACATCAACTGCTTTAGTATTATTTATGACTTTACCAGGTTTAGCTCTATTCTATGCAGGACTTGTAAATTCAAAAAATGTCGTATCAGTATTAATGCAACACTTCTCCCTTGCTTGTGTTGTATCTGTTGTTTGGGTGGTTGTAGGTTATAGTTTAGCGTTTTCTGACGGAAATGCTTGGATTGGTGGTCTTGAAAACGTGTTTATGAATTCAATTAAATTAGAAACACCATCTGGGAGTATACCTGAAAGCCTTTTTGCTACATTCCAGATGACTTTTGCAATTATTACCCCTGCTCTAATGATAGGAGCCTTTGTGGAGAGAATTAAGTTTTCAGCAATGCTAATTTTTTTAAGTCTTTGGGTTTTAATAGTATATGCTCCTGTAACGCATTGGGTTTGGGGTGGTGGTATTTTATCATCCTGGGGAACAATGGACTTTGCTGGAGGTATTGTTGTACATGCGACAGCTGGTACAGCTGCTTTAGTTACTGCCTTAACACTTGGTAAAAGAAGAGGTTTTCCAAAATCTATTACTCCACCACATAGCCCTATATTGACTATGATTGGAGCCTCAATGTTATGGATTGGATGGTTTGGTTTTAACGCTGGTTCAGCTTTAAGCGCTAATGGAGGCGCTGGCATGGCTATGTTAGTTACACATATTTCTGCTGCAACTGCCTCATTAGTTTGGATGTTTATTGAATGGAAAAGATTTGGTAAACCATCTTTAATTGGTATTGTTACTGGAATGGTAGCTGGACTAGCTACTGTTACACCTGCTTCAGGTTACATTGGTGTACCTGGAGGTTTAATTTTAGGTTTCTTAGGTGGTCTATTATGTTACCTTGCTGTTAATTACATCAGAGGCAAACTTCAAATAGATGACAGCCTTGATGTTTTTGCAGTTCACGGTGTTGGTGGTATCTTAGGTACATTACTCGTTGCATTTTTAGCAACTTCTACTTTTTCTGGACTAGGTCTTGTTGAAGGACAGACGGGAGTATCACAATTTATAATACAACTTAAGGCAGTTGTTCTTACTGTTATTTGGACGTCTTTTTTTACATATTTAATTCTAAAACTTACTTCTTTAGTTGTTTCATTGCGAGTTGACGAACAAGAAGAAATTGAAGGTTTAGACTTGCGCTCTCACGGTGAAAAAGGATATCATTCAGATTAGGAGATTTCATCATGAAATACTTTATTGCTATTATAAAACCTTTTAAACTTGATGATGTCAGGAATGCCTTAACTGAGATTGGAGTTGAAGGATTGACTGCATCAGAGGTTCGTGGATTTGGAAGACAAAGAGGGCAAACTGAAATTTATAGAGGAGCAGAATATAGTGTATCATTTGTTCCAAAGCTTAAAATTGAAATTGCTGTTACTGATGATATGGAAGATGCTGTTCATGAAGCTCTACTTCAAAGTGCTTGCACAGGACAAATTGGAGATGGTAAAATATTTGTCTTAGACCTTCATAGTGCAACTAGAATAAGAACAGGTGAAACTGAAAATAACGCACTTTAATTAACTTAGATATACCATTCTGATAACAAATCTTTATTTTTTTCAAAATTTAAATGTAGTATTTTTATATTTTTAAGGTTGTTTTTATTATCTAATTGTTGAAGTGCCCATATAGCTGCACCTCTTACCAAAAAAGATTGATCTTTTATTATTAAATCCACTAATGTAGGTATTAATTCTTTATTTTTACTGTTACCTGCAGCAATACAACAATTCCTTAGGAATCTATCCCTACCTATCCTTTTTATTGGTGACCCAGTAAATTTTTTTCTAAATTCTTGATCGGAAAGATTCAATAATTCATTTAAATTAAAATTATATTTATTTTCGTTAAAATTAATTTCTTTTGTAATCTTTGCATATTTATTCCAAGGGCAAATCGCTAAACAATCATCACATCCAAATATTCTATTTCCAATGGCTCTTCTAAATTTTTTTGGGATAGCATTTCTGTGCTCTATGGTTAAATATGAAATACACTTTGAAGCATCTAACTTATTTTCTTCATAAAATGCATTTGTTGGGCATATATCAAGACATTTCGTACAAGAACCACAATAATTTTTTTCTTGTAAGTCATATTCAAAAGAATGATTTACTAGAATAACTCCTAAAAATAGCCATGATCCAAAATCCCTTGAAACTAAATTTGTATGCTTCCCTTGCCATCCTAAACCAGACTTTTCTGCTAGAGGCTTTTCCATTAAAGGAGCTGTGTCAACAAAAACCTTGATTTTTGTTTTTTTTTGTTGTGGCAATTTAGAAATTAATTTACTTGAAAATAACTTAAGTCTTCCTTTAATTATTTTGTGATAATCTTTTCCCTGAGCATAAACAGAAATGTTACCTAAATTCTTTTTATTTATTTTTTTTAAAGGGTTATCTTTAGGCCCATAATTTAAACCAAGTATAATTGCAGATTTTGCCTCTTCCCATAAATTTAACGGTGATTTCCGTCTTTCATAACTATCTGCAAGCCAGTTCATTTCTCCATGAAAGCCTAACTCAATAAATTTTTTTAGCCTAACGTCAGTATTTATTGGTAAATTAATATCTGTAATCTTACAAACATCAAAATTAAATTCTTTGGCTAAATCTTGGATTATTTTTTTTTCATCAAATTTATACATGTTATAAATAATAATTATTATTTAGGTTAATCATCACCCGAGTAATATTTATTTAAAAAAGTTTTTTCAAATTTTTCAAATTCTTTAATTTTTATTGCATTTCTAATATTTTTCATAATATTTAAGTAAAAATGGATATTATGCCAGCTCAAAAGCATAAGACCTAAAATTTCTTTTCCTCTAAAAAGATGATGAAGATACGCTCTGGAGAAATTTTGACAAGTATAACAATTACATTCTAGATCTAATGGCATTTTATCTAAAGTATGTTTGGAATTTTTTATGTTAATTTGACCTCTTGATGTAAAAGCTTGACCAGTTCTTCCAGAGCGAGTAGGCAAAACACAATCAAACATATCAACCCCTCTTTTCACCGCCCCAATTAAATCATCTGGTTTTCCCACACCCATTAGATATCGAGGTTTATTTTGGACCATATATTTTGTAGTATTATCTAAAGTTTTAAACATTAGATCTTGTCCTTCACCAACAGCCAATCCTCCAATCGCATATCCATCAAAATCTATTTCAATGAGACCTTTTACTGACTCCTCTCTTAAATCTGAAAAAATAGATCCTTGGACTATTCCAAATTGACCATAACCAATTCTTTGTTCAAATGCTTCTCTACTCATAGCACCCCATTCCAGAGATAATTTCATTGCTCGTTTTGACTCTTCATAAGTTGCAGGAAAAGAAATACATTCATCTAGTTGCATTGTGATAGTTGCGTCCAAAGCATTTTGAATATCTGTACTTATTTTTGGAGATAAAAAATATTTTGTACCATCAAGATGTGATTTAAAAGTTACTCCGTCATTTTGAACCTGTCTTAAATTTCCTAAGCTCATAATTTGAAAACCACCTGAGTCTGTAAGAAGTGGTTTATTCCAGCCCATAAACTTCCTAACACCACCCATTTCTCTTATATTTTCTTGGCCAGGTCTTAACATCAAATGATAAGTGTTAGCTAAAATGATTTCAGCACCAGCAGCCTCTACATCCTTTAAATGCATTGCCTTTACAGTAGCTGCAGTTCCAACAGGCATAAATATAGGAGTATTAATTTCTCCATGTGCAGTGTATAATTTACCCAGACGAGCATTCACATCTTTTGATATTAATTCAAAATTAAACAGATTAGTCATTTTGATTTATTTTCTTTTGAAAAAATACAACTATCTCCATAAGAAAAAAATCTGTATTTTTGTTTAATGGCATATTGATATCTTTCGAATGTTTTTTCTTTTCCATGGAAAGCTGAAACAAGCATTAGTAAAGTTGATTTTGGTAAGTGAAAATTTGTTATGAGTAAATCTACGATCTTAAATTGAAAGCCTGGAGTTATAAATAGATCTGTAACACCAGACCAAGGTTCAATTAATCCATTTTTTAATATTGCTACTGTTTCTAATATTCGTAAACTAGTAGTTCCGACAGAAATAATACGTTTATTATTTTGGATAGCATTATTTATTATATTAGATGTGTTTTTACCCAGAATTCCCCATTCTTCATGCATTTTATGATCATATATATTAGTAACTTTGACTGGTAAAAAAGTGCCTGCACCCACATGAAGAGTAATTGGAGCAAATAATACTCCTTTAGATTTTAATGTATTAATTAACTCATCAGTAAAGTGCAAGCCAGCAGTTGGTGCAGCAACAGCTCCATCTTCTTCAGCAAAGATTGTTTGATAATCTTTATAATCACTTTTATTTTTTTCATTTCTTTTTATATATGGAGGAAGAGGCATTTGACCCTGTAAATTTACATCCTTTAGGATATTTTGATCATTTTTATTGAAGTGTAGTAGTACATCACCTTCAATATATTTTTCAATAACTTTAGCTTTTAAGTTGTTTTGAAAAAATATGGTATCATTGACTTTGCACTTGCGACCAGGTTTCAGAAATGCTTTCCAAGTATTTTTCTTGGTTTTCATATGCAATGTCACTTCGATATTAACTTGGTCTCTTTTCCCAAATAAACGAGATGGTATGACTTTTGTATTATTAATAACTAAAACGTCACCAGAATTTAAAATTGAAGGTAAGTCTTTAAATAGAAGGTCTTCAGCAACCCCTTTAGTACAGTTCAATAATCGTGAGTGATCTCTAGGCACACATGGCTTTTGTGCAATTAAATTTGAATTTAATTCATAATTAAATAAAGAAATATCCATTGTTGGTACCAAACATTTATTCAAAAATCTGAATAACACCCACAACTTCATTCATTAGATTTTTAACTATTAAACACTGTACTTTTGCTTCTCTCATTCTCTTTTCTGCAACTTGCAAATTGTCACTCTCAAGTGCTGTTAATGGATTTGCATTCATTAAGTCTTTGGCTTTCAATTCAGAAAAGTTTTTATTATCAATTAAAGCTCTTCTGATATCTCCATCTGTAATCACCCCCTTTAATTCTTCTTTCGAACCAACAAGAGCAAGACCAAGACGACCTTCTGTCATTTTAACTAAAACGTCTTGCACTATGGAGCTTTGATCAATAAATGGTAAATTATTTTGTTTCATCTCATCTTTGACACTTGATAACAATCTTCTACCAAGAGATCCACCAGGGTGAGTTAAGGCAAAATCTTCTTGCTTAAAGTTTTTTAATTCCATTAATGAAACAGCTAAGGCATCCCCTAAAACCATCGTAATCATAGTTGATGTTGTAGGTGCTAAATTTAATGGACATGCCTCTCTATCAACTGAAGTATCCAAAACTATGTCAGATATATTAGCTAAAGTTGAATTTTTAACTCCTGTTAAAGCTATAATATTAACATCAAGCCTTTTCAATGCTGGAATTAAAGCAATTATTTCACCTGTTTCTCCTGAATATGAGATAAGCAAAACAACAGAATTTTTTTGAACCTTTCCTAAGTCTCCATGTATAGCTTCAGTTGGATGAAGAAAAATGCTAGGCGTTCCTGTAGATGCAAGTGTAGATGATATTTTTCTTCCAACAAGCCCTGATTTTCCCATACCACAAACAATAATATGAGTAGACGAATTGTTCATAGATTCTACAGCTTTTGAAAATTCGTTTCCGAGCATTTTTTCAAATCTCTCAATTCCTAGCTTGTAGGCTTGAGTTAAACTTAATGCTGTTTCTATTGCTTTCATATAAATCACCATTTAATATGACTATGTTTTAACTTGAAATTATTTAAAATACCACAAAAAGGGCAAAAAATTTTGAAGATTCACTTTAGTATTGCTAAAAATAAAAAGGCCAAACTAGTTTCTAATGATTTACTTAAGTTATATGGACAAGAAGAAGTTTCTAAGGCTGAAGTTATTGTAGCCGTTGGTGGAGACGGAGCTATGTTAGCCGCTATGCGTGAAAGTATCTTATATGACATTCCAGTTTTTGGATTGAATAGGGGAAACATAGGGTTCTTGATGAACGAGTATGAGGATTCAAACCTGATTGACAGATTAAAAGAAGCTAACGAGATTATAGTTCATCCTCTTGAAATGATAGCTTTAGACACAAAAAATCAAAAACATACCGAACTTGCAATTAATGAAGTAGCTATTTTTAGAAGAACCCACCAAAGTGCTATAATTTCAATAAAAATTGATGATACGGAGAGATTAAATGAATTAACGTGTGACGGCGTTATGGTTGCAACACCAGTTGGGTCAACTGCTTATAATTTATCTGCTCATGGTCCTATATTACCAATTGGGTCAGAACTTTTAGCACTTACACCAATAAGTCCTTTCAGACCAAGAAGATGGAGAGGGGCATTAATCAAAAATAATTCTATAATAGAGTTTAATGTTATTAATCCTAAAATGAGACCTGTAAGCGCAAGTGCCGATGCCTTTGAAGTAAAAAATATATCAAAAGTCTTTATCTCTCAAAAAAATGACATAAATCTTCGAATTCTTTATGACAAGACAAACAGTATGGAGGATAAATATCTAATAGAGCAATTTTCTATTGGCTGATTTTAATCGAAGTTTTCTTGCTGCCTAATCCACATTTCAGCATATAAGCCGTTCTTGTTTATAAGATCTTGATGACTACCTATTTCAATAATTGTGCCATTATCTAGTACAATAATTTTGTCTGCATCAATTATTGTTGATAATCTATGGGCAATTATAAGTGTAGTGTTTTTATTGGACAATTTTTTAAGGGATTTTTCAATTGATTTCTCAGTTTTTGTATCTAGTGCAGATGTTGCTTCATCAAAAACAAATATCTGAGGATTTTTTAAAAGGGCCCTGGCAATAGCAACTCTTTGTTTTTCACCGCCTGATAGTTTTAATCCTCTTTCCCCTACCAAAGTTTCATATCCTGCTTCAAGATTTGAGATAAACTTGTCTATAGAAGATAATTTGGCTGCATCAACAATTTGTTTCATAGATGAATTAGGTTTTGAATAAGCAATATTATATTTAATTGTATCATTAAAGAGGACTGTATCTTGAGGAACCACTCCTATATTTGATCTTAAAGAATTTTGAGTTACTTCAGATATACATTGACCATCAATATAAATTTTACCTGAAGACGGATCATAGAATCTAAATAAAAGCTTTGATACAGTAGATTTACCAGCACCAGTTGGTCCTACAATAGCAACTTTTTCTCCCGCATCTATAGTGAAAGTTAAGTTCTTTAAAATTATGCGTCTGCCGAATGAGAAATTTACATTAACAAATTCAATTTTGCCTTTTTTAACTATTAATTCATTAGCATTTTCTTGATCAATTATATCAGGTTTTTCATCAACAAGAGCAAACATTCTACCCATATCTAATAATGACTGTCTGATTTCTCTATAAACAAAACCTAAAAAATTTAATGGTAAATATAATTGTAACAAAAAAGTATTAACAACCACAAAATCTCCAACAGACATATTCCCTTTCGCTATATCTTCTCCAGCGATACCCATAACTAAAAAAAGGCCTAAGGCTATTATTCCACCTTGACCTATGTTTACTATTGATAGAGATGCCCTAGCTTTTACAGCAGAATCTTCATAAGTTTTCATAGCTTTATTAAATCTATCTGCCTCCATAATTTCAGCGTTAAAGTATTTTACAGTTTCATAATTTAATAAACTATCTACAGCTTTAGTAGACGCGTTTTCATCGGCTATGTTCATTTTTTTTCTGATGGCGATCCTCCATTCAGTTACTTTAATTGTGAAAACTATATAAATTATAACTGTTAATATTGTGATAGCCGAGTATCTAAATCCAAAGGTTATCCATAAAACTATTCCGACTGTAATTAACTCAACTAAAACTGGGACTATTTCAAAAACTGTAAATCTTAATAAAAATTCAATCCCTTTTGCGCCTCTATCAATTGCTCTGGTTAATCCACCAGTTTGTCTATTTAAGTGGAAAGTTAGAGATAAATTATGCATGTGTCTAAAAGCTTTTAGAGCAGCTCCTCTCACGGCTCTTTGAGCAACTCTCGCAAAAACAAACTCTTTAGCTTCGTCAAAAAAAACTTGTCCCAAACGAGCTAAAGCATATGATCCTATGACAAACCAAAGTAAACTTAAGTTTATAGAGTTTTCATCAGAAACTAAATCAACAGCTTTACCATATAAGAATGGTGTATATACACTGACGAGTGTTGCTAAAATTAAAAATATTAAGGCTAAAGTTATTCTAATTGGCATTTCTTTATTGCCTTTTGGAATAACAAATCTTAACAATTCATTTAGTGTTCTGAGTGGAGTTAAAATTTTATCATTTGAAGAAAATGCTTCTGCATTTTTCATGGTTTATTCCTAAAATATTCAGAATTTTTATGCTACAGTAAAACTTTCACCACATCCACAGCGTGCAATTTCATTTGGATTATTAAACTCAAATCCTGAGCTAAATTTTTGTTCTTTATAGTCCATCTCAGATCCTATCAAAAACATTATTGCAGCAGGATCAATACAAATGGTAATGTCTTTTGATATAATTTTTTCTTCAAATGGTTTAATTTCCTTTGCGTATTCCACATTATATTTCATACCAGAACAACCAGCTGTCTTAATCCCAATTCTAAGACCAATAACACCTGAATCAGCTTTGCTCATTAAGTCTTTAACTCTATTAGCTGCTGCATCCGTTAAAGTTAATAAAGGTTTTTTTTCATTATTCATTAAAGGCTCCATGAAAATTAATAAATATCAAGTGCCAATTTTGCATCTTCACTCATTTTATCCTTAGTCCATGCAGGCTCCCAAACAAGCTCTACCTCAATTAAGCCAACATTTGGTATTTTAGCAAGTGTATTCGCAACTAGTCCAGGCATTTCTCCAGCTACAGGACAACCAGGAGCTGTAAGAGACATTTTAATATTTAAGTCGTTTTTATCATTTATCTTAATATCATATATAAGTCCTAAATCATAAATATTTACTGGTAATTCAGGATCATGAATGGTTTTAAGTCTCTCGACTATTTCACTTTTTTCAATAATCCTAGTAAAGCTATTATTTTTTTTACCTGCTGTTGCAATAAAAGGCGCATGAGGATCTAAAGAAGGGTGATTAGGCATAAATGCTGTTAATGGAAGTTTGTCATCGCTATTCATACTAAACACCAAATATTTTTTTTACTTTTGTAAGTGAATTTGCTAACTCATCAAAATCTTCTTTTGTTGAATAGGCTCCCACCGATGCTCTGGTAGTTGAAACTAATTTAAAGGCATCCATCAAAGGCTGTGCACAATGATGCCCTGCTCTTACTGCAATCCCTTCTCTGTCAATAATTGTAGCTATATCATGTGGATGAGCACAATCCATTGTAAAAGATATAACACCTGTTTTATTAGGAGCTTTTCCAAATACAGATACACCATCAATTGAATCTAATAAAGAAGTACCATAGTCGATAATATTTTTTTCATGACGACCAATATCTTCAATTCCAATTTCATTAATCCAATCAATTGCTTCTCCCAAAGCAATTGCTTCAACAATTGGTGGTGTGCCAGCTTCAAATCTTAAGGGAGGGTCAGCATATGTAGATTTTTGGATTTTTACAATATCTATCATGTCACCACCACCTAAAAATGGTGGCATCTTATCTAACAAGTTATATTTTCCGAATAAAATTCCTATACCAGTAGGACCATATAATTTGTGTCCTGAAAAACAGTAAAAATCACAATCTAGATCAATGACATCAACTTTTTCATGTATAATACCCTGACAACCATCTACTACACTTATTGCTCCACATTCTTTAGCTATTTTACAGATTTCTTTTACAGGAAAAGTAGTTCCTAAAACATTAGAAACATGTGGGAAAGCAATGATTTTAGTTTTATCAGTGACTAAATCTCTAATTATATCTGCGTTAAAGTCAGAGTTTGGATCGACATGTGCAGCTTTTATCTTAACATTTTTTTGTTCTGAAATAATTTGCCATGGGACTATATTGGCATGATGTTCTGCAATGGTAATAATTATTTCGTCGCCGGCAGATAAATTCTTCATACCCCAACTATATGCTACAAGATTTAATGCTGCAGTAGCACCAGATGTAAAAATTACTTCATTTTCTGAACAATTTATAAACTTAGCTACCTTTATTCTTGAACCTTCGTAGTTGGCAGTTGCCTCTTCAGATAACTTGTGAAGACCTCTGTGGACATTAGAATAATTAAAGGAATAACTTTTGTTTATAGCATCTAATACTCTTTTAGGTTTTTGCATAGAAGCAGCAGAGTCAAGATAAACTAGTTTTTTATCCCAAACTTTCCTTTTAAGAGCTGGAAATTGATCTTTAATAATATTTGTGTCATATATTTTCATATGATTATATTTCTTTACTAATAATTTCTGACAATGCTAGCTCGGCTTCTTCAAAAACAAAATTTTGAATAGATTTTTCAACTGACTCATTAATGATATCCCTAAGAAAAGCGGTTATAAGTATTTGCTTTGCATTTTTTTCTGAGATCCCTCTACTTTTAAGATAAAACAGTTGCTCATCGTCAATTTCTCCAACAGTTGCGCCATGTGCACAAATTACATCATCTGCATAAATTTCAAGCTCAGGTTTCGCGTTTGCGATTGCATTTTCTGATAATAGAATAGCCCTACTCATTTGTTGACCATCAGTTTTCTGTGCATCTGGAGCCACCCTAACTTTACCTTGAAAAACGCCTGTAGCTTTCCCACCCAATACACCTCTGACAATTTGTTTTGAAGTACAGTTAGGGACGTCATGATATATAGCTGTTGTTAAGTCGTGGTGTTGATTTTTAGAAGATAAGTATACTCCATTAAGATTTAGATTGCAGTTTTCTCCTTTTAGATAAGCATGAGTTTCTGAGCGCGTAAACAAGCCACCTTTAATTAAAGAAAAAGAGTTATAATTAGAATTTTCTGATAAAAAAGTACAATTAACTGACAAATTATAAGATTGTTGATTATCATTAAAAATTTTCAATGAATTCATTGACGCATTTTTTTTTAGTTCAACTAATTGTAAAGGCATAATGAGAGAACTTAAATGGTTAAATCGTTCAATTATTGTTATGCTACTATTATCTTTTAACTCTATATACAAAGCAGGATGAACAGATAAATTGTTATCACCACCTTCATAAATTATTTCAAAAAGATCTCTTATCTTTACATCTTTTTCTATTGTTAATTTTACTATTGAAGGGGTACACGAAAATGAGACATTTGTAGAAGGATGATTTTTCAAGTTACTATCTTTAAATTTATGAAAGCAAATAAGGGAATCCTGTTCTCCTAAAATATTCAAAGATGATCCTGGTGGTAATTTTGATGATAAATCTTCTCGAAGAGCACCATCTACAAATCTTATTATTTTAGAATCTTTAAACTTTGATACAGAAGAAACTTGTTTTTTGAAATTAGGTTTTATTGGCGTCATTTCTTTTCTGGATAAAACACCTAACCTACTTAATCTCCAAGTTTCTTCTCGAGGACTAGGCCAACTTTTGAAATCATTCGATGCTAATTTTCTAAAACTTTTTTCTTCAAATTGGCTAACGTGATCTTTTACTGAAATGATATAATTATCTCTAACATTATGCAGCATTTATCAAACCTGCATAACCATTTTTTTCAACTTCCAGTGCTAGTTCAGGGCCTCCAGATTTTATAATACTACCATCAGATAAAATATGAACAAAATCTGGAACTATATAATCTAAGAGTCTTTGATAATGCGTTATTACAACTATTGCATTATCATCATTTCTTTGCGCATTTACTCCATCTGAAACTATTTTTAATGCATCAACATCTAAACCTGAATCAGTTTCGTCTAAAATTGAAACTTTGGGTTTAAGCATTGCCATTTGTAATATTTCAAAACGTTTTTTTTCTCCACCAGAAAAACCAACATTTACAGCTCTTTTTAACATCTCATCTTTAACAAACATTTTTGAAGCAACTTTTCTAGCTTCTTTTACAAATGCTAAATGATCTAGTTCTTCCTCCCCTAGAAATTTTCTTCTAGAATTTACAGCTTCTCTTAAAAAACTCATCCCACCTACACCTGGTAATTCAACAGGATATTGAAAAGCTAAAAACAAACCAGACCTTGCTCTCTCGTCAGCCTCCATGTCTGACAAAGACTGTCCCTCTAAAAAAACTTCTCCACTTTCTAATTCATAACCATCTCTTCCAGCTAACATGTATGATAAAGTACTTTTACCTGAGCCATTAGGCCCCATAATAGCGTGAACCTCACCCTTACTTACTGATAAAGACAAACCTTTCAGAATATCTTTATCATCAAGTTTTAATTTTGCATTTTTAATTTCAAGTAGTGACATATTTCTTCCAATATTAGTAAACTATTTTAAATTATCCAACTGATCCTTCCAAACTAATTCCTATCAGTTTTTGTGCTTCAACTGCAAACTCCATAGGTAATTCTTTCATAACTTCTTTACAAAAACCATTGACGATTAATGATGTAGCTTGTTCTGTATCAAGACCTCGTTGTAAACAATAAAAAAGTTGATCTTCAGATATTTTTGAAGTCGTTGCTTCATGTTCAACCCGAGCATGGGGTGTGAATTGATTAATATATGGAACAGTGTGTGCACCGCATTTGTCACCAATTAGTAAGGAGTCACATTGAGTAAAATTTCTTGAACCTTTTGCATTTTTTTGTATTTGAACTTGGCCTCTATAAGTGTTTTGGGCTTTACCAGCTGAAATTCCTTTTGAAATAATAGTTGATTTTGTATTTTTTCCTATATGAATCATTTTTGTACCAGTATCAGCTTGTTGTGCGTTGTTAGCAACTGCTACTGAGTAAAATTCCCCAACTGAATCATCCCCTTTAAGTACACATGATGGGTATTTCCATGTGATAGCAGAACCAGTTTCTACTTGTGTCCATGAAATTTTAGATTTTTTTCCAATACAATTTCCTCTTTTAGTAACAAAATTGTAAATACCACCATTGCCATCTTTGTCACCTGGATACCAGTTTTGAACTGTTGAATACTTTATCTCAGCATTATTCATTGCAACTAATTCTACTACTGCTGCGTGAAGTTGATTTTCATCTCTTTGTGGAGCAGTACATCCTTCAAGGTAAGATACATATGTATCATCTTCTGCAATAATTAGTGTCCTTTCAAACTGTCCAGAATTTTGTTCATTAATTCGGAAGTAGGTTGATAACTCCATAGGGCACTTAACACCTTTTGGGATATAGACAAAAGATCCATCTGTAAAAACAGCAGAATTTAAGGCAGCATAATAATTATCACTAATTGGTATTACTGATCCAATATATTTTTTTACAAGATCAGGATAAGTCTGAACTGCTTCCGAAATAGGACAAAAAATTATACCTTCTTTAGCTAATTTTTCTCTAAATGTGGTTGCAACTGAGACAGAATCAAATACATAGTCTACTGCAACGCCTGCCAAAACTTCTTGTTCTTTAATTGGTATTCCTAATTTTTCATAAGTTCTTAATAATTCTGGATCAACCTCATCAAGACTATTTAATTTTGGTTTTGTTTTAGGAGCTGAATAATAATAAATATCTTGAAAATTGATTTTAGGAAAATCAACCATGGCCCAATTAGGAGCTTCCATTGAAAGCCATTTTTTATAAGCTTTTAGTCTCCATTCCAATAACCATTTAGGTTCTTTTTTCTTATGTGAAATAAACTTAACAATATCTTCACTTAGACCAAGTGGAGCTTTTTCAGCTTCAAGGTCAGTAACAAAACCATATTTATAAGTACTAGAAACTTCCTTAACTTTATCAATTGTTTCTTTAGTAGCAACCATGTAATTTCCTTTTAATTTATTCTATCAATCAAAGCATCTTTATTATCATCTATTAAAAATGGATTTTCATAACTTAAAAGCTCTTTTAAAGATATGTCATTAAGAGATTTTCTAATAATCTCATTAATTTTGTTCCATTTTCCACCTAAAAAACAAATGTCGCTGGATTCACAAAAACTCTCAGAATTGTTAACACATGATGTTAAAGTAATTGGTCCATCAAGTGCTTCTATAATTTCTACAACTGAAATTTCTGCAGAATTTCTATTTAACATATAACCACCAAGTGCTCCACGATTTGCCTTAACAAAATCACTTTTTGAGACAAGTAATTTTAATAATTTTTGAACTGTATATAATGCTAGTCCAGTTTCTTTTGATAATTCATTCGCCGACATAGAATACCCAGGTCTGCGAGCTAAAGTGCCGAGGCAAACAACAGCGTAATCGGTCATCTTGCTAAGTTTTATCATGTAATTTATATAGTACACTTCTAGTACTAATTAAAGATTAAAGTTAATTAATTTCTAACTTCATTTCTTAAGTGATATTTTCCTTTTTTCATACCACTGAAAATTTCATCTAAGTCTGGATGTTCAAGAGGACCATTTTCTCCATCATCTACTAAATTTTGTTGAGAAACATAAGCTGTGTAGAAAGTTTCTGTATTTTCAGCCATCAGATGATAATAAGGCTGATTTCGGGAGGGTCTAATTTCTGCAGGTATGGATTGATACCACTCTTCAGTATTTGAAAATTCAGGATCAACATCTACAATTACTCCTCTAAAAGGATAAATACGATGTTTAACAATATCACCTATGTTAAATAAAGGATCCTTATAAACTTTTATATTGTTTGAGTTTTTTGTTTCAGAAATAGAATTATCTATTATAACTTCATCTTTTTTTTTATTAGACATTAATTTACCTTAAATACTTTGATAAAATTTTATAAAGTTAGGTCTTTGACTTAACATTTAATACTTGTCTGCCCTTATACATACCCGTTTTAAGGTCAATATGATGAGGTCTATGTAGTTCACCAGTATCTTTGCTTTCAACATACGCGTCTGGACTTAAGGAATCATGAGAACGTCTCATTCCTCTTCTGGATCTAGTAATTTTACTTTTTGGTACAGCCATAATTCACTCTCACCTTTTGAAATATATTAAATATGGTGGAGCTGGACGGGATCGAACCGACGACCTCCTGCTTGCAAAGCAGGCGC
>CABZWX010000016.1 GCA_902529515.1 uncultured SAR116 cluster alpha proteobacterium | reverse complement strand
TTTAATAAAAATTTAATATGTTATAAATATGCCGTTTATGAGCCAAATCCAGATATCTGGAACTATTAAAGCATGAGATTGGATTCTCTTGTTGTGCGGTAGCTTTGTTAAAATTTAAATTTTATTAACTAATATTTATTTTTCAAATAAATTTAAAGATGTCTCATAATAGAGCTATCACTCATTCTACAAGTGGTGCTGGATAATAGTTGCAACTCAAAGATTACAATTCTATCTTTTTAACATTATAAATGATGCAAAACGTAAAGTTTAAACGCCTATGGGTTTACATTACCCCACGCCGTCGTGTTCAATTAAGCCTCTTGTTGGTTTTAGTGGTGATTGCTTCATTAGGTGAAGTGGTTAGCATTGGTGCAGTACTACCTTTTTTAGGTGTGCTGCTTGATCCACAGCAGGTTTTCGAGAGCGTAATGGCAGAACCATTTATTAAAATACTTAATATTAAACAGTCAAATGAACTCATACTGCCGTTGACAATTATATTTGTAACTGCTTCTCTTATATCTGGAAGCCTCAGAATTCTACTTTTGTGGGCTCAAACCCGACTTGCACATGCAATTGGTGCAGATATTAGCTATAAAATTTATAGTTCTGCTCTCCACCAACCCTATTCGGCCCATGCTTCACGCAATAGCAGTGAAGTAATTGCAGGTATTACTGCTAAAGCGGATGGAGTTGTAATGGGTGTTATTTTACCTTTACTGACTTTAGTAAGCTCGACATTGCTAATAATTGTAATACTTGCAATGTTAATTAGTATAAAACCACTAGTCGCTATATCAGCGTTTGTTTGTTTTGGGGCTGTATATGGGTTAATCATTTTTATAACCAGACAACGTTTGCAATTTAATGGACGGCTATTAAGCACTCTTGTAACTAAACGTATTAAGGTCCTTAATGAGGGCTTGGGTGGTATCAGAGATGTTATACTGAATGGCACACAATCATATTATAAGCAATTGTATAGAGACGCAGATCTACCATTGCGTTATGCGACAGCAGTTAATCTGGTAATATCTGGAAGTCCACGATATTGTATTGAAGCAGTAGGTATGATTTTAATTGCTGGACTTGCGTATGCACTGGTTTCAAATGGTGAAAGTATGAGTAATGCGATTCCGGCGTTGGGAGCATTGGCAGTTGGTGCGCAACGGATGTTGCCGGTACTTCAACAAGGATATTCTAGCTTGGCCCACATAAAAGGTTATGAAGCTGTGCTTGATGACACCTTGGTGTCTCTAGAGGAACCTTTACCTTCATATGTAAATCAGAAAGAATCCGAAAGAATGACTCTTGAGAGTTCTATTAGTACAAAAAATCTCAGCTTTCGTTATGCACCACAAGCACCATGGGTGCTCCGAAACCTTAATCTTCATATCAAGAAAGGTTCAAGAGTAGGTTTTATCGGAATAACTGGTAGCGGTAAGAGTACCCTCTTGGACATATTAATGGGATTGCTGGAGCCTAGCAATGGTCAATTACTCATAGACAATAGAGCCATTGACGTCAAAAATGTTAGTGCTTGGCGTGCAAATATTGTACATGTTCCTCAAGATATTTACTTGGCTGATACAACAATTTCAGAGAATATTGCTTTCGGTATTCCGTCTGAAAAAATTGACTACAATAGGGTTAGAAAAGTAGCAAAGATAGCACAAATTGCAGAGACAATTGAGGGTTGGGAAGGAAAATACGAGAACATTGTAGGTGAACGAGGTGTTCGTCTTTCTGGTGGACAACGACAAAGAATTGCTATTGCAAGAGCACTTTATAGACAAGCAAATGTGATTTTTTTTGATGAAGCAACAAGTGCGCTTGATAATGATACAGAACAAGCAGTAACAGATGCCATTGGTAATATTGGTAGAGAAACCACAATCTTGATTATAGCTCATCGACTGTCTAGCTTGATCGGTTGTGATCATGTGATTGAGTTAGAAAATGGACGTGTCAAGCGACAAGGTAGCTATGAAGAGATGTTTGGAGAATAGTTTAGTTATCATGAAAAAAAGCAAGTCAGTTTGGCGTCCTTTTCCAGTTCATCTAAACATGAATAGCATAGATTTCATTGCGCATGTCAAGTATTTGGATGACGTACCGAGCTATGTTGGTGTAACCAGTTAGTTTTGGAGAAAAAATGTGTCATTTTTGGTAAAGATGCTCGACCATTCTGTTCGTTTTTTTAACTGAGATGCTGACAAGAAAATTAAAGTAGGAGACCATCCAAAATGAGTGTTTTGATCATCGCCGAAGCTGGGGTTAATCATAATGGTGACATCGAGCTTGCCAAGAAACTAGTTGATGCCGCTGTTAATGCTGGTGCTGATTTGGTTAAGTTTCAAACCTTCAATGCAGAACAACTTGCCACACGAAACGCACCCAAAGCTAATTATCAAACGCTGACTACGGATGAGTCCCAATCGCAGCTTGCTATGCTTCGCCAACTGGAATTAACTAAAGAAATGCACAAAACCCTTATAGCTTTCTGTGATAGTCGCCATATAGAATTTTTCTCGACTGGATTTGATATCGAAAGCCTCAACTATTTAGCTTCTCTTGGTACTAAACGTTTCAAGATACCATCCGGCGAGATTACAAATCTACCATACTTGCGTATCGTTGGATCCTACGGTAAATCCGTAATTCTTTCTACTGGAATGTCTACACTGGGTGAAATTGAGTCTGCACTGCATGAAATGGAAAAAGCAGGTACTCAACGAACCCAAATCACTGTATTGCACTGTAATACTGAATATCCTACACCTATGTATGATGTTAATTTGCGCGCCATGTGTACTATTCGTGATGCTCTAGGCGTGGCTGTAGGTTATTCAGATCATACACCGGGGATTGAAGTGCCGGTTGCTGCCGTTGCATTGGGTGCTACGGTAATCGAAAAGCATCTGACACTAGACCGTAATTTACCTGGCCCAGATCACAAAGCTAGCCTAGAGCCTGATGAGTTTGCTGCGATGGTTCGTAGTATTCGTAATATTGAACAAGCAATGGGTGACAGCATCAAACGCCCAAGTTCTAGCGAAGCTAAGAACAAACTCATCGCACGAAAATCCTTGGTTGCTGCCAAACCAATTCGAGCAGGAGATCAATTCACAGCTGAGAATATAACTGCAAAACGACCTGCTAGTGGCATTAGCCCAATGCGTTGGGATGAAGTGATAGGTCGGGTTGCGATGCGTGATTTTGCGGCAGACGAGTTGATTTCGCTATGAAAAAGATCTGCGTTTTTATTGGAACGTGGACAGAATACGTCACCTTAAAGGATAATACTATTGGAAGGCGTGTTGATAAAAATATTTTAAAAAATAAAAAAATGAATTGGGGTAGCTTGTCTTTATGAAGAAAAAGCAGGCAATTGTCATTGGAGCAGGAGGGAATGCTCGCGTAGTATTGTCTATATTAAACAATATTAAAAGTTATAATATTTTTGGAATATTAGATTTTAGAGATAATACTGATGAAATTATACTTGGCACACCCGTCATAGGGTCTGTAGATAAGATTAAAGATTTTGATAATAATATTTTTGATATTTTTTTAGCTATAGGCGATAATTCGTTGAGAAAATCGATATTTAAAAAAGTAAAAAGATATAATTTCTCATTTCCAAATCTCGTATCTGAATATGCAATTGTAGATGTTAATTCTGTCATGGGTGAGGCAAATATTGTCTGTCCTAGAGCATTTGTTGGTCCATCATCTATTATTGGTGATAATAATTTAATAAATACAGGAGCTATTATTGAGCATGAAGCGTGCATTAAGGATCACTGCCATCTTTCTTCTTTATCTGTAGTGGCTGGAAGATCCTGCATAAACAATGAATGTTTTATTGGTGCTAGCGCTACCATCATCGATAAAATCTCTTTAAGTGAAAAGGTTGTGGTTGGTGCTGGCTCTACGGTAATAGGTGACATTTCGAAGTCAGGAACTTATGTTGGCTCTCCTGCTAAATTATTAAAGGTAATTAAATGATTTACGTGTCAACTGGAGGAAGATGTTCACATACAGCCTTCGAAACCGCCAAAGATTTTTTAGATCATGGTATAACGTCAATTGAGTTGTCAGGTGGTATTTACTCTGAATCATATAAAAAAGATTTGCTATCCCTGTCTAACATTGCAACTTTTCAAGTTCATAATTATTTTCCTCCTCCATTGGTACCTTTTGTCTTTAATTTAGCGTCACAAAACTCAGATATCTTGAAGCAGAGCATAGATCATGCAAGAAAAGCAATGAATTTAGTTTCTGACTTAGGCGGGAGAGTTTATAGTTTTCACGCGGGATTTAGATTTGATCCTAAAGTTTCTGATTTAGGTAAAAGTTTGTCTAATAATATTCTACACAATAGATATGATTGTTTGCAACTATTCAAGGAAACAGTACTAACATTATCTGAAGAGGCTAAAAATAAAGGGATTATCTTGTTAATTGAAAATAATGTCTTAAATAATCATAATTTAAATAAATTTGGAGAAGATCCTTTACTATTCACTAATCCAATTGAAATTATAGAATTTATGAAAGATATGCCATTAAATGTTGGCTTGCTTCTTGATGTTGCGCATTTAAAAGTTAGTTCCAATTCTCTTGGATTTAATCTCTTAGAAGCGACTAAGCAGATACATCCATGGATCCAAGGTTACCATCTGAGTGATAATAATGGATGTTCAGATAGTAACCAATTACTAACAAGTGATAGTTGGTTTTGGAAAGTTCTTGATAAAAGTAAAGCTTATTATGTTATTGAAGTATATGGCGTTAATACAAGTGAATTACTAAACCAGTATAATTTAGTTTATGAAAAAATCAAAGATGTATAAATCCGATCCAATAAAAGAAATATCTCTTCAATCTAATGCTTTATTATCGACCGCAATGAAGCTGATTAACCAAAATGCACAAGGAATTTGTTTTGTTTTAAAAGGAAAAAAGTTAGTAGGTATTCTAACAGATGGAGATATTAGAAGAGCAATACTTAAGGGTTATAGATTAGATGCAATTATTTCTAAAGTTATGCGGAAAAATTTTTTGAGCATGGCTGTTGGATCTTCTGCAGGTGATATACAAAAACAACTTAAAAAAGTTGATTTTATTCCTATTGTTAATGAGTCGAATGAACTAGTGGATTATGCTAGCCAATTGCGATTTCACCACATACCACTTGCCAAACCTATATTAGATGGAAATGAGCTTGAATATGTTACAGATTGTATAAATACTGGTTGGATTTCTTCCCAAGGTAAATATGTTAATTTATTTGAAGAAAAGTTCTCAGAGTTTACTAGTAGCAATCATGCATGTGCTGTTTCGAATGGGACTGTAGCGCTTCACCTTGCTTTAGTTGCGCTAGGTGTTAGTCCAGGAGATGAGGTTGTGCTTCCTAATTTAACATTTGCTGCCCCAATCAATGCAGTTATTTATACAGGAGCTATACCTGTTTTAATAGATGTTAATAAAGATACAATGGCAATGGATGTAGATGATTTGAGGAGAGCTATTACTAATAAAACAACTGCAATAATTCCCGTTCATTTATATGGACATCCAGCCCCAATGAAAGAGATAATGGATATTGCAAAGTCAAATGATTTGATTGTAATTGAAGATTGTGCCGAAGCATTGGGTAGTTTTTATGAAGACAGACATGTTGGAACTTATGGTGACGCTGGAACATTTAGCTTCTTTGGAAATAAGACAATTACTACAGGTGAAGGTGGTATGATTATTTTCAAAAATAAGTCAACTTTGGATCATGCAAAAATATTAAGAGATCATGGAATGTCTAAACATAAAAAATATTGGCATGAATATGTTGGTTTTAACTATAGAATGACAAACATGCAAGCTGCTATTGGTGTTGCGCAAATGGAAGAAGTTTCAAAATTTATTCAAGTAAAACAAGCAATAGCTAGGGAATATAATAAAAACTTGAGGAATGTAAAGGGTGTTCAATTACCAGGTAATTTCGGTAACGTGATAAATTCTTATTGGCTATATACTATTAATTTGCCTGTTGAACTGACTTCTTATAGAGATAATGTATTAGATTCAATGTTAAAAGACGGAATAGAAGCTAGGCCAATATTTATCCCAATTAGCGAAATGCCACCTTATAAACGATATATAAATAAAGATAGAGATTATAGTGTTTCAACTTATCTATCTAAATCTGGTATCTCACTACCATCTTCTATCGACCTGACTAAAGATGATATTTTAAGAGTATCAGACTCTTTTATAAAGGCAATAGATAAGGTAAATATTGACAATTAATATTTCTTATTGATTCATAAATATGTCAATTAAAAGTTGGTTAAATAGTTGTGTCATTTTCAAACTGAGCCATTTTTAGGATGTAATGAACGTTGAGCAAAAAAAAAATATTTAGAGCAAATACAAATGATTTAAAGTGGTGTTCAAACTGCCTTTCTATGTCCACTCGCCCTAGAATAACTTTTGACGAAAAGGGTTTCTGTAATGCTTGTAGATGGGCAGAGAAAAAGAAGACTCTTGATTGGGGTAGACGTCAAGAACAGTTATCAAATCTTTTAGATAAGCATAGATCGAAATCCGGTGGTTTTGACTGCATGGTCCCAGTTAGTGGAGGTAAAGATGGTTCTTACGTGGCCTATAATCTTAAACATAAATATGGAATGAACCCTATTGCATTGACTATTACACCCCCATTAGCCTTAGATATAGGGAACGATAATCTTAAGGCTTTCATAGATAGTGGTTATAATCATATTTCTGTAAATCCTGCATACGAATCCATGAGAGTTCTAAATAAACATGGCTTTATTGAAATGGGATTTCCATATTATGGCTGGCTTATTTCAACTCAAGCTGCTGTTGTTAGAATGGCTTCTAATCTTAATGTTAGTTTGATATTTTATGGTGAAGATGGTGAGGTTGAATATGGTGGCTCTAATGAAAATGATAGTAAAGCAATATATGACACTAGTTACATGAAAGAAATATATCTAGAGGGTGGTTTTGAAAAAGTTTTGAATGCTTCAAATTTAACTGAGTCAGACCTTTATTTCTTTAGGTTTCCAGATGATCAAGTACTCGCTAACAATCCTATTGATATAACGCATTGGTCATATTTTGAGAACTGGGATCCATATAGAAATTATTTAGTAGCAAAAAAAGAGTGCGGTCTTAAAGAGGCAGAACAAAACAATTCTGGAACCTTCACTAATTTTTCCCAGAATGACCAAGCACTATATGCACTTCATACGTACATGATGTATCTAAAGCTTGGTTTTGGAAGGGCCAATCAAGATGCATGTATAGAAATTAGAAGAGGGGCGATGGATAGAGAACAAGCTATAAATCTTGTTAATTTATACGACGGACATTTCCCTGAAGAATTCATTGAAACATACTTAAATTACTACCAAATGTCACTACAAGAGTTTAATGAAATTATTGATTCTTGGGCTAATGAAGATCTTTTTGAAAAAACAGATGGTTATTGGAGGCCAAAATTTGTAATTAAATGAGTATGAACAAAAATGTTACAATAGTTGATTATGGCTCTGGAAACCTTTGGTCCGTGCTTAGTGCGCTGGAATTTCTCGGTGCCAGACCAGTAATTAGCTCGAAGCCAGCAGACGTTTTAAAGGCAGAGACAATACTTCTTCCTGGTGTAGGCTGCTTCCGATTAGCTATGGAATCTTTAATCCAGAAAAATCTTGATGATGCAATCAAAGAAGTAGTCATGATTAAACAACGAAAAATTCTTGGAATTTGTCTGGGGTTCCAGATGTTGGCTGACTCTAGTTCGGAAGATGGTATGACTGCTGGACTAGGCCTCATACCTGCGCCTGTTGAGGTCTTTGGTGCTCAAGAACTAAAGGGAAGAAAACTACCGCACATTGGTTTTAATCAAGTCAAATTACCTAATTCATCAGCCTTGTTTGACGGGTTTACAGGTGCAGAGGATTTTTATTTTGTGCATTCATATCGTCTGTTATCGCAAACTTTACCTGGGAAAAGAGCAACATGCAATTATGGAGTCGATTTTTTAGCAGCCTATGAAAACAAGAATGTGTACGGTGTTCAGTTTCATCCTGAAAAAAGCCAAACAAATGGTCTAAGGCTGCTGAAAAATTTTTTAAGCGTTTAATTTTGTTAAAAAAGCGGATCATTTTTACACTTCTTTATGACAATGGCTCATTCATGTTGAGTCGTAATTTCCGGTTACAAAAAGTCGGTACAATTGACTGGCTTCATAAAAATTATAATTTTTCTCATATAGCTTTTTATATCGATGAACTGATTGTTTTGGATGTTAGCCGCTCCGAACGTAATATTGAACGTTTCACAAATGTATTAAAGACCTTGGCAAAGGGTTGCTTTGCACCTATTGCTGCCGGGGGCGGTATTCGTAAGCTAAGTGACGCTCGACAATTGCTAAGATCGGGGGCTGACAAGGTTGTCCTGAATTCAGCATTGTTTGATGATCCAAAGTTTGTCACTGAGCTTGCTCAAGAGTTTGGCCAACAGTGTGTTGTTGGTTCTATTGATATCAAAAGAGGTGATGATGAAAATTATCATATTTTTACCCATAATGGGATGAATCTAATGCATGAACAGGTAGGTGATTTGCTAGGGCAACTTCCTGAAAAAAGTATTGGTGAATTATATTTGAATTCAATTAATCAAGACGGTACTGGGCAAGGTTATGATCTGAAGCTGCTAGATCTGATTCCACAGAAACTTAATTTTCCTACAATCTTGGCTGGCGGTGCTGGCCACAGCGGGCATTTAGTTAATGGTTTGCTTGATGAGCGGGTTGATGCTGTAGCAACTGCGCATTTATTTAACTTTGTGGGTGACGGTCTTAAAAAGGCCCGTGATTCGGTTCGCTTGCAAGATGTTGATCTTGCTAAGTGGCCGCCTTTATCTGAACTAGGTCAGATCTCTCTTTGAAAGGCATAATTATATAGTGCAGAGAATACTTATTGTTGGGTATGGGAGTATTGGCCAGCGTCACTTGCGAATTGTTCGTGAGAGCTTGCCCAACGCTTTGATCATGGTCTTTCGTCATCAGCTAACTACCAATATTCCTAAAATGTCAAATTTGGTCACCTCCTCAATGGATGACGTACGCTCGTTTGCACCGGAAGCTGCAATTATTGCTAATCCAGCGCCATTTCATTTACATATTGCAAAAGCGTTAGCAGAGATGGGCTGTCATCTGCTTATCGAAAAACCAATTTCTGATAAATCGGATGGCGTAATGGGCCTTCTTGAGACTGTTAGTGCCGCTGACGTGATATGCCAAGTTGGCTATAATTTACGTTATTTTCCATCGTTGTTACGGTTTCGCGATCTAATTAATGAGGATTTGTTCGGTAAGCCACTCTCCGTTCGTTGTGAAATAGGACAGTACTTGCCGAATTGGCGTCCAACTAGCGATTACCGTGTTGGGGTGTCGGCTAGAAGCGATTTGGGTGGAGGTGCTTTAATGGAGCTTAGTCACGAAATTGATTATTTAAGTTGGATTTTTGGTGACGTTGAATGGGTCAGTAGTTGGGTAGGTAATGTGAGTAATCTGGAGATTGATGTAGAAGACACTGCCCATTTAATTTTGGGTTTTAAGTCAAAAGAGTTCAACAAGCCTGTTATAGCAAATTTGAATCTCGATTTTATTCGGCATGATACGACACGAATTTGCACAGTGATCGGCGCTAATGGCAGCTTACGTTGGAATGGTCTCACCGGTGTGATTGATATCTACAAATCTGGAGGTAACGGCTGGGATAAGTATATCGTTATGCCCCATCAACGTGATGAAAGTTATCGGGCGCAATGGATAGACTTTATGACTACTATTTCAGACAACAAAAAACCTTCAGTTGATGGTAGGAGAGGTCTCGAGGTACTAAAGATTGTTGAGGCCGCTAAAGAGTCTGCAAAAAATAATGGCCTTCAGGAAAGGCTTTTTGGGAATAATTTTGCCTATGTCTAGCCAATCCGGTGCTGTGGCATTTATCTTTGCCCGTGGTGGCTCTAAGGGTTTGCCTGGAAAAAATATTAGGATGTTTGCTGGTAAGCCACTTATTACATGGGCTATAGAGCATGCCCACGCAGCAAAAGGAATAAGACGTGTGATTGTTTCGACAGATTCAGATGAAATTGCAGAAGTTGCAGTTAAATATGGTGCAGAAACTCCGTTTAAGCGCCCATCATTCCTAGCTAAAGATGACTCCCCAGAGTGGTTGTCCTGGCAACATGCACTGGAATTTGTTCGTAGTGATGAAGGGTCGTTTCCCGATGCGATGGTGTCCGTTCCTGTTACTGCGCCATTACGGCAACCTGAAGACATTGAAAGATGTCTTGAGCGCTTTTATGAAAAAGATGCAGATGTTGTAATTACAGTAACCGATGCTCATCGAAACCCTTTCTTTAATATGGTGACAATGAGTTCAAACGGATTTGCTGAATTGGTTATTCCTCCATCGAGCGGTATCAGTCGCAGGCAAGATGCACCCGAGATTCTTGATATGACTACAGTAGCCTATGTTGCTGATCCTGAATTTGTAATGACACAAAAATCAATCTTTGCAGGCCGCGTGAAAGCTGTGCGCGTGCCAATTGAGCGATCGATTGATATAGACTCTTTACTGGATTTCGAAATGGCGGAGTTTTTATTTGGACGCACAAATTAAAAAATGACAACACTAAAACAACTAAGTGATATGTCTGGTCGCCGTGTGCTAATAACTGGCGGTGCGGGGCATATCGGCCGCATTATGGCAGAAACCTTAGCAGAACTGGGTGCTTGCATTGTACTTTTAGATCGTCCTGGTGCGCAGTTAGGAAGTATACAGAGCGATCTAATGCATCAATGGAAAGCAAATTGTTTTTGCATTGAGTGCGATTTGGAATCCGAAAAAGAACGTAATTACGCAATTCAAGAAATTAAATCTGATGGCAAAGGATTGAATTGCTTGATCAACAATGCTGCGTTTGGAGGGGCAACTGAATTAGAAGGTTGGGTGACCCCATTTGAAACGCAATCGTTGGCGACTTGGCGTCGCGCATTAGAAGTCAACTTAACCGCGCCGTTTCACTTTTCGCAAGCTTTTGCACCTGAATTAAGAGTCGCAAAAGGTGGCAACATAATCAACATCACCTCAATCTATGGAGAACACGGCCCAGATTGGCGGCTTTATGAAGGAACGGAAATGGGCAATCCTGCAGCCTATGCCGCAAGCAAAGGTGGATTGGCTCAATTGACACGATGGTTAGCAACAACATTAGCTCCAGAGATAAGAGTGAATGCTATCTCACCCGGGGGAATCTTTCGCAATCAGCCCAAAGTCTTTTTTGAACGTTATGTGAGCAAGACCCCGCTTAATCGAATGGCAACTGAAGACGATTTCCGTGGAGTATTCGCATATCTAGCTAGTGACCAATCTAGCTATGTTTCTGGACAGGTAATCAGCGTCGATGGTGGCTGGGGTGTTTGGTAAAGCTAATTTAATTGTATTTTTAAAGATTATATATGATCGAGTTTTATAGACCAAAAAATTTATTATCAAATTTCGTGTTGGTGAACGGAACTGCAAGATGTGGAAAATCCTTGATTTCACCTATAATTGCAAGTTTTGAAAATGTTGAGATTGAAAGAATGGAAGGTATTTTTGACTTCATTTCAGTCTCTTACTATTTTGG
This sequence comes from uncultured SAR116 cluster alpha proteobacterium, assembly GCA_902529515.1. Classification (GTDB taxonomy): domain Bacteria; phylum Pseudomonadota; class Alphaproteobacteria; order Puniceispirillales; family Marisalimonadaceae; genus Marisalimonas. The sequence continues at coordinate 9,131 of CABZWX010000016.1, read as the reverse complement.
TAAAATTGAAAGAAATTGTGCAATTAATATGTTGCGCACATTGGCTGACGAATTTGTTTATGCAAGCTATTTGTCTAGAGACACCAATTTCCGATGGAGTGATCATTCAAGTGTATTTAAAAGCCCTAATCGCATGAAATATTTTAGACGACTTTTTGATAAGGAGGGTGAAGAGACGGTTGAACGTATTCTTCAAGAAAATCCGATTTATCAAAATCAAGGTCATGATCAGATGAGGTTTGTTGATCTATTGCTGGATGCTTGGCCTGAGACGTTCAGAATGATTGAAATCATTCGTGATCCTGTTGATCTTATTGATGCTTGGAGAAGGCGTAACTGGGGAACACGTTATTGTACCGACCCAATGGTTTTGACACCATGCATCAAATTTAACGAACAGGCGGTACCGTTTTATGCGAATGGATGGGCGAAAGAGTATCTAGAGATTAGCCCAATGGATAGAATAATCAAAATGTTACATGGATTACAGATTGCCAATAGAGCCGCTTATGAGGCCCTTACAGATAGCAATAAGAAGCAGATCAAGGTGATTCGGTTTGAGGACTTTGTGGTTGATACATACAATTATATCGAGCAGCTTGCCAGTTTTTTACAAACTAAAACTACAAAAACTACTAAGGCCGCCATCCATAAGCAAGGATGTCCACGGACTCAAAAGACGGATAAAAGACAAATGAAACTTGAAATTATCAATAAAGAGGCCACAGCTCCTTATCTAGAGTTGATGGATGAAATGATTGAGGACTATAAGACAGACTGGATCTGATTTATTGAATATGAAGCATACTAGTATTAAACCTTCAACAGCAGTTTTAGTTGCTCCTTATCAGGGTTGGAGGGATTTTTTCTGGCCAAAAGGTTTGATTAAAGACGTAAGCGGGGCTGAAGCTGGTTTAAGGCTGTTGGACTGGTCATTAGCGGGTATAGACCGCTCTTTAATCAACAACATAGTTATTATCTGCCATTTAACACAATATGAAACACTGAGGAATCATCTTGGTTCAGCACGAATTCTACCTACTGAGGATACTAGAATTACCGATGCAATAATGGAGGTCTTTAATCAAATCACTGACGATATACTTTTTATCTATCCCTGGGTAGTATTTCATAAGGAGTTTTGTAAGCAGTTCATGAGCAGTTCTGAGGATGATGTGATACTGGCTTCCAATGATTTTTGGTTATTGAATTCAAGCGAGAGCTATCGACACCAAGTGACGACAGAGAAGATACAATTAGATGGAGAGAAGGTTATTACCTGTGGCCGTTTCTTAGATAAGGAAAACTGGCATGCCGCCTTCTCTGGGGTGGTGCGGATTAGTCAATCAGCAAAATATTTGATGCTTTCAATTTGGAATGAACTAAGGAGTGATCCTCCTGAGTTTTTTCATGATTCAGTTGATCTGAAAAAAATTCGTATTACTGATTTTATCCATCAGTTAATTGAGCAGGGTTTGTGCGCTAGAGCTTTTGAAACCTCAGGTAATGTCCTAACTCTGCAAAAGAGTGAGCAGTTGTCCAGGTTTGTTTTGGGAACAAAAGCACAAACGCTACAACGATTGAGTTTTGTGTTGGAAAAATCAAGTATATCAGACTTGATAATGTTCACTGTCGCAGAATGGGATGGTGATAAGGAGCACATTCTTACCCAAGTGCAAAAGCAATTTGCCGGATGCCATGTAGTGGTTCGTTCATCTTCAATTGTTGAGGATGGTTGGGATGAGTCATTAGCGGGTGCGTTCTATTCTGTACTGAATGTTGATATTTCAATTAACGGTCGACTTGAATCTGCTATCAATGATGTTATAAATAGCTATAAAAAGATACAAGACTATAATGATGATCAATTAGGTCGAAATCAAGTCCTAATTCAACAATTTATAAGTGATATTCACTTGTCTGGTGTTCTTTTTACGCGTGATCTGCATACAGGAACACCTTACTACATTATTAATTATGATGCCGAATCCGGGCGCACCGATTCGGTAACCAGTGGCGATACTAATAACCTCAAAACATTGGTTGTCTATCGCGGTGTTGATGAAGGGCATTTGGATAATAATTTCAGAAAATTGATCATTGCCTGTAAAGAAATTGAACATGCCCTCTCCTGCGACAGTCTTGATATTGAGTTTGCTATGTTAAATGACGATACTGTTCATATTTTCCAGGTACGACCTATGGCAGCAGCAAACACTTGGGAACAACTGAATTATGATAAATTCTCAGCAGTATTGGAACACATCAAGAATTATGTAAAGGATGCAAATGCCTATAATGGAAAGACAGTCTTTTCAAATATGACTGACTGGAATCCTGCTGAAATGATATCAACTTCTCCCAACCCACTAGCATTGTCTATGTATGAGTATCTGATTACAGATTCGACCTGGCGACTTTCCAGAGGGGAGTGTGGTTACTACAATCCAACTGCTGAACGACTGATGGTAAGTTTAGGAGGAAAGCCTTATATAAATGTTCGCAGTAGTTTCAAATCCTTTGTTCCACGTGTGATCTCTGAAGATTTTCGAGAGAGATTGGTAGATGTCTGGATCAATGAACTGATTCAGCATCCAGAAAAGCACGATAAAGTGGAGTTTGAGATTGTTCCTACATGTTATACCTTTGATTTGGATAACCTTATGCAAACACTATTACACTCTGGAATGACTGAAAAAGAGGTTAAAATATTTACCGGGGAACTCCGCACATTGACAGATTCACATATTTCACAACAATTTTTTTTGCTCGACGATGAACTCAATAAGGTTGCCAGACTTGCCCAACGAGTTGATCAAAACTTATCTGGACCGGTTGATGTTTTCACTATTAAAAAGTTGTTAGAAGATTGCATTACCAATGGTGTGCTCCCATTTTCTAATTTGGCGCGTATGGCGTTCATAGCAACTGCTATACTTAAATCAATGGTGAAAATTGGCATATTATCCGAAGAGGATCAGAGTGAATTGAAAGGTAGCATTCAAACTATTACTTCTGAAGTCATTAAAGATTATAAAAAGGTGCATAATAAAGATCTTACTATCGATGAGTTTTTGCAGAAGTATGGTCATCTTCGACCAGGAACTTATGATATTAATTCTAAGCGCTATGATGAAGATCCCTCATCCTATTTAAATCAGATTGAAGTCCCACAGGCCGTCTTAAAATCAGGACACGTAATACCTCAGGAAAAGCTGAAAAAGATTGATCAATTAATGCTAGAACATGGCCTTAAATCAAACAGTGGTCAACTGATAGAATTTATCAAAGATTCAATTCGAGGCCGAGAAGATGCTAAATTTGGTTTTACAAAGGTGGTCAGCCTTGTGTTGAAGATGATAGAACAGTTAGGTAGAGATTTCGGAATTGAGCGAGCAGATATGGCCTACATCGATATTCATTCACTATTAAGGTGGGATTCTAGTGTTGCAGTGGATGAGTTTGGAAAATGGTTGCAAAATCAAATCAGTGATAACAAAGAGGCCTATATATATGAAAAGGCTCTAAATCTCCCCGACATCATTACTGAATTTACAGACATTCATATTTACCACCAACTACAGTCAAAACCAAATTTTGTCACAAAACATAGGGTCGTTTCTGATGTGATTTGCCTTGATGACAATGAAAACCAAGCTATTGCCAACAAAATTGTCATGATTAAGAGTTCTGATCCCGGGTTTGACTGGATCTTTACCCATAAGATAGCTGGATTAGTGACTATGTATGGAGGTGCGAATTCTCATATGGCAATCCGTTGCGCTGAATTCAATATCCCAGCTGCCATTGGCTGCGGCACTTCAATCTATGACAAATTGGTCAATGAGAATACTATTGAAATTGATTGTGCAGGGGAGATTATACGGCCATGCACCGCACACTAAAGATCGGGATCAGTATGCGCGTTGTCACAGCAGCAGGTTATGCTGAGAGGCGTGATGCAATTAGCCAGGAGTGGTCGCAATTGCTAGAGAGTTGGGGGGCAATACCTATTTTATTGCCCAATACCTTCTCAGAAATTGGTACACTATTAGAAATGGTTGATCTAGTCATACTGACTGGAGGTAATGATGTGACTGTTGATCCTAAAGGTATCCCAATCTATGAAAGTGATGACGCTTCTAAAGAACGCGATCTTCAAGAGTATCGGGTTATAGATTTTTGCATAACAAAAGGAGTTCCTTTGATTGGGGTATGTCGGGGTATGCAGCTGATAAACTATCATTTTGGGGGTTTATTGGAAATTGTAAACAAAAAGAGGCATGTTGCTTCAAAGCATAATGTGAGGTTTGAAAAGTCAAGATTTGACAATATTCTTAGTGGGATTATTAGCGTCAATTCTTTTCATAAACTTGGCATCACTGCGCAGACATTGGGTTCTGATCTACAAATATTGGCTACATCAGACGACTTTGTGATTGAAGCATTCGCCCACAATCAACACCCGATTGTTGGCATTATGTGGCACCCTGAACGGAATAAGGTTTTTGCTGACATAGATAAATTACTTGTACTTGAATTAATTGATCAAACAAAGAGAGATTTAAATTGACAAAAGCAATTATTTTGGCAGCTGGAGTAGGATCGAGACTTAGACCTTACACCGATGACTGCCCAAAAGGTATGGTGGAGGTAAATGGTAAACCGATACTTGAACATCAGTTTGAAACTCTAAAACAAGCTGGTGTCAATGAAATTATCGTAGTCTGCGGATACCTAAAAGACAAAATCTCCTCTGAATGTGTTCGTTTAAACAAGATCGAAAATGAGCGTTGGAATACAACTAATATGGTTGCATCCCTCTATTGTGCAAAAGAGTGGCTGATTGATGATGTTATAATCAGTTATGCAGACATCATTTATAAACAGCCAGTGCTAGAGCAGTTGTTAAAGTCTAGCTCGGATATTATCGTTTCAGCAGACAAGGAGTTTTTACGTTATTGGAAATTACGTTTGGCTAATCCACTAGACGATGTAGAGTCATTCGTTGTCAATGATGCCGGTTGCATCTCTTCAATTGGGCAGAAGGTTAAATCACTAGATCAAATCGAGGCTCAATATATCGGATTAATGCGATTTAAAGGTGCAGGGCTCAATGTATTGAATGATTACCTTGATCGTCTTAATGGTACTAGTGGTTTCGATATGATGTATATGACTGATCTGCTAATGACTATGATTGAAGGTGGTGTCTGTATTACCCCTTCATATCATCAAAATGATTGGGTGGAGATCGATTCGGTCGAAGATCGTAACTTGGCCGAAAAGATTTTACGTGCAGAAATATCGCTGAGCTGAAAGTGTCAAATTAAGGATTTATGCAATGGTAATTTGGTTGGTGGGGATGTATGCATCCGGTAAATCCACCTTAGCGGAAGAGATCAGGAGGATACTAGAAAAAGAAAACAACAACGTTTTAGTTTTAAATGGTGGTGATATTCGTGAAATTTTAGGAGGGGGTCTATCCTATTCTTTAGATAATCGAAAAAGTAATGCAGAGCGTTTGTCTAGATTATGCAAATATTTAAGTGATCAGGGTATGGTAGTAATTTGCGCCATTCTCTCTATTTTTGAAGAGACTAGAAAATGGAATCGAGACAATATTGATTGTTACTATGAGGTGTTTGTAGATGTCTCTTTGAAAAACCTGTTACTAAGAGACAGGAAACACATGTACCGCAAGGCTCTCAATGGAGATGCAAAGGATGTTGTAGGTGTCGATATTGAATTTGTAAAGCCTGAGAACCCGAATATAGTTATTGATAATAACCAGCCACGTAAAAGTTTGGCGGAGTTAGCTCAGATTGTTGTCAATGATATTGAGCGGGTGAGTAACTAATCAGCTAAGATATGTGGCTGGTTACAATAATTATTGTATGTTGGATGCTGCTTGAGTTGCTGCTCTGGCTTGGATTAAGTAGGCTTCGATCTAGTTTTCAGTGGTTAATTATGGCTAAGGATGAGTTACCTAAGCTAGATAGAAAAGCACTAGAGAAATTTGCAAAAAAAGGTATGGATCCAGAGTTGGGTTGGGTGCGGAAACCCCATAGTTCTGGTCAGGAGAAAGGTCGTAATGGTAAAAAGACTCAATTTACAGTGAATGCGCTCGGGGCCCGAAGCAATCCAGGCTATGATGACAAATATCCAGCAATCTCTCTTTTTGGTGACTCTTATGCGTTTGGTCGTCAGGTAAATGACGATGAGACTTGGTCACATTTAGTCTCAAAGCAAATAGACCTCAATATTCTCAATTTTGGTGTTGGAAACTATGGACTTGATCAGGCAATCTTGCGAATGCAACGCGAGTTGTCCAAGCATCCAAGTCAATTGACGATTATCATGGTTGTACCTGAAACTATATGTCGTATACAAACCACTTGGAAGCATTACAGTGAATATGGAAATACACTTGCATTTAAGCCAAGATTTTTGCTCAATGGTGATCAGTTAATTTACCAAAAGAACTTAATCGACAAAAAAGAAAAATATCTAAAATATGCTGATTACCTAGATGAAATTAAGTTAAATGATTATTTCTATAATGCAAAGTTCAAGCATGATATATTAACATTCCCTTATATCTTTTCATTAGCTCGATCATTTCCAAGAAATGGCCCGCTGTTATTGGCTCTTTTAAAGGCTAAGATTTCTAATTTGCCTGAAGTAATTGACAGGCCGTTCCAAATGATACTTAGAAAAAACCACCAAATTAGCATGTCGCTTTACCATGATGATTCATCTAATAAACTGATGGAGGCCTTGGTTTCCCGTGCTAAATCTGTTGCCAAACAACATAACAGCAAATTTCTTTTTTGTATGGTTCCACAATTGCAAGATATTGAATTGATTGAACGTTATGGTATTTACTATCAGCCCTTATTGGATAGATTGTCCCAGTTCACCAATGTATTAAACCTGACCGATATATTTACTTCTCAGGACAAAATCGGTCGATGTTATACTCATGACATGTATGGTGGACATCTTTCTAGGTATGGGAATCAGTTGGTAGCAGATATTATCACAGAAAAAGTAAGACAACTTTTAGATGAGATAAGGTAGATAGTTTGATTATTTGGTTAATTGGGATGTCTGGCTCAGGAAAAACAACTTTGGGGCAAAAGATCTATCAGGCTCGCAAAGCAAATAATAAATGCACCGTGTTTCTGGACGGCGATCATGTCAGGGACATGCTTAGAAACGATGTTGATCATACGATCCAGGGGCGTTATAAAAATGCAGAGCGAATTTCGCATATGTGCAAATTCTTTGATAAGGAAAATATTGATGTCATCGCTGCAGTGTTATCAATTTTTCCTGAATGGCAGGCGTGGAACCGTGAAAACTTAAATAACTACTTTGAGATTTTTCTCGATGTGCCAATGAGTGAACTTATAGCACGTGATCCCAAAGGGCTCTATAAACAGGCGGTTGCCGGTAAATTGGATAACTTTGTAGGATTTGATATAGAATTTCCAAGACCTCCAAATCCTGATTTAATAGTCACCGGCGATGACATGAAGGATGGAATTGAATCTACCTTTAATAAGATTATGCGAAGGATCTGAACATTCATGTACTCGTATTGTGATGAAAATCGTTTTAAATATCCTAATAGTTACATGTATACCCCCTTTGGAGGCATGGCATTCCTTATGGCTTACTTTGCATGTAGGAGAGAGGCGATCACCTCCCTGCGGAATATGAGTCTTGATAAATTTCAGGCTACTAAAGTTCAGCCTGATTGCCAAACCCATCTCAAATTGATAGAGATTCAGTATAAGTTGGAGCAGGGAGAGTGTGACAGTGCACTTACTATCCTCGAACACTATTTAAGGCGTTTTGAAGTGGCTAAACGTTTAAGAAATAGTTATCCGCTCAAGGATTCCTCTGACCTTGCACCGCTTGAGACTCATATTCTGTTTTATGACGTATTAATTAAAGCATATTGGCACCGTCAGGATATCCGTTTCATCAATGTCATGCTTAAGGTTGGCGATACATTGATTTCAATCTTGGATACCCTTGATACAGCCGAAAATGTCAAAAAGTTTGTTTCATTACTTGAGCAAGAATTGGAGATTATTGAGGCGTTGATGGATAAATTGAAAGTGACTAAGTGAGTTTAGTATCCATATCAATTATTGCTGCAGCAACCCTAAGAAGCATTGAATACTTAAAAGGTTTACAACGTGTAGGTATTGAAATTAATCAAGTCTTCATTCTCAATGATGAGGGATATCATCCTGGACAACGTGAGATTGATAAAGCGGGTGAGATGGCGCGTCGAATAATTACCTTTTGTAGAAACAATGACATTCAAGTCAGCACCTATATGGCCGATGTTAATTCTAAAGAGCTTCAAGAGGCATTGGCACTTGATCAATCTAAACTTGTCATTTACTCTGGTTATGGTGGCCAAATTGTAAAACCATTTATTCTCAACTCCGTTGACAGTCTTTTGCATATCCACTCTGGAGTTTTGCCTGAGTATCGAGGTAGTACAACTATTTACTATGCCATCCTCAACAATGACACATGTGGGGCAACCGCCATTCTGCTGGACAAGAATATTGATACTGGCGTGATTGTGGGCGAGAAGCAATATCCAACACCTGAGCCCGGCACTGATATTGACTTTTATCTGGATATTAAGTTTAGAACCAGTCTTTTGATTGAGGTTGTGCAAGATTATAAACGTAACGGTTGTTTTAAAAGTGAGGTCGTCCAATCCAGTGATGAAGGTAAGACCTACTATATTGCCCATCCTATTTTGCGTCATATCGCAATGCTGAGAGGTATTTAGTTAACATTAAATAGAAAATATATTTTAGCAGTGATGATAATGTTAGGATTTTGATGGATGGTACTTATACTTTCCTTTATCCTTAGTTTTATCAAAGGTTTTGAACTTTCGTAATTAGTGCCATTAATTAATCTCACCTGTAGCAATATTATGTACATTAGCCGATCAACACAATTATAAAGGGACAAGAATTCGTTGGGTGGTTTAATAGCACCCCAAAATTAATATCTCTAGGAGCTCTGGTACTGAGTTTCTTTATAGAGTTAGAAAAAACTTGGTTATCTATGTTTTATTATGATTGAGA
>CABZWX010000015.1 GCA_902529515.1 uncultured SAR116 cluster alpha proteobacterium | reverse complement strand
AAACAAATACACAGTAAAGTAAGAGAAGTTGTATTAAAAACACTAGCTCCTAAAGAAGTTAAATATGATTATGTCTCTATTAGAGAAGCATTTGGTTATATAGGTGATGGTCTTCCAGTTATAGATGTTGATTTAAGACCAGGGCGAGATGCAAGAAGAAAAAAAGCGCTTGTTGATGGTATATCTGAAGTTCTTAAAGAAACACTAAATATTACTAAAGAAGATGTATATTGTCTATTTAGAGAGACACCAGCACATAACCATTATACTGGAGGAGAGCCTTTGCCTGAATGGGTACCATCTGATGAGTAAGAATTATGAAAAAGAAGTTCTAAAAGCTTATAATAATTATTTAGCATATTTTTTAGAAAACGATATGGAAGGTATTAATTCACTAGTCAAGTTTCCTATTACGTATATAGCTGATGGAGAAAGTAAATCACTTGATGCATTCCCAATCAAACCAAAAGAAATGATGGAGAGCAAACAATGGGACACTACCATTGACACAAATACTTACACACATGGTGTGAATTCTAAAAAAGGTCATGTGATTAGTAGTGGTACAAGGATAAGAAAAGATAAATCAGTAATAGAAAAATATACTGCATTTTATGCTTTTACAAAAACACGTGATGGATGGAAAATGTATGCTATTTCAAGTGTTATTCAAGACTAATTTAAAATACTATTCAACTGCATAACTTAACCATTCAATCAGATGGTGTATTTACAATTATTAGACCTTAAAATAATCTAAAGTTAATTAGTTTAACTTTTTAAATAGGAAATTTTATGACGTCATCGAAATTAATAAATTATACTACAAGAGAATTTATGTCAGACCATGAACTTGAACAATATATTACTAAACAAAATGAAATTTTTACACCTAAGGTTGTAGAAGAATTTACTAAGGCTGGAATGTTAAGAAGAGTTTTAACTAAACTCTGGAATAAAGAAGGTGTTCATAGAGTTGGAATATTATTTGAGTATAGAGATGAAAAAGCGTTTGCTGCATGCCAAAGTTTGTTAGAAAAACATTATATTCCAATGGTTAAAACATTTATAACTAAAGTAGTTGGAAGTCGTGGTATAGTAGTACACGAATTTAGTTCAGAAGAGCTTACTAAGTTATAGTGTAAATTAGTATTTAGGATATTTATTATGATAATTGCAATTGTTACTTTTAAGATAGATATTGAATTAACTGACACAGTGTTAAAAGAAAAATTTTTAGAAACATCTCCCATATACAAGGACACCCCAGGTTTAATTAGAAAAAATTATATATGTGATACTTCAAAAAATTTAGCAGGTGGTGTTTATTGCTTTAATAATATTGAGAATGCAAAAAGTTGGTTTGATGAAGATAGAGTTAAATGGATTACGGAGAGGTTCTCATCACCTGATATAAAATTTTATGAAAATCCAGTTATAGTTGATAATAATACTGATGAAATAATTTCATAAATCATTCTGATCTATGAGAAGACTAAATTCTAAAAATTTCATTTTATTTGCTAATATTTATTTAATTGAATCAATCATAACTAATATGCAAACATAAAAGAAGGCAAACACAAATACTGGTGCGGCATTTGATATTTTTTTATTACTTTTTGGTTCTGACTTTTTCCAGTCAGCTGGCATAACATCTCTGTCCCATGCCTCACGCCTTGTATCTTTTTTACGCTGATCAACGTGTATATTTCTTGGGTCTACTTTATAATCTTCTTTCATTTTCTAAAATCTTATTGCATTTTCGAATTCTAGGATAACATATAATAAAATCGATTAATTATTTTGTTAACTTATTTGATAAATCCTCATCTTCAGATTGATAAATATAAGTATTTAATGGTTTAAATCTTATTACTAAACAAGCCAATGCAATTATAAGTATTGCTCCAGCTTCATAAAGAAGTATAATTGGTTCCATACCTTTGCCTTGAAGTATTATTAATCTTGCTATTGCAGTCATAGCAATAAACAATGGCAATGTAATAGGTATTTTATTACTTACATAAAATATACCTATCATTCCAAGAACTTCAGTATATATAAATAATAACAATAAATCAGCTAATTGCACTTTACCATTATTATATATAGAATAAATTTCTTGCAAAACTGCAATTACAGTTAAAATAGCTATAATTCCTAATAAAACCTTTTCTACTGTTTTTATAATAAGAGCAGGCTTAATTTTATTGTCTTTCATTATTAGTACCCTGATTATATGTAGTGCATAATAAATATTTAATTAATTTCACTAGCTATTTTAGAGATTGTTCCTTTGCTAAATAAATTTCCGTATTTATAGTTTTCATCTACAGAAAACATAGTCAATATTGTGTTGTTAGTAGTATTAACTACATTGAAAAAACCCCCGTGACCTGTCATGGTTAACGTTGGAACGCCATTTACATTGTATACCCAAAATTGGTATCCATATTTGACACCTTCTCTTTTTGTTTCAACTGCGTTTGTAATACCTTCTTTGTAAAATTTTCCTAAACAAGTGTCATTTATCATCTCATCATGAACAAATTGACCAAAGTTAGACCAATCTAATGCACTCATTGTCAATCTAGCTTGAGCAACTGTAATTCCTTTTTTATCTGAAACCCAATGCATGAATTTGTTTTTGCTAAATTTTTTAAAAGCATTTTCATAAAAAATTTGACTTGCTGGTTTTTTTGTTAATTCAGTAATCATAATAGAAAGAGCAAATGGGTCTGATGAAAAATAAAAATGTTTTGAACCTTGTTCTCTGTCATTACCCTTTAAAATTGAAATAGCCTTAAGCATACTTGCTTTTCCTTCATATTTTCTCATGCCCATTGCCATTTGGTTCATCTTTCTTCTCAGCTTATAATCATTTTGTATTGGCGCCACTCCACTATTCATCTGCAGTGTGTTTCTTATAGTTATTTTAGAGTATGGAGTTTGCTTGAGTAAAGGGGAATATTTACCTAATTCATCATCTAATGACTCAATTTTACCGTTGCAAACAAGACTACCTATTGCCGTAGACAATGCTGTTTTTGCCATAGACATACCGTGCAATATTGTATTGCTATCAATATTTCTTTTTTTATTAAATCTTGCATACACTAAATCATTATTTTTTCTGATTAATGCAGCTAAATTGAATTTATCTTTAAAAATTTTATCAAAATTTTCTTTTTTGAAATTGATACTATCAAGATTTTGTTTTTCACCATAACTATGAATATTTATTTTAAAAGGACCAAACTTTTTCGTTTCATGGACATCAAAATAAGGAACGATTTGACGTTTCCACAATTTTTTTGGACCATGATCGGCAAATGAAACAAAACTGTATGAAATAATTATTACAGCTGAAATTAAGAATTTATACATGTATCACCTATTTATTTTCAATATATATTTTAATATACTTAACATGTAAAGTAATTTTGTTAGATCGGTAAAATTATCAATAAATTTAAATAAAAATTTAGTATTTTTGTTTGTTTGGAATAACGCCTCTTATTCCTCCTTTAGGGTTGTAAATATCACCTTTTCGTCTTGGAATAATATGAATATGGAAATGAAAAACTGTTTGTCCAGCATCCTCGCCTATATTCATTCCAATATTGAAACCAGTAATGGCGTCATCTGTTAATTTTAACTCAGTTTTTTGGGTATTTAGAACTAACGGTATTTCATCATATTCTTCTTTATTACACTCAAAATAGCTCACGATGTGTCTTTTGGGTATAATTAATGAATGAAGGCTTGTAACTGGAGATGAGTCTCTAATAATAAAGAAATGCTTATAATTATTCACAATGCTCTCTTCTGGTATATTACAAAAAACACAATTACTCAAAATTAATTCCTTGATTTAGTTTTAAAAAGGTTTCGGTAATTAAAATTTATTCTTAGAACTTTTGTTCCAGAAAATTGATAATATTTGGCGTGATAAGTTTACCATCATGCTCTAATGTTGCAAGTTCATTTATGGCTTCTAAATATGTTGCAGGCTCAATGCTAGACTTTCTTGCATATAATAATTTTAAGCTAAAATCTTTGTTAAACTCAGGATGAGCCTGAAGAGCCAAAACTGAATCACCTATTGAAAAAGAAGATATATTACAGAATGAATTACCAGCTATTAATTCTGCATTATCAGGTAATTTTACAACCTGGTCTTGATGGAAGAATATAAGGCTTAATTTATTAAAATTACCGAGTAAGCAATTATATTTTTTTGTTGTAATTTCTTTTATGCCAATTCCCCAACCTTTTGATGATTTTATCACATGTCCACCTAAAGCTTGAGCAATAGCTTGATGTCCAAAGCAAATTCCAAGCAGAGGTGTTTTAAGATGAACAATTTTTTTTATAACTTCAAAAAGTTCTTTAATCCATGAATGATTTTCGTAAACACCATAGGCACTTCCAGTTATAATGAATGCATTATAAATGGTTAAGTTTTCAGGAAAAATATTTTCATAAATATTATAAACATCTAAATTCCAAAATTGAATTTTTTTATTTAAAAATGATGAAAACATTTTATCGTATGATGGATAATCTTGAACAAGGTCTTTGTTTATTGGACCAGCCTGTAAAATACATAACTTAAACAAAATTTATCTCAAACTCAAAATCATTTAAAATACAATTTACATTTCAATGCCGGTAATCACTGTATCTATTATTAACACATGGTTAATATTAAAAGAAATTATATATAATAAAAACTCGTATTTATGCATAATTAATGGCGGAGAGGAAGGGATTCGAACCCTTGAGAGGCGTTAACCCCAACACGCTTTCCAGGCGTGCGCCTTAAACCGCTCGGCCACCCCTCCAAAAATTAAAATTTTACATCAACATTTTTTTTCGAGCAAGGTAATATAAGTTATTATTATATTGAAATATTTTTTATACGTTTTAGATTAAATTCATAATTATAAATGGGCTTTATAAAATGATAATGGGAAGAATTTTAATTTTATCTGGAATATGTTCATTTATTCTTACTCTAATAAGTAATTATTTTGATATTGTTTTACAAATAGAGGGTAAGAATGAAATTACTCAACTAGGCCAATTTTGGTTTCATTTTGCACCAAATAGCCTTCAAATTGCAGAATCAATAGTAAGTCGATATGTTGATCCATGTTCGGCATTAGATATTCTAGATTGTTCAGGTTTTATATGGCATCCATTTATATCTTCAATATTATTAATGCCTGCTGCAGTTATATTAGCCCTATTTAGTTTTATTTTTATTGCTTTAGGACTTAAAAAATCATCAAGAAAAAGACCCAAAAATAAACTTTAAATTATAACGTATTCCAATTATTTATCCCCCATTTTTAAGGCTTCAAAAAAAGCATTTTGAGGTATTTCAACACTTCCAAATTCTCTCATTCTTTTTTTCCCTGCTTTTTGTTTTTCTAAAAGCTTCTTCTTTCGAGTTATATCCCCACCGTAACACTTTGCTGTAACATCTTTCCTCATAGCTGAGATGGTTTCTCTTGCGATAACTTTTCCACCAATTGCTGCTTGTAAAGCAACCTTAAATAGTTGTCTTGGTATGAGATCTTTTAATCTTGTACATATTGCTCTTCCCCTTGTTTCAGCTTGGTCTCTGTGAGAAATCATTGCAAGAGCATCTACAGGATCTCCATTCACTAAAATTGATACGCGAACAAGATCCCCTTTTTTATAATTATCAATTTGATAGTCAAAGCTGGCATAACCTGATGTCATACTTTTTAATTTATCATAAAAATCAAAAACAACTTCATTTAATGGTAATTTATAAACCACCATAGCCCTAACTCCTGCATAGGTAAGATCTATCTGCTCTCCTCTTCTTTCAGTACATAGAGTTAGAACTGACCCAACATATTCATCTGGAACCAGAATAGTTGCTTTAATCCATGGCTCTTCTATGAAGTTAATATGATTTACATCTGGCAAATCCGCAGGATTATGCAGTAGATCGTTTGTATTATCATTTTTATGAACTTTATAAACTACTGATGGTGCTGTTGAGATTAATTCTAAATTAAACTCCCTAGATAATCTCTCTCTTATAATTTCCATATGTAAGAGGCCTAAAAATCCACATCTAAAGCCAAATCCTAAAGCGGCTGAGGTTTCAGCTTCAAAACTAAATGAAGCGTCATTTAAAGACAATTTACTTAATGCCTCTCTTAAATCAGAAAATTGAGCATTATCCATGGGGAATAAACCACAAAACACTACTGGTACGGAGGGTTTGAAACCAGGTAACATGGTTTGAACTGGATTTCTTTCGTCAGTAATTGTGTCTCCAACTTTACAATCTGCTACTGTTTTAACTGAAGCCGTAATAAAACCTATTTCTCCAGGTCCTAGCTCATCAACGTTTATAATTTTAGGTGTAAAAATTCCAAGTTTTTCAATAGTGTGAGAAACTTTGGTTGACATAAATCTTATCTTTTGACCTTTTTTTAAACTTCCATTTACAACTCTTACTAATGTTAACACACCCAAATAAGGGTCATACCAACTATCTATTAACAGAGCTTGCAAAGGAGCATTGGGGTTACCCTCTGGAGGAGCTAATTTTTCAACTAAAGAAGATAAAACTTCTTTAATACCTTGTCCTGTTTTAGCTGACACCTCAATCCCGTCTTCTCCCGGTAGACCAATTACATCTTCAATCTGTTTTCTAATCCTATCTGGCTCAGAAGCAGGTAAATCGATTTTATTGAGTACAGTAACAATTTCATGATTTACATCTATTGCTTGATAAACATTTGCTAAAGTTTGCGCTTCAACTCCTTGTGAAGAATCTACTACAAGAAGTGATCCCTCACATGCAGAGAGAGATCGAGAAACCTCATATGCAAAGTCTACATGACCTGGAGTATCCATTAAATTTAAAGTGTAAGTTTTATTATCAGTATGCTTGTATAACAACCTGACCGTCTGAGCTTTGATTGTTATACCTCTTTCCCTCTCAATTTCCATATTGTCAAGAACTTGCTCTTTCATTTCTCTTTCAGCTAATCCCTGGCATTCTTGTATTAATCTATCAGCAAGGGTTGATTTACCGTGATCAATATGTGCTATTATTGAAAAATTCCTTATTAGATTAATATCTGTCATTAATTTCCCACAAAAATTTTTTGAATATATTCAGCAAATTAGTTTTAAAAAAAATATTTTGCAATATTAAAAATGTATTAAAATTCTAATAACTTGACTAAATATTCATACAGTTGATATTGTTATGTTATTATGTATAAAAACTATAATTCAATCCCTATTAAGGTTCTAAATTTATTAAGAAACCCGTGCTCTAAGGAGTCCGGGATGATTACTTATAAATAAATTAAATTTTGAACTTAGTATAAGGTAAAGAATTATGAAAAATAAATATGAAAAATATAGCGCATATCCACCTGTTAAAATTTTAGATAGAAAATGGCCTAATAAAACCATAACTAATGCACCAATCTGGTGTTCAGTGGATTTAAGAGATGGCAATCAAGCTCTGGTTGAACCAATGGATTCAGTCAGGAAAATGCGTATGTTTAAACATTTAGTTAAAATAGGATTTAAAGAAATAGAAATTGGCTTTCCTTCTGCATCTGAAACAGATTTTAATTTTGTAAGAGAATTAATTACTGATAATCATATTCCAAAGGACGTTACTGTTCAGGTTTTAACTCAATCCAGAAAACCTTTAATTGAAAAAACTGTTGAAAGTTTGAAAGATTGCAAAAATGCAATTATACACCTTTACAATTCAACTAGCACCCTTCAAAGAGAAATTGTTTTTAAGGAATCCATGGACGGAGTAAAAAAAATAGCGACTGATGGGGCTAAAATAATTTCAGATCAATTATATAAATTAGAAAAGTCTAATATTAGATTACAATATTCCCCAGAGAGCTTTACTGGAACAGAGTTACCATATGCATTAGAAGTTTGTGAGTCTGTTTTAGATGTTTGGGAAGCAAGTGAGCAAAATCCTGTTATAATAAACCTTCCTGCGACTGTTGAAATGTCTACTCCAAATATTCACGCCGACCAAATAGAATGGATGGGATATAATTTTAGTAATAGAAAAAGAGTAATTTTATCCCTTCATCCTCATAATGATCGAGGTACTGCAATTGCTGCAACTGAATTAGGTTTAATGGCAGGTGCAGAGAGAGTTGAGGGAACTTTGTTTGGTAATGGAGAAAGAACTGGAAATGTAGATCTTGTAACACTTGGACTGAATTTATTTACTCAAGGTATTGATCCTAATATAGATTTTAGCAAGATAAATGATCTAATTGATACGGCTGAGTTTTGTAATAGAATACCTGTTCATCAAAGACATCCATATGCAGGTACTTTAGTACATACAGCCTTTTCTGGAAGCCATCAGGATGCAATAAGAAAAGGTATGGATAATATGGAAAAATCACCTACAAAAAAATGGGCCGTTCCTTATTTACCAATTGACCCAGCTGATATTGGAAGAACTTATGAAGCTATAATTCGTGTTAATAGCCAATCAGGTAAAGGGGGTACAGCTTGGTTATTAGAATCGGACTATCAAATAAGACTGCCAAAAGGAGCGGAAGTTGAATTATCTTCAAAAGTACAAAAGATAGCTGATGAAACTGGAAACGAAATTACAAGTGACATTATATGGAGGACTTTTAATGAGAATTTTATTCTGCAAAAACCATTTCAATTAATTGATTTTAAAGTTGAGGGCGCTAATAGCAAAGACAATCTCGAAATAATTAACGCAAAGGTTAATTTCAATGATAAACTGTATCAGTTTTCTTCTCAGGGCAACGGGCCAATTTCAGCTTTTGTAAATGGGATGAGAGAAAATTTTGATTTGCGATTTACATTAGAGGACTTTGGTCAAAACACTAGAAGTGCTACCTCCAAAGCCGAATCTTCAGCTTATGTTGAACTTAAAATTAATGATGGCAAGGACTCAATTTATGGATGTGGGATTAATACAAGTATAACTGTAGCGCCTATACTTGCAGTCTTAAGTGCAATTAATAAGATCAATATTTAAAAAATGTCTAAAGAAAATCTTTATCTAGAAAATAGAAAAGTTCTAAAAGTTTCAGGATTAAATTGTTTAGATTTTTTAAATAATATTTTAACGTCTGATATTTCTAAACTAAAATTATTAGAAACCATACCTGCAGCATTACTTTCTCCCCAAGGAAAAGTTTTGTATGACATACTGGTAAGTTTAGATTTTCCAAAATATTCAAAAGACAAATCATTTCTTATTGAATACGATTTGTTTTGTGAAGATGAGTTGATTAAGAAATTAAATATGTATAACTTAAGGAAAGAGGTAAAAATTGAAAAAACTAATTATTATGTTCATGTGTCAATTAACCGAAAATGTTCTGAAAATTCACTAAGGGATAAAAGATTTTCAAATACAAATATAAATATTAATAGAATTTATTATAAGAAAAAATCTATAGATTTAATAGATAAGAGTTACACATCAAATTGGTATGATTTGATCAGATATAAAAATTGTATTCCTGAAGGAACAAAAGAAATAGAAATCAACACAACACTTCCAATGGAAATTAATCTTGATTTGTTAGGTGGAATTAGTTTTGAAAAAGGATGTTTTATTGGCCAAGAGGTTAATGCAAGAATTAAATATAAGGGGTTAGTAAAACGAAAATATGTTCCTATTTATTTTAAAAATAAAAACTTCTCATTCTCAAATTTAGATAAAGTAGACAATAAAATTTTTCTAGAATCACAAAATATTGGTGAAGTAATTACATTGTTATTAAATAAGGAAGATGATATTTGGTATGGCATAGCCAAAATAAAATTATCTCAATTATATTTATTTGAAGAGAATAATAAATTAGAGTGTGATTTTTGTAGTTCAAAGATAAAAATTAATTTTCCTAGTTACATGCTTCCTCTTCCAAGAAAAATCTAAACTTCTTAGATTGACAAATGTTTTCTTTAAACTTAATTATTTAATCTAGTCTGGATTATTATTTTTGAACTGATACAAATTTCAGTTTATGTTATTTAAATATATTATTATTTTAATTTGAATTTTTTTAATTCAGTTACGATTAATTGGAGTTTAGAAAATGACATCATTACTCATGCCAAAAGCAACAGCAGTTTGGTTGATAGACAATACTACACTAACTTTTGAACAAATTGCGGAGTTTTGTAGTCTTCATGCTTTAGAAGTTCAAGCCATTGCAGATGGTGATGTTGGTCATGGTATTTTAGGATTTGATCCGATACTAAATGGACAACTTACGCAAGAAGAAATTGACAAATGTTGTAAGGATACTTCTTTGTTTCTTACAAAATCTGATACCTCATTGCCAGAACCTAAAAATAAAAATAAAGGTCCTAAATACATTCCATTAGCGAGGAGAGGCGATAAACCTGATGCTATTGCTTGGATTGTTAAAAATCATCCTGAAGTAAAAAATAATCAAATCTCAAAATTAATTGGAACTACGAAGGATACAATCGAAAAAATTAGAACAAGAAGTCATTGGAATATTTCAAACATTACCGCTAAACATCCTGTTTTATTAAGTTTGTGTACCCAAGAGGATTTGGATGAAGCAATAACAAAAGCTGGAGGCTCATTAGATGCTGAAAATGATCAAAGCATTCCCGCAAATAATTAATTTTGTGTAATTTATAAAAATTTTTATTATTTTTTGAGAAAAAATGAATAATCAAAATATGACACCAACAGTTGCTATCATAATGGGAAGCCAAAGTGATTGGGAAACTATGAAATTCTCAGAGGAAATTTTAATTAAACTTAACATTCCTTTTACTACTAAAATTATATCTGCACACAGAACTCCTGACAGAATGTATGATTTTGCAAAAAATGCACGGGAAAATTCAATCAAAGTTGTTATTGCAGGTGCTGGAGGTGCCGCTCACCTTCCTGGTATGGTTGCCTCACATACTGAATTACCAGTTATAGGGGTGCCCATTCAAAGTTCTTCATTAAATGGCCTTGACAGTCTTTTATCTATAGTCCAAATGCCTAGTGGGGTTCCTGTAGCTACAATGTCCATTGGAAAAGCTGGCGCCATTAATGCAGCTGTTTATGCTGCTAAAATTTTAAGTTTGTCTAACAAAGAAATCGATGCAAAACTAACAAATTGGCTTTCTTCCCAAACAGAAAATGTTCCACTTACACCAAATTTAAAAAATGACTAAAGTAAATAATTTTCCGATCTTACCCAATAATGAAAATATAATAGGTATTATTGGAGGAGGTCAGCTTGGGAAGATGATAGCTTTATCAGCATCTAAAGCAGGATATAAAACACATCTTTATTGTCCAAAAGGTGATAATCCGGCAGAGGCTGTTGCTGATAAAATTACATATGGTCAATGGGATGATTATACTAAATTAGTTGAATTTTCTAATGATGTATTTTGTGCAACCTCTGAATTTGAAAATATTCCATCTAAATCACTTGAGTTATTATCTAACCAAACAAAAGTAGTGCCAAGCAGTCTAGTATTTAGATGTGCACAAATTCGATCTAAAGAAAAAGAAATGGCGCTTAAGTCTGGCTTTAACACTCCAAAATGGTTTTTAATAAAAAATACTGATGATTTAATATCTTCAATTAAAAACCTAAGTAAAGAAGGAATACTTAAAACTAACTCTTTAGGATATGATGGGAAGGGACAAATAAAAATCGATAAAAATTCAAATTTTTTTGAAGCTTGGGAAAACTTAGGGTCTGTAGAATGCGTTTTGGAAGAAAAATTAGAATTTAAAAGAGAAATTTCTTTGATGTACTTCAAAAGTCTTGACGGCTCAGAAGGATTTTTCCCTCTATCTGAAAATTATCATGAAAATGGAGTATTAAAAAAGACAACTGCGCCCACCTACTTAGATTCGAACATTGAAATCGACATAAAAACAAAAGCAAAAAAATTAGCAAAAAATTTAAATTTTTATGGTGTTTTAGCTATCGAGTTATTTGAATTGTTAGATGGAAGTATAGTATTTAACGAAATTGCGCCAAGACCACACAATTCTTTTCATTGGACACTAAATGGTTGTGATATTAGCCAATTTGATATTTTAGTTAGAACGATATGTGGATTACCAGTTAAAGATGTTGAATCCAATGGTAAATGGGAAATGATAAATTTAATTGGTCAAGACGTAAATAACATGAGTATATATGAAGATCAAAATTATATATTACATATCTATGGAAAAAAAAATGCAAAACCCGGTAGAAAAATGGGACATTTTAATAAAAATATTTCTTAATTACTTAACTTTGTGAAGTTGAATGGAACATCTTGATATACTTCGTTGATAAAATTAGTAAATAGTAAAAATGCGTATGGTCTCCATCTATTAATAGGTTCAAGGCTAATATCATCATTTGGAAAATAATTAGCTGGAATATCTATTTGAGTATTTTGTGACTTATCTCTTAAATACTCATCCTTGAGAGTGATAGCATCATACTCTAAATGATTTAATATAAATAAATCCTTTGTTTTGGGACATCTGACCATTCCTACACCTGAAATTGGAGAAAATGCTAGTATCTCAAGACCTGTTTGTATAATTTCGTCCTTTTTATTTTGTGTGTAACGTGAGACTGGCATTGGAAACCTATCTGTAAAACCTTGCATTAATCTATATTGTTTTTCTTGATTTAAGTTATGATCGAAAACACCGAATAATTTTT
Organism: uncultured SAR116 cluster alpha proteobacterium; assembly: GCA_902529515.1. GTDB lineage: Bacteria > Pseudomonadota > Alphaproteobacteria > Puniceispirillales > Marisalimonadaceae > Marisalimonas. The sequence goes on along the minus strand of CABZWX010000015.1, from coordinate 8,776 downwards.
TCTCCATAGAGTGTTTTTCAACATTATGAAGGACTTTTAATAGAGCTTGAGCTCCCCAACATATACCAATTCTTCTAAAAACATTTCTAGAAGACCATGAAATAATTTCTTTCAATTCATTCCAGTATTTAACTTCTTGAAAAGGAACAGTTTCAACGGGTGCACCAGTGATTATAAGAACATCGAAGAAATTATTATTAATTTCGTCTAAAGTTTTATAAAATTCAATCAGATGTTCTTTTTTAGTATTTCTTGGTGAATATGTTTCAGTAGTCATTAAAGTTAATTCTATTTGCAAAGGAGATGCACCAAGTAACCTTGCAAATTGCACCTCAGTTTCGAGTTTTTTTGGCATTAAATTTAATAATAGAAATTTTAAAGGTCTTATATCTTGCTTTTCTGCTGTGCTACTATCTATTACGTCTACAATCTCATTTTGAAGAAGTTTTCTTGCAGGCAAATTATCATGTATTTTAATAGGCATTTTTATAAATTTTTAGTTAATTAATGCTTGAGTTTTTAATTTTACCTATCTTTTTAAAAAACTAAAAGCAGATTTAATGTTAATAGTATTTTTTAAACCATTGAAATTATTTGTGAATTTTCTTAAATTGGAAAGTGGTTTTTTTAAACTAGAAATTTTACTTATATCTTTTAATCTTCTATCTAAGAAAAATCCAGTTTCAATATTATTATTGGACTTATCACTTAACCAAAATAACAAGGTAGATGTATATACTGCAGCCAAGGATATTCTTCTTGTATAAAAAGAAAAATCTGTAGACTTATCTCCCACCATTCTCCAAATGCTATTGCAAGTTCTATAAAGTATATTTAAAGATATTTTTGTGTTTACGGGAATTGCAGATAATGAAATTGAAGATCTAACTGCCTCTTTATATTTCTGACACAAATTTAATCTAATCATAATAATTTTTTTTATTTTTTCAGGCACCCTTTCAGGTTTTGCTTCAATTGAATTATAATTTTGTTTTACTTCTAAGTCGATTATTTCGGAAAAAATATCAATAAAATCAATGGAACCGTTTTTAAATAAATCTTTGAAAATTTTGATTCTTTCCGAAGAAGTTTTTTTCTTTTCATAACCAATATCTATAGCACCTCGTTCCATTGCTTCCCAAGTCCAGCCATCGAAAGGGACATGTGTTAACATTGCCTTAATTAAATCTATTCTAATTTGGTTATTATCAAATGTATTAGCCTTCATTATTTTTACCATTATAATGTTTAATTTATTACTAATTTATAATATGTATAAATTCAATATAATATAAATAAAAACATTAAATAACTTGCAATTACCTTATGTATCGTGTTATTTGACATTCCTTATTAACAACAAATTTGGGTATAAAGTATGTACGTGTCCGTTAGAGACAATAATGTCGACCAAGCTCTTAGAGTTTTAAAAAAGAAAATGCAAAGGGAAGGCATGTTTAGAGAAATGAAAAACAGAAGAGCTTATGAAAAACCTTCAGAAAAAAAAGCAAGAGAAATGGCTGAAAGTACTAGAAGAGTAAGAAAACTTATGAGGAAAAGGTTAGAAAGAGAAGGATACTAAGCCTAAATTATAAACTTTAAGCATGGACCGCATTTTCTAATTGCGGTTTTTTTTTGATACTAGTAAAGAAGAATTAGTTAAATAATGTCAGAATTATTTAATATCTTTTGGAGTAAATTAGATGATTATTGGTTGCCCTAAAGAAGTTTTTAAAGGCGAAAACAGAGTAGCGCTTACACCTGAAAGTGCAAAGCAATTGCAAAAATTAGGTTATACATGTCTTTTAGAGACTGGTGCTGGTATTAACGCTAACTTTTCAGATCAAGATTATAAAAATGCTGGAGTTAAAGTCATTAAGAATTCAAGTGAACTTTGGAAGCAATCAAATATAATATTAAAAGTAAGAGGCCCAGAAAAATCAGAGTTATCAAAAATAAAACTAAATCATCACATTATTAGTTTTATATGGCCTAACCAAAATAAACCTCTTCTTGAAGCTTTGAAAAAGAAAAAAGTAACAGCTCAAGCTATGGACATGATACCTAGAATTAGTAGAGCTCAGAAAATGGACGCTTTATCTTCTATGGCTAATATAGCTGGTTATAGGGCAATAATTGAGGCAGGAAGTCAATTTGGAAGATTTTTTACCGGTCAAATAACAGCAGCTGGGAAAGTTCCCCCTGCAAAAGTTCTTGTAATAGGAGCGGGAGTTGCTGGTCTTGCTGCCATTGGAACTGCTCAATCTATGGGTGCAATTGTTAGAGCTTTTGATGTAAGGCCGGAGGTTGCTGAACAAATTGAATCAATGGGTGCAGAATTTTTAATGCTTGATTTTGAATCAGATGGCACTGGTGAAGGAGGGTATGCAAAACCTGCTTCTAAAGAATTCATAAAAAAAGAAATGGAATTATTTAGAAAACAAGCACCAGAGATTGATATTGTGATTACAACCGCGCTAATTCCTGGAATGCCTGCACCTAAGTTATGGCCAAAAGAAATGGTTGAGTTAATGAAACCTGGTTCAGTGATAGTAGATTTAGCTGCTGAACAAGGAGGAAACTGCGAAGTTACCTTTCCTAATAAAATTATAGAAACAAAAAATAAAGTTAAGGTTATTGGATTTACAGATTTACCAAGTAGAATGGCAACACAATCTTCTAGTTTATATTCTACAAATATACGTCACATGGTTGATGACTTAACTCCAAACAAGGACGGAATACCTTTTACTAATATGGAAGATGATGTAATAAGAGGTGCTACAGTTGTTCATGATGGTAAAATAACTTTTCCTCCACCAAAACCAAAAATTGCAGCTATTGCAAAACATGAGACTAAAAAAATAAAAGAAAAATCACCAGAAGAGATAGCTCAGGATGAAATAAATGCTGAAAAAAAAGCTGGTAAATTACAATTCTTACTTTTAGCAATTGGTGCTCTTCTAACTTGGTTTGTAGGTTATTATGCACCCTCAGACTTTATGCAACATTTCATTGTTTTTATTTTATCATGTTTCGTAGGATATCAAGTTATATGGAACGTATCTCATTCACTTCATACACCTTTAATGGCTATTACAAATGCTATCTCAAGCATAGTTATAATTGGTGCTTTGCTACAAATGAGAACTGAGAACGATATAGTAAGTATTTTAGCATTAATATCTATCTTTATTGCCACCATTAATATTGTTGGCGGGTTCATGGTTACAAAAAGAATGTTATCAATGTTTCAGAGAAGCTAAAAAGGATTATTAGATGACTATTGGATTATTAACTGCCTCATACATAACATCTAGTGTGCTTTTCATTCTTGCATTAGGTGGCTTAAGCAATCAAGAAAAGGCAAAAAGAGCTGTTTGGTATGGTATTGTTGGCATGGTTATTGCTATTTTTGCAACAATTTATGGAAATCAAGTTTTTTTTACCGAATGGCTCAGTTGGCTTATAGCTGCAATTTTAGTAGGCTCTATAATTGGAGCAATTGTTGCTAAAAAAGTACAAATGACTGGTATGCCTCAATTGGTTGCTGCTCTTCACTCATTTGTAGGTTTAGCTGCTGTTTTTATCGGCATAAACTCTGCCATGTTGCCACACTCTGATATGAATTCTACTCAGTATATGATCCATAACGTTGAAGTTTTTATTGGAGTATTTATTGGAGCAATCACATTTACTGGATCTATAGTGGCATTTGGAAAATTATCTGAGTTGATAACTGGTAAGGCATTAATTTTACCTGGAAGACATTTATTGAATTTAATCATGTTATTCTCCTGCTTAGCATTGGGATATATGTTTTTGAATAATGAGGGTTATTGGACCTTAATTGTAATGACTATAATAGCATTTGTTATAGGAGCTCATCTTGTTTTAGCAATTGGTGGTGCAGATATGCCAGTAGTTGTTTCAATGCTTAACTCATATTCTGGATGGGCAGCAGCTGCAACAGGTTTTATGCTTGGAAATGACCTGCTAATTGTAACAGGTGCTTTGGTTGGATCTTCTGGTGCTATCCTATCATATATAATGTGTAAGGCTATGAACCGAAAGTTTCTTTCAGTTATTTTAGGTGGATGGGGTGATGTAACAGGTTCTACAATGGATATTGAAGGTGAAATGAAACCAATAGATATAGATTCCGTAGCTACTGCATTAAATGATGCAAACAAAATTATAATCGTTCCTGGTTATGGTATGGCAGTAGCACAAGCCCAAAGCACAGTTTCTGAATTAACATCAAGACTAAGAGCAAAAAACAAAGAGGTAAGATTTGGAATTCATCCTGTTGCAGGAAGGCTTCCAGGACACATGAATGTTCTGTTAGCAGAAGCGAAAGTACCGTATGATATTGTTCTTGAAATGGACGAAATAAATAACGATTTTCCTGATACAGATGTAGTCATGATTCTTGGAGCTAATGATATTGTTAATCCAGCCGCACAAGAAGATCCTAATAGCCCAATTGCGGGAATGCCTGTTTTGGAAGTTTGGAAAGCTAAACAGGTTTTTATTTCAAAAAGAGGACAAGGAAAAGGTTACTCTGGAATTGAAAATCCATTATTTTTTAGGGAAAATTCTAGAATGGTATATGGAGATGCAAAGAAATCCTTGGATACAATTTTACAGAGTATAAATTAATTATTTTAGTCCAAATTTAAACCTGATTGCATCATAGCTTTACTTTGCCTTTTAGATAAAACTTTTTCATCAAAGTCTCCAACTAAATCATGAAAAACTCTATACCAATTAATTTCTGCTTTTAAATGCATAAAAACTGATCCTAATCCTACGGCAGCTCTGTCCATCAATACAAATTCTCTTGGTGGTTTAACACCTCCAATTTTTTTTAATTCTTCATGAACTTTTTCTGCCGTTTCTCTTCCATATTGTCCAGATTCACTTGGATTGATCAACCTAACTTTATCTTCCAGTAAAGGTTGATAGATAAAGTTTGCCCAAATATTTAAAACAACAATTAATTCTTTTGAGGGATTTTCAAAACCCCAACTTTTGTAGGCATTTACTGCTTGTTCTTCATCTCCATCTCTTAAAGCTTTATAAAGTTCAATTACGCCAGTTACAAAATCTGGTCTAAAGATTCTAATACATCCAAAGTCCATTAGATTAACTCCTCCATCGGTACGTATTGTATAATTTCCAAGATGAGGATCTCCATGAATTACTCCATATTTATAAAATGGTATATACCAAGCTTTAAACATATTTATAGCGACTTGATTTCTAATTTTGATATCACTGTTTTTGGCAATAAAATCCATAATTTTAGAACCATCTATCCTTGTCATTGTTAAGAGTCTATTTGTAGATAATTCGTCTATAGGATTAGGAAGTGTAATTTGATTAAAATCAGACAACATATACCTATATAGTTTTAAATTTTTAACTTCATGGGAGTAATTGAGTTCTTCCTTTAGCCTATCAGACAATTCCTCATGTATTGCTTCAGTAGAAATAGCAGAATCATATTTTTCATATAATGAAAATATTAGTTTAAGTTGCTTAAGATCAGCCTGAACTGCTGAGCCCATATCAGGATATTGCAACTTACAAGCTAATTTTTTTCCATTGATGTCTTCAGCAAAATGAACTTGACCTAAAGATGCTGCAGCAGAGGCTTGTTTATCAAAGGTATTAAAATAAGTAAGCCAATTTTCTCCTAATTCAGCTTTCATCCTTCTTTTAACAAAAAGCCAACCCATTGAAGGAGCATCTGCTTGAAGATGAGATAATTCATTAACATACTCTTTAGGGAGAGCGTCAGGAATTGTGGCAAGAATTTGGGCGACTTTCATAAGTGGACCTTTCAGCCCTCCTAAGGCAGCTCTCAAATCAGAAGCATGCTGTTCTCTGTTTATTTTAATTCCTAAATATCTTTCTCCAGCCAGTCTTGCAGCAAGCCCACCCATTGCAGAAGTTACCTTTGCATAACGTCTGAGTCTTCCACCTGTCATAGAAGAGCTCAGTTCATCTTGAATTCTAATATCTTTATTCATAATAATTGAAACCTCTAAAAATTAGTTAATTATTCAAATCATCAAGCTCATCCATTAATCCAGTTATCATTGTAATACCTTTTTCCCAAAAACTATTTTCATACGCACTTAAATTAAAGGGTTTTAGAAGATCATTATGAGTTTTTGTCCCTCCTGAAGATAACATTTCAATGTACTTATTTGAAAAAATATCTTTGTCACTTTGTTGATATGCATACCAAAGTGCATTTACTAGACTATCTCCAAAAGCATAAGCATATACATAAAATGGAGTATGAACAAAGTGAGGGATGTATCCCCATAAAAACCTATAATCATCACCAAGATTAATATGAGGACCCACAGCATGAGACTGTGTCTCCATCCAGATATTACTTATCTCTTCAGGTGTTAATTCAGATTTTATTCTTGCCTCATGAAATTTGACTTCGAATTGGTGAAACCCTATTTGTCTAGCAACAGTATTTAACATATCTTCTATTTTACCAGATAAAAGTTGTTTTTTTTGTGTAATTGAACTCTCATCCAATAATTTTCTAAACACCAACATTTCACCAAAAACTGATGCTGTTTCAGCGAGTGTTAGAGGTGTTTCTGCCATTAATAATCCATTTTTACCGGCAAGAATTTGATGAACACCATGACCAAGTTCATGTGCGAGTGTCATAACATCTCTAATTTTGCCTTGATAATTAACTAATATGTAAGGATGCAATGATGGAACAGAAGGATGGGCAAAAGCACCTGATGCTTTACCTTTTCTTAAGCTTGCATCTATCCAATTATTTTTAAAAAACAATTCTGCTAGATTAGAAATCTCTGGATGGAAGGAAGAAAATGAATCTAAAATAATATCCTTAGCCTCAGACCAATTTATCAAATTTTCAGAAGAATGAGGCAATGGTGCATTTCTATCCCACCAATCTAACTTGGTCTGACCAAATTGTTTAGCTTTCCACTTATAATATCTATGGGTAAGTTTAGGCATAGCCTTATCAACTGTATTTACTAATTTGTCTACAACTTCATCTTCAACATCATTGTCAAGATTTCTTGAGGACATAATTCTTTTAAAACCCCTTTTGTTATCTTCGATGAACCTATCTCTAGAAATCACATTAAGTATCATTCCAAAAATACGTTTATTATTTTCTAAAACTGCAGAAAGTGATTTACCTGCAATTTTTCTTGTTTCTGGATCTGCGTCAGATAACAAGTTCAAAATTTCAGCTTCAGTAAGTGATTTGTTTTTGAAAGGAAAACGTAATGCTGCAGATGTCTCGTCAAATAATCGTATCCATGCTGACCTGCCGGTAGCAGATTTCTCTATCAAAATCTCTTCTACAAGAGGATCAAGAAGATAAGGGTTTCTTTTTCTTAAAATATTAAGATAAGGCTCCCAATTTTTTGCTTCTTTATCATTTAACCAATTATAAATTCTATCATCATCAACTTTTGAAAGTTCTAATTTAACAAAGATGAGAGTGGACAGAATTTCTGTAATTTGATCAGATATAGATGAGTTATATTTTGAAATCTCGGGATCTTCCATATTTGTCGCAAAGGTTAAACTACTGTGTGTTGCAATCTTATAAATAGCTTCATTAATTTCTTGAAATTCATTTATACAAATCAGAAAATCTGATGGACTCAAATTATTTATCTTACCTTTCCATCTTTCAAGAAAATGATTGGCTGACCCTCTAATATTCTTTATGTCTCTACTAATTTTAGGATCTTTAATGTTTTTATATATTTCTGAAAGATCCCATGTTGGTAATTCGTTGTTCATTTTATTTATATGCATTTCATTCATTTTAAATTTTCAACCTCAATTTATTTTATTTAAAAAAAGTTATTAATACTTTTTATAATTTCATCAGGATTTTCTTCAGCTAAATAATGACCTGTATTAACGCTAAAACCTCTAACTTCTTGATCACAATATTTTTGCCAGATTGATAAGGGATCATACCATTGTTCTATCTTACCTTTTTTACCCCACAAAACTAGTGTTGGCATTTTAATTTTTAAATTTTTTTTTCTACTTATGTCATCATCTTTCAAATCAATAGATGCGGCCGCTCTATAATCCTCACAAATAGACCTAATAGTTTCAGGATTTTTAACACACTCCAAGTAATCAGCTAATGCTCTAGGTGCAAAAAAATCTTTTCTCTTTTTTTCTCTTGAAGTATGCGCGAAAAACCACTCTTCAGGCGCTTTGTTAATTACTGACTCTGGTATAGGATATCTCTGTGCCAACCAAAACCAATGATAGTAACCCATTGCAAATTCTTTGTTAGTTCTCTCAAAATGTTCAATAGTTGGTATTATGTCTAATAACATTATTTTTTTAACTTTGTCAGGATAATTTAGGGCTAATCGATGACCTATTCTTGCACCTCTGTCGTGACCAATTAGGTAAAATGTTTTATGTCCTAATAAAGTCATTAACTCATTCATATCAGAGGCCATGCTAACTTTTGAGTAGTTTTCATGATCTTTAGATATTTTAGGTTTATAGGATTTTCCATAACCTGGAATGTCTGGACAAATAATAGTAAATTTCTTTGTTAAGGCTGGAGCTACTTTATGCCACATTACATGTGTTTGTGGATTTCCATGCAACATTAGTAAAGCAGGTCCATGACCTGCTTTTCTAAGTCTGATATATCCATTTTTTATTTTAAATGTGGAAATTTTAAAATCTTCAAAGAATTTTATGGCCATTTAAA
>CABZWX010000014.1 GCA_902529515.1 uncultured SAR116 cluster alpha proteobacterium | reverse complement strand
TGGCATTGTTATGGGAGTTGCCAATGATAGATCCATCGCCTGGGGTATAGCTGATGCAATTGCAAAACAAGGTGCAGAAATAGCATTTACATATCAAGGTGAAGCATTACAAAAAAGAGTTGCTCCACTTGCTGAATCAGTCGGTTCTGATATTGTTATACCCTGCGATGTTTCAAGTGATGAAGCAATTGATAAAACATTCGATTTGCTCAAAGGAAAATGGAATAGTATTGATTTTTTAGTTCATGCAATAGCATACTCAGATAAAGATGAATTAAAAGGCGAGTATGTTGATACAACAAGAGAAAACTTTTATAAAACTATGGATATATCTGTGTATTCATTTACTGCAGTTGCTCAAAGAGCTTCAGCAATGATGCCAAATGGTGGGTCTATGATTACCCTCACATATTATGGAGCAGAAAAAGTAATGCCTCATTATAACGTAATGGGGGTTGCTAAGGCTGCGCTTGAATCTTCAGTAAGATATTTAGCTGCAGATCTAGGAGAGAGTAAAATTAGAGTAAATAGTTTATCAGCAGGCCCTATAAAAACTCTTGCCGCCAGTGGTATAGGTGATTTCAGATATATTCTTAAATGGAATCAATATAATTCTCCACTTCGCAGAAATGTTACATTAGATGATGTTGGTGGATGTGGTGTTTATCTTTTATCTGATTTGTCAGCTGGAGTAACTGGTGAGACTCATCACGTTGATTGTGGTTATCATGTCGTAGGCATGAAAGCTATTGATGCACCAGATATGTCACCAGAAAAAAAAGAAATTTAAATTACTAAAATTTTGTTATTGAAAGAATTTAAATGGCGAGCAACTCTTTTGGACATATTTTTAAATTTACTAGCTTTGGCGAAAGTCATGGTAAAGCAATTGGATGCATAGTAGATGGAGTACCTCCTTTAATTCCAATAAATGAAGAAGACATTCAAGTTCACTTGGATAGAAGAAAACCTGGCCAGTCCAAATTTGTTACACAAAGAAAAGAAAATGATATTGTAGAGATTCTCTCTGGAACTTTTGAGGGTAAAACTACAGGTCACCCAATTGCGCTTCACATAAAAAATGAAGATCAAAGAAGTAAAGATTATTCTGAAATTTCTACTCAATTTAGACCAGGACATGCTGACATTACATATCAAAATAAATATGGAATTAGAGACTATAGAGGAGGAGGTAGATCAAGCGCAAGGGAAACAGCTGTAAGAGTTGCAGCAGGTGCAATTGCATTTAAGGTATTAGAAAATAAGTTAAAAAAATCTATAAAAATTAGAGCTAGTGTAATTCAGTTAGGGCCGAATAAGATAGATCGTGAAAATTTTGATTGGAATGAAGTTAACAACAACCCTTTTTTTTGTGGAGATCCAAAAGCAGCTAAAGAATGGGAAATTTGGTTAGATAATATTAGGAGGAACGGGAATAGCGCTGGTGCAATAATTGAAGTTGTTGCTGAAAATGTGCCCAGAGGATTAGGAAGTCCAATCTATAAAAAATTAGATAGTCAAATTGCAGAAGCGTTAATGAGCATAAATGCTGTAAAAGGTGTGGAAATTGGTTCTGGTTTTAATTTAGCGTCTTTAACAGGTAGTGAAGCCAATGATGAAATTTATCCTGACAATAAAGGTGGTTATTATTTTGGATCTAATCACTCTGGAGGAATATTAGGCGGAATTTCTTCTGGCCAACCTATAATAGCTAAATTCATTGTTAAACCAACAAGTTCTATTATAACTGAAAAAAACTCGATAAACTTACAAAATGAACCTATTAAGATTAAAACAAAAGGTAGGCACGATCCTTGTGTTGGCATTAGGGCTGTTCCTGTAGCTGAAGCTATGATGGCAATAACTATTTTAGATCAATTGTTAGAGCATGAAAGTCAAATTGGGAAGATTGAATAAAGTGTTTAATGAATTAATTTTTTGTAGCTACAATTAAGAATTCCTTATTTCCACTAGGGCCAAAAATAGGGCTTTCAATAACTCCTAAAATATTCATATTAATTTCAAGACTTATCCATTTTGTTATGTCATTAATTACTGTCTCATGTAGTTTAGGATCTCTTACTACGCCACCCTTACCGACAAGACCTTTCCCTACTTCAAATTGGGGTTTTATTAGAGCTACTAACCATCCATGAGATTTTAGAAAACTAAGGCCTGAAGGTAAAACTTTCTTCAATGATATAAAAGATGCATCACAAACCAAAGCATCCAAAGGATCTTGAATAATTTTATCAGTTAAATATCTGGCATTTGTTTTTTCTTTAACTATAATTCTTTCATCTTGTCTTAATTTCCAATCTAATTGCCCATACCCAACATCTACTGCATAAATTTTACTAGCTCCATTTGCTAACAAAACATCTGTAAAACCGCCTGTGCTTGCTCCAATATCAAGCGCTATAATAGAATTACAGTCTAAATTAAATTCTAATATAGCTTTGTTTAATTTAACACCTCCCCTAGACACCCAAGGATATGTTTTACCTTTTATTTCAATTTTTGAATTTTGTGATACTTGTTGTCCAGGTTTTTCAACACGCTTATTATCAATGAATACATTTCCAGTCATAAGAACAGAATTGGCTTGCTCTCTACTTTTAACAATGCCTTTTAAAACCATAAGTTTATCTATTCGTTCTTTACTTATTTTAAAGGTCCTAAAATATTTTTAAAGTTTAGTTAATAATGAATTTATTTTTTAAATTAGATAATGATATCATTTTAGAAATAACCTTCATCAATCCATCTGTATCCAACCCTGCTGTTGCAAGTTGCTCTTTTTGAGAAGCGTGATCTTGAAAATTATCTGGCATAGTTAAGCATTTAATTTCTTTATCATGCTTATTGAGGAGATCCTTGGATGATAAGAAATGTAAACAATGAGAACTAAATCCTCCCACGGAACCTTCCTCTATTATTATAAGTTTTTGATGTTCATTCCATAATTTTTCAACTAATTGTGTATCAATTGGTTTTGCAAAACGTGCATCAGCAACAGTTATCTTTAAATTATGTTGTAATAATTGATCAGCAACTTTCAATGCAGAACCTACTCTTGTACCTAAAGCAAGAATTGCTAAATCTTTTCCTCTTTTGATGATTCTTCCTTTACCAATTTTAACATCTTGTACAATATCGGTAAAATCAACACCTTCTCCTTCACCTCTTGGATATCTACAAAAAATTGGACCATCATTGTATTTCGAGGCAGTCATAACCATTTTTGCTAACTCTGCTTCGTCACTAGGTGCCATTACTACTACATTTGGCAAACAACAGAGGTATGCTAAATCAAACGATCCTGCATGAGTTGCTCCATCTGCTCCTACATATCCAGCTCTGTCAAGCATAAATCTTACAGGCAAATTTTGTATTACAACGTCATGAACTACTTGATCATAGGCTCTTTGTAAAAAAGTTGAGTAAATAGCTACAAATGGCTTCAAACCCTCTGAAGCCATTCCAGCAGCAAACGTTACGGCATGTTGTTCTGCAATTCCAACATCATAAAATCTATCTTGAAATTTTTCTGCAAACTTATTTAATCCAGTTCCTGAAGGCATAGCGGCAGTTATGGCTAAAACTTTTTTATCTTTTTCGGCAATTTTACACATGGTTTCTGCAAAAACGTTAGTATAAGTAGGCGCGTTAGATATTGATTTGACTGAATCACCAGTAATTACGTTAAATTCAGATACAGCGTGATATTTTTCGTGAGAACCTTTCGAAAAAGGATGTCCTCTTCCTTTTTCTGTTACGACATGAAGCAGAATTGGTTTATCTTGAGAACCATTTTTTAGATTTTGTAATATTTTAACCATGGATTTAACATCATGACCGTCTATTGGACCTAGATAATTCATACCCATCTGACTGAAAATAGTACCTTCCGCATTTCCTAAAAAATTTCTTGCGAGACTTTCAGCTCTTTTAGCTGTTTCACTAATTTCTTTAGGAAAAAGATTAACCATTTGTTTAGCAATTTCTCTTACATTATTGAACGGACGACTTGAAACAACATTGGATAAATAATTGCTTAAGGCACCCACAGCTGGAGCTATAGACATATCATTATCATTCAAAATAATTAATAAATTAGTTTTTAAAGCTCCAGCGTTATTAATTGCTTCATATGCCATTCCAGCACTCATCGCACCATCGCCAATAACAGCAATTACATTGTTAGATTTCCCAAGTTTATCTCTTGCAACAGCCATTCCTAGAGCCGCAGAAATCGATGTTGATGAATGTCCTGCACCAAAAGGATCAAAAATAGATTCAGTTCGCTTTGTAAATCCTGAAAGACCTCTAGATTTTCTTAAAGTAGACATTTCATGTCTTCTATTAGTTAAAATTTTGTGAGGATAAGCTTGATGTCCAACATCCCAAATTAATCTATCGTCAGGGGTGTCAAAAACATAATGAATTGCAATAGCAAGCTCAACAACCCCCAAACCTGCACCTAAATGTCCACCTGTTTTAGAAACAATATCAATCATATCAGAGCGTAATTCTGAAGAAAGTTGATCAAGATCTTCTAATTTTAAAAATTTAAGATCATTAGGATTATTTACCTTATCTAGCAACGGTGTGGTAACAGATTTAGTTTTTTTATCTTTAATTGGCATTGATTAACTTAAACCTATAATAACAAACTTAAATTTATTTATTTCTGTTTACAGTATATTTAGCTAAAGATACAAGATTTTCTGATTCTTGTTTAAATTTTTGTATCAAATTTATGGCTTTATTAGATTCCTCTATGGCTCTTTTCTTAGCTTTTGCTCTACCTAAAATTGTTACAAAATTAGGTGTTTCATTTTTAGTATCCTGCCCTACAGGTTTTCCCATTGAGTCCTGACTTCCATCATGGTCAAGTAAATCATCAGCAATTTGAAAAGCTAAACCAATATGATTAGCATAGTTAATAAGTTTAATTTTTTGATCGTTACTAGCATTTAATAAAATTGACGCCACATGAGCACAACAAGATATTAATGCGCCTGTTTTATGATTTTGAATCCACTCTATTTGATCTAAATCTATTAATTTGTCCTCTGTAAAATCCATATCAGCTTGTTGACCTCCTACCATGCCATTAGGCCCAATAGCTTTTGCTAAAATAAAACAAATCTCAGATCTCTTTTCTGAATTAGAAATAAAATTACTATCTCCTATTATTTGGAAGGCCCAACTTAATAACCCATCTCCAGCAAGTATAGCAGTATGATGATCAAATTTTATATGATTAGCTGCCTTTCCTCTTCTAAAAGGAGAATTATCCATAGCTGGTAAATCATCATGAATTAATGAATAAGAATGAATTGCTTCGATAGCCGATCCAACAACAATTAATTCATTATACTTTGATTTCGAGAGAGCTTTATTGTTTATAGCACTAATAAAACGTCCAGTTTCCAAAACTAAATAAGCCCTTATTTTTTTTCCACCACTAATTGAGGTGTATCTCATCGCTTCAAAAAGTTTAGAACTTAATCCATTACCTGATGGTAAATTAGCATCTAAGAAGCTGTCAATTTCTTGCGAATTTTTTTCAAGCTTGTTTTGAAATTTTATCATAAATTATCCTAAGAAATTTTATGATAAATTAATCAGGTTTAAAAGGTGATAACTTTTCTGGGATAGTGTCAATATTATCTGACGACTGTATAGTTTCAACCTTCATTTTTGCATCATGTAGTTTTTTTTGACAATAATCTTTTAATTGTGAACCTCTATCATATGCAGCTATTGCCTCGTCAAGTGAAGCATCTCCCTTATCAAGACTCTCTACAAGTTTTTCTAACTCCTGCATAGCTTCTTCAAAAGTTAGTTTTTCTAGTTCAGTATTACTCATAACAATTTAAAGCCATTTCAATTTATTTTTTAAAAGTTAACCTTTCAAAAAAATTTAATCAATAGTTTACTTAATCATTTGAAGAGCATTTATTAATTTTTTACTAACATTAGTTTCAAAACCCGAATGACCTGCATCATCTACAACTTCGATTTTTGCACCATTCCAATAATCAGCAAGTTTTAGTGCCGTAAATGGAGGGCAAATTACATCATGCCTTCCTTGCACGATAAAAGATTTTATATTTGAAATTTTGTTCAAGTTTTTAATAATATAGTTTTCTTCTATGAAACAATCATTCATAAAATAATGTGTCTCTATTTTTGATATTGCAAGAGCTTGCTCGCCAGAAATTGGTCGTGGCGAATAATTAATCGAAGAACAAGAATTTTCATATTCAGCCCAAACAGAAGCAGCTTTTAAGCTTTGTGATCTGTTATTACTATGTAGTTGATTATAGAACCATTCGAGAATATTATTTCTCTTATTTTTCGGTACGGACGATATAAATTTATTATAAGCTTCTGGGAAAAATTTTTTTATATCATACAAGAACCAATTTATCTCAATTTTAGTACCTAAAAAAATTCCTCTCAAAATAAAACTGATACACCTGTTAGGGAATTCAATACCATATAATAACGCTAAAGTGCTACCCCATGATCCTCCAAAAAGATGCCACTTATCTATTTTTAATGATTTTCTTAAATCTTCAATATCTGAAATCAAAAGTTGGGTATTGTTAAAATTTGTTTCAGCATACGGTATACTTTTACCAGATCCTCTTTGATCAAAAAAAACAACCCTAAAAACTTTTGGATCAAAAAAACTTTTATGAGAGTTTGAAAAACCTGCTCCTGGACCTCCATGCAAAAACAATATAGGTATACCCTTTGGATTCCCATATTGTTCGAAATATATTGAATGTCCATTACCCACATCTAAATGACCATTGTCATATGATGGTACGCAATCAAAAAAATAGCTAGATTTATTACTTAAATTTAACATTTATTTAAATTTTAAATAGAAATTTGTTAAGCTGCTTCCTCAGCATTATCATCAATTATTTTTTCTAGTTTTACAACAGCAGTTTGTTTATCAGTCTCATCAACTGCCGCAAATTCACTAGCTAAACGTTCTAAAGCGGCTTGATACATTTGTCTTTCAGAATAAGATTGTTCACCTTGATCATCTTTACGGTACAAATCCCGGACGACTTCTGCAATAGAAACCAAATTTCCAGAATTAATTTTAGTTTCGTATTCTTGAGCTCTACGTGACCACATAGTTTTTTTTACTTTTGCTTTACCTTTTAAGGCAACAATTGCTTCTTCCATCTGTAATTTACTTGATAAAGTTCTTAGTCCTGATTCAGTGGCTTTAGACAATGGAACTCTAAGTGTCATTCTCTCATGTTCAAATCTTATTACTAATAACTCCAGATCTATATCCTCGACTTTACGATTTTCTGTTCCAATTATTTTACCAACACCATGGCTTGGATAAACAACAAAATCACCAGGTATAAATGAGCTAACTAAGTTTTGATCTTTAGACAATTTAATCACCTATTTTAATATATTTATATTATAAATTTTTATATAAGAAATTTTGAAACGGATTTATATCACAAAAACACAAAAAAAACCAGCAATAAGTCAATCATTTTAAAGGTACTATGTGGTTCCAGGTTTTTTTGAGCCATATTTTTGAAATTTACCTTCTTCATCAGTATATTTTTCATAGTCGGGCAAAGGATCGATCTTCATAGTAATGTTTGGCCAAATCTCTGACATCTCTCTATTATATTCCAACCATTCATCAGCTCCCGGATCAGTGTCTGCTTGGATAGCGTCTACAGGACATTCTGGCTCACAGACACCGCAATCTATACATTCATCAGGATGAATTACAATGGTGTTTTCACCAAGATAAAAACAATCTACAGGACAGACTTCGACACAATCAGTATGTCTGCAATTTATACATTTATCATTAACTATATATGTCATATCACTCTCAAAATAACTGTATTTAAACTACAAAAATTGTCATTACAAGTATTGATTTAATATAATTTTAATCCCTGCCCATTAACCTATCTGTTTGACGCCTTTCTCTTTTTGTTGGACGTCCAACTCTCTCTACAAACTTAATATCAATACTATTACTTTTCTTTTTTGGAAGGATTTCAATCGGGGTAATATCTTCGTAAAAATTTAGTGACTCTGGATAAGGACCTCTTCGACTGGGTATATCTAAAACTTTCAAGATCTTTATATTATCATTAATTGTCATTGTTAGGACGTCCCCCACAGATATCATTTTGTGTGGTTTCTGTGTAACTTGACCTGATATCCGTAACCTATTAGTCAATACAAATTTTGTTGCTATGCTTCTACTTTTAAATATCCGGATATAATATAAATAGATATCAATCCTAAGTGTCTTTTTTTCTAAAATATTAGATATCATTTCATTTTTTAATTTTTATAGATTTTAAAATTGCAAATGGTGATAAAGGGTCAGGTGATTTCTCTTTAATTTTTGTTTTTGAAAAATTTTTGACATTATTATGTTTACTTTTCAAAGTTTTTTTATGAAATGTTTTGATTTTAGGGTTAAAAGGTTTCCTTTTCTTTTCAAAAATAATAATTGGGACTTGGTCAGCTAAAGATGAAGGTTCTTCACCACACTTTGAATACCCTAAATCATAGAGAATTTCTTCCATTTGAATTTTTGTTGCACCTGCAATAGATAACATGGTCTCATTAATCCTAAATTGACCATTTCTAGCTTCTATCCTTATTAAGGCGGACAACCTCTCAGCAATGTCAGCTCTAAGAGCCAAATTCCCCAGAGGCACAAAACCTAAAGCCCTATAAAACTCTTTTTTAACATTTGATAAAATTGTTATACTCACGCGTCCATCAGGTGGAAAAGCATCTTTTGGAAAATCTTGATTATGAACGGACCATAATAAAGCTCTTAATTTTATTGCGGCTGGCTTCAGGAGATTAGGTAAATAAATAGTTTCAACACCTAATCTTAGTCCTAGTCTTGCTAAATTTCTTTTATCAGCTTCTGACAAATTAACTGTGGACATTGATAATTTATTAATTTGCGCTGAACCTAATCCTTCATAAACTTGATATGCAATGCCAAGAGCTTTCCCAGAAATACTCTCACTATGCTTTTTTTCATCATCATTTGTTGTTAATGAAACGTTATGATTTTTTTCACTTTCACTTTTTTGTTGCTCAAAATTTAAAACAGGGTTTTTTAAATTAATAGCTTCAGATAAAATATTTTCTACATTCCCATCAACTGCCTCATTTACTTTAATTTCTATTTGCTTACTCTGTTCGTCAGACAAAAATTCAGAATTAGTGATAATAATTTTTGGTGTATATAAAGTTTCACCATTTGTTAGTTTTGCAACCTTGTTATTTTGCCATAAGATAGATCCATCATAATCAAACTTAAAAGCTGCATTATCAGACATTAAAAGCTCTCTAACACGCCTTTCAATTTCTTTGGGTAAAATTTTTCTTGCCGCAGATAAAATTGGAGCAGCTTTTTCGCCTTCAGAGAGAGAAGGAACAAATTCAAAACCTTTTAATAATCCAACTTCTTCACCTTCAACAATTACTTTACCATCTAATCTTATTAAAGCTTCCAAATTACTATGCTCTTTTAAAGTTTTATTTAAAATTACAATCCTCTTATCGACAAATCTTTGCGTTAATCTATTATGCAATTCATCAGACAGTTTATCTTCAATTGTTTTTGCTTCATTTTGCCAATATTCAGATTCATCTATCCATTTTTGTCTATTTGTAATATATGTCCAAGTCCTGATATTTGATATTCTATTTAATAGAGTATCTATTTCTCCATCAAATCTATTAAGCCTGTTTAGCTGAGACTTAATCCAATCATTATCTAGTTTTCCATTTGCTAATAATAATTCAAAAGTTTTTTCTAGCAAGCTAAAATGAACACCTGAGAATGAATTACTAAAATCAGGAATTTGACAAACGTCCCATAATAAAATTAGTGCTTCTTTATTATTAATTTTATTTTTTATTGAACTAATCTCAGATAAATGATTTAAACTAAGTGCATCTAATGCTCCAACCTTTCTCCTCATAAATTTAAAAGTTGGATAAGTCTCTAATGAGCTAAGTAATGCTTTCAATGAGTCAAAGTTTAATTCTGAATTTCTCCACCAAATATTTTTTAAAGGAAAAAAAGAATGATTTTCAATTTGTTCAATTGTTTCTTCATCAAACTTCAAATGATCCTCTACTACTCCAAATGAACCATTTTTTGAATGTCTTCCTGCCCTACCTGCTATTTGAGCAATTTCTGGGGGATTAAGGTATCGTGGTATTTTCCCATCGAATTTTGTATCAGATGCAAAAGCAACATGGTCAATATCCATATTTAAACCCATACCAATGGCATCTGTTGCAATTAAATAGTCAACTTGACCATTTTGATAGAGATTAACCTGAGCATTTCTTGTTCTTGGTGACAAGGCTCCCATCACAATTGCAGCACCACCTTTCTTTGTTCTAATGAATTCAGCAATTTTGTAGACTTCTGGTATGGAAAACGCAACGATGGCAGATCGAGGTTTCAACCTAGTGAGCTTTTTTACACCTATGTAGCTTAAAATAGAAAGCCTTGGTCTTATTTCTATTGAACAATTTGGTAAAATTTTTTGTAATATTGGCTTTATAGTCTCAGCCCCAAGAAGAACTGTTTCTTCAGTTCCCCTTGTATTAAGAATTCTATCTGTAAATATATGTCCTCTATCAGGATCAGCTGCTAATTGTATTTCATCTATTGCGACAAAAGAAAATGATCTTTCTAATGGCATAGACTCTACGGTGCAACAAAAATATTTCGCATTGGGTGGAATAATTTTTTCTTCACCAGTCACAAGAGCAACTTTAGATTTTCCAACCTCTGAAACTGCTTTATCGTAATTTTCTCGAGCTAATAATCTAAGTGGAAATCCGATAATTCCAGAACTGTGAGAGAGCATTCTCTCCATTGCATAATAGGTTTTACCTGTATTTGTGGGACCTAAAAGAGCCTTGACTTTAATATTTTCATTTATTGAACTATGCCGAAAATTTGATTGTTTTTTTGAACTTAAATTCATAATAAAGAATCTTTTATATAAATATTTTAATGATTAGCTAATTATGAGATTTTATACAAAATCTAAGTGTCTTAATCAAAAAATTAATATACACTTTTTAAATAATTAATAGCTCAATAGTTGTTTTATAGGAAAATAAAAAATATGAAACGTAGAGTAATTATTACTGGAGGTAGCAAAGGGATTGGTAAAGCCATAGCTGAACGCTTTGCAAAAGAGCAATGTGATATTTATCTACTCGCCTCTAATAAAGAAAATTTAGAAAAAACTACATCTGAATTACAAAGTAAATATTATATTAATGTAAATTATTATGCAGCTAATTTGAAAACAAAAACAGGATGTGAAAATGCTATTAAAGCTGTGGAAAAGGAGTTTAAAAATTTTGATACGTTAATTTTCTCAGCTGGAGCAACAAAAAGTGGAGATTTCCTTAAGCAACCTATAGAAGATTTTGAAGATGGATTTGCTTTAAAATTTTATAGTGCCGTTAGATTATCAAAAGCGTTTTGGCCAATGTTATCTAAAAATAAGGGATGGATTGTTTCAATTAATGGAGCTATGTGTCATTCTCCTGATCCATTTTTTATGGTTGGTGGTGCTGTCAATGCAGCTTTTCTAAACTTTACAAAAGCTCTATCTAAAAAAGGATTAGTTGATGGAGTTAATGTAAACTCTATCAATCCTGGCATGACATCAACTGATCGTTTGAAAACTATTATACAAAATAATGCGGATAGAGAAGGTATAAGTTTTGTTGATGCAGAAAAAAATGCCTTAAAAAATATAGGATTGGATAGATTTTCAACTCCTGAAGAAGTTGCTGAATTAGCCTATTTTCTTTGTGATCCTAATGTTAGGCACCTTACGGGGACAGAAATTAATTTAGATGGTGGAAAAAAACCAACAATATAAATAAAGGAAGTATAATGTTAAAAAAAGCTGCTTCAGTTTTTGTACAAACTTTAAAAAATCATGGTGTTGATCGTTTCTTTTGTGTTCCTGGCGAGTCATATCTATCCGTTATGGATGAATTATTATATTCACCAGGAATAGAGGTTGTTACTTGTAGGCATGAAGGAGGTGCTGGCTTTATGGCTGTGGCAGATGCAAAATGTACAGGCAAAGCTGGTGTTGCTTTTGTAAGTAGAGGCCCAGGAGCAACAAACGCTTCAATTTCAGTTCACTCTGCGCATCAAGGTGGAGTGCCTATGGTTTTGTTTATTGGTCAAGTCAATCGTATTAGTACTGGCAAAATGCATTTACAAGAAATGGATTTCATCAAAACATTTTCTGATATGGCAAAACACGTAGAACAAATCAACATACCAAGTGAGATAGCTAACGTTACTGCAAGAGCATTTCACATTGCTGAAAGTGGTATACCGGGCCCTGTAGTTATAGCCATACCAACAGATGTTTTAGAATCTAAAATTGAATCAGAAGATGTAAAGCGTATTAAAATAAACCCACCCTTAGCTTTCCCTGAAAAGGTAAAAGAAGTATCCAACTTATTATCAAATGCAAAAAAACCTGTTTTAGTTGTGGGCGGACAAGTTCATACATCAGTTAGGTCAAGAAAACTCGTGGAAGAAGTTGCAAAAGCACATAATTTACCAGTTTTATGTACTTATGAGCATCAAGATATTATTTCCAACGATAACTTATACTATGCAGGAGAATTAGGTTTAAGGCCCCCAGAACCTATAAGAAAAAATGCATTAGAAGCGGACTTAGTCCTAGTTGTTGGTCATAGGTTTAATGGTGTACCAAATATGGCTTATAAATTTCCTTCGTCAAAACAAACGTTTATTCACGTAATACCTGATCCAAATATAATAGGTAAAATTTTTCGAACTGATATGGGTATAGTTGCAGATAGTGAAAATTTTTTAGATCAACTATCTAAGTTTTCAAACAATAATAGAAATAATGAAAGAAATGAATGGATTAAACTTTGTCATTATCGTTATTTAAATAATGATGCGACTGTAACTCCAAGAAATGCAAATGACGGACTAGATTTTGCTCATTTCATTGATGGTTTAGGGAAAATAGCGCCAGAAAACTCAATAATTACAAATGATGCTGGAAATTTTACAAGTTGGATGCATCATAGGTTTCCATTTAAATCTACAATGAAATTAATAGGCTCAGAAATTGGTGCTATGGGCATGGGAATTCCTGCAGGGATAGCTGCTGCACTAAGGTTTCCAGACAGACAAGTGTTTTCAATTGTTGGAGATGGTGGGGCTTTGATGACTGGGTCCGAGCTTGCAACAGCAGTTGCTCAGAAGGCTAAAATAAGAGTAATAGTAGCTAATAATAATCATTATGGTACAATACGATATCATCAAGAAGTTCACTTCCCGACTAGAGATCATTATGCAACAAATCTAGTTAACCCAGACTTTGCTAAGTATGGTGAAAGCTTTGGTTTAAAATGTTTTACAATATATAATACTGAAGAAATACTACCAACAATAAAAAGTGCAATGGAAATAAATGGACCATCATTAATTGAATTTAAAATGAGTCTTGAATTGAACACTAGCACAGCAACTATTTCTCAACTTCAAACGAAATAATATAAATTCTTATTGTTGTGGAGCGTCAATAATTGTAAAAAATCCTGAAAATGGTCCAGAACCTCCACCACCATTAGGATTATTATTTGGCCTTGCTGCTCCTGTAAACATTTGAGCACCGTAACCAGTAACATTAAACGTAAATTTAAATGAAATTGTAGATGGAGAAATAACAACAGGAGAGTCTAGCTCCATTACACCCACTAATCTATCAACATTACTGCATCCACCACTTCCATCATCATCGGCAACACCGTCTCTTTTGTCTAAATCAGAAGCTCTCATAAGATATCCGTTAAGAGATCCACCAGAAAATCTAGCACCTAAATATTCGCCATCGCAGTTTCCAGCTTGATTAAATTGAGTTAAGCTATCTGTGCATTCCTCAGCAGGTGATGTTGTGCTAACCGAACCGCATGCACTTCCTGATTTCTTGACATAGTAAGTCGAACCATCTCTCTCATATTCAGCTTTAATGGTAAATGTATTTTTCAAAATTATGTAAGGATATGTATATGTCCCATTTGCTGGACGGGTTGAAGTGCCAGCTAGTTCTACGTCACCAAGTGCAAAATCATGAAGTGAGCCATTCGTTTGATCAGTTGCAGTAAAGACTGTTGTACAAGTCGATCTATCTAAAGAAGCACCAGACATAGGATTAGCTGTGCAAAGACCCATTTCAAAAACAGCTGCTTTATATAATTGTGGTTTAAAACGGCAAGCTGTTGCTGAGCCTGTAAACAAATGAGTATCAGTACCACATTCTTTAACTGTTTCTGCAGTTACCGCAAAGGAGGGACTATTGATAAATAAGAGATAAAAGACTGATAACGTCATTGAGGCCAGTTTTATAAAACGATACATATTAAACTCCTCCTGCAGAAGCTGTAAAGTTTGTCTGGATTACTATCTGGTTCTTACGTCTAACCTTTTCCAACATTTTATCCTTCATGGACGAATTATTAAAAGCCTGATCTGCAATTAAACTAGGAATTGGATCATCTTGTTGTGATATATCACCACCAAATCCTATTTTGTAAGTTAAATTTACAAAATCAATATCAGTACCTGTATCAAAATCTTTTGTCCCAGCCTCTAATATTACATTAGGAGCAATGGGTGTGTTTATTTGAAGACTGTAAGTTTTTCCCTTTGTATCAGATGTTTGATAGCCTTCCCAAGTCCATTGTTTTGCAAATACCTTTGCTGACGGAACATAAGGAACCTGACCACCTACTTCTATTTCATAGCCATCTAAAGCACGTTCAGTGTTTCCATTTCTGCCAGTTTTGGCACCACTTATGGCAAAATATTTATTAGCATTAATCTCAAAAGCAGAACTTCTTAATTCTGCACCAACACTCCACCTAGAATGCTCATAGGTACTTTCATAATCATGAAAAGCGTTTACACCATAAATCCACTTTTCATCATCACTAAGTTGTCTATAACCAATTCCAAGGTTAATTGTATTCCTATTATTTTGTCTAATAATTGATCCTTGAAAAAAAGTCAGATTTCCTTCCGCTTCATTTTTAGATACAGGATTTATTGTTAAAAGAGTAAAGTTTGGATCAGCAGCTGTTCTTCCTTCTATAGTTAATTCAGTATTGGAAAACAACGTGTTAAAACCATCTTCAAACTTTTGTATGGTTTTATCGATTATTGTGTTTTTAAGTTTATCTGTATTTCCTGCAGCGTTTACTTCTAAAAAAGTGAGCGGCATTACAATTAATGACACAAGTAAGGTATTTTTAAGCTTCATGAGGTACCTCAAACAATTTTAAATACAAGTAGAGTTCATTTAATCTAATTAAGCAAACAAAATCTTTAAATTTATATTTGTTACTTCTTTATTGCTTTATATACTTCAGTGTGATCAGGATTACCTTCTAAAGTTCTTAATGCTTCTGAAAGATGAGATAAAACATCACTTGAAAGTGGTTTTTCTGAAGATAAATCTCTAATTAGACTATTTGCAATCGATACATCTTTAACCATTAAATCAAGTGCAAATCCTGAATTAAATTTTTCAGAAATCACAAATTTATCTAGTTTAACTTCAGTTGTATTATTCTTACCTGTAGCTCCATTTATAATTTTCAAAAAGTTTTCTGGTTTAATTCCAAAAGAACGAGCAGTTGCTAACGCTTCAAAACTTGATATTAACCCAGCAGCAGAAACATAATTATTAAGAGCTTTAATTGCATGTCCAGAACCTAAAGGACCAGCAAATTGAACCTTTCCCATTACAGATAATAGATTATTTAATTCTTCTAAAAGTTTCTCCTCACCTCCTACCATAATCATTAAATTACCAGTTTTTGCTCTTGCAACACCTCCGGAAACAGGTGCGTCTAAAAACTTTATACCTTTGTTTTTTAATTTCTTTCCTAATTCTTGAGTTTCTCTAGGATCACTTGAAGACATGTCTATAAATACTGATTTTAAATTCATTTCTAATAATTTATTGGCCATATCAGAAACAATTCTTCCATTAGGTAACATAAAAATTACTACATCAAGACCATTAAATTCACTTATATCTTCAACTTGCTTCACTCCAGATGATTTATCTATTTTAGCTTTTATATCATATCCCAGAACATCACATCCTGATTTTACAATAAGCGGGGCCATTACAGAACCCATAGCACCTAGGCCTATAAATCCAATATTTTTAATTGTCATAAGATCACCCATTTTTGAATTATATTTTTATAGTACCTTTAGAAACAAAGCTTTCAATCTCAAATTCTGAATAACCCAAATCAGTTAAAATTTCTTTAGTATTTTCTCCAAGAGATGGAGCATGCAAGCTCTCAGAAGTTTCATCTTCATTAAATTCTACTGGAAAGCTTGGATGCAATAATTTTCCCTCGGTTGGATGATCTTTGACTTTAAAAAAATTTATTGTTTCAAGATGTTCATCTTCAAAAAGGTCCTTTGGAAAATTTACTTTAGTTGCTGGTATATCTTGTTCTCTTAGATTTTTGATCCAAAAACTAGTATTTCTTTTTTTTAATTCTTCAGACAAAATCTTGTATAATTCATCAATATTTTGGTTTCTTGATTCTAACGAACAAAACTTAGGATCTTTCAAAATATTTTCTTTTTTTATAATACTAAAAAACCTTAACCACTGATCATCACTATAAGGGAGTACAGCTATATATCCATCTAATGTCTTGTAAGGTTTTCTGTTAGGAGAAGATTGTCTAGGATAAATAGGTGGAGCTTTTGGTGGTAAAAAATTATAACCATATAAATGTTCGACTAAAGTAAAATCAACCATGGTTTCCATCATTGGAACTTCTAATTCAGTGCCCTCTCCATTTTTTTCTCGATTATATAATGCGCTTAAAATTGACATTCCAAGCATTAAACCAGTAACTTTATCAGCCGTTGCTCCAGATGTGTAGCTTGGTTGATCTGAGTATGTTTCTTGATACGCAGCCATTCCACTTATTGCTTGAATTGTATCATCAAATGCTGGAAGTCCTGCATAAGGCCCTCTGGAAGAAAAACCAACTGCATTTGCTGTAATAATCTTAGGGTTAATCTTAATAAAATCAGAATGTGTTAATTTTAATTTCTCTAAAGACGCCTTTCTGATATTTGATACAAAAACATCTGATTTTTTGATTAATTTATAAATTATCAATCGGCCATCTGCTGATTTAAGGTCAACGCTAATACTTTTTTTATTCCTGTTAATATTTAAAAAAACTGCTGCCATTCCCTTATTGACACTAGGACCAATATATCTGGTATTATCACCAGAAAGTGTTTCAACTTTTATAATTTCAGCTCCCATATCTGCTAATAACCTTGTACAATAAGGAACCATCAATATTGAAGACGCGTCAATTATCTTAATACCCTTTAAAGGTGCTTCTTTCATGCTTTACTCATCCATTTGATTAAGTTTAAGAATTTGTAGTAAAAATAATTGAGTAATATTATTTATATAAATAGTTTAAAAAAACTCATTTATGTTACAAGAGTTTTTATGAATATTGTATAAAAATAGCTTATGATTAATTAGACAGGTACTTAATGCTTTATCTAACAGATATAATAATAAATAGAGGTTCTAAAATTGTTTTTAATAATTTGAGCGCTAAAATTGAGAACTCTAAAGTCACAATCATAAGTGGTAAAAATGGTGTTGGAAAATCAACTTTATTAAGAGCAATAGCTGGCATGATACCCTTAGAAAAAGGTATTGTGAAAAATTTTAATAATGAAATTTTTAAAGATAAAATTAAATGGGGAAAAAATTTAATCTACATTGATACTAAAAATGGTTTATCCCAAGATTTAACAGTTTATGAAAATTTAAAAACTTGGTCAGAAATGAAGGGTTGGGGAACTAGTGATGATGATCTTCAAAAAGCTCTCGACAGTGTAGACATGCTAAATCATAAAAACTTATATGTTTCACAATGCTCAGAAGGTTTAAAGAAAAGAGCAGCATTATCCAGGTTATATTTGTCTTTTTTATTTGATGTAAAATTTTGGTTATTAGATGAGCCTACTAATGAATTAGACAAGAAAAGCATAATTTTATTTAACAAATTAATAAAAAAATTTTTAGAAAATAAAGGTACTGTTTTGTTAGCTTGTCATGAATTAAAATTATTTGATTTTAGTTACGAATTACTAAATTTAGATTTATTGAAGAAGTAAAATTATATAATGTCCTTACAATCAAGTTTTATTCAAATCTTTATTTCGCACATAAAAAGAGAATTTTTGATAAATTTCAGATCATTAGTTGATGTCATATCAACTATTAGTTTTATGATTTTAATAGTAATACTGTTTATTCTTGGTATTGGCCCATTTGAAGAAAAATTGAGATTGATTTCTAACGCTATTTTTTGGTTAGGGCTAATTTTAGCAATAATCCCTTCTTTAGAAAAAACTTTACAAAGAGATTATGATAATGGTTGGCTAGATCAGACTATAACCAGTCCAACACCGATGGAAATTATTTTATTATCTAAAAGTCTTGCTTATTGGTTGTTAGTAATAATTCCATTAGTAATTTCTTTACCATTATTTATAGTTCTATTAAACATTAACCTAAAATTGATACCATGGCTCCTTATAAGTATACTCGTTGGTGGCCTTTCAATTTCACTTATTGGAATTATTGGCTCTGCTCTAACTTTAGGTGCAAAAAGAGGAAATATTTTATTACCAATATTGATCATACCTTTGATAATTCCTATTTTAATATTTGGAGTTGGAATTAGTGAAGCAGTTATTATAAATGAGTCACCAATAGGTAATTTATTTTTATTAATTGGATTTACATTAATATATCTTGTGATATCGCCTTTTATTTCAGCTTTTCTGGTTAGGATAGCAATAAGTCGTTAAATAATTTTGGAAAAAATATAAATGTTGGAATTTGATTACTTCATGAGTATTAAAAGAAAGATTTTTGTTCATGTTTGATTGGCTAGCTAATCCAAATAGGTTTAATAGAATAACTGAAAAAATTCAGCCATATATTCTTTTAATCTCAGGAATTACACTTATCTCAGGACTATATTTTGGTCTTTTTGATAGTCCAAAAGATTATCAGCAAGGGGATGCTGTTAGAATAATGTATGTTCATGTTCCTTCGGCTTGGCTGGCATCATTTTTATATTTTACTCTCGCTATTTCGTGTGTTTTTTATTTAGTATGGAAACATCCTTTAGCTGATTTAATTTCAAGTTCAATTGCACCAATTGGTACCCTATTTTCAGCTTTAACATTAGTCACTGGTTCACTATGGGGAAAACCAATGTGGGGCACATGGTGGGTATGGGATGCAAGATTAACATCAATGCTGGTATTATTCTTTTTTTATCTGGGCTATATATTACTAAGCAATGCTTTTGAAAGAAAAATTGATGGTTCTAAAACAGCATCTGTTTTAGCTATAGTTGGGCTAATCAATCTACCTATTGTTAAGTTTTCTGTTGATTGGTGGCATACTCTTCATCAACCAGCAAGTATCATTAAAGTTGGAGGTCCGTCTATTGACGATAAAATGTTGTTACCACTTATCCTTATGATTTTTGCTTTAAGTTTTTTTTCTTTATATATAATAATTTTGAACGTAAAAACCAAATTGATTGAAAAAAAATGTGAAGCATTATTATTAAAATCAAATTTAGAAGAAATATCGACAACAGGTTAAGATATGAATGAATCATTTTGGATAATGCAAGGTTATGAAATTTATATATGGCCAAGCTACGTATTAACTTTACTCAGCTTAGGTCTCCTTTTCGTTCATTCAACCAAACAATCTCAAAAAGCTAAAAAGTTACTTAAACAGTTATCAAAAACAAAAAATTAAATTTTAAAACATAGATCGATGTAAAATAGATGAATGCCAAATATAGACGCCTATTTATTACAATTATCATTATATTAACACTTGGACTCGCAACTAAATTAATATTAATGGCCCTAGAAGATAATATTGTATATTTTTATACGCCAAATGATTTAATTGAAAAATTTGGTAATACTAAAAATATTCAAAATAAAATCAGAATTGGCGGTTTGGTTCTTGAAAGCTCAATCAAAAAAGAAGGTAAAAAAACTATCTTCATGATTACTGACAGAAAAAAAGAAGTTAAAGTTGTATTTAAAGGGCCTCTTCCAGATTTGTTTAGAGAGGGTCAAGGTATTGTTGCTGAAGGTATGTTCCAAAATAATAATTTTATTGCTAGTGAGGTACTAGCAAAACATGACGAAAATTACATGCCTCCAGAAGTTGCTGACGCTTTAAAAAAAAATAATGTTTGGAAAGGTGACTCTAATTAAATGATACCTGAATTAGGACATATTCTTGTGATAGTCACATTTGTTATTTCAATAATGCAATGCTTTTACTGGCTTTGTAATTTGAGATATACGAACATCGATGTAGTGCGAGTTCTTCAAAAAAGTTCTCTTATAAATTTTTTATTTATTTTTTTATCTTTTTTAATTTTAACATATAGTTTTATTACATCTGACTTTTCTCTATTAATTGTCTCTAACAACTCACATACTTTAAAACCATTGATATATAAAATTAGTGGGGTATGGGGTAATCACGAGGGATCACTTTTATTATGGGTATTAATTTTATCTGCTTTTACTTTTTTTGTTTCTTTTAAAGATTCTATAAATTCAAAACTTTTGGCTTCAATTATTGGAGTTCAGACTGTAATTTTGTCACTTTTTTTAGCTTTTATATTATTTACATCTAATCCTTTTGAAAGAGTTGATGAAATACCTTTAGATGGAAGAGGTTTAAATCCTTTGCTACAAGATCCAGGTTTAGCTCTTCATCCTCCAATGCTTTATATTGGTTATGTTGGATTATCAGTATCATTTTCTTTTGCAGTAGCGGCGCTTATTACTGGGGAAATTAATAAAGATTGGGCTCGTCAAATGAGGCCATGGATTGCAATTGCTTGGTCTGCTCTAACAATTGGTATTGCTCTTGGAAGTTGGTGGGCATATTACGAATTAGGTTGGGGTGGTTGGTGGTTTTGGGATCCAGTTGAAAATGCATCTTTTATGCCATGGTTAGTTGCTACAGCATTACTACACTGTGTAAGAATACTCGAAAAAAAATTAATATTTATAAACTGGACAATTTTGTTATCGATCCTAGCTTTTTCCTTTTCTTTATTAGGCACTTTTATAGTAAGATCAGGATTATTAACATCAGTACATGCTTTTGCTTCCGATCCTTCGAGAGGAGTTTTTATTTTAATAATTTTAGGTATATCAATAGGTGTTCCTTTAATTTTATATACAATTAAAAGCTCATCTTTTAATGAAGAAAAAAGTAATTTTGATATAGTCAGTAAAGAAAGTGCAATTTTAGTAAATAATTTATTTCTTACTACAGCAACTTTAACAGTTTTAATAGGCACTCTGTACCCTTTATTTTTAGACGCTATTAATGGAAACAAGGTATCTATTGGTCCAGCATATTATAACGCTACTTTTGCTCCAATTATGGCACCAGTTGTGTTTTTGATGGCTATCGCCCCATTCTTAAATTGGAAAAAATACACAGATAAAAATTTTATAAAAAAAATAATATTTCTATCTGCTGTAACTTTCTTAGGAGGTATATTATTATACTTAATTGAAGAAAAATCAATTTTTGCATTAATATGTGGCTCTCTTTCAATTTGGCTTTTCACAGGAGTTATTACCGATTTAATTTCAAAAATTCGGGAGGCTAAGGTTAAATTGCAAAACATAAAACAAATATTTTTCTTTATCTCAAAAATTAATTTAGGAATACATGTAGCACATATTGGAGTCGCAATTTTTCTTGCAGGAGTTACCGGAGAACAATTTTATAAAAGCGAGTATAATGTAATAAAAAAAGTTGGCGATATAATAAATATTGGAACAAAATCACTAAAATTTGATAAAATTGAAAATATAGATGGACCTAATTACAACTCACTAATGGCAACCTTCACTCTATACGAAAATAATAAATTTATTAGTAAACTAAGGCCAGAAAAACGTTTCTATACTAATGAAAAAAGCCAGACAACAGAAGCCGCAATCTTATCAGATTTTTGGGGTGATACATATTTAGTTCTAGGTGAAGGAGACAACAAAACAGGATGGTCTCTAAGAATATATTCAAACCCATTAGTATCTTGGATATGGGCTGGTGCTTTTTTTATGGCAGTCGGAGGCATATTATCTGTCACACAAAAATCATCAAGATTTAGAAATGATTAATAAAATATTATGAAACATAATTTGAAAATTTTAAATGTTTTACCTTTAACAGTATTTTTTTCTATAATATTGTTCTCGGGTGTAGTTTTATATCAATTAAAAGTCGACAAAAGAATTGAACGATCTTTAACGTCTCAATTAATTGGGAAAAATATTCCTGAAACATTAATACCTAAAGAAAACTTCATTGAAAAAATTAATAATTTAGAAAATTTAAATTTTAGAAAATACCATGACCAAATTTTTGCCGTTAATTTTTTTGCATCATGGTGCGCTCCATGTAGAATAGAAGCACCAATGATTGATGAATTAAGTAAAATTCTACCAGTTATTGGAATAGCATATAAAGATAAATATCTAGATACAAAAAAATTTTTGGATAATTTTGGTAATCCTTATATAGAAACAGGAATTGATAAAACTGGTAAAATAGCTATCGAGTGGGGAGTTTACGGAGTGCCAGAAACTTTTCTAATTAATAAGAAAGGTGAAATAATTTATCGTCATGCTGGCCCACTTCTATATAGCATTTTTAAAGACGAAGTTTTGCCATTCTTAGAGAGTAGTAAGAATGACTAGTAAGTGTAAAATAATTATAATATTTTCTTTTTTATTTTTTTTTAATAATGAACTTAAGGTCTTTGCTAAATCTATAAATGATGAAATCAATATAAACAACAGAACGAGGGAGATTTCTCAAAACATTAGATGCCTTGTTTGTCAAAATCAAAGTATAGACGAGTCTAATTCTGAATTAGCAAAAGATTTAAAGATTTTAATAAGAGAAAAGCTTATAGATGGTGTTAGTAACGACGAAATTTATGGATATTTGAGAGAAAGATATGGAGATTATATTTTGTTAAAACCACCTTTAAATTTAAATACTATCTTATTGTGGTTTTTACCATTTATTGTTTTAATATTTGGCTCAATA
>CABZWX010000013.1 GCA_902529515.1 uncultured SAR116 cluster alpha proteobacterium | reverse complement strand
GTTACAAAAGCTATTGATGGAGCAGAAACTGTAAGCGTGGAAATTGCTTCAGGTGTAACTGTGGAGCTTGCAAGACAAATGATATCTGAGGTTCGTGGTGACCAAAAACTTAAATCTGAAGATAAAAAATCTAATTCTAAGAAAAAGTAATTAAATATAATTTTTATTATTTTTAAAGTTTTGTGAGATGAAAAGTTTATCAAGAATAAGATTAATTTTAATAATTACAAGTGTAATTATTGGCATATTGTATGCTACTCCAAATTTTTTTAATACATCTCAACAGGTTCAATCATTCAATTTCTTACCTGGAAAAAAAATAAACCTTGGTCTTGATTTGCAAGGTGGTTCATACTTATTACTCAAAGCGGATATGAATGTCGTTTTTGCTGAAAAACTTGATTCTTATTTATCAGATATTAGATCTTTACTCAGGAAATCAAAGATTGGTTATAAAAAGTTAAGTATACAAAATGATATTATTTCATTTCAAAAACGAGGAGAAACTTCAAATGATAAAATTAGATCAATTATATTTTCATTAGACAAAAACCTAATAGTAGAAAATAAACTAAATTCTTTTTTCATTAGATTTTCAGAAAAAAATAAAAATAATATCACTAAAACGACAATGGCTCAGGCTATTGAAATAGTTAGACGAAGAATAGATGAAACTGGAACAAATGAGCCTAGCATTCAACAACAAGGTGCTGATCGTATAATAGTACAACTTCCTGGCTTAGATGATCCAAGTCGTATTAAAAAATTACTAGGTAAAACTGCAAAATTAACATTTCAATTGGCTCATCCTAGCATATTTCCTGAAGATTTAAATGAAGACTCAAAAGCTCCTCCTGGCTTTATTAAATTACAAGAAGATAAAAATCCTGATCGCTTCTACATGATTAATAAAAGAGTAATGGTATCTGGTGAAATGCTTAAGGATGCAAGTCCGACATTTGACAGGAATAACAGTCCATCGGTTTCATTTCAATTGTCTGCTTTAGGAGGAAAGAAGTTTGGCAGAGTTACTGGTAAAAATATTGGTAGGGCTTTTGCTATAGTACTTGATGGAAAAGTTGTAAGTGCTCCAGTAATACAAACACAAATATTTTCAACTGGGCAAATTACTGGTTCTTTTACGGTACAAGAAACGAATGATTTAGCATTAGTTCTGAGATCAGGTGCATTGCCTGCTCCAATGGTAATTCTTGAAGAGCGTTCAGTTGGTCCAGGTCTTGGTAAAGATTCAATTTCTGCTGGAAAAATTGCAAGTATATTTGGTTTAGTTGCGGTAATGGTATTTATGTTATTAACTTATGGTATGTTCGGAATTTTTGCTAATGTTGCACTAGTATGTAATATAATATTCATAATTGCATTGTTAAGTATTATTCAAGCAACTCTTACTTTACCAGGTATTGCTGGAATAGTTTTAACTATGGGCATGGCTGTAGATGCTAATGTTCTAATCTTTGAAAGAATAAAGGAGGAATTTAATTCAGGTAGAAATATACTTGATGCAATTGAGGCTGGATTTCAAAGAGCAATTTCAACTATCATAGATGCCAACTTAACAACTTTATTTGCAGCTTTGGCTTTGTTTTCATTTGGAAGTGGTCCAATTAAGGGTTTTTCAGTAACTTTAATGATTGGCATAGCAACATCAATGTTTACTGCGATTGTCATTACAAAATATATTGTTTTTTTATATTCGAAGAAAAAAGATGTTAACAGTGTTTTCTTACAGGATTAAAAAATGAAATTATTAAGACTTATACCAAATGATACAAATTTTGATTTTTTGCGTATAAAAGTCATTGCTTTCCTTTTTTCTATTATAATTTTATCTGGAACTTTTATAAGTTTGATGATTAATAACTTAAATTACGGAATAGATTTTAAAGGAGGAATACTTCTTGAATTAAGAAGTAAAAATCCTAATACATCTAACATTAATGAGCTAAGAGAAAAAATATCCACCTTAAATGCAGGCGAAGTTTCGATACAAAATTTTGGTAAAGAAACTGATTTTTTAGTTAGAATCCAAAAGCAAGAAGGTGATCAAAAAGAACAAATAGCTATGATAGAAAGAGTGAAATCTCTTATTGACAAAGATTATACTGTTAGAAGATCTGAATTTGTAGGTCCAGTTGTTGGAGATGAATTGAAAACTGCTGGATTTTATGCTGTTTCGCTAGCTTTACTGTCTATAATGATTTACATATGGTTTAGATTTGAGTGGCAATTCTCGATTGCAGCAATTTTAGCTTTAATTCATGACGTTTTAACAACAGTTGGTCTTTTCTCTATATTACAGCTAGAATTTAATTTAGCTACAATAGCTGCTATTTTAACAACAGCTGGTTATTCAATTAATGACACTGTTGTGATTTTTGATCGTGTTAGAGAAAATTTAAGAAGATATAAGTCAAAAACTCACTATTTTATTTATAATAAATCAATTAATGAAACACTTTCTAGAACTGTTATTACATCAGTAACAACATTGTTGGCATTGTTTATTATTTTCTTTTTTGGTGGTGCAGTTTTATCTGATTTCGCACTTGCAATGATTTGGGGTGTAATTATAGGTACTTTTTCATCTATTTTCGTAGCGGTCTCACTTTTGACTTACTTTAATATAAACAAAGGTGAGAAAGTTGATGATCGCACAAATATACCAGAATACGAAAGAGAAAACTAAAAATTAATTTTTATTAATCCATTCTTTAAATGAGCTAATCGCAGTAATAGATTGAATTTTTTTCTTTTCTCTTCCTTTTATATGTTTTTTATTATTTAAATCTAAATTTAAGTTTGGCATTAATCCAAAGTTTATATTCATGGGTTGAAATGTATCTGGATTTGCATTCATCGTGATATGTTTTAATAAGGCACCATGTGCCGAGTTTTCAGGTGGTAATTTTAATTTTTTGTTTTTAAAATCATGTGCTGCAAAAATACCAGCCATAAATCCAATAGCTGATGATTCAACATATCCTTCAACACCTGTAATTTGCCCTGCAAAAAGAATATTTTGACAATTTTTTAGCCTTAAAAAAGGGTCTAAAAGTTTAGGTGATTTTATAAATGTATTTCTATGAAGACCGCCAAGCCTCGCAAATCCTGCATTTTCAAGCCCAGGTATAGTTTTAAAAATTTCTTTTTGTGCGCCGTGTTTCATTTTTGTTTGAAAACCAACAATGTTATATAAGGTGCCAGATTTATTATCCTGTCTTAATTGTACAACAGCGTAAGGTTCTTCATTTTTATGAGGATTAGTTAAACCAATAGGTTTCATTGGTCCATATCTTAATGTTTCATCACCTCGTCTAATTATTTCTTCTATTGGCATACAACCTTCAAAATATGGAGTATCTTCAAATTTTTTAAATTCCATTTTTGGAGCTTTTTTTATTTGTTCTATAAATTTATAATATTCTTCTTTTGTTAATGGACAATTTATATAATCATCTCCATTTCCCTTGTCATATCTTGATTGTTTCCAAGCTATTGACATATTTATTGTTTCTTCATAAACAATAGGAGCAATAGCATCATAAAATGCTAAAGAATTCTCAGAAGTTTTAATTTTTATACTCTTACTAAATGTCTTGGAAGTCAAAGGTCCTGTTGAAACTATTACTATTTGATTTTTGAATTCATCTAGATTTTTTACTTCTTGATTTATTACTTTAATGTTTGAAATTGACTTAATAGTTTTGTTTACATCTTTTGAGAAATTATCTCTGTCAACTGCTAAGGCAGATCCTGCTGGCACTTTGTTATTATCAGCACATTTCATTATTAGGGAGTCCGCAATACGTAATTCTTCGTGTAAAACACCAACTGCATTATACTCTTTATCATCTGAACGAAAAGAGTTAGAGCACACCAGTTCAGCTAAATATTTTGTTTGGTGAGCTTCTGTTTTTACCTTTGGTCTCATTTCATACAAATCAACATTTATATCAAACTTAGAAATTTGATAGGCAGCTTCACAGCCAGCTAAACCTCCTCCAATAATTACTATTTTGTTAGTATAGGTCATTTTATACTTATTTATTTAACAATTTTTTTAAAAAGATGCCGGTATAACTTTCAGCTACCTTTGATACTTCTTCAGGGGTTCCTTGCGCAACAACATATCCACCTTTGTCACCCCCTTCTGGACCTAAGTCAATTATATGGTCAGCGGTTTTAATGACATCTAAATTATGTTCAATTACGATCATTGTATTTCCATTGTCTACTAATTCTTGCATAACTTCTAAAAGCTTTTTAATGTCATGAAAATGTAGTCCGGTAGTAGGCTCATCTAAAATATATATAGTCCTACCAGTTCCTTTTCTTGATAACTCTTTTGCAAGTTTTATTCTCTGGGCTTCTCCACCTGATAGAGTTGTAGATCGTTGTCCTATCTTAATATAATCCAATCCGACTCTTTCTAAAGTTTCTAACTTTTCATAAATTAAGGGAACAGCCTTAAAAAGCTCAGCACCCTCTTTGACAGTCATGTCAAGAACGTCTGATATGGATTTGTCTCTCCATTTCACTTCAAGTGTCTCTCTATTATATCTTTTTCCTTTACATTGATCACATTTTACATACACATCCGGTAAAAAATGCATTTCAATCTTTAAAACACCATCACCTTGACAAGCTTCACATCTTCCCCCCTTAACATTAAATGAAAAACGGCCTGGTAAATATCCTCTTGCTTTAGATTCAGGTAATCCTGCAAACCAATCTCTAATATGATTAAATGCGCCAGTATAAGTAGCTGGATTTGATCTAGGTGTTCTACCAATTGGGGATTGATCAATATCAATAATTTTATCAATCTGCGAAATTCCATTAATTGATTTGTATGGAGCAGGGATAGAACTATTTCCGTTAAGGATTTTTGATAAGCTTTTTTGCAAGGTTTGTATAACCAAAGTTGATTTTCCTCCACCAGAAACTCCAGTCACACAAGTAAGTATTCCAAGTGGGAACTCTACATCGATATTTTGAAGATTATTGCCAGAAGCTCCCCTAATTATAATGTGTTTATTAGGATTTACACTTCTTCTTTTTTTTGGCACATCAATCTTTTTTATTCCAGCAAGGTAATTCCCAGTTAAACTACCTTTTTTTTCTTTTATTTCATTAGGAGTTCCTTGGGCAATAATTTTACCTCCATTAATACCGGCACCAGGACCAATATCAATAACGTGATCTGCAATTAGTATAGCCTCTTCATCATGTTCAACTACGATTACCGTGTTACCAAGGTCTCTTAATTTCTGTAGTGTATGTAGTAATCTTTCATTATCTCTTTGATGTAAACCAATACTTGGTTCATCCAGTACGTATAAGACACCTGAAAGACCGGAGCCAATTTGACTTGCCAATCTAATTCTTTGACTTTCTCCACCTGATAATGTTCCACTATTTCTTGAAATTGATAGATATGATAATCCAACACTTGTTAAGAAACCTAATCTATCGTTTATTTCTTTTAAAACCTGCTTTGAAATTGCTAGTTCTTGTTCATTTAGTATCTCGTTAAGGTCTAAAAACCATTTTCTTGCTTCTTCGATTGTAAATCTTGAAACATCGGCAATGTCCAATTTATTTATTTTAACTGCTAGAGTTTCTAATTTTAATCTCTTGCCATTACATTTTTCACAATCTTTATCAGATTGAAATCTTCCTAACTCATCTTTAACCCACTTACTTTCACTTTCTTTTAATCGTCTAGCTAAATTTGGAATAATGCCTTCGAAGATCTTATTAGAACGAAAAACTCTTGTCCCATCATTATAAACAATTTCAATTTTTTCATCACCTGATCCATATAATAATTTATCTTTAATTTCTTTAGAGAGATCTGAAAATTTATCATCAATATTAAATTTATAATGTTTGCCTAAAGATTGGAGCGTTTGTATGTACAATTTACTAGTATTTAAGGCCCATGGAGCAATAGCACCTTCTCTTAAAGTAAGATTTTCATCAGGCACCACTAAGTTAATATCAAAAGCAACTGCGTTTCCTAAACCATCGCATTTATCACATGCTCCAGCTGGGTTGTTAAAAGAAAATATTCTTGGCTCAATTTCATCAATTGTAAAGCCACTTACAGGACAAGAAAAATTTGAGGAATAAACTTCTTGTTTGTTACTATCGATATTTAGAACATACAGCAATCCATCAGATAACTGTAATGAAATTTCAATAGAATCAGCTAGTCTTTGAAGTAAATCTTTATTTTCTTGTTCGGTTGACTGAGTTACTACTAATCTATCTACAACAACTTCAATGTCGTGTTTTTTATATCTGTCAAGTGTTGGTAATTCTTCTATATCATAAAATTCATTGTTTATTCTTAATCTTTGGAAGCCTTTTTTTCTTAATTCTATAAATTCTTTTCTATACTCTCCTTTTCTTCCACGAACAATTGGAGCAAGTAAATAAATTTTTGTTTTATCTTCTTTTTGTAAAATTCTATCTACCATCTGACTAACCGTTTGGCTTTCAATTGGTAATCCAGTAGCTGGAGAATATGGTATTCCAACTCGGGCCCATAGTAGTCTCATATAATCATATATTTCAGTAACAGTTCCAACGGTTGATCTTGGATTTTTATTAGTTGATTTCTGCTCAATTGAAATTGCAGGTGATAATCCTTCAATGGATTCAACATCAGGTTTTTGCATCATTTGTAAAAACTGTCTAGCATAAGCTGAAAGAGACTCTACATATCTTCTCTGTCCTTCTGCGTATATTGTATCAAAAGCTAAAGAGCTTTTCCCTGACCCAGAAACGCCAGTCATTACAATTAATTTATTTTTGGGGATATTAATGTCAATATTTTTTAAATTATGTTCGTTAGCACTCCGAACTCTCAGAAATTGATTAACCTTATGCATTTTTTGCATTTTTTAATTATATCCTTTTAAATTAATTAAACCTTCCATTTAGTTAACTTTGAAGACATAAAAGTCAATCAAAAAGATTAAATTTTTGTTTTTTTTAACAAAATGATAGTTTATGATACAACTCATATTTTGTGGAGATATAAAATGAGCGGAAGCGTAAATAAAGTTACTTTAGTTGGAAATTTAGGTCGTGATCCAGAAATTAGAGCAATGCAAAATGGAGACAAAATTGTTCAACTAAGTGTTGCTACATCAGATAGGTGGAAAGATAAAAATTCAGGCGAGCAAAGAGAAAGAACTGAATGGCATCGTGTAGTGATATTTAATGACGCTCTTGGGAAAATTGCAGAACAATATCTTAAAAAAGGAAGTACTGTATATTTAGAAGGTCAACTCCAAACGAGGAAATGGACCGATCAACAATCAGGCCAAGAAAAATACACCACAGAAGTTGTTCTTCAAAGATATAGAGGTGAATTAACCTTGTTAGGCTCAAGACCTGAAAATCAAATAAGTCATGATCAACAAAATGATCAAATAGATCAATCAAATCCGGTGTCTATGTCAGATGATATTGCATCTGATTTAGATGATGAAATTCCATTTTAAAAAGATTTAATCACATAATAGATGTTGTTATATAATTAAAAAAAATATACAATATTTTGTAATTATTAGTTTTTTTGCCAATTGTCATTGGAGTTTTATTTGTCTAAAGAAAAAAACAATCTCTCAGGTCAATCTTTGATCTCTATTACAGATGAAATGAAAAAATCATACCTTGATTATGCTATGAGTGTTATTGTATCAAGAGCTTTGCCAGATGTAAGAGACGGTCTTAA
Organism: uncultured SAR116 cluster alpha proteobacterium; assembly: GCA_902529515.1. Taxonomy (GTDB): domain Bacteria; phylum Pseudomonadota; class Alphaproteobacteria; order Puniceispirillales; family Marisalimonadaceae; genus Marisalimonas. The sequence continues at coordinate 22,499 of CABZWX010000013.1, read as the reverse complement.
GCCAGTGCATAGACGAATATTATATGCAATGATTGAAGGTGGATACGATTGGTCTAAGCCATATAGGAAATCCGCTAGAGTTGTGGGTGATGTAATGGGTAATTATCATCCTCATGGAGATACAGCAATATATGACTCAATGGTAAGAATGGCTCAAGAATTTTCAATGAGACTCATGCTTGTTGATGGCCAAGGTAATTTTGGATCCATAGATGGTGATCCACCTGCAGCAATGAGGTATACAGAATCCAGGCTAGCAAGGTCGTCCGAAAGTTTGTTAAGGGATATTAATAAAGACACCATTGACTTTATTCCAAATTATGATGAATCTCAATTAGAACCTTCTGTTTTGCCTGCAGAATTTCCAAATATGTTAGTAAATGGTGCTGGTGGAATTGCAGTTGGTATGGCTACAAATATTCCACCACATAATCCCGGTGAAGTTATACGTGCATGCAAAGCTCTTATAAAAAATCAAAATGCAAGTTTAGATGAATTAATGGAAATCATTCCTGGTCCTGACTTTCCTACTGCAGGGCTAATAATGGGTAGAGCTGGTATTAGGGAGGCCTTTAGGACAGGTAGAGGTAGTGTAATTATGCGATCAAAAGCAGAAATTATACAGACAGGTAAAAACCTTGATCGAGAAACTATAATTATCTCTGAAATTCCATTCCAAGTAAACAAAGCTCTTGTATTAGAAAAAATAGGGGATCTAATTAGAGACAAAACTATCGAAGGTATTTCTGATTTAAGAGATGAATCTGATAGAAATGGAATGAGAATTGTTATTGAAATTAAAAAAGATATTCAAGGTGATGTTGTTTTAAATCAATTGTGGCGTCACACAAGATTACAAACAAGTTTCCCTGTAAATATGTTAGCTTTGGATAATGGACAACCGAAGCAAATGGGCCTTATTGAGATTCTCAAAGCTTTCATAGATTTTAGATTTGAAGTTGTCACAAGAAGAACTAAGTTTTTGCTCAACAAATCTAGAAATAGAGCTCATATTTTAGCGGGACTAATGGTTGCAATAACTAGTATTGATGAAGTTATAGAACTAATAAAAACTTCCTCTGACCCAGATAATGCTAGAAAAGAATTGTGTGCAAAATCATGGCCGGCTAAAGAAGTTGCGCATTTTATAAAATTAATTGATGAACCTGACCATCAAATAATTGATGACTATTATAAATTATCAGTAGCCCAAGCCAAAGCTATTTTGGAATTGAGATTACAACGACTTACAGGAATGGAAAGAACAAAATTAGAAAAAGAAACAGAAGAATTATCTAATCAAATAGAGGAATATTTAATTATTCTCTCTGACAAAAATAAACTTACGGATTTAATACAAAAAGAACTTGATGAAGTTTTAACGAAAATTGATGATCCTAGAAGAACTGAAATCAATGACAGTGCAGTTGATCATGATGATGAAGATCTTATTCAGAAAGAAGACATGGTTGTAACAGTTAGTCATAGAGGGTACATAAAAAGAGTTTCTTTATCTACTTATCGAGCACAAAGAAGAGGCGGTAAAGGTAGAGCAGGCATGAAAATGAGGGATGAGGATACTGTTACCTCACTTTTTGTAACTAACACACATACACCAATTTTATTTTTTACATCATCAGGTATGGTTTACCAATTAAAATGCTATAAATTGCCTGAATCAGCACCTCAGGCTCTTGGTAAGCCAATGATTAATTTACTCCCTATAGAGCAAGATGAAAAAATTCATACAGTGATGCCTATGCCAGAAAATGAAGAGACATGGAAAAATCTACAAATTATTTTTGCTACCAAAAACGGAAATATTAGAAGAAATCAATTGAGTGATTTTACTAACATTCGACAAAATGGAAAAATTGCTATGAAACTTAATGAAAATGATGAATTAGTTTCTGTTATTCCATGTACTGATAAAGATAATGTGTTATTGGCAACTAGATTAGGTAAAGCAATAAGGTTTGATGTAAATGATGTAAGGGTTTTTGTAGGTAGGGGTTCATCGGGAGTGAGGGGAATAAAATTAAAACCTAATGATTATGTCGTATCAATGTCATTAATACCTAAGACAGAAAAAAGATATATTCTATCTGTTACTGAAAATGGATTTGGTAAAAGAACTCCAATTCAAGATTACAGAATGACTAACAGAGGTGGTCAGGGTGTTGCAAACATTGAGTGTTCTAATAGAAATGGACCAGTTGTTGCATCATATGTTGCTTCTGAGGATGATCAGATAATGCTTGTTACTAACTCAGGAAAACTTATACGTATACGAGTTCATGGAGGAGAAGGGGACTCTATTAGAGTAGCAGGAAGAAAAACTCAAGGTGTGAGGCTTTTTGATGTTGATAACGAAGAAAAGGTAGTTTCTGTTGCGTTGTTAACAGAAAGTGATGAAGAAGAAAATTCAGACGAAAATGACAATCAAGTTGTAATTGATTAATATAAAAATTTAATTATAACTAGTTATATAAAAGGGTTTTTGTTGAAAAGAATAGCGCTATATCCTGGAACTTTTGACCCAGTAACAAATGGCCATTTAGATATAATTTATAGAGCAAGTTCACTATGTGATGTTCTAATAATTGGTGTTGCAGAAAATATTGGAAAAAATCCTTTTTTTAAAATTTCACAAAGAAAATCTTTAATTCAAGATGCAATTAATCAAAATTTACAAACTTCGAAAAGAATATTAGGCGAAATTAGAGTTGAAAGTTTCGATAATCTCCTTATTGACTTTGCTAGAGCCAATTCTGCGACAATGATAATAAGAGGGCTTAGGGCTGTTTCTGATTTTGATTATGAATTTCAAATGGCAGGTATGAATGCAAGGTTGGCAAATGATATAGAAACTATTTTTTTGACCGCTTCTGAAACTCATCAATTTGTTGCATCAAGATTTGTAAAAGAAATAGCTCTTTTAGGTGGAGATATCTCTTCGTTTGTTCCTGCAAATGTTAGTGTTGCAATGAAGGATAAAAAAAATTAAAAAAAAATTTTTTTTAACATAAAACTTGATTCTAATATCATTATCAAATAGTTTCATGATGTCTTAGGGCGCGTAGCTCAGTTGGTAGAGCAATTGACTTTTAATCAATGGGTCACAGGTTCGAATCCTGTCGCGCTCACCACTTTCCCTCAAATGGATTGTGGTTTTAAATACAATGACTTAGCAGATAACCAATTGAAAAAATTACTTAATTTCAAACTATCTATCTGATTTTCTTCTGATTTTGTTCCGAAGCTGATCAGAGAAATTAGGTCAAATTCCTCCTCAAAAAGCATAAAAGGATCTTGTAAGTATCTTGTAAATTTTTACAAGGATTACAGGTTATTAACTTTAGTATAACAGGTTATTTTCTAAAAAGTGTTTTTAAGTATTCAAAACTGCTTTAAATTAAAAAAATTATATACTGTTGATTGTGCATTATTTAATTATATGCTTAATATAATTATATGAGTTCATCAGATATAGACCGTAAAATAGCAGTCATATTTGCCACTGACGTAGTTGGCTATAGCAAACACATGGAAAAAGATGAAGATGCTACTCTAGCTAGTCTAAATGACTGTAATAAGATCATAGAACCCCTGATAAAAAAACAAAAAGGCCGTATATTTAACACAGGAGGAGATTCTGTATTTGCTGAGTTTCCAAGTGCTGTTGCTGCTGTTAATACAGCTGTAGAGTTCCAGAAACAGATTAAAGCTCGTAATGACAAAGATACAACTGAAGTTAAATTAGAATACCGTATAGGTATCAATATGGGTGATGTTGTAAAACAAGGTGATGCTAACCTTATGGGAGATGGTGTTAATGTAGCAGCTCGGTTAGAAGCTTTAGCGCAGCCAGGTGGTATAACAATATCCAAGAATGTTTATGATCTAGTAGCAAACAAGACTAAATATGAGTTCAATGATTTAGGAATACAAAAAGTAAAGCAGAACCAATTTCATGCTTATGATCTGTTATTAGATCCATCACAAAAGAGAAAGCTTAAGACACAATCATCGAAAAACAAGATGATAGCTATGATAGGGGGTGCTATAGCTGCTGTCTTCATAGGATTGTTCTTCTCCGGAGTGTTCGACACAGAAACTAAATTAGACAGTAGTAAGATTGTCATACTGCCATTTAAAAGTCTTAGCGAAACTCAAAAAGAAAAGTTATTAGCTCTTGGTATATCACAAGACTTAGGCTCTAAATTAACTAAATCATCTAAGTCATTGAATATATTAAATTTAAAAAAAACACCAAAAGATCTTAAAGAAGTTTCTAAATCTACAAATGCCTCTTATTTAGTTGATGGAAACATCATGCAGATTGAAAATATGTTACGGGTAAAAGTAGATCTTATTGATGGTAAGAACATATCAAATATTTGGTCAGAGACATATGATAGAGACTTAACTGGAAAAAATATATTTAAACTACAAGATGAAATTACAAAACAAATTATAAACGAGTTGGTTGGAGCAGGGGCTGTGTTGTCAAAAGATATTAATAAAAAAATTGCCTCCTCCAGTACAGATGATATATCAATTTATGAATGTATAAACTTTGCCAGAGGAGCTGTGACTCCATCATTAAATCCAAAAGCAATTGAATGTTTGGAAAAATCAATAAAAAAAGATCCTAACTATGCTGATGCATGGATATGGTTGGCTGATCGAAAACGAGCACAATATTCTTCATTTTCAATGTCTGACGAATTCAAATATATGCTTGAAGATGCATCTAACGAGATTGACCAAGGTCTAATTTTAGATCCTGAGCATGCGTTTGGTTATTCAGCAAAATTACAGATCGAATTTTATAATAATAATTGGCAAGAAATGTTTAATGTTGCTGAAAAGGCTTACTCACTAGCAGGAGATAGACCTCATTTACTTGGTAAGATTGGCTATAGTTTGGCTTATGGTGGAAATTGTGAAAAAGAGGATATATTTAAAAGTACAGAAAAATTCAAAACCGTAAAAAAAGATAGGTGTCAATTTCAAAGAGGATGTTGGGAAATTGGGAAAAAAGCTTATGAACTGGATACTGGAAATTATGCAACTTGGGATAATTATCTTTTAGCTCAATGTTATCAAACAAGTGAAGAAAGAGCAAAAGTCATAGATATTTTAGAACCTTTACAGCACAAAAAATTTGTTTGGTGGAATCTACATTTAGGTTTGGCATATGACTCATTAGAAAAATTTGACATAGCAAAAAAACATTTAGATTTTGTTAAAAATTTTTTAAAAGAAAAGCATTTATCAAAAATTAAATTTGCACTTAGAAAACAAAATCAACATTTGAATACCTACCCATACATTAATGATGTTTTGAAAAAATATGGTTTTGAATAAATTAATTAGTATCCATATTTAATTTCAAAATTATTATTAATATCTTTTGGTTGCATTTGTAAGATATTATTTGGTCTAATTTCACCTAGAAAATCTATTAAAGGTTTTTCATTTTTTTTTAATGTTTCGCCATTTATAATTTGATTAAATCTCTCAATCGAACCATAACTTTCGTTTATGTAATATTCATCAATATTGTATTGGTTTACTGTTTCAACAACTTTCTTTTCAACAACAGATATTTTTATAGACATTATCAACCTTAATAATTAAAAAATTTATTAAAACAATTGAATTCAGTACTTTCAAGTAAAGTTTTTAACTTCATTAGCGGTGTCTAAATAATAATCTATTCTTAAAAAAATGATTAAAATTGTAACAAAAGTTTAGTTTATAAAAATGGGCTTAATAACAGAGTGAAAAGAGTTTTATTGATTTTTCTGTAATCACAACTCATCCCAATCCTGCACATCGTTTTTTAAAACTTGATCCTCTAATATTTCTTCTTGTTTAGAAATTTTTTTAAGTAAATTTAAAGTTTCTGTTATCAATTCTTTAGGAATACAAACCACTCCAGACTGATCAGCAACTATTATGTCGTTCTTCTTAATTTTAACACCAGTGATTTCAATTGGTTCATTAATAGTACCAAATGTAAAATCATTTCTGCTTCTTCTAGGACATATACCTTTCGCCCATACTGGATAACCACATTCACGAATTTCTTCTACGTCTCGACATGTTCCATGCATAATTGTTCCTATAACACCTTTTTTTTGAGCTAATTTAGAAGCTAAACCTCCCCATGCTGTTGCATTGATTACTCCATCAAGATCCAATATTATGACTTTCCCAGCTGACATAGTTTTGAGCACTTGCTCTAGAGGTTTTCCAACACCTCCACCAAATCTCCAGGCTTCAGGATCAGAACATTTTTTATTAAATTTTACAGGAAGTGCTCTACCTGCAATTCTTCCTTGATCATACCTTTGAGGGAATACTCCTGAGATTGCACCATTGATATTAAGTTCATCTAATGCATCTTATATTAGAGAGGTAGAATATTTAAAAAACACTGACTCAATAGAAATTTCGTTCATTTAATACTTTCTTATAGTTAAAATAAAAAAAGACAAAAAAATGTAATTTTAAATTAATTTTTATATTATAAATGAAATTAAGTCATAAGTATCAATATTTAAAAAAGTTTTTTCTTTATTATTAACTTTATGTGTTTAATGATTAAATTATTATGAAATCTATTTTATTCGGATCTATTGGTGTCTTAACAGAAAGTTCAGAAATTCAGAGAAGAGCATTTAACGAGGCTTTTAAAGAGTTTGGATTAGATTGGTACTGGAATGTTGCAAATTATATAAAATTGTTACAAAAACCTGGAGGATTAAATAGAATTGCTGATTACTCAAATTATAAATTAAATAAAAACGATATTAAAAAAATACATTATTTAAAAGTTAAACATTTTAATTATCTATCCAAAAATAAGTTAAAATCAAGGTATGTAAATTTTAAAATAATAAAATAGTAAGATTTAAAATTTTACATTTATTCCATTAGAAATAAGGTATGAATGTATTTATAGGCTTATTTATACCTTTCGCTTTAATTTGATCGTATTTTTGGCAATTTATCTTACCTCTAATAAGTTTTTCTGTTACATCTGAAATTAAAATTTTACCTGCTGGAGAGTTGCTTTCTAATCTAGAAGCAAGATTTACGGCACCTCCAATTACTGTATAATCAAGTCTTTTTTCACTTCCAAAATTGCCAACTGTACACTCTCCTGAATTAATACCAATCCTCATATTAAGAGGGTAAGGAAGGTTAAAATTTTTCATAAATATTTTCGATAACGTTTTCATCGTACTTTGCATGTCTATGGCCATTTTAACACAATTTATTGCGTCCTTTTCTTTGCCTTTACTTTCTGGATCACCAAAAAAAATCATTATAGAATCACCAATATATTTATCGATAGTTCCACCAAAACTTAGAGCTATTTCAGACATTTTCGTGAGATACAAATTTAGCATTTCTGTCAGTGGAGCAGAATCCATTTTATCAGAAATTTCAGTAAATGAAATTATGTCTGAAAAAAATACAGTTAAGAATTTTTTTTCACTTTCAATTGAGACTTTTTTTTCACCACTAAAGATTGAGTCATATAATTGTGGTGAAAGATATTTAGATAATTGACTTGCAATTTCTTCAATTTCTTTACTTTTTTCATTTGCTAATTCTTCAGCATTTTTTGCGATTTGTTTTTGTTTATCAAGTTCAGATGCTAAGTTACGACGCAATTTTGATTCTAATTGCAATTTTGCAATTTGCATCTTAAGTGTTCTTATTTCTTTATTTAATTCGTAAGTCATGAAATATATTTATGCTAACTTATTTCAAGATATTTAGGTTTCGAATGGGTTTACAAGCTTTTCATCTGAAATTTTATCTGATGATACATATCTTTGCATTTCACTTGGCATAGTGACGATTAAATCGTTTAAACCAGCTTTCTCTAATACATCAATAATTGATTTTTCATCCTCAGCATACCAATGACAGAAAAAAAAGTCATCTTTACCCATCCAATGTTGAAGGGTTTCAGCCTTGTCACTTTTTAAACCTGCAAAAAACTCTCTAACAGTCATTTCACTTTGTTGTGCCAATACATCTTTTATTGTATCAGTATTTGACCATGTATGTGTACAAATATAATGTTTTTTTGCCATTTTTTTCCTTTCTAATAATCATTTTTTAATATTAAATAGACATTTATTTTTTTATAACCGAGCCCTCTTGAACAGAAACCTTTGCCATAGCTTGCTCGCCAAGACCTTGCAATGCTTTCATAGTTTCAATTTTCTTTCCAGCAACTGCAATATTTTCAAAAACCTCAATTACAAAGCCGCTATTGTCTCCAGTCTTAAATAACATTCTTTTATATTTCTCTTCATCTATATTTGACGCTATTGCTTCAACTACAGCCCATAAAGATGGAGCTAGAAGTGTAAAATTTATATTTCTTCCGTACATTTTTATTCCTGTGATGCTTGTTTCGCAGATACATAACTAGCCATTTTAGTTGAGGCTATTTCATAAATAGATTTCCAATCTGAGGATTCAAATGCTCTAAACCAATTAATTGAAGAAAAACTACCACTAGCATAAATTAAATTGCATGCAGCGGCTATGTCCTCATCATTTTGTCCTTTTATAACCCCAATGAAGTCAAAATCAGGTGAATTTAGATATAAAAATTCACAAAATTCCGCGTTGAAACTTTTAACTAATGGCTCTACCATTTCCCTTCTATTTTGAGGTTTATTAAGCATGGATGCAGCAGTTTCTTGAGAGTTTTTACCTATCACAATATATTTTTTCATAATTTTTATATACCTTTAAATTTTTAATTGTACTTAAGTTTAATGTGTTTATTTAATCATAACAATTTTAACTCAAATGCCAATTTTTATGTTTGCATCTATTAGATTTTAAAATTATCATCTAATATTAACTTTTAATATAAGGGGGAGGAAAGTATTTATGGCTTTCAAATATAAGGAAAAATACGGAAATTATATAAATGGAAAATTTGTTGATCCGATTGATGGAAAATTTTTTGATAATATAACACCTATTAATGGCAAAGTGTTATGTAAAATAGCAAGATCAAATGAAAAAGATATTAATTCAGCTTTAGATGCAGCTCACGCTGCAAAAGACGATTGGGGTAAAACTAGTGTTACAGAAAGAAGTAACATGCTTATTCAAATTGCTCAAATCATAGAGGATAATCTTCCAATGTTAGCTGAGGCTGAAACTTGGGACAATGGAAAGGGTATAAGAGAAACTACAGCTGCTGATTTGCCTTTGGGTATTGATCACTTTAGATATTTCGCCAGCGTGATTAGAGCACAAGAGGGAACACTTGCTGAACTTAATAATGATACTGTTTCTTATTTGATACCTGAACCTTTAGGTGTTGTTGGACAAATTATACCTTGGAATTTCCCATTATTGATGGCAATTTGGAAATTAGCACCAGCACTTGCAACTGGAAATTGTGTTGTTTTAAAACCCGCAGAACAAACTCCTGCATCTATTATGGTTCTCATGGAGCTTATTGGACATTTGGTACCTCCAGGAGTGGTCAATATCGTTAATGGTTACGGTTTGGAAGCAGGTAAACCTTTAGCATCTAGTACAAGAATAGCTAAAATAGCTTTTACTGGAGAGACTACAACAGGAAGAATGATTTTACAATACGCAAGTCAGAATTTAATACCAAGCACATTAGAGCTTGGAGGTAAATCTCCTAACATCTTCTTTAAAGATATTGCAGAAGCTGATGATGATTTCTTCGATAAATGTATCGAAGGTTTCGTTATGTTTGCCCTAAATCAAGGTGAAGTCTGTACATGTCCAAGTAGAGCTCTAATTCATGAAGATATATATGATAAATTTATTGCTCGTTGTATTGAAAGAACTAAAGCTATTGTTCAAGGAGATCCATTAGATTCTAATACTATGATTGGAGCTATGGCCTCTGCTGAACAGTATGAAAAAGTAAAGTCATACTTAGATCTTGGTAAGAAAGAGGGCGCGGAAGTACTTATAGGTGGTGATGTTGCTCAAATGAGTGGTGAAATGGCAAATGGTTATTATATCCAGCCAACTATCTTTAAAGGCCACAATAAAATGAGGATATTTCAAGAGGAAATCTTTGGACCAGTTGTGTCTGTCTGTACATTTAAAACAGATGAAGAGGCTCTAGAGATTGCCAATGACACCCTTTATGGTCTAGGTGCTGGAATTTGGACAAGAGACCTTAATACTTCTTATAGATTTGGTCGTGCAATAAAAGCAGGTAGAGTATGGACAAACTGTTATCATGATTATCCAGCTCATGCTGCTTTTGGTGGTTATAAACAATCAGGTATTGGTCGTGAAAACCACTTAATGATGTTAAATCACTACCAACAAACTAAAAATTTATTAGTAAGTTACAGTCCAAAAAAACTTGGCTTCTTTTAAATAAAAAAAATCAAAGGGCGCATTTAATTTTGCGCCCTCTTTTATGAGGTAATATTAATGTTAGATCAAGTAGAGGCTACTGACGCAGCTTTAGAATTAATAGAAGAAATTAAAAAAGATTATGGTGATGTCATTTTTCATCAATCAGGTGGCTGTTGTGATGGCTCAGCGCCTATGTGCTTCCAAAAAGGTGATTTTTTAATAGCTGACCATGATGTTCAAATGGGTGAAATAGGAGGTGTCCCTTTTTATATTGGAGGACTTCAGTTTGAGGCTTGGAAACATACCAGACTTATAATTGACGTTGTTGAAGGACAAGGTGGGATGTTTTCTCTAGATAATGGTAGAGGAAAGAGATTTATTACAAGATCAGAATTATGTTCAGTTTAAGTATGAAAGAAATTGATAAATTAATATACAAATGTTCTATCTGCTTCTAGAGACAAGTTAAGTAACGTCTTTGGCAAAACTTTCCTAGAATTGGTATCTTTTAAATCTTGATCTGTAACACCCCTTATCTCACACGAAATAGCAGAAACATATATTGGAACTTTACTTTGTTTTAGTATATCAAAATGTTCCTTTAATTTTCCTGTTCCTAAACCCACCAAATTTTCAAGAACTGGCGTTCTCATTAAACTCACTGCATCAGCATTTAAAAAGACTGTCACTTCGTGACCTTCTTCAACTGCAGTTCTAGCTAGCATAAATCCTAACGATGCTTTTGTTGGATTACCTGTTCCATTTGTGATATTGAACAAAATTTTAGCCATTATTAACCTTACTAATATTTAACAATTGATAAGTATTTCTACATTCTTTAATAAAATAAAAGATCTAATACTAGTAATTACAAAAGTGGTTAATTTTTAATCAAAAAATTCTTGTTTATAAATTGGGAGTTTTTAACTTATTGATTCATTACAAATCCACCATTTGGTGAAATTGTTTGCCCAGTAACAAATTTTGACTCATCTGAAGCAAGGTATACAGCGGCCCAAGCTATATCATCAGCAGTGCCAAATTTTTTCATTGGAGTGACAGATTTTACCATTTTTTTCACATCACCTAAACTACTAGTCATGTCTGTGTCAATATAACCAGGTGCAATTGCGTTGACCCTTATATTTCTTGATGCTAATTCTCTAGCTGTTGCTCTTGTAAATCCAAGAATAGCTGACTTTGCAGCAGAATAATGAGGAGATGAAGGACCACCTGTTGTCCCTAAAACAGATCCCATATTTATAATAGAAGCCTGAATTTGGTTATTCATTATTTTGAGAGCTTCTCGAGTACAGAAAAAAGTTCCATTTAAATGAATTGAAATCATTTTATGCCATTCTTCGTCTGACATATTTACTGTCACATCAAAATGACTTTTAATTTTACCAGTTTCATTAAACTCTTTACTTTGTAAATTATTAACTTTTATTCGATCAGTAAGTAAATCTTCCCTATCCTCAAATCCATTTATGCCGGCATTGTTTACAAGAATATCTAATTGTTTATGCTCTGAGTGTACTTTTTTAAATATTTCTAATACGTTCGAAGAGTCTGAAACGTCCATATAATATGCACTTCCATTAACCTCCTTAGCCATTTTTGTTGCATCATTAATATTAACATCACACAAAATGACATTTGCTCCTTCATTAAAAAAATGACTTGCTATTGAAGCACCTAAGCCTCTTGCACCACCTGTTATTAGTGCCACTTTATTTTTTAATCTATTCATAATTTATCAAACCCTTTATATAAAAAAAACTCGACCATAAAAATTAAATAAAATAAAGAATTATTTTGAAATCTTGCTATTTAAAAAATTGAGATATATTTTGTTAATATGTCAATAATATATAAATCAATAGTTAGTAAATATTTCGAAGATTTTTCTATTGGTGACAAATATGTATTACCTTCAAGAACTCAAACGAGTGCTATTTTTTCAATGTTTCAAGGTGCTTCAGGAGATAATGATCCGATCCATTATGATAAAGAGTTTTGTAAACAAAGAGGGCACCCAGAAATGTTAGCACATGGCTTGCAGGTTTTAATTCAAACTGCTGCTGGTGCAGGAACGTTCCCATCAGAAGTAAGAGATACTTTATTAGGTTTAATAGAAGTTTCTGGAAAAATGTTAAAACCTGTTTACAGAGAAGATACTTTATATCCTCAATTAATTGTATCAAATCTTATATCACAAAATACAACTGGTATTATAGAAATGAAAGCGTTAGTGAATAATCAAAATGATAATTTAGTTTTTAAGGGAATTCAAAAATACTTAGTTAAGAAAAAAAATAATGATAATTAAAAATATTAATAATTTTGTATACTGTATTGTTTTCATTGCTTTATTTATTTCTAAATTTGCATTATCAGACCTTAAGAATTGTAAATATAATGAAGATATTTGTAACAAATTAAATCAAGTAGTTGGTATTAAAACTCCTATGATGGTAGCAAGTGGCACTATAATAGATGATGATTTTATAGTGACTAATAGGCATGTAGTAGAAGATCATAAACAATTAATAATTAGATATTATAATGGAGAAATCAAAAAAGCATTTCCATTAACACATAATTTTCCTGCTGATTTGGCAATTTTAACCTTAAACAAACAAAAAAAAATTCCTACCAAACTATTAAAATTGAACAAAATCAATGGAATGATAAGAGTTATAGGTTTTGATCAAGGAAGAAAATCAAATAGAATATATGATAAAGGCAAAGTTATTGCTTATTCAGACACCAACAAATATCCTCAGTCCAGAATACATACTAACGCAAAGAGCCTTCCTGGAAATAGTGGTGGCGCAGTTGTTGATGATATTGGCAATTTAGTTGGCATTCTTGCCTCAGGAGATGGAAATATTAATGAAATTATTCCAATATCCCTAGTAAATGAAGTTATCAAAAGAACTGATCTAAAACATGAAGATAATTTTTTTAAAATTGGAAAAAACATAAGACTATGTGCTGATAATCTCGAAGAAGCCCAATATGTTCAAAAAAATCTTGATGATAAAATAAAAAAAAATATTGATTCTTATTGTTGGAATTCTCAAAACAAGCAACTAATTGATCAAGCTGGTCAAACTTTTGGAAGGTTAGGAGATCTCAATAAGGCAAGAAAATTTCTTGAGAAGAGCGTGACACTTGATCCATCAAGTCCAAACTCTCTAATTTCTCTAGCAATTGTATATCATATAAAAAGAGATTTAGATAAAGAAAAACCTTTAATATTAAAATTGATTGAGCTTACACCTGAAAATCCACAAGTATTGAGACTGGGTGTTCAGGTTGCTGGTATCTTAAAAGATAAAAACATGTCTGATAATGTTTTAGAACTTATGTCTAAGTATAATAAAGAGGCTTTACCACTTGCAAAAAAATTTATTGAAAATGCTTTTAGATCTAATCAATAAGGTAATTGTCTAAAGGGTCAGGAATCCAGCCATACCTGGTTATTTTTTTTCCTTTTTGTATAGCTCTTTTTTTTAAAAAACTTAATATATCATCTATGGATGCTTTTGAATTTTTATCAAGGTATCTTGAAACTAAAGCGACTAATCTTGGAACTGCATAACTTGTGCCGCCAGTTGAAGCTCTTATCCCTCTATGATCGATTACTTCTACGCGTTCTGCTGGCAAGATAAAATCAACTGAAGATTTTCCATAGTTAGATCCTCTCCCAAGTCTTCCTGTTTGATCTGAAGATGTTACTGTAATAATGTTGTCCAGATCCAATGAAGCGGGATATATAGGTTTTTTATCGATATTAAAACCATTATTTCCTGCGGAAACGATAAAAAGAATATCTTTATGTTTCTTCAAAGTTTCTCTAAAGCAAATCCAGTCTAAAATATTGTTTGAACCCATTGATAAACTTACAAGCTTAATTGAATTTTTGGCAATATGGTCTATCAAATCTTTAAATTTGCACATATCATTAGCTGGAAACCTATATGGAGCTATCTTAGATTCAGGAGCCTCTTTTGATAATACACTAAATACTGTTGTGCCGTGGTGTCTAGGATAAAAGGGATTTTGTCTTGGGTCACTGTCAAATGGTTTATTATCATTATCCCAAAAATCATATCCAATTATTTTCTTATTTTTAGTTGCTATATTTTTTTCAAATTTTTTGATTGTATAATTTATACCAGTATCAATTAAACCAATTATATTTTTATCACTTTCATTATTTATAATGGGTAAATCTGGATTAAGAAATTTTGTTTCTATTATATTATAATCAGACATATCCACTGAATTTATTTTAATTGGGATGTCTCTTTTGTCATAAATCAATATTCTAGCACTTTTAATGTTACAATTCTTGTTAGAGCGTAATTCTATGATGGGCTTATTTAAAAGAGTATAAAATGTAAAAATAAGTCTTTGGATTTCCTTTTTTCTAATAAATGATTGTAATTTCAATTTCAATTTTTTATTTTTATTTATAAGTAACTGATAATTATTGTTTTTTTCTGTTACAATCCATTCGTCTTTAATACTTTTATTGGTAATATTGAAGACTAATTTAGAACAAAATTGATTATGATAATTTTTAATTTCATAAAGCTCATAAATATTTGTGTTACCAAAGCTAACACTGTGTATAAATATTATAAAAATGCTTAAAATCAAAAATTTATTAATTAATATCATTTTTTATTTTCTTAAAGAAGGAAGTCCAACCCCAGTAGCTTCAAAACCTCCATCTACAGCTAAAATCTGACCGGTAATGTATGATGCTTTTTCAGATGCTAAAAAGTAAATAGCATTAGCTATTTCATTTTCAGTTCCATATCTATTCAATGGAATTGCATCATGGTATGCATCTATTATGTCTTGAGTATGAACTGCCATAGCAAGTTTTGTTTTTACTGGCCCAGGTGCAATACAATTAACTCGGATTCCATATTCACCTAATTCAGCAGCCTGTTGCTTCGTGAGTTGTATTATTGCAGCTTTTGATGTTCCATACGCAACTCTTAGTGTCGACGCTCTAAGCCCGGATATAGATGCTATATTGATAATGCTTCCTTTAGTGTTTTTTAGATAACTGATTGCTTTTTGTGAGCACATAAAAGCACCATCTAAATTTGTTTTCATTACTTTATTCCATCGGTTAAAGTCTGTCATCTCAATTGAACCAAAATCTGCAACACCAGCATTGTTAACTAAAACATCCACTCTGTCATGCCATTCAAGAATTTCCTGATACATCATATCTACGTTGTTAAAATCTGAAATATCATAACAAAATGATTTCATTAAATTATTAGCTAAAGATAAATTTGAAAGTTCGTTTTTATCTCTATCAACTATTGCTACTTTATAATCATTTTGACTAAATAATTTTGCAGTTGCAAGACCAATTCCTCTTGCCGCACCTGTTACTATAGCTAATTTTTTCTTGGTTGACTCCATAATCTAACAACTCAAGAAATTAATCATTATCCAACAACGGGTTTGATGGTCTTTTTTCTAAGTCGGATTTCCACCGATAAACATTTTTATACGTCTGTCCAAAATCAATCTTTAACATATTAGATAGATTAAACATAAAATGGCTAGTAATATCAGCTATGGAAAATTTATCACCTAAAAGAAACTTATTTTTAGATAGATGTGGTTCTATCCTATTTAATAAAATATCAAACATCTCAATTCCACGTTCAACTATTTCTGGAGACTGAGTGATGCTTGTTCGAGTTCCTGGAACAACCTTTCCCTTGAAAAATGATGTTTTATTACGTACAGAATGTAATAGTGGTAAAAATCCATCTAACTCAATTCTTCTATTCCACATATCAATAATTGCACGTTCCTCTGCATCATTTCCAAATAATTTTGAGCTGTTAGATTGTTCATCCAAGTAACGACAAATTGAAATTGTTTCTGTAATTATTGTTCCGTTTTCTAACTCTAGAAAAGGAATACAATTAAAAGGATTCATTGAATTATACGGTTCCTTGAACAATTCATCTTCCCTAACATTTACTGAAATTGTTTGCAATTTTAATTTTTTTTCTCTTAAAAACATATCAACTCTGAGAGCATTTGCAGCTGGCGCAAAAGTGTACAATTTCATTAAAAAATCCTTTCATTTCAATATTAATAACAAATATAGATTAATTTTTAATTTTATATCCTGTTTTAAATATGTACCAAATTATACTGATACAAATACTTGTAAAAATTAACATAAATATAATACTAGTAAAAATAGGAACATCTCCCACACCAAAAAAAGACCACCTAAATCCTGAGATTAAATAAACTATAGGGTTTAGTAGAGCAAAACTTTGCCAAAATGGTGGAAGCATATCTATTGTATAAAAACTACCTCCTAAAAAAACTAAAGGTGTAATAATAAGCATTGGGACAATATTCAGCTGCTCAAAATTGTCTGAGACTATACCAATTATAAATCCTAAAAGGCTAAATGTCATACAAGTGATAAATAAAAAACAAAGCATAAAAAAGGGATATTTAATATCTAAGTCTACGAATAGATAAGAAGTGCACAATATTATTAAACCAATAGAGAATGCTTTTGTAGTTGCAGCACCTACATATCCAATAACTATTTCTACAAAAGATAATGGGGCAGATAATAGTTCATAAGTTGTTCCTATAAATTTTGGAAAGTATATACCAAATGAGGCGTTGTTTACGCTTTGCATTTGTACAGTTAACATTATAAGTCCAGGTACAATAAATGCTCCATAAGAAACATTACTAATATTATCCATTCGTGATCCAATTGCGGCACCAAATACAATAAAGTAAAGAATTGTTGATAAAACTGGTGATACAAGACTTTGTATAAGAGTTCTAAATGACCTATTCATCTCATATCTGTAAATTGCGTGTATGCCACGAATATTCATTGATTAGTCCTTAATTATTTTAACAAAAATTTCTTCTAATGAAGTTTCTTCTGTTTGGATGTCGAAAAGATTAATTCCAATTTTGTTCATGTCTGATAGTAATGATGTAATTCCAGTTCTTTCTTTGCCAGTGTTATAATAATAAAGAAATGATTTACCTTCATCTATTAATTTCAAATTATATTTTTTTAGTTTTGTAGGGATAATATCTAGAGTTTTCTTTAACTTAACTTTGAGTGTTTTTACACTCATTCTTTTTATTAATTCCCTTTTTTCTTCTATCAATAATAGTTCCCCGTGATTGATTATGCCAATTCTGTCAGCAATCATTTCGGCTTCTTCAATATAGTGGGTAGTTAAAATTATGGTTACACCTTCGTTTTTTAACTCTTTTATAATACTCCACATATCCTTTCGCAATTCGACATCAACTCCTGCTGTTGGTTCATCTAAGAATAGTATTTGTGGATCATGGCTTAAGGCTTTTGCAATCATAACTCTTCTTTTCATGCCACCAGACAATGATTTTATAATATTATTTTTTTTGTCATAAAGTTGTAACTTAGAAAGAAGTTTTTCAATATATTCATTATCATCTTTTTTTCCAAACAATCTTCTAGAAAATTTAACGGAATTTATTACTTTTTCAAATGGCTCAAGTGCTAGCTCTTGAGGTACTAAACCTATAAGTTCTCGCGTTTTCCTATAATCTTTAATTACGTCTAATCCATTTACTTTGATTATACCTGAAGTAATTGATGAGAGGCCACAAATAGTTGATATAAGCGTAGTTTTTCCCGCACCATTTGGGCCAAGTAAGGCTATTATTTCACCTTGTCTAATTTTTAGGTTCAAGTTTTTTACTGCTGTAAAATTATTGTCATATTTTTTTACAAGATTTTGAACATTTATTATTTCTGACAATTTGTTTTCCAGTAATTCGCTGTATGTAAAATTTAAAAGAGTTGTATTTAAATAAATAATACTAAATAATTGATTATCAACAAAATGGTAAATTTCAAAATTTTATATATTTAAATTAAAAATATAGTAATAACTTTTAAACAACAATGAAGGATACTCATGTTAGTAAAAATGGAAATTGATTTGGCTAAAGGTTTTGGGCCTTGGAAAGAGATGTTTATCCAAAATGAACATAGATTAAATGCTCATGGAGGTAAACTAGTATTTGCAGGCACACCAAATGATAATGAAAACAAATTGACCGTAATTATGGATTTTGAATCTATGGAATCACTAAAGAATTTTGGTAGTGATGAAGAATTGACCAAAACCAGGGTTGAAGCAGGTGCTATGGTTAAGACTGGAGTTATGACAATTATGCACGAAGCATCTTTTATAAGCACCAAGTCATAAATAAAATTAAAATATATTTATTTTAAATTGGACAATCTTTGAATTTTGATCCAACTGTCTCAATAATTTTAGGCTGTTTTTCGACTTCATCACATATTTTTAATATGTTAGGATAGTTTATAAATGGCTTACCTTGACAAGCTTCTCTTAAAATTTCAAAACCACCTGTGTGTTGCACAGTCCTTATACACGTATAAATAAATATGTCAGCATATGAACATGTATCACCAGTGATAAAAGGAGCTAAATTTTTGTCTTTAATGTGATTTTCTAAATATTGTAATCTTTTATGATGTAATTTAGTAAGATTGGAAATTCCTAATTCCTTTCCACCTTCAGCTAATGTGTCTGTTAATCTTAAATTTCTCCAAAAAGGTTCATTGTGGCCAGTAATAATGTCATGAAATGGAGATAATACAAATGAGTAATAATCTTGTGCCCAACACCAATACATAGCAGATAATGCTGCATTTTCTGTTGAAGTAGGTGTAAGAGGGCCTGGATATTTATTAGTTAAATACTGAACTATGGCCAATGAATCATTTAATTCTATTCCATTAGAATTGTCTTTTAACCATGGTATCGTTCCAAAAGGGGCCTGCGTATCTTTATCAAAGTCTTCACCCATAGGTTTACTCATAAGCAAATTAACTTTTATGTCATGCATCGCACAAATAATATTTATTTGAAGACCCCTTCCTACAATCGGTAGATAAACAAGATCAATGTCAGTCATATTTTAAACTCCAATTTTTTTATAATAAGATTTTTGCAGATTTTGAAAAAAAAGCAATAAATTGATTAGTTAGTTGAATCAAATACAGAATTAATGATAAGGCTTAATGATGATAGATGAACTTTATATTACTGGGGCTGGTGTAAGTGCAAGTAGTGGTATACCAACATTTAGAGGAAATGATGGTTTTTGGACTGTAGGAAGTATTAATTACACACCTCAAGAAATGGCTACTAGGTCCATGTATGAAAATAATCCAGCGGACTTTTTATTATGGTATTTCAAAAGATTTGCTTCTTACAGAAATGTTAAACCAAATTTAGCGCATTATTGGCTAGCTGACAAAAAGTTAATAACTCAAAATATTGATGGTTTAGACGGTAAGGCTGGAAATAAAGACTACATATCTATTCATGGTAGATTAGATAAAGTTGTTTGTTATAGAAATGAAATGGAAGAACAAGTACCATTTGATGCTAATTGGAATGAAATAGATTTATCTTCAGATCCAAATGATGAAATTTTAAAAAAGCAACTATTAAAGAAGTTTAAAATTAAATCTGAAAGTGATTGCTTTATCCCAAAAATTGGTGTTTCTTTAAAACCCTATGTCTTGTTGTTTGATGAAATTTATACTGACTTATATAGAATATCAGAAGCTGAAAATTGGATTACAAATGCAAAAAAAATCATTTTCATTGGCACTTCATTTAGTGTTAACATTACATCTATTGCATTGAGAATTGCAATATCGCGAGGTATTGATGTAGATATTGTCGATCCTAATCCTATTAAGATAAATTATGATAAAGTGAGTTATTTTAATATGGATGCAGATGAATATTGTAAATTAAGAAATAGATATAATTAATTATTTATTAATCGGAATCCAAGTTGCGCTCGCGTACGCTGCTAATTTTTCATCGTCCCTATACATATGAGATTGCAAAAAAACAATTGTTCTCCCTTTTTTGATAAAACTTCCTTCACATCTTACTTGCCCCCCTTTGATAGGAAGGAGGTATTTGACATTCATTTCTAATGTAGCTCCTGCAACCATTTTATGATGTAACAAGTGCCCCATAGATACATCTAAAGCGGTTGCTATAACTCCGCCATGAAGAGTGCCTTGAGGATTGAACATAGGACTTTTGGCCTCAAATGAGACTATGCACAGATCGTTTTTATAAGTAGTTTTAAATCCAAGAAATCTTGAAAGATAAAAGGAACCAAAGTCTTGTTCATCAGAACTATCTGCTTCTGAAAGCATCTTTGCGCCTAATTGTTTTATTTTTGCAAAATTATCCATCAAGTTTTTCCTTAATAATTGATGTTTGAAAGTTAGAACAATTTACAATTCATTTTAGCCGATATGAAATTTTGTTAACTTATCAAAGTCAAAAATTATACCATGTCCAGGCAATTCTGGAGCTTGGGTGAAACCATTTTTAACTTTAAGTGGAGATTCAATGAATTCGTCAATTCTCCATGCATGGAATTCCAAATAAGACGCATTAGGGCATGATGCGAGTAGATGTACATGTAATTCATGAACTCCGTGAGAACATATTGGTAAATTATTTATTTCTGCTAATTTTGCTACTTTCATGAAAGGCGTAATACCTCCACAAGTTGTTAAGTCAGGTTCAAGAAAATCAACACCACCAACATTAATAAGTTGATTAAATTCAGAAAGAGTATGAAGATTTTCACCCGCGGCAATGGGGATTTTTCCTAAAGATCTTAAGTGAGCATAACTTACAAAATCATCTGGTTTTATTGGCTCCTCAAGCCAAACTAAATTAAATTTTTCTATCTCTTTAAAAGCTATCACAGCTTGATCAATTCTCCATGCCTCATTAGCATCTGCCATTAACATAATGTCATCTGGCAAATGAGTTCTCATTGCATCTAATCTTTTAATATCCTCAGATAAATATTCTCTACCTAGCCTCATTTTGATTGATCTAAAGCCGTCATCAAGAGATTTAGAAGCTCCAATAAGCAATTTTTCTATTGTAAAATTTAAATCAATATTTCCTGCATAAGCTAATACTTCTTTTTTACAGCCACCGAGCAATCTCCATAATGGTTCATTTAAGCATTTACCTTTAAGATCCCAAAGTGCAACATCAACAGCAGCAATAGCAAAACTTACGGGTGCACCCCTTCCGGCATAGTGGGTGGCTTTCCACATTTCTTTCCATAGTAACTCAATTAATCTAGGATCCTTTTTCAAAACAATAGGTATAAAACTATTTTTTATAATTGAAGCAATTGCTAAACCTTGATTTTCATGAACAGTGATATAACCAATGCCATGCGCCCCGTCATCATTAATAATTTTACAGACAACTAAATCAAATGCTTTCATGACACCTGCAGCGAAAGCCTCAACAGGTTCAGGTAAAGGTATTTTGTATGCATTAACTTCAATTTTAGAGATTTCCATTTTATTTACCTATCAAATATAAGAGTTATAAAAACTCAAACCCCTCATAATTGTTTTTAATTTTTTCATCACAAATACTTTTATAATTTGCAACTCCACCAACATAGGGCATAAAATTCCTCGATTTTCCTACTATGTTATCACCATTATACCAAGAATGAGCTAATGGGTATAAAGTTGAGTTTGCAACTTTATTATTATGATCAACCCATTCATTCTGACTATTTAAATTTGCTGAAACAATATTAAAGTTATTTTTTTGTTTATGAACGATCAAATTATGAACAAAATCAACATGTTGCTCTATTGATAATATCATCTGACTTTTTACGCCCGGGCTTTGTGGTCCAGTAATCATAAAAAGATTAGGGAAGTTTGATACCATTATACCTAAATATGTTTTTGGGCCTTTGTCCCATATTGATTTTAAGCTTATATCATTTTCATTTCTGATATCTATTGCGTTAACTGCACCAGTCATTGCATCAAAGCCTGTTGCGAAAACTAAATCGTCAAATAAGTATTCGGTATTATTAGTAATTAATCCATTATAAGTAATTTTCTCAATTGGATTATTTGAAACATCAATTAACGATAC
>CABZWX010000012.1 GCA_902529515.1 uncultured SAR116 cluster alpha proteobacterium | reverse complement strand
GCTGGTTGTAAAGCAGTTATTGCTGGTCCAAAAGGTAGAAAAGATGTACCTATTGAAAATTTTCATTTAGGACCAGGAAAAACCGTTTTAGAAAATGGAGAAATGCTCGTGAGTTTAAAGTTTCCTAAACGTGTATCAAATTCTGCAGATGCTTATTTAAGAATGACTCCTAGAACTGAAATGGATATTGCTGTTGTTGGTTGTGGTGTGAATATTTCATTGGAAAATGATATTTGTACTCACGCAAGAGTTTCTTTAGGTGCTGTTGCACCAACACCCTTATTAATTGAGGAAGCTTCAGATATTATGATTGGATCAAAGCTTGATGATGACACTCTAGATAGGGTTTCAAAAATATGTATGGATGCTTGTAATCCAATTAATGATAAAAGAGGAACAGTTGACTATAGAACAAAAGTTGCAGGCGTTTTGTTTAAAAGAGCTACAAAATTAGCAGCTGAAAGAATTGGAGGAAATAAATAGTATGGCAAAAATTCAAGTTTCAACTAAAATAAACAACGAAAATATAGACTATTTATGTGAACCGCATGATACTATGTTGGATGTTTTAAGAAACCAATTAAATTTGACTGGATCGAAAGAAAGCTGTGGTTCAGGTGATTGTGGTTCCTGCAGTGTAATCCTTGATGGTGAATTAATCTGCTCTTGTTTGATGTTAGCTGCAGAAGCAGAAGGAAGCAATATTGAAACTATTGAAGGTATGTCAGAAGGTGGCAAACTTCATGCATTACAACAAAAATTTCTTGAAAAAGCTGCACTTCAATGTGGTATTTGTACACCTGGTTTCTTAATGGCTTCTAAAGCTTTATTAGACCATAACCCTTCACCAACAGAAACTGAAGTAAGATATTGGCTGGCTGGCAATTTATGTAGATGTACTGGATATGACAAGATTGTAAAAGCTGTATTAGAAGTTGCTGATGAAATGAAGGAGAGTGCATAATGAATGAAATTAGTAACAAATGGATTGGTAAAAACACTATTAGACCAGATGGTGCAGATAAAGTAACTGGTCGAGCTCAATATTCATCAGACACAACAATGCCAGGTATGATTTGGGGTCATGTATTAAGAAGCCCTCATCCACACGCTAGAATTTTATCTATTAACACAAAAAAGGCAGAGGAATTAGAAGGAGTTAAGGCAGTAATTACATCCAAAGATGTTGTTGACTTTCCTATTGATACGCCAGTTATACTTGGTATCCAAGATATGCGATGGATGTGTAGAAACGTTATGGCAAGAGACAAAGTCCTTTTTCATGGCCATCCACTTGCAGCAGTTGCAGCAACAACTGAAGAAATAGCAGAAAAAGCATGTGAATTAATAGAGGTAGAATACGAAGTTTTACCATGGGCCATTGATATTGACGACGCAATAAAACCTGGCGCTCCCATTCTACATGATCACATTCAATTTGAAGGAAAGCCCTCTAACATAGCTGGCACGCTTGAGCACAAAAAAGGTGATATTGATAAAGGTTTTTCAGAAGCTGATGTTATTATAGAAAGAGAATTTAAAACTGAAGCAGTTCATCAAGGTTACTTAGAAACACACTCATGTTTAGTAAGTGTTGCTGCAGATGGCAGAGCTACTATATGGAGCTCAAGTCAGGGGCAATTTATGGTAAGAGCGATGACCTCATATTTAACTGGTATACCACAGAGTAACATCAGAGCAATACCAGCTGAAATTGGTGGTGGGTTTGGAGGAAAAACTATTGTTTATTTAGAGCCATTAGCTACTATATTATCACAAAAAACAGGTCGTCCAGTTAAAATAGTTATGAACAGAGAAGATACAATGAGAGCTTCTGGGCCTACATCTGGATCTAAAAGTAAAATAAAAATTGGTGCTACTAAAGATGGAAAGATTGTTGCGGCACAAGGAACATATTATTTACAAGCAGGAGCTTTTCCCGGTTCACCTATTAGAGGTGCAGTAGGATGCTCTCTTGCGCCATATGATATTCCTAATGCCCATACTTTTGGATATGATGTTGTATCTAATAGATGTAAAGTTGCTGCATACAGAGCTCCTGGAGCTCCCATTGGTGCATACGGTGTCGAATGTGTTTTAGATGAAATTGCTGAAAAAATTAACATGTGTCCTTTGGAGTTAAGAAAAATTAATGCTGCAAAAGAAGGAACCCAAGCAGTCCACGGCCCTACTTATCCTCAGATGGGATATTTGGAAACAGTTGAAGCAGCAATAAACCATCCTCATTATAAAGCTCCTTTAGGCAAGCATCAAGGTCGAGGCGTAGCTAGTGGTTTTTGGTTTAATGCTGGTGGAGAATCAAGCGCACAGTTAAATATCACTGAAGACGGTAATGTAGTTGTAACTACAGGACATCCGGATATTGGAGGTTCCAGAGCGTCTATAGCCAATATTACTGCTGAATTATTAGGTATTCATCATGATAAAGTATCGGTTTTAATTGGTGACACAGCAACAATTGGATACAGCAACCTTACTGGTGGAAGTAGAGTATTATTTGCTTCTGCAATGGTTGTAACTGAATCTGCTAAAATAGTAATTAGACAATTAAAACAAAGAGCAGCTAAAATTTGGGGTATTGATGAAGAGGCAATTGAGTGGGAAAATGGTGAAGCCAGACCTGCCGGTGATAATGCAGGAAAATTTGCTCCACTTACACTGGCTGAATTAGCAGAAAAAGCCACCGCTACCGGTGGCCCAATTGGTGCTGGATACCAGGTAAACACTGAAGGTGCTGAAGGTGGCTTTGCAACTCATATTTGTGATGTTGAAGTTGATATGGATCTTGGGATAGTAAGAGTAAAAAGATATACATCTATACAAGACGTTGGTAAGGCCATTCATCCTGATTATGTGGAAGGTCAGCTTCATGGTGGTTGTGTTCAAGGTATTGGCTGGGCTTTAAGCGAAGAATATATCTACAATAAAGATGGTCATTTGGATAACACTGGATTTTTGGATTATAGAATGCCTGTCTGTTCAGATTTACCAATGTTAGACACTGTATTAATAGAAATTCCGAACCCCAAACATCCGCAAGGAGTAAGAGGTGTAGGTGAAGTTCCTTTAGTTCCACCTTTGGCAGCTATATCAAACGCAGTTTATCAAGCAATCGGAAAACGTTCGTACAGTCTTCCGATGTCTCCACCTAAGGTATTGAAAATTATAGAAGGTAATTAATTGTAAAATATAGTTTTATTATTTAGATAAATGAATGAAGATAATAAAACTTTGATAATATTAGCTTATTTTGCTGCACTCTTAGGTGTTTGTGGCCATGCTAGTTCTGAATTTTTTGTTAAACTTTCAGGGATTTCTGGGGTGGAGGTATCAGTTTGGAGATTTGGCTTAGGTGGTTTTGCCTTATTAATATTGTGCTTAATTAATCCAACATCCAGAAACTTAATTACACCACTGAAAAAAGATCTTTACCCAATTGTTATTCTTTCAGTTTTTGGAATGGCATTTGGACAATTTTTATTTCATTGGGCCTTAGATTTTGCTTCTGTTGTACAAGTTGCTACTATGGTTACAATAATGCCAATAGGAGTTGTTTTTGTAGCTCGTATAATTGAAGGAACTAAAATTACACCTCCAAAAATTGTAAGTGGAATTGGTGCCTTTCTAGGATGTGTTTTTTTACTTACCGACGGCTACTTAGAACAACTCACTGGGACTGGGGATAGTATCTTGGGCATTTATTTATCTATTGGATGCGCATTAATTGGAGCAATTTATCTTGTTATGATTAAACCATATGTACAATTATATGGACCTGTAAGAATGACTACATACACTTTTGCATTGGGCTTTATAGCTTTATATCCATCTGTAGGTGTCATTTGGAATATTTGGGTAAATCCATTTGATCTTTTTGATAGATCACATATTGAGTATATGTCCATAATAACTCTTGGTGTCTGGAACACTTGTATAGCATTCATACTTTGGTTGTGGGGGTTATCTAAAATTCCTGACGTAGCAAGAGGTAATTATTTGTTTTTCTTGAAACCTGTAATTGCTCTATGTTTAGCATTTTTTATTCTTGAAGACGAAATTACTCTTAATCAGTTAATTGCAATTTTTGCAATAACTGGATTTGTAATATTAGAAATTTTTTATTCTCCAATTTCTAATTTTTTAAAATTAAAAAGAAATTAATCAATTTGATAAAAAATTTTCAACTTAATATAAAAATGTAATTCACATCAAAAAGGTTAATCGTCATATGAACATTGGAATAATTAGATTTGGATCAATGGGATTAAATTTAGCCAAATATATTATATCAACAAAACATAAAGTTCGTGCATTTGAAGAAACTCTTACACCAGAAGAAAAGACATCACATTTAACTTCTATTATTAAAATTAAGTTTTGATTATGGAAAATAAAAATAATAATTACACAGATATACCTGAAAAAATTGAATTCGATTATAATTTTAAAGAAATCTTTAATCTAATGGAGCATTCTAAGCAAAATATTTTTATTACTGGAAAAGCTGGCACAGGAAAAACTACCCTATTAGAATATTTTAGAATTAATTCAAAAAAGAATTTTGTAATATTAGCCTCAACGGGAATATCTGCAATAGAAGCTAAAGGAAAAACTATTCATTCTTTTTTTCTATTTCCACCAAGAATATTAATAAATGAAAAAATCAAAAGATTACGAAGCAAAGTAATAAGTAAAATTGATACTATTTTAATTGATGAATGCTCTATGATTAGATGTGATGTACTCGATGCTATAGATCAATCACTTAGATTAAACAGAAATAGTGACAAAAGCTTTGGCGGTATTCAAATTATTCTTTTAGGAGACTTACATCAACTTCCACCAGTAATAAGGGAAAATGAAAGAGAAATTTTTAATAATTTTTATCCACATGGTCATTATTTTTTTAATGCGAATTGCTTTGAAGAAAGTGATGTTAAAACCTATGAATTAACAAAGGTCTATAGACAAAAAGATAAAGAATTTATTAATATACTCAATAATATTAGATCTGGGAACATAAATGATAATGACCTTTTTATATTAAACAATAGGATCGTTAATGAAAGTTTAGATATACCATCAGAGACAATTATATTGTCACCTACAAATAGAAGAGTGGATTCTATTAATAATGCTAATCTTCAAAATATAAAAAGTGAAACATTTTCTTATGAGTCATCTGAAACAGGCGACTTCAAAGAAAAGCCAGCTGACGAAATTCTTGAGTTAAAAGTTGGAGCTCAAGTAATGCTCATTAAAAATGATTTAAAATCTCCTAAAAGATGGGTTAATGGATCAATTGGTATAGTTACTCAGTTAACAGATAATTCTATTCATTTAAAAATTAAAAATAAAATCTATAAAATTACACAAGATACTTGGGAAAAATTTGATTATCTAATTAAAGATGGTCAAGTTATACATGAAGTTGTAGCAACTTTTACTCAATACCCTATTAAGCTAGCTTGGGCTGTAACAATACATAAAAGCCAAGGACAAACATTTGAAAAAGCTATAATAGATTTAGACAAAGGATCGTTTGCTCCTGGTCAAACATATGTAGCATTAAGTAGAGTAACTTCTTTAGATGGTCTTTTTTTAACTCGAGCGATAAATGTTTCTGATGTGGTTTTTGATCAAAATATTGAAGATTATTTTTCTAGTTGATTTTTTGTTTTTATCTGTTCTCGAAAAGCAATCAAAATACCTGAAAAAGCAATTAAAAACATTCCAAATATATTTGAATAACTAGGCCAATCTCCAAAAAACAGTTTTCCCCAAATGGTTGCAAAAACTAAATATGAGTAATCCATTGGAGCTAACCAACTACTTTCAGCTGTCTGATAAGCTCTAGCTAAAAGCATATTACCTGTAATATTTAAGATTGAACATGATAAGCAAAAAGAAAAAACGATAAAAGTTAATAATGGCCATCCTATAAAAACAAATGGACTTGCTTCTCTGTAAATATTTTCTTTATAAAAATACTCAAAAAATAATATTCCCAAAGATGCAGAGACGAAAAACATTACACCTACAGCCAATGTAAGAGAGATTACAGATTCTTCTCTACAATATTTTCTAATAAGAATAATATTACAAGCAAAGAAAAAACCAGCCATTATAGGCAATATTTGTAATAGCAAAAAATTTTCAGACCATGGCTCTAATATCAACAAAGCTCCTAAACTTCCTAATATCAAAGCAAAAGTCCTCCATATTCCAATCCTTTCTTTAAGAAAAACAATGGCTAATAAAGATACAAAAATTGGAAATGTATAAAGACCAGCTGCCATTTGAGCAAAACTTAATTTTGGAGATGCTGCAAAGAAGCAAAACATGCATGATGTCATCATCATAGCTCTGAAATATACGGGCTTCCAGTTAAGTGGAAAAAGTAGATGAATACTGTTAGTAAATTTAGCTATTAAAAAAAGTAAAAATATATTTCCAATTGATCTTATAAATTGCAATTGCCAAAAACTTGTTTCACTAGACATTAGTTTGATTAAACTATCCTGCAAAGATAAAATTATTACCCCTAAAACTAACATTAGTAGTGAAGAAAAGGGATTGTCTCTAACTTGTGAACTAAAAAAATCAAATCTCACTATTTTGAAACCTAAGCAGAATTAAAAAAAGGATTTCTTGTATAAGTTATTTATTTCATCTTTGTAACGATTTGCAATTATATGCCTTCTTATTTTAAGTGTTGGAGTTAGTTGACCATTATCAGTACTAAAAACTTCATTTGAAGAAATAAATTTTCTAATTTTTTTGGCCTGAGATAAATTTTTATTTACATTGTTTAAGATAGTTTGAAGATTTTCTTTTAAAAAATCATCATTATCACTTAATAACGTTTCATTCGGGATAATTATAGCAATTAAAAAGGGCCTGTTATGACCATAAATCATTACTTGCTCAATTTCATCGTATGACAGTAGAAGATTTTCAATTGGAACAGGAGCTATATTTTCACCACCTGAATTAACAATCATTTCATTTAGTCTTCCAGAAATTTTTAAGTATCCATCATTATCAATTGACCCCAGGTCTCCTGTATGCAACCAACCATTTACCAAAACTTTATCTGTATTTTTTTTATCCTTCCAATATCCTTTCATTAAAGAACTTCCCTTTACGAGAATTTCATTTTCATTAGAAATTTTAACCTGAAGCCCCTTTATAACAACGCCCACAGTGTCTATTTTTATTTTACTGATTGGATTACAAGATATAAGTGGTGAACATTCAGTCTGACCGTATCCTTGTAAAATATTAATTCCAAGGGATTGAAAAAACAAACCAACTTGTTCATTCAGTGCGGCCCCTCCAGAAATAAAAGCTTGCAAATTACCACCAAACTTTTTTTGAAAATTTTTTCTTACTAATTTATCTAAAACTACATTTTGGAGTTCTTCTAAAAAACTTAATTTTATTTTTTTATATTTTTTAGTCCCTAATATAATTGTTTTTTCAAACAGTTTTTGAGAAAATTTACTTTTTGTTAATAGTTGATTATTTATTTTCTTATATAAAACTTCATAAAGTCTTGGCACAGCGGTCATTAATGTTGGCTTAACACTTAATAAATCATTAACTATTTGATCACGATTTTCATTAAAATAAATTTCTGCTCCAATATATATAGGCAAGAAAAAGCCAGCAGTATGTTCATACGCGTGTGATAGTGGAATGATAGATAAAAATTTATGATCTTTAATTTTGATTTCAGAAACCAATTCATTTGCTCCAACTATATTAGATATAATTGATTTATGAGTTAACATTACACCTTTAGGCTTATTACTAGTTCCAGATGTATAAATAATTGAAACAACATCGTTCTTATTAATTTTAGAAACAAAACGTTCTATAATTTTAGATTTCTCATCACTTTTTGAACCAAGATTTAAAAGCTCATTAAATGTATAAAAACCTATATTAAATTTTTTGAATTTTGATGTATTTGCATCGTCAATACTAATTACATGTTTAATTTTATTCAAACTTGGTAGTATTTTTAAAATTAGTGATATAAGTTTTCCGTTAACAAAAACTATTGAGGTTTCTGAATGAGATAAGAGATAAGAAATTTCTTCTTCATTACTTGTTGTATAACCAGGAACAGTTATTGCTCCCAATGATATTGTAGCCAAATCTACAGCACACCACTTATAACTATTATCAGCAATAATGGATATTTTGTCATTTTTTTTAACACCTATTTCATGTAAAGCAGAACTTATATTTAGAACTAAATCTTTTGTGTCTTTCCAAGAAATGTGTTCCCAATTACTATTTATTTTAAAACCAAATAGTGTTTTATTTTCATATAATTCTGAATTGTTAAAGAAAATCTGCGGTAAATTATTCATAAATTAAACCATCATAATAATGCTGTTATATAAGCACAAATAGCTAAAAATTAATATTTATTATTTTAATATTTATTGTTTTTTTTAATAAAATTATGAGTTAATAGTAATATTATAAGTTAAGGAGTTTGCAAAATAATTTTTAAATATATTATACCCTTTATAATACTTTTTAGTTTAACTTTAATAATATCTATGAATACAAATCAGGTAAAATTTTCAAGCGATTTTAATCCAAATTTTATCGGGTCTAATATAAATGAATATTTAAAAAAAACAGAAGAACAATTTTTAGATATTAAAGAAGGAGTAGAAAAAAAAGTAATTTGGGCTAATAAAACCAACAAAAAAACTCCGATAGCAATAGTTTATATCCATGGTTTTACAGCATCCTCAGAAGAGGTTCGTCCTCTTCCTGACAAAATTGCCAGTGATTTAAATGCAAATCTTTTTTTTACAAGATTAACAGGGCACGGAAGAAATCCAAAGGCAATGGAATTATGTTCAATTCCAAATTGGATGAAAGATCTTCATGAGGCATTAGAAATTGGTTCAAAAATTGGAGACAAAGTTATTTTAATGTCCTCTTCAACTGGCGGAACGATAAGTGTAACTTCTGCTTTAGACAAAAAGCTTTCAAAGAAAATTTTAGGATATATATTTATATCACCTAATTTTGGAATAAATAACAAATTTGCTAGTTTGATTTCATGGCCTTTTTCTGAATATTGGTTAAAATTAATTCTTGGTAAGACTATGAAACACAATCCAAGAAATGATCTTAACAAAAAGTATTGGACAATGTCATATCCAACAATTGCTCTTATTCCAATGGCAAAGCTAGTAAATGAAGTAAATGACAAAGATTACAGTAAAGTAGATAAACCTGCGCTTTTTTATTTTTCAATGGATGACAAAGTGGTTGATCCTAAAAAAACAAAAAACTTTATATCTAATTGGGGAGGGAAAAGCACAACAAGAATCGTTAAACTTTCGAATAACGACGATAAATATTCACATGTGTTAGCTGGTGATATTATTTCTCCAAATCAAACTGAACAAGCTAAAAAAACAATGGTTAATTGGATTAAAAATTTGAGATAATGCTGCATATTTCTTTTAGTTTGTGTATGGGATAGATGAATGATGCAGGTTGATTAACAAATTATTATAATTGTCTTTAACATAGCCAAAAGTATATTCTACCTTAACTGTATCGCAACTATCAAAAGTTTGAAAAAAGTAATTTCCCATAGATAAAGCAATCTCTTTAAGAATAATTGTTTTTCTTTCGCCAAAATTTATTTTTTTCCACGGTTTAAGCGCAAAACCTTTATCTTCTGAAATAGAACCACCAATGAAATAAGACACCGCATCTTCATAAGTGTAACGAAATTGCTTTTCTGATGCTAATGTAGGCTTAAATAAAACTTCACATATATCAAAAGCATAAAATTGTTTAACAAAAACACCTGCTTTTTTTTTATAATCCTCGTTTTTATTATATAAATTTCCGATTTCAATAACGTTTTGAGCCCACAACTCTTGAGACTTAATTATTTCAAATTCAGTTGTATTAATTTTTTCTTTTAAAGATTTCATAATAAATTTAAGTTTTTTAAAACATTATTTTTTAATAAAATATTGAATTTAATAATTAAAATAAATCATTAATATTTTACAAACAAGCGGAACTTTACACATTTAAAAATAACTGTCAATATGATATATTATTTCTATATAATACAATTACTTAAGTGGAAATGTTGAGGTAGCATGACAAATAATTTTTTCTTTATCGTCCTCTTGATAAACTTTAGTCTCTCCAATTGCAATTGATCTTCCAAACCTTTGAACAATACTTTCAATAATAAAATAATCTCCAAAGGCTGGACGAATAAAATTATTATTCTGAGAAAGTGTTCCTCTTTGTGATTTTACTGAGGTGTTCATGGCTATAGACATTGTTGTATCAATAACAGACATTAAAACTTGGCCTGAAACAGCCCCAGTAACAAACTGGTAATCTCTGGAATTTTCTAATTTAGCAACTACCCTCCCTTCTTCTATTTCTAAAAATGAAAGCTTTAATTGTTTTACATAAGGAGCAAAAATATATTCATATATTTCTTCAATATTTTCCATTGTAATTGTTTTAGTTGGTAATTTATTAGTCATAGACCTGCTCAATATTTAAATATAGTACCTGGTAGTTGTGCCAAAGATTGCCACTAAGAAACAATCTTATTTTAGCACAGAATTGGCACAAATTATTATTATTTTTTAAATATTACTTACAATATCAGATACTTAAATGGTGATCCCTAGGGGATTCGAACCCCTATTGCAGCCGTGAAAGGGCTGAGTCCTAACCATTAGACGAAGGGACCACTGAATAAGTTATTAACTATAATTTAATTAAAAATCAAGTAACATCTGCATAAATTATATCATCAAGCATGAACTCAATAGTTTTAGAATTATTCCATGTATCAATAGTTAAAGTACCTAAAAAATCAAAATTTATATTTTCATAATTTTTAAATACTTTATCCAAATCACTATTTAATAAATTAAATTTCTTTACTCTTAATTTTGTTGAAGATCCATCATTTATATAAAATGAAGCATGCTCATTATTAGAGCCAAATCTTCTAAAAGAGGATATCTTTGAATTAGGCACTATAAATTTTGGTTCCTCCATTCCGGAACCCCACGGACCCAGATTTTCAAGCCATTCAGCTATCTCTAAAGTACAGGCCGAAATTGGAATAATAGAAGTTACAATATGAGAAAATCTTGGAACTCCCTTTTCCATAAAAGAACTTACCTTATCATTTAAAAAGTTGTTAAAGTTATTTATCTCAGATGGATCAATTGTAAATCCAGCAGCCATATCATGACCACCACCAGTTTTAATTATTTTCAAATTTAATGCTTCTAAAATTATTTCTCCTAGAGGAATGCCATAAATTGACCTACCTGAACCCTTGCCAATTCCATCTTTAATTGAAATTAGGCATACAGGTCGGTTATATAATTCTTTCATTCTACCAGCTACGATGCCCGTTATACCTTGATGAAAATCATTGCCATTTACAACTATTGCGTTTGGAATTCTGTTATCATTATTATTTTTAATTTTTTCTATTAGTCCTATGGCTTTACTCTCTAATTCAGCCGTTAAAAATCTTCTTTTTTTGTTTAACTCGTCTAATTTGCTAGCTTTTTCAATAGCTTTACTCTCATCGTTTTCTTTAAGAAGATTTACACCAAGCTCACTGTTTCCAATCCTACCACCTGCATTAATTCTTGGACCCAAGGAGAAGCCTAAAGATTGGGTGTTTGGGGCACTATTGATTTTACTAATATCAGATAAAACTTTGATCCCAATATTCTCTCTTCTTTTTATTATTTTAAGTCCTTGCTTTACAAGGGCCCTATTTAGCTTACTTAAAGGAACTACATCACAAACTGTCCCTAAAGCAACCAAATCAAGAAATTGAAACAAATTAGGCTCAGCTCTATTTTTAAAAAAACCTTGTTTTCTTAATTCTCTATTCAAACCAATTAAGAAAACAAAAGTTACACCAGCCGCACATAAATCTTCATATCCCTTTTCAGTGTCAATTCTTTTTGGATTAATAATAGCATAAGCTGGAGGTAATTTAATATCGGGTATGTGATGATCAATAACAATTACATCAATATCAACAGAGGTCATTGCTTGAAGAGGTTCAAAAGAAGAAATACCACAGTCAACAGTAACTATTAATTTAGAACCTTTTTCATGCAGCCCTTTTAAAGCTTTTTCATTTGGCCCATATCCCTCTAAAAACCTATCTGGTATATGTATAAATGTTTTACAGCCACATTGTTCTAAATATTTTGATATAATAGCCGCAGACGTAGCTCCATCTACATCATAATCTCCAAAAATACCTACAGGTCGCGATGCAATTACTTCTGAAGCTAATCTTTTTACTCCTTTTTCTAAATCTTTAAATTTGAAAGGCTCTGGTAATAAATTTTTAAGCTTAGGAGCAAAAAAGTTATCAAATTCATCTAAATTAACACCCTTATAGATAAGATAAGGTGTAATAAAACTTGGTAACTTATATTTTTGGTACAAATAATCCACAGATCTTTTCGTGAAATCATTTGAAGCAATTAAATGCCAGTCGGCATTATTCACTGATGGATTTGAGTTATATAATAATGTTTTTGTCAAGTTAACTGCTTATAATCATTAGGAATAAATACTTAAGCAAACTGGCTTTGTAATTACTCCATCTAATATTGATATTTTTGATAAAGATTCGTTTAGAACAAAACCTTCTGCCTCATGAGTAATAATTACTAATTCAGCAGTTTTATCTTCTTGATTAGATTTTTGAATAAAGCTTTCAATTGATAAACCATAATCTTTAAAGATTGATGTAACATCAGCTAATACGCCAGATTTGTCTTCTACACTTAACCTTAAGTAATATCTAAATTTATTTGTATAAGGAATTGTTTTATAATTGTTTTTAATATCATTAGAATTTCTTCCAAATGAAAATAATTTTGTTTCATTAGCATAATCAACTATATCTGCCAAGACAGCAGATGCAGTAGGTTCACCACCAGCTCCGGCACCTGTAATCATTACTGAGCCAGCTAAGCTTGATTCAATTTGGACAGCATTTAGCACCCCAGCAACACTTGCAAGGCCAAAATTTTTTGATATAAGCCATGGCTCGACAGAACAACACAACTCAACTTTACCATTTTTATTTTTAGATAACAAAGAATTACCTAATAACTTTATTTTATATCCTAATTGATTGCAGTATGAAATATCATTCAATGTAATATCTCTAATTCCCTTAATTGTAAGATTATTAACATTTGGCATTTTCCCATAAGCTAAAGCTGATAATATTATAGTTTTATGGGCCGCATCTATTCCATCTACGTCAAAAGATGGATCTGCTTCTGCAAAACCTTTTTTTTGTGCTTCTTTGAGAACAATATCAAAACTTTTTTGTTCTTTTTCCATCTCGGATAAAATATAATTTGCGGTTCCATTTAAAATGCCTGTGAGTTTAGTAATTTCATTTACTATTAATCCCTCTCTAATCAGTTTAAGAATTGGAATACCTCCTGCTACAGAAGCTTCAAAAGAAAAGAATAGATTTCTTTCCTCGGCTATTTCGGCTAATTCTTTACCATATTTTGCAATTAGTGCCTTATTAGCAGTAATAACTGGCTTATTATTTTTTAAAGCAGTAAAGCATAAATCTTTTGCAACACCCTCATCACCACCAATTAATTCAACAATAACATCAATTTTATTATCTGACACCATATCAATAGGATTTTCAAAAAATTTAAGACGATTTATATCAATTTTTCTTTTTTTGTTTTTTGATCTTGCTGAAACAGCCACTAGTTCAATTTGGAATAAATTTTTTTGAACTCTGAAGCCTTTTATTAACTGATAAGCAACTTCCTCGCCTACATTTCCTAGCCCTGCAATTCCTATTTTTATAGGTTTCATTAAATTTCCTTCTCATTTAAAATAACAAAATATTTATAAATAATATTTAAGATAAAAAAAAAAGGTGTGCATTGCACACCTTGTAAAATAAAATAAGCATGCTCATTTCTATCTTTTAGAAAATTGAAAGCTTTTTCTAGCCTTAGCTCTACCATATTTTTTGCGCTCAACAACTCTAGAATCTCTGGTTAACATTCCAGCAGATTTTAATGGCTTTCTAAGATCTGGCTCAAAAAGACATAAAGCCCTGCTCAAACCATGTCTAACAGCTCCTGCCTGTCCAGATAAACCACCACCTTTTACAGTTGCAATAACGTCAAACTGATCTTTTCTTTCAGTTACGTCAAAAACAAAATTCAATTGCATTTGAAGAACTGGCCTAGCAAAGTAATTTACCATTTCTTTACCATTAATAGAAATCTTTCCTGTACCACGTTTTACCCAGACACGAGCAGTAGATTCTTTTCTTCTTCCAGTGGCATAAGACCTACCAAATGTATCAATTTTTGGTTCATTAAGAATAGCTTCTTCTTTATCATCAACTTTCAATTTAGATAAATCGTCAAGAATATTTTTTTCTTTATTTTCTTCAGCCATGTTTAAACCTTTAACTATTTTTTCTATTCATAGATTTTACATCTAATGTTACTGGAGATTGAGCTTCGTGAGGATGATTATTACCAGAATATATATATAATTGTCTCATAACTTGACGCCCAAGTGGACCACGAGGAACCATTCTTTCTACAGCTTTACGAATAACTCTGTCTGGAAATCTTCCATCTAAAATTTTATCAGCTTTTCTTTCTTTAATACCTCCTGGGTAACCTGTATGCCAATAATATGTTTTTTGTGTTCTTTTGTTTCCAGTCAAAACAACTTTCTCACAATTAATAATAATTATATTATCACCACAAGCCATATGTGGCGTGTATCCAACCTTGTGCTTGCCTCTTAATCTATTTGCAATAATAACAGCCAAGCGTCCTAAGACTAAACCTTCTGCATCTACAACAAACCAATCTTTATTAATATCTTTTGGTTTTGCCGAATAAGTACCTTTTAAGGCCATTTCATCTTCCTTTAATGAAAGTTTAAAAATAAAATTTAAGCTTAGTTAACCTTTTTATCTTTGACAGTCAATTAAAAAGTTCTTGTTATTTTGCAATAATTTCAATTACTTAATTTATTGAGTATTATAATACCACATAATGATATTAGATAAAGAAATATAGATTAAATCAATAAAAAATATTAGTATGATCTGGTATAACATTAATGCAATTATAGATGAGCTAATAAATGAATAATGATTTGGATTTCAAAAAAATTTTAAAAATTCTTACTGATGGAAAAGAATTGAGTTATCAATTAAGTAAATCAGCATTTGAGATAATTATGACTGGAAAAGCAACTGATGCTCAAATTTCATCTTTTTTGACAGCTATCAAAATGCAAAACCATAACCCAACTGTTATTGCGGCAGGTGCAGAAATTCTCAGGGATAAATGTTCAAAAATTAAATCTAAAGAAAATACTATTGATGTTGTAGGAACTGGAGGAGACAATTTAGGTACATTAAATATATCAACTGCTGTTTCATTTGTATTGGCAGGAACTAATATTCCCGTTGCAAAACACGGTAACTATTCTGCTACCTCTAAATCAGGGGCTGCAAATGTTTTAAAATCTCTGTCAGTCAATGTTGATTGTGAACTTGATATAGTAGAAAGATGTTTGGATGAAATTGGTATTTGTTTTCTTCTTGCTCCAAAACATCATATTGCAATGAAATATGTTGGTAAAATAAGACAAGAAATGGGCATAAGAACTATTTTTAATTTATTAGGACCGTTATCAAACCCAGCTTTAGTAAAAAAACAATTATTAGGTGTTTATGACAAATCTCTTATTTTACCATTTGCTGAGTCATTAAAAACTCTTGGATCCACTCATGCATGGATAGTCCATGGCAGTGATGGATTAGATGAAGTAACAATTACCGGAGAGACTTATTGTGCTGAACTTAAAAATGGAGAAATAAAGGAGTTTTCAATAAATCCATCGGATATTGATCTTCCCACCGCTAAAATATCTGATATTGTTGGCGGAGAACCAGAAGAAAATGCTAAAGAAATTATTGAATTATTTAATGGAAAAAAAAGTAAGTTTAGAGATGTGGTTATTTTAAACTCTGCTTCTGCTTTAGTTGCAACAGGCAATGCAATCAATCTTCAAGAAGGTGCGTTAAAATCTATAGAATCACTAGACAAAGGTAAGGCTATGGAAAAATTAGAAATGTTAGTAGAAATGACTAATTTGTAGGATTATTAATTAAAATGATAACAAAACTTCATGAAATCATAAACTATAAAAGAGAAGAATTTTCTTTTAGAAGAAATCAAACAAATGACTTTGATCTCCAATCAAAAATTGATAAACAATCAAAACCAAGGAAATTTATAGAAAACCTTAATAATCCAAATAAATTTAACCTTATAGCAGAAATAAAAAAAGCATCGCCAAGCAAAGGATTAATAAGAAAAGATTTTGATCCATTAGAGCTAGCAAAATGTTATCAAGATGGAGGTGCCTCTTGTTTATCTGTTTTAACCGATGAGAGATATTTTCAAGGGAATAATGAATACATTGACATTATAAAAAAAGAAATTGATTTACCAATTCTAAGAAAAGATTTTATAATTGATCCTTGGCAGATAAAAGAATCTAGATCATTAGGTGCTGATTGTATATTATTAATAATGGCAGCACTTAATTTAGAAGAAGCAATCTTATTAGAAAAAGAGGCTTTAGATTTAGGTATGGATGTGCTTGTTGAGACACATACTCACGAAGAGGTTAAGATGGCAAACAAACTTAAATCAAAATTAGTTGGCGTTAATAATCGAAATTTAAAAACAATGAAAGTAGATATTAACAATACTATAAAATTAAAAAAATTTATTGATTCAGATAAAATTATTGTAGCAGAGAGTGGATTAAAAAAACACACAGATCTTCAGTTGTTTAAAGAAAATGGGATAATAAATTTTTTAATTGGAGAAAGCCTTATGAAAGAAAAAAATTTAACCTTAGCAACAAAAACAATATTAGGAATTTAAAATTGAGCAAAAATGAACTTACACATTTTGATAAAAATGGAAAACCATCAATGGTTGATATAAACCAAAAAGACTCTACCATTCGCGTTGCTATTGCAACTGGCAAAATTATAATGAAAGCTAATACTCTTAAAAAAATATTAGATTTAGAAATTAAAAAAGGCGATGTTCTTAATGTAGCAAAATTAGCAGGTATAATGGCTGCAAAAAAAACAGACCAACTTATCCCTTTATGTCACTCTATTCCCTTATCATATGTTAATGTTGATTTAGAACCAAATATTGAAGAATCTTCTGTAAAAATTACTTCTGAAGCCTCTCTTGTTGGGAAAACTGGAGTTGAGATGGAGGCTTTAACTGCAGTCTCAGTTGCTGGTCTTACCATTTATGACATGTGTAAGGCTATAGATAGAGAAATGACATTAACAAATATAAAACTCATTCACAAATCTGGAGGCAAATCTGGAGAATTCAATGCAGTCTGATTTGCTGTCCTTAGATGAAGCAATCAATAAAATTAAATCAAGCTTTCAGAAAATTAGTAATGAAGACATTTTTATAAAAGATGCTCTAGGAAGATGCCTTGCCAAACCCATTATAAGCAAAGTAGACAATCCTAAATATGACGTTTCTTCAATGGATGGATATGCTGTAAATCACAAAGATTTTACTAAAGTAAAAGACAGTAGAATTAAAAAGTTTAAAATTGTTGGAGAATCCTCTGCAGGTGTTCCTTTCTCAAAAAAAATCAATGCTCAAGAAACAGTTAGAATTTTTACAGGTGCTAAATTACCTAGAGGAAGCAATACTGTAATTATTCAAGAGGATGTAAAAGTTTTAAACAATGGAAATTTTATAATAATTGAAGGAACTCCAAAAAAAAATCAGTTTGTACGTAAAAAAGGATTAGATTTTAAAAAAAACAACATACTTTTTAAAGAAGGTATAATTCTAAAATCACGTCACCTTGGATCTATTGCTATGACTGGACAAGCTTGGTTGACAGTATCTAGAAAACCAACAGTCTCTATTTTATCTACTGGCAATGAAATTTTAAAAGTAGGAGAGCAAATTTCAAAGGATAAAATTCCTAGTGGGAACAGCCTTATGTTAGCATCTATGGTCCAAGAGTTTGGAGGAATAGCTAGAATTTTGCCAGTCGCTAAAGATAATTTACAAGATATTTACAAAATATTAGAGGACGCTCTTGATAGTGATTTAATTATAACAACTGGAGGAGTTTCAGTTGGGAAATATGATTTAATACAAAAAGCTTTATCAAAATTTAAGAACAAAATTGAATTTTGGAAAATAGCTATGAGACCCGGAAAACCCTTGCTTTTTTCAAAAATAAATAATACTCCCTTAATTGGATTACCTGGAAATCCTGTGTCTTCAGGTGTTTGCTCATTAATATTTGTAAATATTGCTATAAGAACAATGTTAGGCGACAATAACTATTTCCCTCTTTTGGAAAATGGTATTTTAAATGGTAATATGGCTAAAAATGATAAAAGACTGGATTTTGTAAGAGCAAAATCAAACTACAATAATGGTGTATTAAACGTTACACCATTTAACTTGCAAGACAGCTCAATGATTACAAATTTTTCAAGAGCTGACTGTTTGATTGTAAGAAATCCATTCGAAAAATCAATTAGCAATGGTGAGAATGTAAAAGTATTAAAATTCCCAAAAAATATTTAAAACTTGTGTTTTGCTTAAAAACACATTAGAACAAAGAGTGAACACGAGGAATTAATGTTAACAAACAAACAAAATCAATTATTAAATTTCTTAATTCTACGTATAGAAAAAGATGGTGTTTCCCCATCATATGAAGAAATTTGTTTAGAACTTAATTTAAAATCTAAATCTGGTATTCACAGAATTGTAAAAGCTCTAGAAGAAAGAGGATATATTGAACATCTAGAAAATAAAGCTAGAGCACTTGCTCCAACTAAATACCCAAATGGGCAACCATATATTAGCAATGTGATCGATATTAATAAGTTACTACATCCAAAAGATAAGGATATTATAGAAACATCGAATGAAGACATAATAAAAATACCAATGCTAGGGAAAATTGCAGCCGGAACACCAATTGAAGCAATTTCAAATTATGACCAACTCATAGAAGTACCTAGAAATCATTTACTTTCCGAAGAAAGCTTTGCCTTAACTGTAGAAGGAGACTCAATGATAGACGAAGGTATATTTGATGGAGATACAGTTTTAATAAGTAAAATAACAAATGTTAATAATGGAGATATTGTTGTTGCTTTAATAGACAAAGAAGAAGCAACATTAAAAAAATTTAGAAAAAAAGGTGATAGTATCGCTCTTGAACCTGCTAATAAACATTTTAAAACACAAATCTACGGACCAGACAGAGTTACAATACAAGGAAAAATGTGTGCACTTATAAGAAAATATTTTTAAAAATATATCAATAATTCTTTAAATTTATTTAAAATTATGTCAAATAATTTGATTTAATTTATTCAAGGGAAGTAATTTGAACGTAGTTACAAGATTTGCACCCTCTCCTACAGGAAATTTACATATAGGCGGAGCTAGAACTGCAATATTTAACTATTTGTTTGCAAAAAAACACTCAGGTAAATATTTGGTAAGAATTGAAGATACCGATAAAAAAAGATCCTCTGAAGAAGCCATTAAGGCTATTCATAAAGGTTTAAATTGGCTGAATGTAAATTCTGAACATAATGTAGTTTTCCAATCTAAAAACTTTAATTCTCATATTAAAGTTGCTCATGAACTTTTAAAAAAAGGGCATGCTTACAAATGTTACTTAAATTCTGATGAATTAGAAAAATTAAGATTAAGAAGTCGTGAAAATGGTATCCCAATAAAATCGCCATGGAGAAACAAAGAAGAACTACATGATGGTAAAAACAAAGAATTTGTTATACGCTTAAAAATGCCATCTGATGGTACAACAACAATTGATGATTTAGTTCAAGGAAAAGTGACTGTTAAAAATGAAATCCTAGATGATATGGTTATTTTAAGATCAGATAATACGCCGACTTATATGCTATCTTCAGTTGTGGATGACAATGACATGGGAATTACCCACATAATCAGAGGTGATGATCATTTTAACAATGCATTTAGACAAATACAAATTATTAAATTTCTTAACTGGAATATACCATATTACGCACATATACCCCTAATTCATGGAACTGATGGAGCCAAACTATCTAAAAGACACGGTGCCACAAGTCTTTTTGATTATCATGATTTAGGTTACACAAGTGAGGCAATGTTTTCATATTTACTTCAATTAGGATGGTCAGCTAAAAATGATGAAGACTATTGTATTGACAGAGCAACCAAGTTATTTGCTCTTGAAAATGTAAGCAAGTCCCCAGCAAAATTTGATTTAAAAAAACTTAATAATATTAACGCCAAAAACCTAAATAATATGAAAATAAGTGATATATACAAGTTGGTTATTGATAGATTTAAGCTTTCTTTGAATGATGAGGAACAAAAAAGATTTAAATCTTTACTACCTGAACTCCTAAAAAGAGTGCAAGTATACACTGACTTAGAATTTGAATTTGATTGGCTTTTTCAAAAAAACTTTTTTTGCAAAGATAAAAATTATCAATCAATATTACAAAATCATAACTTAATGCTCAAAGAAATTGGATTACGATTAAAAGAATGTGAATGGAGCGTAGAAAATATAAAAAACACACTTAGTCAGTACATTCTAGATAAATCATTAACGTTTAAAGATATTGGACCAATCCTAAGAATGGCTTTAACTGGCAAAACTAATTCTCCTGATTTAGTTTCAATTATTTATGAACTAGGTTGTACTATTACTGTAAATCGATTAAATTATAAATATTAGTAATTAAAAAAAATCCAAATAAATCTTAGTAATTAATATAGGTAATAAACATGTCAAACAATTCGTTATCAGATAAAAATAAAATTGTCTTTAATGGTAAAGAAATGGAATTAAACAGTTTATCAGGGACTGTTGGACCATCTGTAGTAGATATAAGATCACTATATAGTAATTTAGGCATTTTTACTTATGATCCAGGATACGGATCGACTGGTTCATGTGAGTCAGGAATTACCTTTATAGATGGAGAAAAAGGAGTATTACTACATAGAGGTTATCCAATTGATCAACTAGCTGAAAAAAGTAGTTTTTTAGAAGTCGCTTACTTATTGCTTAATGGAGATTTACCTAAAAAACCAGAGAAAGAAGAATTTGAAAATGCCATAACCTATCACACTATGGTGCATGAACAATTAATAAATTTTTATAGAGGCTTTAGACGTGATGCGCATCCGATGGCGATTATGGTCGGTGTAGTTGGTGCTCTTTCATCATTTTACCCAGATTCAACAAATATAAATGATCCATATGAAAGACTTGTTTCTTCAAGAAGAATGATAGCTAAGATCCCAACTATTGCTGCAATGGCTTATAAATATTCACTAGGCCAACCATTTAATTATCCTCAAAATGATTTGAATTATGCTGAAAACTTTTTACATATGTGCTTTTCAGTTCCTGCTGAAAAATATAAAATAGATCCAATAATCGCTAGAGCCATGGATAAAATTTTAATTTTACATGCTGATCACGAACAAAATGCCTCAACTTCAACTGTAAGGATTGCTGGATCTTCCGGTGCAAACCCCTTTGCCTGTATTGCTGCAGGTATTGCTTCCTTGTGGGGGCCTGCTCACGGTGGTGCAAACGAAGCTGTATTAAAAATGTTGTCTGAAATAGGCACTGTAGATAGAATTGATGAATTCGTAAACAAAGCAAAAGATAAAAATGATCCTTTTAGATTATTTGGATTTGGCCATAGAGTTTATAAAAATTATGATCCAAGAGCAGCTGTAATGAGAGTTTCATGTCATGAAGTTTTAGATTTGTTAGGAATAAAAAATGATCCACTTTTAGAAATAGCAATGGAATTGGAGAAAATT
This sequence comes from uncultured SAR116 cluster alpha proteobacterium, assembly GCA_902529515.1. Lineage (GTDB taxonomy): Bacteria > Pseudomonadota > Alphaproteobacteria > Puniceispirillales > Marisalimonadaceae > Marisalimonas. The sequence goes on along the minus strand of CABZWX010000012.1, from coordinate 10,297 downwards.
GCTCTCAACGATGATTATTTTATTGAAAAAAAGCTTTATCCTAATGTTGATTTTTATTCAGGAATAATTCTAAAAGCAATGGGTTTCCCTACAGACATGTTTACAGTCCTATTTGCGGTAGCTAGAACAGTTGGTTGGGTGGCTCAATGGAACGAAATGATCACTGATCCAGTTCAAAGGATTGGCAGGCCTAGACAACTCTATACAGGAAATACTATTAGAAATTTTGTTGAGTTAAAAAATAGATAATTGTCTTTTATAATTATTCATTATATTGATTACCATTTTACCAGAGTTAATTGTAAAATTTGGTGATTTACTATTTAAGTAACCCATATCTTTAAGTATTTTTTTTGAATAATTCTCATATAGTTTATTTTGTATCTCAATATTATTCATGAAATTAATTAACGCTTTTTGCATTTGAAAATAATTACATTTTTCTTGAAAAAGAAATGGTACAACATTCTTTTTTAACAAAAAGTTTGGTAAAATTACATTTTTAAAATTTACTAACATTCTTCCTATAAAAGCACTAACAAAATCTGTTTTATAGACAGCAATAGTAGGTATTTTGAATAATACTAGTTCTAGAGTAACTGTTCCACTACATGCAATCGCAAAACTTGAATGCATAAGAATTTCGTAATTATCTTCTAAAATTATTACTTCTATAGGGTAAGATTTTATTTCATTTACTTTTGATAAAACATTTGAGTATTGTGATTTAGTTATTGGTATAATCCAATTCACATTTTTAAATTTATTATTTGAATTTTTTATTAATTTAATAAATTCAGGAAGAACATATTTTATTTCATTACTTCTGCTTCCTGGTAATAATAGGATATTATTTTTTTTTGAACGATTATTATAATTATTTTTAAATTTTTTAGACTTTTCAAAATCTAAAAATTTTTCTATAATTGGATTTCCTAAGTATATACACTTAGTATCATATTTTTTAAAAATATCCTCTTCAATTTTATAAAGACAAATTATCTCATCATGAATGTTTTTCCATTTTTTTAATCTTGATTTACCATAAGCCCATATTGTTGGAGGTACAAAATGGATTAAAGGACATTTGTAATTAGAATTTTTAAAAGCAGTTTTCAAAGATTTTGCTAATGCAATAGAAAAACCTTTAGTATCAATTGTGATAACAATTTTTGGTTCTTCTTTGATAATAAATCTTACAATTTCATTAACATAATTTCTTAGTTTTTTTAGTTTCACAACAGTATTTAAAAAACCTATTACATTAAATTCTTTTATATTATATAGAGAGCTTAAACCCTCATTTTTCATTAAACTTCCACCAACTCCTAAAAATTTGATATTATTATCATTTTGTTTTATGCCTCTCATTATACAGGAACCTATATAATCCCCTGAGGTTTCTCCTGCTAAAATAAAAATTTTATTATTTTTGTTTAATTTCATAATTTTATTATCAAAATTAAAATTTTAAATTGAATAAATGCAAAACTTGTTCTTTTTTAAATAATTTTTAACAATTTCGATTTCTGTTATCAAAGTACCCTTTGAAGATAACACGATTGAACTAAAGCCTAATTCATTACATTTTTTTATTGTTTCTAAACCTATAACTGGCAAATCCATATTAAAATTTTGATTTAATTTAGGAATTTTAATTAAAACTGGCCCAAAAATACTGTTTTGAAAGTAGTTATTATATAATTCCCCTGCTCTAAATATCATTTCATCAGTACCTTCCAATGCTTCTATGGCATATACTATTGAGTTACTTACAACTACAGATTGACCAACATCAAATTCAGACATTTTATTGAGGAAATTAATACCAAATGTAGCATTTTGAATTACAAAATCTTTTAATTTTTTTGAAAAAAACTCTTCTTTGTAAAAACCCTTTGTAAAAAAACAGTTCTTAAGCATAGATTTAACTGGTATTATTTCAAAACCATTTTCATTAAAAAACTTTTCAATAAGATTTAAGGCAGAATTATCACCGAGAGAAAATGTTTTTTTTATTAGGTCATGAGATAATTCATTATCAAGGAATTTTTCATTTGAAATTCTATTAATCTTACCAGCCAATACAAGATGAGTAATTTTATTTTTCTTCAATACTGAAATCCAACTTAATGGATCATTTAAAGAAATAACTTCAGAATTATTTTTAAATGTACTTGTAGATGAATGATCTTCAACACACAAAACAAAAGCATTTGGATTTTCTTTTGCAATTTGAATAGGAAAATCACCACGACCCGCAATGATAGCTATTTTCATTAGTGCTTACCCATTTTAGGGTGGACTAGTGGACGATTAAGATTTTCTTTTAAAAAACTTAATATTTCTTTCACTAATACATTTTTATTATAGGCTTCACTTACCTCCAAAAGTCTTTCATTAAATGTTCCTTCAGGGGCAAATAGAAGTCTGTAAACATTTCTTAAGGTCTTGATCTCATCTTTTTTAAAAGATCTCCTCTTTAAACCAACTAAATTTAATCCACTTAGATAACCTCTACTTCCAATAACTGATGTATAAGGTATAACATCACCATCAATGGTAGTTCCTGCCCCTATGATAGCATGTTTTCCAATTCTACAATATTGATGAACAGCACTTTGACCGCCTAAATAAACAAAATCAGAAATTTCTACATGTCCTCCAATAACTGCATTGTTTACAAATACAACATTATTACCTACCAAACAATCATGCGCTACATGTGATCCAACCATAAAAAACCCATTATTACCTATAATTGTTTTTTGAATACCAACTTTTGTCCCTGGATGTACAGTCACGTGTTCTCTAAATACATTATTATTACCTATTAAAAGTTGAGTCTTTTCACCTTGATATTTCAAATGTTGAGGATTAGAGCCTAATACAGAAAAAGGATAGATTTCATTATTTAATCCAATAGAGGTATTACCATCGATTACAACATGAGAGTGAATTTTAGAATTTTTTCCAATTTTAACATTTGGACCAATTATAGAATAGGCACCTATAGAAACATTTTGATCAATTTGACATCCATCATGAATTATTGATGTTGGATGTATATTGCTCATTTTGCTTTTTCCTCGTTAACAACCATCGCTGAAAATTCTGAAGATGCCACTAATTTATTTTGGACAAAAGCTTCACCGTTAAATCTATATAAAGATCGTTTGTTTAACATAAGATTTATTTTTAAAATTAACTCATTCCCTGGAATAACTGCTTTTCTAAATTTAGCTTTTTCTATACCAGTAAAAAAAACAAGGTTGTTTGAAGATAATGATTTGTCTTGATAAGACACTAAACATGCAGCAGTCTGGGCCATAGATTCTAAAATCAAAACACCAGGCATAACTGGGCGCTCAGGAAAATGGCCAGGAAAGAAAGGCTCATTAAATGATACAGATTTTATGCCAGTAACACTTTCGTTAATTATTATATTTGTTACTTTATCAATTAACAAAAAAGGGTGTCTATGAGGAATTAATTTAATGATATCATTATGTAAAAGCGTAATTGTTTCACCTTTATCGTCTTTTAGAACCATATCAGCTGTTCTTTCTTTTTTTGTTACTTAATCTTTGTGAAGCTATAAGTCTTTTCCAAGAGTTAATATCTTGAGCTGGACTACCACCTATTTTGCTATCCTTGGGAAAACTATTAAAAACTTTTGAAGCTCCAGCTACAATAGATCCCTCTCCAATCCTAATGTTATCCTTTACACTTACATCTCCACCTAAGATAACGTTTTTTTCTAAAACAACTGAACCAGACAAACCAACTTGGCCAGCTAAAATACAAAAATCTTCTATAACACAGTTATGACCGATATGTACTTGATTATCAATCATTACATATTTACCAATTAAAGTTTTATCTATCAACCCTCTATCAATCGTACAACCAGATCCAACACTAGTGCCTTCGCCAATTATGAGGCTTCCTACATGAGGAGTTAAAAATGTATTCGTATTTTCTGGAATGAAACCAAATCCTATTTTACCTAAAACAGTGTTATGAGATACATTTACTTTTTGATTCAAAATTGTACATTCTATAACAACACCACTTCCAATAAAGCATTCTTTTCCTACTTTACAATTTGAAGAAATAGTTACTCGTTCAGAAATATGTGTATTATCTTCAATAATAACATCTTCACAAATAATAGAATATGCTCCTATAAAGACATTCTTTCCAATCTTAGCAGTTTTATGAACTATTGCTGATGGATGAATTTTATTTTCTTTGTTATGTTTTTGATTTAAGGTTACGTATTTTTTTAGAATTTTTGAAAATCCGAGTTTAGGATTACTAAAAGGTATCTTAATAATATCCTTACTTAAAAATTTAAAATTCTTCTTTTCAGCTATACAAATTCCAGAAGATACATTTGTAATATTACTTTTTATATTAGTAAAAAAAGATAATTTATTTTTTTTTAAATTTTCAAATGAAACAAAATCTTCAATATAAATTTTTTCAGGGTGTACAACATGGTTGCCTCTTTTTAGAGAAATATCATCTTTAGATAAGTCTAAGATATCTAAAATATCTAATATATTAATTTTATGATTGATTTTAAAAAATTCTTTGTTCATTTGATTTCCTAACTATTTAGGAGAATTAATTATGATTTTCATAGATTTTGTCTTATTATTGAATAATTCAAGAACCTCGTTAGTAAAATCAATGCTTTGATTATTAAATAAAAAAACATTTTCTTTAAGCAAAACAATATTAATATTTTTACTTACTGAAACATCCTTAATAATTTGAGCTAACAAATCTTTGATATCTTTTTGAATTTTTTGAAAAGACTTATTCAATATGGCTCTCTCATCTTTATATTTTTTTTGAATTTTAAAGACTTCTTTTTTAAATAATTTCACTCTTTTTTTATATTCAGATTCTGTCAGGTTATCTTTATTTTTTTTTAAAATCTCTTCCTTTTGTTTAAGAAAAATTTGTTTTTGTTTAATTTTTGCATTAATTTCTTTCTCTAAAGTCAAAAATTTATTACCTAGGAGCTTCATCGCGTTTGAGCTTTTTAAAATATATCTAAAATCAATAATACCAATTTTATCATTTACAACATGATTTGAAATATTCTGAATATTAAAAATTCTATTTTTATATTTATTTTTGTTTATATACTTAACGTTATAATTGTCTGATAATGCTGAAAAAATAAGAAAGTCAAAAAAAAACATATGGAGTCCAATTTTATATTTTAAAAACTTGTACCTATAGAAAATTGAAAGTTTTCTTCAATATCATAAGTTTCACTTTGTACAGGGAATCCCCAAACCATTTGTAATGGTCCTACAGGTGTGTTCATTGACAAACCAAAGCCATTTGTAACTCTCGGTTTGTTGTCGTCGTAACCTCTAACGCCTGATTTATAGTCAGTTCCCCACAATGAACCAATATCAGAAAAAACAAACCATTCTAAACCAGTATCATCAGGCATAAATTCGTCAGATTTCAATTCAAATGATAAATTATAAAAATTATTCCCTCCTACTGCTTCATTATTTCCTGTATCTCTTGGTCCCACTCCTGCGTTATCAAAGCCTCTTAAAGTTTTTCCACCCAAAAGAAATCGATTTGATGATGTAATTTTATCATCAATAGACGAAATGAATCCAAATCCACTTTTTAATCCTAGTACATAATCACCATAACTAATTGGATAGAATGCTTTTATATTAAAGACAGATTTATAAAATTTTGTATTACCACCTATTCCTGCTAAAGTATTATCAAATATCCACATATAACCAGATGATGGATTAAAATAACTATCTCTTGTATCTTGTGATAAACTATAAGTCATTGAAGAAGAAGAGATTTCTTTACCCTCCTCTCCAGTTTCAGACGCAGCCGTGGAATTGCTAGTAGTAGTTGTTTCAGAGGTTGAAAAATTATACTTAACTGTATTAGACAAGTCATTCAGCTTAAAACCCAAACCAAAATTAAATCCTGTTTTATTGTTTTTGACATCCCCTTTAGAATTCTCACTTTCTTGATCATATATACTTCCAAATAAAGAAAGATGTCTATCGAGAAAATAAGGTTCAGTCACACCTATGTTGTAGGTAGATTTTTGATCAGATAAATTTGCTTCAAAGCGTATATTTTTCCCTTCACCAAGAAAATTTCTTTCTTTCAAACCCAGGGTAAACATTGTGTTATTTAATGAAGAATATCCAACACCAAATGATGCAGAACCAGTATTAGTTTCTTTAACTTGAATTATTACATCAATGGATTGAGCAACATTATTATCTTTTAATTCATAATTTACTGTTTCAAAAAAACCTAGTCTTTTTAGAGAATTAATAGATAAATCAAGTTTAGATTTATTAAAAGGATCACCTTCTAAAAAAGATAATTCTCTTCTAATTACACTATCATTAGTTCTAGTGTTACCAAGTATTATTATTTTATTTATAAATTTTTTTCTGCCTTCACTAATATTATAAGTTATATCAATTAAATTTTTACGCTTTTTCAAAAAAGGAACAACCTTTACAAAACTGAAACCTGTGGTTTCGAAATGTTTAATCAAATATTTGGTAGACTCATCTAAAGCTCGTGAGTCAAAAAAATCACCTTTTTGTAAATACAATTCTTTTAATAAATTTTTGTTATCGTCAATTAGTGAAGTATTAATATTAATTTTATCTATAGAATATCTTTGACCTTCACTAATAATAAAATTTATATTAAAACCTGAAAAATTAGGTAGAAGATCTCCTCTAGCCACTTTGACAGTAAAATCGACATAACCTCTTTGGTTATAAAACTCTCTTAGTTTTTCTTTATCATAGTCTAAACGTTCAGGTATAAATTTATTAGATCCAAAAATTTTATACCATGCATCTTCTTTTGTTGATATTTTTGATTTCAATTCACTATCAGAAAAACTTTTATTGCCTACAAAATTAATATTTCTAACAACGAGCAAGGCTCCTTCATTAATTACAAAATTTAGATTAATTCTTCCTTCACCTATTTCAATTTTCTTAATATTTACTTGGGCTAAATAACGACCAATTTTTTGATATTCTACTTTTATTTTTTTTATTGAATCACTTAAATTATTTTTATTAAAAATATCTCTTGAATTTATTGAAATTAAATTACTAAGTATTTCATCTTCTAATAAATCATTTCCTGTGAAAGAAATTTCATTAATAATAGGATATTCTTCAACATTGATTAGTAAAGTTTTGTTATCAACTTTTAAACTAATTTTGTTAAACAAACCTGAATTATACAAGTCTTTCGTAAAATTATTTAATACTTCTTTGTTAAAATTTGTATTTGGATATTCTGGAAGAAAATTTAGAATGAATGATTTCGATATTCTTTGTGTTCCATTAATTTTTATTTTTTCAATTCTTAATTGATCAGCATAAGATAAAGAAAATTTCGATAAAAATATTAATATCAGTAAAAATTTATTTAATAATGAAAAAAATTTTAAAAAATTAAACATCTTTATATTTTATATTCTTTTTCATTAATGTATAGCATTTATATTTATAACCCTAAATCAAAAGCTGTTACTAATATCATTAATGAAATTAAAAATAAAAAACCAAATTTTAGTAAAAATAATTGTATTGAACCTGATAAAGGCTTTCCAAACATTAATTCATAAGTAAAAAGTAAAATATATCCTCCATCTAAAGCTGGTATTGGTAATAGATTTATCAAACCTAAGTTTATAGACAAAACTGCCATTAGAAAAATTATTGACACCAGACCTTTATCTAAACTTGAACCAGAAATTTTTGCAATACCAATAGGACCTAATACATCTTTTTTGTCGACTTCAAAAGATAATAGAGAATTTAAACCTTTTAACCACTCAAGAGTCATATTTATAGAATCCAAAACTCCAAACTTTAAAGCTGGTAAAATGGATAATTTAATTAATTCAGATGGGGCTGCTGTGACACCAATCCTACCTAATACTCTTTTTGAATTTTTTTCATAAAATTCATCAGGTACAATATTTATATAAAAAACATTTTCATTTCTCAAAACCTCAAATAAAAGATTATTTTTAGGATTGTTTTCAACAATATTTTTAATGTCATAAAAATTTTTGATTTTCTTATTATTTATACTTATAACTTTATCTCCAGAAATGATCCCACTAATTTTGGCTGGTTTAGTTTCTAATACGTCATTTATAATTGGTGGAGAAACATATCTACCATTAAAATAATAAAGGCTAGTAATTAAAAGTAATCCTAAAATCAAATTAGCTAAAGGACCAGACAAAACAATCAGAAACCTTGAAAACAAATTTGCTTGCAAAAAAGTATCTTTTTCTAAAAAGTTTTTATCATTTTTTTTTGTAAGATTTACAAGTTCGCCTTTCATTTTTACGTAACCACCTAATGGTATTAAGGAAAATTTCCATCTGGTATTACTTTTGTCAGTATAACCAATTAATTCAGGTCCAAAACCAATTGAGAAAGACTCTACACTTACTCCAGACTTTTTGGCAGCAAAATAATGTCCAAGTTCATGGAAAAATATCAATGGTGTTAAAACAATAAAAAAACCAATCAATGATGTAAAAAAACCACTCTCAATCATTTTTTAAATTTCCTTTTAATAAGATTTAAAGCATTCATTCTTGCTATATTATCTATTTCAATTATATCGTCGATATTTTTGGGATTGCTTGGCTTGAAAGCATTTAGAGTTTCGTAAACAATATTATATATATCTGTAAATTTAACTTTGTTTTTCAGGAAAGCGTCAACAGCAATTTCATTTGAAGCATTTAGAACAACTGGAGAACAATCAGAACTTTTAAGCACTTCCCAACCTAATTTTAATCCTGGGAATTTGTTAAAATCAGGTTCAAAAAAATTAAGTTTACTAATATTGTTTAATAATAATTTTTTTAGATTTAAATCTATTCTTTGTGGCCAGTTAAGAGCAACGCTTAATGGTGTTATCATATCAGGAAAACCTAAATTTGCTATAATTGAACCATCTTTATAATGAACTAAACCATGAATTATATGTTCTGGATGAACTGTCACTTCAATTTTATCACTTTTAATATTAAAAAGCACAGAGGCTTCAATAATTTCTAATGCTTTATTAAACATAGTAGCACTATCAACTGATATCTTTTCGCCCATTTTCCAAACAGGATGTTTTATTGCATCTTTTGGTTTAATATTTTTAAAATTTTCAATTGGCATATTTAGAAAAGGGCCTCCAGATGCAGTAAGTGTAATAAAATCAACATTAGCAATATTATTTTTTTCTAGACATTGAAATATTGCACTGTGCTCAGAATCCACTGGCAAGATTCTAACTTTCTTCTCGTGACTTTTTTCCATAAAAATTTTACCAGCAGATACTAGTGTTTCCTTGTTAGCTATAGCAAGATTGTTGCCAGCACTGATTGCAGCAAATGCTGGATGCAATCCTGACATTCCAATTATTCCTGAAATTACAATATCACAATTTATCTTTGCTAATTCAATTAAACTAGACTGCCCTACATATAATTCATTTTTACCAATATATGATTTAGCATTTTTTGGATCAGATAATACAACATTAGGAACATCAAATTCATTAACTATTTTGCTTAATAATTCTGCGTTGTTATTAGCAGAGACACCAATTAGATTAAATCTTTCTTTATTTTTTCTTAACAACCGCAAAGAAGATTCACCAATAGAACCAGTTGCACCTAACAATATAATATTTTTTTTTTTACCCATTATTACAGTTTTCAAGTAATAGAAATATATACAAAAGGTATTACAACAAAATATCCATCTAATCTATCCATTAAACCTCCATGTCCAGGGATTAACTTTCCACTATCCTTTACACCTATTTTTCTTTTAAAAGCGGATTCTAAAAGGTCTCCAGAAAAAGCAAGAACACCTATAAAAAAACCATAAATTAGAGAATATATAGCATTAAAGTTCATTAAATCCTTAATAAAATAAGAAATAAAAATAGTAAAAGCCAACCCAATCATAGTACCTTCAACCGTTTTACCCTTACTTATAGTAGGAATTATTTTTCTTTTACCAAATAATTTTCCTCCCAAATATGCAAAAATGTCCATAGTGCTAACTAAAATCACAGCATATAAGATTGTGTATAATCCATAAGGTAAATGTAAAATAGCTATTAGAGCAAAAAAAGAAAGAATTATTAAATTTGATAAGACAACATTGATGAAATTTGATTTTTTGTAGAAAAGAAAAATCATATTTAAAAAAACTGC
>CABZWX010000011.1 GCA_902529515.1 uncultured SAR116 cluster alpha proteobacterium | reverse complement strand
CAACATAACTGCAGCTGTATCTCAGTCAACATATGAAGCAGCGGCTCGTGCAGCTGTAGCCGGTAGTGCATCGACTGCTACTGCGGCTCGTGTAGCTCCAATAACAGCGATGGACCAAGCAGACGAAGAGTCTATAGGTGCAGCCGTTTCATTTAAAGTAAATGACGGTACAACTGCAACTGTTTATACTGCAGAAACTGACGATGGTATAAAAACTGAAGAGTACTCAAACTCAGGTATTGAAATTGCGTACACAATTGCGTCTGGTCTAACTGCTTACATAAACGTGGAAGACTATGATTACAAAGCTGGAAACAGTACAGGTAATACAAATGACTCTGGAACAGCTTCAAAACTTACAATTAAAGCAACATTCTAATTGCTTTAAAAGTTATTATAAAAAGGGCGGCTTGTCGCCCTTTTTTAATTCAAAATAAAAAATTAATTAGAATATAAATAAGTTTATTAATTAAACTAACTATTTCTCAAATGCTTAACAAAAATGCAAATATTCTATGTATCATTTTAATATAAAATTTAGATTAATATTAGATATATTTGCATCAAACTTGATAGTTTTATTTACCTTCCTTATATCCATGTTTCTTTGGAACTTTTTAGTAAATTTTAATGACATTTTTACAAGCTTATATCTTCCATTTGGAATAATAATTTTAGGATTTTTGTTTTTTAATAACAAAATTATTTTTGCTTTCATATTAGGGCACTTTTTATATTTTTTTTTATGTGACCAATTCTGCATAACTCCACATTTAAATAATTATTTCATGACATCATTAGCTTTTATCATTTGCACACCAATGTCAGTATTTATTCTTGATAAACTCAAATTAAAAATAGGTGCTGGAAGAAATTTTAAACTAAATAAAATTAGTATTTTTCATGTTATATTAATAATATTTTTTGCATCACTAATTTATAATATTCTTATTTTTTCTTTTAATTTAATTTATGAAAATAAGATAACAGATTTAAATTTCAGTAATTTTTTGGGAGGAACACTACTTATATTATTAATGAAAATAGTGGTAAATTTTCCATTTTTAGTAAAAAAATATCTTAATTTTACATTTAAATCATAAAATCTAATCTAGGTTTCCAAAATGGGCGGAACAATTCAATTTTTGGACAACGGTTCATAACAACTTTTAAGCCTGCATTTTCAGCAATACGAGCAGCTTCATAATTGATAACGCCAATTTGTCCCCACAGAACTTTGGCACCAATTTCAATTGCTTCTTCAGCTATACTAAATAAGTCTTCTGATTTTCTAAATACTTCAACCATATCCACTGGCCTATTAATTTTTTTTAAATTTGGGAATACTTCCAAGCCTCTAATTTCTTTTAATCCAGGTTTTGGATTTACTGGTATCATATCATAGCCAGTTTCATGTAATACTCTTAAAACACCGTAGCTAAACTTTGTTTTGTCAGGACTTGCTCCAACCATTGCAATAGTCTTTACAGAATTTAATATATCTTGAAGATATTTATCTTCATATGGTTCATCATGGTTAATGTTAATCATTTTTAATTTCCCTAAATGATGCAATATCAGCTTTTAATTCATGTGGAGCTAACGGATCAACAAATGGATTCCTATATAATTTATCATGACTTTCAACACCTATGTCAAAAGTACAGTCTGTTTTAGCTCTTGCCACACATAATATTACATAACCATCGTTAATTTGCCTATTGTTAAGTGCTACTTGAGATTTTTGATCAACTTTACCCTTAATTAATTTTGCAGCACACGTAATACATCCTCCGTATTGACAACCATAAGGTAAATCAACACCAAGTGAACGTAATTCTAATAGTAACGGTTTATTACCTTTAACCTCATATGTTGCATTATTACGATTTGCTATTGTAATTTTTTTCATAACCATATATCACTTGTACAATCACCCCCAGGGTAACGACTTTCGTGACAACGACTTGGGCCATTAGGTTCATTGCCAAAGTTTACAACAAAATCTTTATTAATTTTCATACCACCATTTTTCACATCGCAGTCGATCATGAGCATTACGCCACCTTTAGTTCTAATTTCCGGATAAAATTGATTATCCCAAGTTGAAAAAAGTGACGTAGTTACATACATCCGTTTCCCATCTAAAGATAATTGGTACATCTGTGGACCTCCGGCAACTTTGACACCATTTACTATTGGAGCTTTGCCAAGAAGACCACCTATCCAAACTTGACCTGTTAAAACTGGATTGTGTGGATCAGTAATATTATATTGTCGCATATCACCGTGAAGCCAATTATTTATATAAAGGTATTTATCATCCATAGAAACTAAAAGAGCTGACATAACTCCGGGAATAGGAATAGGCCAATCTGGATGAGGTTCATTATCAATATCTATTATCTTTTCCCATTCCCAGCTACCATTTTTTGTTTTCCAAAAATGAATTACGTTTGCACTTAAGGCTGCACCACAAAACCCATGGCTACTAATTGGATTGTGTAAAAACTTTACTTCTAAAGGAATTAGTCCATCTTCACCTAAATACATTGTTTCAATTGGAATTTTCTTCTCGAAATCCCAAATATGTAAACGTCTTCCATATTTGAGGTGACCAACTTCTTCAAGATCAAAGCCTGGCATAAAAGTGTTTGGTGCTGCCCATTCTGAGCTAACCATTACATTGTGACGAGGTTGATACCAAAAATCATAACTAAAAGGAATATCGCCCATCGAGTTTTCCCAACGCCCTAAAATTTCAAAGTCTTTGTTAAGATGTAAGTAACCTCCTGGAGCTTCACCTTTAGCGTTTCCAAGGAAAGAAATAATTATCTCTGATCCTAAACAATGAACAGTGTGAGGTCCTGATAAATTAGTTTTAGTTTTAATTTCGGTCCCTTGGATGATTTTATATATTGTAGGTGCTTTTGGATTTGTTGCAGTATCAACAACATAAATATTATTTGATCTAACGCCTGGGACAAGGAGATATCTTCTACTCATACTTTTATCGTCATAACAAGATGAACATGCATTCCAACCCATATGATGTAGTTCATCTCCTATTCCTGGCATTTCTAGTCTATGTATTACTTTCGAATAACTTTCACTTTTTGGGTCAACATCAACTGTTGCTAAGTAATCAGGTTTTTGAATGCCAGTGCCAGTATAAATAGCTATGGTGTAAAGTAATTTTTCACTGGGTGCTCTAATTGCTTCAGAAGGACTTGCATACCCTGGACCGCAACATAATCCTTCCATAAAAATCTCCTAATAATATTAAAGGATATAAGAAATCTACAACAAATTCACCCTAAGGTAAAAGGTAATTTTTAAGACAGATTATCAATATAATCTTTAATCCCCCTTTCTATTGAATATTTAGGTTCCCACTGAATATCATTCTTAATTTTTTTCAAACTAAAAAGTTTCCTCTCACTCACAGAGTTATGATTTAAAAAGTTCACTTGCAAATTTGCTATGTGTTTACTGACTTCATAAACTATCTTATAATATGAGGGGAAATCTGGTCCAGAAACATTATAATCGTAAAAATGTTCTTTTTCATGAAATAAACATTTTTCTATACATGAAACTACGTCATCAACATAAACATACGGCCAACAAAACTCACTTTTAAATGGTAATGTAATTTTTTTATTTTTAATTCCCGAATTTATAATGTCATTTATGAAACAGCTCGTTGATCTTCTGTGACCATAGATAGTTGATAACCTTAGAGATATTATGTCCATCTCATAGTTTTCATAATACTTCTTTAATACTAAGTCACATGAAGCCTTTGTTGCCCCATAAAGATTTTCTGGAGCAAATTTGTGATCTTCTGTTGTATCACTTTCTGCAAGCTCTCCATATGCTGAAATAGAAGAACAGAAGATAAATCTATTAATTTTTTTATAAATTCTAGCAGCTTCAATTAAATACATAGTAAAAAAAATATTATTTTCGATGATTATATTTGGATTTTCATTTGCCAACATTGGACCAGAAATTCCACCAGTATGAATAATTTTTGTTATATCGTAATTTTCTAACAAGTTTGTAACATCCTCAACACTATTTAAAGGAATTGAAATATGCTTATAGTTTTCGTTACATTCGGCATTAATAACAGGGTCGAGACCAATAATTAGATTACTCTTGTTTAAAAGTTTTGTGACTAAGGGAGCACCAACTAAACCAGATGAACCTGTAATAAGGATATTTTCTAAATTCATATTTTCTCTCTACATTTTAAAATAATTTCTTATAATTTTATTATTGAAAACGTAACAAGCTTATTTATAAAACTAAACAACTAATCTTTTTAGAAGGAGTTTTAAATGAAATTATATTTTGCCCCTAACTCACGCGCAGTTAGGATAGCCTGGCTTCTTGAAGAATTAGATATGGACTATGAAATAGAAAAATATTCAGTAGGCGATAAAGCTCTTAGAACTCCGGAATATTATAAATTACATCCTATGGGAAGAGTTCCTGTACTGGAAGATGAGAATGTAAAAATTTATGAGTCTGGTGCGATTGTGGAATACCTAATATCTAAATATGATAAAGGAGAATTTTGTCCTAACAAAACAGACCCAACGTTTCCTTATTATCTACAATGGCTTCATTATGCTGAAGGCTCAATTATGCCACAAGTTAATACAATTGTAGTAGAGACTATCTTATTACCTCCTGAACGAAAGAACGAAGTTAACGTTGCGAGAGCTTTTAAACTTTTAAATGTTGCACTATTAAACGTAAATAATAACTTAGAAAATAAAGAATTTTTAACTGGCACATTTTCTGGAGCTGACATAATGACAGGACACGCATGTATAGGGGCAAAAAGAGTAGGTGCAGACATTTCAGATTTGACTAATGTAGAAAATTATATTGATCGTTTATTGTCTAGGCCTGCGTTGCAAAAAGCTATAAAAATTTAATTTATTTAAATTAAATTATTTATGAGATCATAATCGATATCATCCCTTGTGATAGGACTATTTTTATCAATTTTATATTTAATAATTAACTTACTAATTTTAGATCTATAGGCTAAATCTTCACAATAGTTTCCCTCTTCAACAAGAAAAATAGCTGAGCTTAAGTAATATAAAGATGTAGTTATTTGCCTTGATGAAGAAGTAAAATCTTCTTTTACTTCATTTTTAGCAAAATTAAAAACATCATCTATGACAGATAATAAATATTTTTCTTGTTTTTTTTCAGAATTAATTTTGACGGAATCTATGAGAAAATTTTTAAATATTTGTAAATTATTGTCTTTTTTAAGAGCTCTAATTGTATCTAAAGATATAATATTACTAGTGCCTTCCCAAATAGAACCTAGATGGGAGTCTCTCAAAATTTTTGGATCAAGCCAATCTTCTATATAGCCTAAACCACCTCTAATCTCCATTGCATCTCCAGCAACTTTTCTAACATCTCTACATGCTCTAAATTTAATAAGGGGTGTTATTATCCTAAAAATTTTCTGAGAAACAATATCTCCTTTATCTGCTTTATTTAAGAGATCTGCTGCTTTAAATACGATAGATCTAGAAGCTTCTGTAATTATCAGAATCTTTAAAAGTTGTTTTTGCATTAAAGGAAGATCAATTAATTTTTTATTAAATGCATTACGATTATTTGAAATAAACAAGCTTTCTTGAAGACACCTTTGCATCATACCAGATGCTCTAACTCCATTAGATAACCTCGACATATTTATCATGTCAGTCATTTGTTTGAAACCCTCATCAGGATTACCTACAAGATAAGCAAATGCTCTATTTAATTTAATCTCACCACTAGCAAAAGATCTTCCTCCTAATTTATCTTTTAATCTTATAATTTCGTAATTATTTAAATCTCCATTCTCAAGTTTTTTTGGCAAAAGAAATAATGCAAGCCCTTTTGTTCCACTGATGTTTTTATTATGTCTAGCAAGAACCATAGCAAGATCTGCATCTGGATTAGAGCAAAACCACTTATCTCCTGTTAAAAACCAGTTTCCATCCTCATATTCAGCATATGTATCAATAGACCCTACGTCTGATCCTGCATGTTGTTCTGTCATAAACATGGCACCTTGAAATAGATGATCCAGATCTTGTGAAGTTAATTGATCAAAGAATTTTTCAATTAATTTTTTGTCTCCAAATTTTGTAAGAGTTCGTGTTAAAGAATCTGTCATACTTAAGGGACAACAAAGACCAAATTCACTTTGAACAAATAAATATGTAAGTCCATATTTTACTATGGGCGGAAGTGGTTGTTGCATTCCAAAAACACCATGCTTGTGCGACATTGCTGCTAAACCAAATTTTTCAAAAGCAAACTTTTCAATTTTTATAAAGTCAGGGTGTTTTTCAATTTCATTTGACAATTCTCCAATTCTTGATCTTTTTTTCAATTTTGGAGGGTTTTTGTCAGCTGACAAGGCTAATTCTTCTAATTCAGAACCTACAACCTCTCCTAACTCTATAAACTTGTTTTCAAGTTGTTCAAATAATTCTTTTCCACAGTAATATTCTAATAATTTTGAAAACGACTTATCCCTTAAATAAGCGTTTATTCCTTTACTATCTGGAATATTGTTTGAAGAAAGAACCACTTTTAAACCTAATTATAATAGCTATGATAAGATTCTAATTTTGAATTGATAACAACGCAAAGCTTATAATCTTGTGACAAGCGAAACTTAAATTACGAAGTATTTCAATTTTTCGTTAGTTGATATACTTCGTGTGATAAGCCAAGTTCTTTTTCCATTTGTTTAAATTCATCTGATGACATAAATTGTCTAACCATATCAGGGTTAAAAACTTCTGTACTAATCATTGCTGTGTTATCATCTACCTTACCAACAATTGTATTTCTCATCATTTGGGACTGAACTTCTGCATCTGCATCAAATTTTTTCTTCCATTCATCGTAAGTAGTATTTTTAATCTTCACAATTATAAGAGTGTTCATGTATTAATCCTTTGATTTTATAATCTAATCGGTTACGTCCATTACATTTGACATCTCTTTTATGTCATTATGAAACATGCCCGCCATATCACCTAAAGTGTCTAAAATAGCTTGAGGAGAGTTTGCTTTCCACCAACAATACATAACCATATCGTTCTTTTCATTATTCCAATTCATTTGAAAATTTGCATTTTCATTTTTCATATTTTTACGCACATCATCTGGCGTCATGTCTTTCATTGCTTCAAAATACTGATCTCTCATTTCTTCAGACTTAAATTTATGTTCTACCATGTAATCTTTCATTTATTATCTCCTAAAATTTATATATTATTATGATTAATTTTTTTATAAATTCAAAATCTTATTTTAATAAAATTAATTAACTATTCTATTTTAATAGTATTTAAATTATTTAATTAAATAATTAATTAACAGTTAAATGTTGCATTATAATTAAAATTTTTAATTTTTTCCTTTACCTTCCTCTAAGGAAAGGGTTTAAAGATTATTCTGGAGTTAAAATGATTATTCAAGATGTCATACAGATAAACTGGTTCTGCCAACATACTTGGTTACAGTCGTCTAAAAATACTTTGTGGTGTTTGCTTGGATGTTGTATTGGAGATTTTGGTACAATTGCATATTTTCAATTCATGCAGATTGACTGGCCCGTTATATTAATTATGTCACTGGCCATTGTTAATGGAATATTGACATCTATTGCACTTGAAACTTTTATACTGTCAAAGCAAATGTCTATGAAATTAGCCTTTAAAACAGCAATTGGGATGTCTTTAGTTTCTATGGTTTCTATGGAATTAGCTATGAATTTAACTGATGTTGTACTAACTGGTGGTGCTATTTTAACATGGTGGGTTATTCCTTTTATGCTTATCGCAGGATTTGTAACACCCCTACCATACAATTATTGGCGATTAAAAGCTTTAGGTAAAGCATGTCATTAAATTTTAAAAGTATTATTAAAAATAAACTTTTATTTCTAATAATTGTTCCTTCAATAATTTTAATTTTAGGAATGATTATCTACTTGGCTGAGGAAAAAGTTGCTGAAGCAGCTATAACTTTAAATCCTGATAATAAAGAAACTATATTATTAGGAAAGTCTGTATATGTTCAAAATTGTGCATCATGCCATGGTGCAAAATTAGAAGGTCAAAAAGATTGGATGTCCAGACTCCCAGATGGATTAATGCCTGCTCCTCCTCATGACGAGACAGGTCACACTTGGCATCATAGTGATAAATATTTATTCATGATTACTAAATACGGTATTGAGGATATTATAGGTCAAAAATATCCTAACAATATGCCAGCTTATAAAAATATTCTCTCAGATAAAGAAATTATTTCAGTATTATCTTACATAAAAAGTACTTGGCCAAACAAAGTTAAAAAAATCCACGATCAAATCAATAATCGTGAGAAATCAAAGTAACATCTAATTAAAATATTAATGGAAAAAATATGCTATCTCGACGTGAATTTTTAAATTTTTCAGCAGCAACAATTGCTTTAACATCTTTACCTAATCAAATTCAATCTAATCAATTAATTCGTAATTATAAGCTAACAGCTGAGATCACCCCACATTTATTCGATAAGAAAGGTGTCTTGGATAGCTTATGGTTATATAACAAACAATCACCTGGGCCAGTCATTGAGGCAAAAGAAAATGATATCATAAGAGTTGAGTTTGTTAATAATTTAGATGAAGCCAGCACAATCCACTGGCATGGTATAAAAAATATTAATAAGATGGATGGTGTTCCATATTTAACTCAGGACCCAGTTCAGCCTGGAGAAACTTATATATATGAATTTCCAGTTAATAATGCAGGAACATTTTGGTACCATGCACATTTTGAAACTTGGAAACAAATTTCGAAAGGTCTATATGGACCTCTGATAGTCAAAAATTATTTAGATAAACAATTTGATAATGATATCATTATATTAGCTGATGACTGGAGATTGAATAAAAATTATCAATTAGATAAAAAATCATTAGGCTCACTTCATGATTGGTCACACGCAGGAAGAATTGGAAATTGGCTTACTATCAATGGAAAAAAATTTCCTGAATACTCTGTAAGTAAAAATGGCTATGCAAGATTAAGATTTATTAATGCTTCTAATGCAAGGATACTCTCATTTGGCTCTAGTTTAAATGGATTGAAGATCATCTCAATAGATGGGATGTCGGTTGTACCATTCATTCAAGATAAATTTGATTTGGGGCCAGGACAAAGGATTGATTTGTTAATAAAAACTGATGATATGTCAACAATTGATTTCTTTGAAGTCAGTGGTAAAAAACCGTTAAATGCTTTCAAGCTAAATGTTAATCAAAGTAGTAAAAAAAATATTGTAAAGAAAGACATAAAACTACAATCTTTTAAAAAAATACCACCGTATAAAAATCCAAAAATATTAAAAATTCATATGCAAGGCGGTGCAATGGGAAATCTTGCTAAAGCCTATTTTGAAGGTGTAGAAAAAAAATTTCGTTCATTAGCAATGGAAGATAAAAAATTTTGGGCATTTAACAAAAAGGTAGGTAAGTATGAACATTTACTCGCAAGTGTAAAAAAAGGCGAGATGATAATTTTAGATGTTTGGAATGACTCAAGATGGCCACATAGTATGCATTTGCATGGTAATCATTTCTATGTTGAATCAAAAGAATTTTCCGATAATGGCAAACTAATTCTCAGAGACACATATCTAATGCAACCAGGTGAAAAATCAAAATTTATATATTTAGCAAATAATCCTGGTAAATGGCTTTTTCATTGTCACATGTTGGAACATGCAGCTTCGGGTATGATAGGTTACATAGAAGTAGCATAATTTTAAAATTAAGTTTTAATTTTTAACTAACCCCTTGGTCTTGATGATAATGAGCATCCACCGTCGACTACCATGAGATGCCCTGTAATATATCTTGCCCAACTTGAAGACAGATAAACAACAGCTTTTCCAATATCCCAACCATCTCCCTCTATCTGAGTTAGAGAAGCGTTTTGTCTTTGAGAACGATGTTGTTTGGTCATCCCATTTGAATAAACCATAGGTGTATAGACAGGACCTGGAAGAATACAATTCACTCTTATTCCGTCTGACCCATGATCCACTGCCATAGCTTGACTAAGTGATAAAACCGCCCCCTTGGAAGCAGAATATGTAGTAAAGCCCCTTGGTCTAGTAGCAGAAATAGAAGATATATTTACAATTGATCCCCCATTTCCTGACTTTATCATTTCTGGAATAGCATATTTTGACATTAGAAACATTGGTTTAAGATTAATATTCATAACATGATCCCAATTTTCTTCTGGTTCATCAACCACAGATAACTTGCTAGCAATACCTATATTGTTATCCAGTATATCTAATCTTCCCCATTTACTTACTGCAAAATCAACAACTTTTTTGCATTGTTCAGATTTTGTTAAATCTCCATTAATACTTGTTGCTTCTCCACCTCTGTCTTTAATCATTTGAACAGTTTTTTTTGCCAGAGCATCGTCTTTATCAGCAACAAGTACTTTTGCACCAGCCTCGGCTAATAATATAGAAGCTGCTCTCCCATTTCCTATGTCTTTTCCAACTGCTCCGCCTCCAGCAACAATGGCGACTTTTTCATTAAGACCAAAATCAAGGGATTCAATCATTGTTTTTACTCCAAAAATGACTGTCAATTTTATAATAATTCTACACAATAATAGTATGAAATAAAAAAATTATTTATTTAAATTTAATTTAAACCTAATGTTAATTTATAATGAAAAATAATAAAAAAATTTGTGTGGTAGGCGCAAGTGGCTTGGTCGGATCTAGCATTGTCAGACATGCTCTAGAAAGAGACTATTTTGTAAATGGAACTCTTACAGATAAGTCCGATATAACTAAGGTCAAGTATTTAAAAAAACTCAAGAATTCTAGTAAATTAGAATTGTTTAGCGCCAAAATGGAAAACGAAAAAGATTTTATAATTCCGATGGAAAATGCAGATGCTGTTTTTATAGCATGTCTAATTCCCACATATAAGGGTAAAGACGGGACCCCAGCCAAAGAGATGGATGATAAAAGAGGCTATCAAGAAATAATTAATCCGACAGTTAATGGATGTTTGAACATAATCAAAGCAGCTAAAAATAAAGGTATAAAAAATATTATCATATGTTCTTCTACATCTAGTACGAATCCTGTTCCACCCGTAGATTTTAAAAATGAAATAGAACATTGGTCCGATGAAAAAGAACAATGTAAAGCCAAAAAATATACATCTGCTACTAAAACAGTTATGGAGAAAATGGCTATTAAATATTGTGAAGAAAATTATATTAGACTTTCAATTATTTTACCTACAGGGTTATATGGTGATCCCGTTTTACCTATACATCTTAAGCATAACCCCTTTATCTGGCTAAAAAGAGTGATTGATGGTGGTAGTCCTAGACATGAGAAAATACCTAATGATTCTGCTTCAATGATACATTTAAGGGATCTAGCAAAAATATTTTTAGCAGTATACGAAAACCCTAGTGCATCTGGTAGATATTTTGGAGTTTATAAAAGTCTTCATTGGGAAGATATTTATAATGAATGTAAAAAATTAATACCTAACATGAAAATGCCTCAAGATTTTTCTGAAGCACCTGTAAAACCAACTACGTTTGATTTTACTAGAAGAGATTCACTTAACGTAAAAATAAAAGATTTTTCTACAACTTTAAAGGAAACGGTTGATTGGCTAAAAACAAATCCTTTTTTAGGAGAAATAGGTAATGAATAGATTAGAACTTGTTTTATTTTCATTATTCATACTTTTTTTGCCAACGATATTGTATTGGGTTGAAAGTTAATTCATTTATTTTTTTATGACATAAATTGGAACTTATTATGAACAATTTCAAAGAAAGAGATTTTTTCCATGAAGGTATGAGAGAATTTCAAGATCTTTTTGACGGCCAAAGAACAGCTGATGCTATAGAAAAAAATAGAAAACATTATCAATTTTGGGATGATGAAATAGAATTAATTAAAAATTCTAAGTTTTTCTTTATTGCTAGTTCATGGAACGGATATATTGACTGTAACATAAAATCTGGTGATTCAGGTTTTGTAAAAATAGTTGAAAAAGGAATTATTGAGTACCCTGAATATGACGGAAATTCAATGTATCGTACTGCTGGCAACATTTCTAAAAATCCAAATGTAGCTTTGCTTTTTCTGAACTTTGACGGGAAAAGTCGAAGAATTAGGATAAATGGTCATGCAACTATTCATCATGACAATAAATCTCTAGAAGATCATTTTGGTGCCAAATTTGTAGTGCGAATTAACTGCGAAATATATCCAAACTGTCCAAGGTATATTCCGAATCTAGAAAAAGATGAACCGTCAGTTTATGTGCCAAGAAAAGGTAAAGGAGTTCCACCTGCGCCTGAATGGAAAGAAAGAGATTACATAAAAAATATTTTACCAAAGGATGACCCTCATAAAAGTCGAAATTAATTATAATTTCAGAGTGCCTAAGATTGATTCGTGCATCATTTAAATTTTTATAATACTTATAATAAATCGATAAAATTAGATGCAAAACTTTTAATCAATAATAATTTCATACATCATTTTTCCTTGAACAATACAAATAAAAATATTGATTTGGCAAAAAGTCTACAAATATATTATTGCCTAGTTATTAAGCAAATATCTTTCTTGCTAACTTTTCATTGACTCATGATTTTATTTTATCGATCCTAAACTACTTTAGAAAGTTATTGGGGAATAACATTCTATATTAAAAAAATTGGAGGAGAAATAATGAATAAGTTTTTTAATTATATTTTTTATAGTCTATTTTTTTATTATTTTCAAACTTAGCTTATGCTGACACAATAAAATTTTGGACTACAGAGGAGCAACCTGCGCGTCTTGCAAAACAAAATGCAATGGCCGCAGATTTCTGGCAAAAGACTGGTCACGAAGTAGAGGTTATACCTGTATCAGAAAAAGATCTAGGTAAAAGAGCAACAGCTGCATTTGCTGCAGGCAATTTACCTGATGTTATTTATCATACATTGCAATATGTTCTACCATGGTCAGAGGCTGGTATTTTAGATGTAGAAACTAATGATGACATAGTTAATTCTTTAATGAAAAGGACGTTTGCACCAGGCGCTATTAAAATGGCACAATTTGACGGAAAAACTGCTGCGGTACCAGTTGACGGTTGGACACAAATGGTAGTTTATCGTAAGGATATTTTTGATGCAGCTGGATTAGCTCCACCAAATAGCTATTCAAACATTGAAAAAGCAATTGATAAATTACATAACCCACCAAACATGTATGGTTTTGTTGCAGCAACTAAGGTTGATGAAAATTTTATGAGTCAAGTTTTGGAACATGTTTTTTTAGCTAATGGGGTATCGCCTGTTAATAAAAATGGTTTCAGCCCACTAGACGAAAAAGCTACTTCTGAAGTTTTAAATTTTTATAAAAAGATTGCTAAAGCTTCTCCAGCTGGTGAGTTATACTGGAAACAATCTCGAGCAATTTATTTTGCTGGTAAAGCTGCTATGATTATATGGTCACCTTTTATTTTAGATGAATTAGCTGGTTTAAGAAACTCCGCACCACCAACAATCAATGATGACCCAACTTCAAAGGCCTTAGCGCAAAAGACTGGAATTGTAACAACGTTTGGAGGTCCATCTAATCCTGCAGGCGCTGCTTGGGCAGATATACGTTATTTTGGAGTAACCTCAGACGCAAATACTGATGTTGCTGCAGAGTTTGTTAAATATTCAATGAAAGATGGATATACTGCTACACTTTCAATTGCACCAGAAGGCAAATTCCCAGTTCGTAGGGGAGAGCCTTTTGATACAGCAAAATATGTAAATGCATGGTCAAAGTTACCAGTTGGAGTTGATAGAAAGGCTCCTTTATCGGAATTATATTCAGATCTTACAATTAATAAAATTGTTTCTGGACTTCAAACTGCTGATAGATGGGGTGTAAAAGAAGGTCAACTTTCTTTAGCATCAAAAATTATAAATTCTCAAATTATTAATCGAGTAGTTCGTGAATTCATTGACGATCAAATTGATGTTAAGACTGCTGTTAGTAAGTTAAATAAAGAACTTTCAAAAATAAATTAAATTATTCGTTAGACGATCTTTATAAGGTCGTCTAACTTTTGATTATAATTTTAAGTATTTTTGAATGACAAATATCAAAAAGAAAAATAAGAACACTTTATTAGAAAAAGAAAAAAAACTTGGCCTAATACTCCTACTACCAACTATTTTAATAGTATTATCTGTAGTTATATTTCCACTCTTAGCTAATTTTTGGATTTCCTTTAAACCAGTATCTTTGGGAGATCTGCGCCCACCAAAACTTGTAGTAAAAGAACGCATTAAAGAAAATTTATCTGACAAAAGTCAACTTGCAGAAATTCAATATAGATACAGAAATTCATCAATTAAATATGATCTTGAAAATGTAATAATTAAAGACATAATACCAAATGGTTTCACAGTTAAAGATTTGCAACCAGCCCAACTTTGTAAGTTAAAATTAAAAGAGTTGACGTGTAATTTAGATAATGTTTCCTCAAGATCCTCTGGAAAGATAATTCTTAAAGTGCATAAGAATGATCAATGGCAAAAAGAACTAGATAACCCAAAAAAAACCAAACCGTTAGTGACTTTTTCAAGTAAAAATATACTAACATCTCTTGAATTTAACACCGAAAATTTTAAAAAAGTTTTTTCTGCTTCCGAATTTTTTGAGGTATTAAAAGTTTCTTTTTACTATACTATATTTGGTACCGCTGGAGCATTGTTGTTTGGACTTCTAGCAGCACAAATTTTACAAAAATCTTTTAGGGGGAGATCTATTGTTCGTGGTTTACTTCTTTTCCCTTATGTCTCACCAGTAATAGCGGTAGCTTTTGCGTGGGTAATATTATTTGATCCTTTTTCAGGTATTGTAAATTCAATGTTAGTTCAAATGAATGTCATTGATAAACCAATTAATTTTTTTGGACAAAAATATACTGACATAATTATTTTTGGTTATGTCTTTAAATTTCCTTTAGCTTTATCAATGGTTATAGCTTTTGAAATTTGGAGATACTTTCCTCTTTCCTTTTTATTTATTCTTGCACGTATGCAGTCATTTCCTGAGGAAGTATATGATGCAGCCAAAATAGATGGGGCGTCACCATTACAACAATTCTATTATATTTCACTTCCATTTTTAATTGGTATTATGTCTATTTTATTCTTACTAAGATTCATATGGACCTTTAATAAATTTGATGACATTTTCTTA
This sequence comes from uncultured SAR116 cluster alpha proteobacterium, assembly GCA_902529515.1. Classification (GTDB taxonomy): domain Bacteria; phylum Pseudomonadota; class Alphaproteobacteria; order Puniceispirillales; family Marisalimonadaceae; genus Marisalimonas. Next base: position 17,261 of record CABZWX010000011.1, on the reverse strand, counting down.
CTCACTGGCGGCAACGCAGGAACAAGAACCTTTACTGTGAATGTTTATGAACAAGCATTTGCAATTTCTAATCTTGGAGCAGGAGCAGCTGTGGCAGTAGTAATTTTTATATTTCTACTTACATTCTCTTTACTTTTTATGAGATATTCAAAAAAGGAAACATTTTAAGATGTTTTGGAAATATGGTTTATTTTTTTCGATTTTGTCTGGAGGTATATGGGGTGTTTTTTGGCAAATTTTCTTCACTGTAGTTGGCATTTTAATCCTTGGAACTCCGCTAAGTTTAGAGTTAAGCCAAATTATGATTATCGGACCAATAGCAGGAATTTTGTACATAAAAAGTCAAAAACATTTATCCATAAAATTCCATTTGACAGCAATAATTATAATTACTTTGCTTATTTTTGTTTCTCACTTAGGAAACCCATATCAAGCAGAAGATGAAAATCAACTAATAATATTTATGTTAATCTTATTAACTTCATTTTTTTTATGGTTAAGTTTGAACCATTCTTTATATAATTTAAGTCCTAGAAAATTGTCAAAACATGATATTGAAAGTTTTTTCATAAAATTTATGTGGGGAATAGGTTTGATTATATTAATTTTGATTACCTTAATTCCCTTTTATATAATGATTATAACTAGTTTAAAAAATCAACAGAGCTTGATTTTAAATCCTCTAGATTTATCTGTTAATTTAAATACCGATTTTAAAACTCTTTTTAATTCTTACATCGAATTATTTACTAATTTCAATTTTCATTTGTTTTTAATTAATTCTTTTATTGTATCCTGCACAACAGTTATTATAACTTTATTTTTTTCAATTCCCGGAGCTTATGCACTTGCTAGATTGAGGATACCTAACAAAAAAATTTTTTCAGGTACTGTAATTTTAATTTATTTAATTCCTTCTATAGTATTAATTATTCCACTCTATGCAATTTTTTCTTATATAGGCTTAAGAAATTCTTTATTTGGTCTAATACTTGTTTATCCAGCAACTACAATTCCAGTTGCACTTTATATGCTAAGAGGTTACTTCAGCGCATTATCAAGTGAAATTGATGATGCAGCGTTAATGGATGGTCTTTCTCGTATTCAGATAATTTTAAAAATAGCTATACCTCTATCTAAACCAGCTATTGTTAGTGTTGGATTATATGTATTCATGATTGCTTGGAATGAATTCTTAATTGCATTCATGTTTTTGGATGATCCTAATATATTTACATTGTCCAGAGGTATCATGTCTTTAAACTCTTCAGAAATTCCACAACAACACCTAATGGCAGGTGCAGTAATAGCAACAATTCCTGTGATGATAATTTTTCTTTATTTAGAAAAATTTTTAATATCTGGTCTTTCAGCAGGTGGAGTTAAAGGGTAATGATTAGAAATAGATTTCAAAATGCTGTTGAAATAATAACCAAAAATGACCGTGGTGGATATACTGTCCCAACTTCTAAACTTTATCCACACCAATGGAATTGGGACTCTGCTTTTACAGCTTTAGGTATTTCTACTTATAACAAAACTAGAGCATGGCAAGAATTAATTTTTTTGTTTAAAGCACAATGGGAAAATGGAATGATACCTCATATAATTTTTCATAAAATTAATCCAAATTATTTTCCTGGTCCAAACCACTGGCAAATCAAATCAAATGCTAATACTAGTTGCCACTCTCAACCACCAGTTTTGGCAAGCATAATTTGGGATATGGTAAAAAATGGAAATAATTATGATTTACAGAAAGGTCGAAGTTTATTTAACTCTCTAATTGCTTATCACGAATGGTTTTTTTCAGCAAGAGATCCAAATAATGAAGGTTTTATTAGCATAATTCACCCTTGGGAGTCTGGAAGGGATAATTGTCCTGATTGGGACTTAGGTTTAGATAATGTTAATGTTCCAGATAATTTTGGAGATTATGTTAGATGCGATACATCACATGTCGAAATATCTCAGAGACCTACAAATAAAGATTATGATAAATTTATGTCTATAGTCCAATATGGAAGAAACTGTAATTGGGACCCAAAAAAAATGTATGATGAGGGTCCTTTCTTGGCAATTGATCCAGGAATAAATTTTATTTTTTTAAAAGCAAATAAAGATCTTTTATCGTTAGCGAAGTTATTTAAATATAAAAACACAATAAATAAGATTGAGAGCTGGATAAATAAACTTGAGGAAGGTTGCCAAAAATTTTGGAATGATAAAGTAAAAGCATTCACTGCATTTGACATGAGAAGCAATCAATTCTGCGATGTTATAACTAACGCATCAATGCTTTGCTTATATGCTGGCACAGGTTCAGATAAGCAAAAAAATTTTACTATTAAGCATTGTGAAAGAATTTTAGATTATTGTGTTTATGGGATGCCAAGCGTCGATCCAAAACATAAAAAATTCGAAAGTGAAAGGTATTGGAGAGGTCCAGTTTGGTCAATAATGAATTATATGATCTCATATGGTTTAGAGAATGAAGGTGAACCTTCACTAGCCAAAAGAATTAAGGATGATACTATTAAACTCATAGAGGTTGGTGGTATGTATGAATATTTTAACCCACACACAGGAAAAGGCCTCGGTGGACACGACTTCTCATGGACTGCTGCAATTTTATTAGCACTTGGTAGAGATAGTTCAAATTTAAAACTTACAAACAATTAATGAGTATGTGATGGCTTCTATTATTTTACAAAATATCTCAAAATGGTTTTCGAGTAATCAAGTAATCAAAAATGTTAACTTAAATATCAAAGATGGAGAGTTCATTGTTTTTGTAGGTCCCTCAGGATGTGGAAAATCAACACTTTTAAGAATCATCTCTGGTCTTGAAGATTTAAATGAAGGAACTGTTTTAATTGACGATTTGGATGTAACAGATAAAATTCCATACGACCGTGGCCTATCAATGGTTTTCCAATCTTATGCACTATATCCCCACATGAATGTTTTTGATAACATAGGTTTTTCTTTGAAAACCTCAGGTGTAAACAGTGATATTTTAAAAACAAAAGTTGGAGAAGTTGCAAAAATTCTTCAATTAGAAGATCTGTTACATAGACTTCCTAAACAACTATCTGGAGGACAAAAACAAAGAGTTGCAATTGGAAGAGCAATTATAAGGAAACCCAAAGCTTTCTTGTTTGACGAACCACTATCTAATCTAGATGCAGCACTGAGAGTTGAAATGCGTTTGGAAATCTCAAAATTGCATAAAGAACTTGGAGTGACTACAATTTATGTTACTCATGACCAAGTTGAAGCAATGACACTAGCAGATAAGATAGTTGTTCTTAACGAAGGAAAAATTATTCAAATTGGTTCTCCACACAAACTTTACAATTCTCCAAAAAATTTATTTGTTGCAGAATTTATTGGTACACCAAAGATGAATATTTTAAAGTGCTTTAAAAAAGAAGGATATATTTATTTTGATAAAAATAAAAAGACAAATATTAAAACAAAAAAAGAGAGTATATTCAAGCTGGGAATAAGACCGGATAATATAGAAATATGCAAATCTAAAAAAAATATATTGAGTGGTTACATAAAATTTTGTGAATACTTAGGTTCTGAACAGTACGTTTATGTTGATTGTGGAATTAATGATAAACTAATTATAGTAAAACTAGACCCAAATTTTAAAGTTATCCTCAATGAGAAGATAGGCTTAAAGCTTATTTCTAAATATGTGCACTTCTTTTCTAAGGATGGTTTAAGATTAATTTAAAATATTTATTCTTAAATTTTGGGTCTTCAACTTGTATCGTTTTATAAAGTTATGAGTATAGTAGTGGTCAAAAGTAATCAATTATCATCGAGGTTCAAACAAGTATTTTTTAATACTGGAGTGGGTATTATGATAGTAGATAAAAATCGTAGGCTAATTGAAGTAAACCCAAAATTTTGTGAAATACTAGGTTATAAAAAAGACGAACTCATAGGTAATAGTGCTGAGATAATACACATCTCAAATCAAATGTTTAAAGAATTTGGTGAAAAGGCTTTTAACCAAGTAAGAAATAAAAAAACCGTAAATTTAGATTGGCCATTCAAAAAAAAAGATGGTGAAGAGATTTGGTTTAAGATTGCTGGAGACCCTGTTGCAGATGAAGATGAAGTTTTGTGGACTGTAGTTGACATAACTCAAAGAGTGAAAGCGCAAGATAAAATTGAGCAACTTGCATCACAATTGTCAAAGTATTTATCACCTCAAGTTTATAAATCAATATTTTCTGGAAAGAAAAATGTAAAAATTGAAGCCTATAGAAAAAAACTTACAGTGTTTTTTTCAGATATTAAAGGCTTCACTGAAATTACTGATAGATTAGAGCCTGAAGTATTAAGTTCATTACTCAATAGCTACCTGAATGAAATGTCACAAATAGCTTTAAAACATGGTGGAACCATAGATAAATTTGTTGGTGACGCTATTTTAATATTTTTTGGTGACCCTGAAACAAAAGGCGAAAAAGAAGACGCAAAAGCGTGTGCTCTAATGGCTTTAGAAATGAGAGAGCGGATGAAACATTTAAGGAAGATATGGGAAGATCAAGGAATTACAAATCCCTTAGAAGTTAGAATAGGTATTAATACAGGATTTTGCAATGTAGGAAATTTTGGATCTGAAGATAGATTAGATTATACCATTATAGGCGGGGAAGTAAATTTAGCTAGTCGTCTTGAATCCAATTCCGAACCTGGACAAATTCTCATTTCTCATGAAACTTACTCTCTAATTAAAAAAGATATTGTTTGTGACAAAAAAGAAGAATTGAGTGTTAAAGGTATATCTCACAAAATACAAACATATCAAATTTTAGACACAAGTGAAAATCTAACAAAGAATAATCTACTTTTAAATGAGGAATATGAGGGATTTAATTTAAATGTAGATTTAAATGTTTCTTCAAAAGATCAGGTCATTTCCTCTTTAGAGAGTATGTTATCGAAAATAAAAAAGTCTATGACTTAGAAATTTACTCGCAAAGCAATTTGATTAAAATAAACCTTAAGTACTCAATTAAACTTTAAATTTATAGTGTATAAGAAAAAATGAAAACAAAAAATACTAAGAAAATAATGACTGTTTCTGGAGAATATAGTTTAAGAAATTTTACTGTTGCAGACATTCAGTCATACAAAGGTAAACGTCAGCTTACGAAAACAATTCCTTTTTCAGAAGAAGAAGCTGAAGCTGCTGAGACTGCTGGTATTGAGACACTTAATATAAGGCATAATCCAGAAAGACCTGAGATTTCCAAAGCTCTAAGAGCTGCTGCTCCAAATACATTTATGAGTTTTGCGCTTCCGATGCAGTCTGCAAAATCCGAATATGATGCTTTAAGATTATCTTTTGATGCGATGGAACTTGGAGCCGATTCTGTAATATGCGGAACATGGGGTTTAAAATTTATTGAAGCTGTCGCTCATGCAGGTATACCGACTGAAGGTCACATAGGACTTGTGCCTAGACGAAGCACTTGGACAGGGGGGTTTAAGGCAGTAGGAAAAACAGTAAAACAAGCTAAAAAACTCTATGATGATATTAAAATTCTTGAAAATATAGGTGTATGGGCTGTTGAAGTGGAGGTTATACCAGAAAATATTATGGCCATTCTATCTCCACAAACTTCATTAATTACATCATCTTTAGGAAGTGGTATTGGAGACATACAATTTTTATTTGCAGAAGATATTTTAGGTAACACTAAAGGACCATTTCCACGTCATTCAAAGCAGTATGCTAATCTTTATGAGTTAAAACAAAAGTTACAACTAACGAGAATAAATGCTTTTAAAAATTATGTTAAAGATGTAAAGGAAAATAAATTTCCATATAAGGACGTTACTGTAAGCGCTAATGATGACGTTGCAAATGCACTTGAAAAATATATAAAAAAATGAAAAATCGTATTTGAATTATTTAGAATATTGCACCAAAATAAGTAAAATTATTGGATAGTCTAATAAACTTTAATACTATCATCTAATAAAAATTAATTTTTAAATTATAAAAGGAATAATACTTATGAATATGATATCTAAGAGTTTTAATCCAAAACTAGTAGAATGGCGAAACGTTAAAGATCCCGAAAATAAGGATTTTAAAGTTGACTTTGATTATAGTCTTCTAGGATATGATATTAAATCAGGGCGCCTTGATATGCTATTAAGGTATGCTAATTTAAGTCACTGTAGACGACATAGACATGTAGCTTCAACATTAACAATGGTTTTAGAGGGTGAACAACACTTAACTGAATGGCAATCAGACGGATCCAAAAAATCTATCGTGAGAAAAAAAGGAGATTATGCCTTAGCAGGTGCTGATGCACTTCCACACGATGAGCGTGGAGGCGAAGATGGGGGAACAGTACTATTGTCAATGAATGCGCCTAATGGAATATTATTTGAATATTTTGATGAAAATATGGAAAATGGGTGGACATTATCGATAGAAGAATATGTAGACAATTGGAAAAAAGGAGTAATATACGGGCAGAGAAAATAAGAAGAATTTTTTAATGATAAAAATCTTATTATTAATGACAATTTTTGTAATTTCTAATAATTCTTTTGCTCAAAATAATACTTTTGATATTGACAAACTTTGTTTAGGTAAGACTTGTACTAAACCTATAAAAGAATTTAAAATTTCAAATTTTTTTTTTAAAACAAGAAACTGTGAAACTAAAGACTATAGAAAATGTCTGCTATGGTTTGGAAATAAGGGAAACAAAGTTAAAATTAGTTGGGTCAAATATTACAGAATAATTAATGGCCCAATTCCAACCAAGTCAACTTGTATAAAAGGAAAACCAGTTTGGTTTCAAGATATACCTTTTCCGAATAATAAAGATCTAAATATCAATATTTTAAAATTTTTTCGAAAATTTAATTATCAAAACAAAGAAAAAATGTACTTTAATGAACCAATAATTAAAACATTTAACTATTTTTCTCAATCCGACAAATCCTTGGGAGTTTTAGTTCAAAGTAAGAACTTTAAAGGTATTAGAAAAAAACAAATCTATGTATTTGACACCGAAGGGGATAATTTTGAGGTTGTTAAACCACTTTGCAAAAATGATTAAAATGACAATTTTAACGAGCGTAATTTAAATTTGTAATTTACAAACGCTATCTATAAAAATTATGCAATCAAATTACAAATATACTTTTGAATGAGCAGTGTAATCAATTTATAGCTACTTGAGGTTAAGACTTTGATTTTAAATCCTTCAAAACTTCAGAAACGACCTTAATTGCAATTTTATTATCTTCAATCTCTGACTTATCAATAGATAAAGACAAACCTGGAATATTTCTTTCAATCAAATTATCATTTTCCAACGAAAATTTTACAACTTCATATGTTTGAACAGGATAAGAAATACCCTTCACATTAATAGCCTCTTTTTTTTCACAGATAATTTTATTTCGAATTAATAAATATGTGTCTTCTGACAATAAAATTTTGTTAATACCAGCTCTTGCCTCAAGCCTAGATGCTAAGTTTACACCGTTACCAATAATCGTGTAGTCTAGTCTATCTTCAGAACCAAAATTTCCAACTGTGCACACTCCAGTATGGATTCCCATTCGCGCATTTAAAGGTTTCGCTAATCCTTTTTTTCTCCACGAAATTCTAAGCTTGTTGAGTTCTTCTAACATGTCCATTGCCATCGAAACACACGCTATTGCATCTTCTTCGTCTCCCCTTGAATTAGGGTCTCCAAAAAAAACTAAAATCGCATCACCAATAAATTTGTCTATTGTCCCACCCCATTTAATAGCGACATTAGACATTTTTGTTAGATATTGGGTTAGAAGTTCTGTTAAAACCTCAGGTTCTAATCTTTCAGTTAATTCTGTAAAACCTTGCAAATCTGAGAAAAAGACTGTCAAAGGCTTTCGCTTTGTTTGGACCTTTACGTCTAGTTTGCCTGAAAATATTGACTCATAAACTTGAGGTGAAAAGTATTTTGACAACTTTTCTGAAAGTGCTTTCAATTCAGAGGTCCTTTCCTCAACCTTTTTTTCGAGATTTATGTTTAAACTCTCCAGTTCTTGATGAGCTTTATTTAATTCTTTTAATCTTTTTTGCTCAAGTTGATAAAGTCTTGCATTTTCTAAAGCACTAGCAGTTTGATTTGCTAATATTCCAATCAATATTTCATCAGATTTATCGAAAATGTTCATTTTTTCACTTTCAACAGAAAATACACCAACGAGCTCATTATCTATAAGCATTGGTATTGCGACCTGACTTTCCACGTTTTTGAGACCTGGCAATTCAACTTTGTCCTGTAATTTATTTTTATTAGTAATTTGAACTTGTTCACGAATTGCTTGCATATAACTTCTCTGCATTCCTAAATTTGCCATTCTCATGAGTTTTTTCTTTTCAGCAACTATGCCAATTACTCCAACACCAAATTCAACTTTTGCACCAATCCCTCTTTTTTCATATCCATAAGTTTCTAAAACGTTGAGATATTTTTTATTTTCAGAAACTAGTAAAATCATAGAGTGTTTAAATCCAAAAAATTCATTCATTAATGATAGCATTGAAGAAGCAATTAAGTTTAAATCGAGAGATTTATTTATTTGATTAGAAATTTGTTTGATTATTTCGATTTCTTTTGATTTTCTATCAAGAAGAATTTTAATATTTTCTAATTCATTTTTAGATTGTGAAATTTTATCCATGCAAACTGACATACTTCATAATTTAAAAAAAATTTAATTAAAACTACTCACTTATTGATATAACTTTATATACATCAGCTGCTCTTAATTTAAAGATACCTGTCATACCCGTCATAGACGCTATGGCTTGTAATTTCATATCCATTTCATCAAATAATTCACCTGCAGTTTCTTCATGATCAAATTTCAATTCTAAGTTGTATTGTTTTAATGTGCTAGGATCTGAAATTGTTGCATAGGCATATGGATTTTCAGAAATATTTTTCTTTGTCTTATTAAAAAACTGAAATGAGAGAGCTACATGGTTTTCATCTACATACCATATCTGGGATATCACAGTGGTGTTTGGCTCACCATCAGATGAACAACTTGTAATCCAACTTGGAAACATTCCTTGTAATGCTGGCATGTGCTTATCTTTAATCATTTGGTTTCACTATTAGTTATTTCTTTACCAGCATTTGGGCCTGGTGTTTGAATATAGACTTTGTCAACTTTAAAAGTTATGCCAAGGTCTGGCACTTTCCCAAATTTATCTAAAGCAGCTTCTTTTGACAAACCCACACTAATGATAACATCAATAACATTATTTCTATAATTTTCTGATATTTTAAGATCTTCATAATTTAATTTTTCTGAGGAGACAAATTGGCCTTTAAAATTATAAGCTTCATGACTTATCATACCAACAAAAAAACTAACCCTTCCAGACTCATTTAAGTATTGCAAAACATTTTTACACTCAGAATTTATTACAAAACAAGTAAGTGTGGATTGTATGTTATCAGTTTTTACACCTAAAGTGTCTACATGCACTGTTTTATTGTTTTTGGACGAAACTCCAAAATGACCTAATCCCTGCTCTAATGCATTTATTGTTAAGTTCGGTATCAAGATTTTTCCAAAAAGTTTAAATTATTAACAAACTAGTTTAAATTTAATTTAAAACATATAAAAAGTAAATTAATTGGGTACTTAAATTATGAAAAATTTAATATGAAAAATTATAGATATTTGTGAAGTAGACTAAAAAATTGTTTTGCTTGTATATAGTATAAATTTTAATAAATTTACAAGCTAGGGTGAGAGCCACTCACCTTGCCAATTTGTTGTCTTTTTATAATGAGCACGAATATGTTTTACACCCAAAAGCAGTAGTTGAATTGATTGTATATCACATAATAATACGGCAAAACGTTTCTGATCTGGTGCATGATCATAGTCAAAGGGACCTTCAATGACACTACCAGAGTTGGGAATAGTTCCATAAGCGATCCTAGAGTAAGTTGGAACATTTCTCCAGTTTTTAATGGTAATGTCTCCAACTTTCACTTCAACAATAACGTCCATCTGAATTTGTAATTGCACTTTTGGCAACCAAATGTGAATTGCAGCGCGAGGATTCTCCTTGAGTGCAAACATTTTTGAAGAAGCGGTGTCAGTATGGAATTCTATCTGGTTATTTTTTTGATCACACCGTCTCATAACTAAAGTACGAGCATTCGGGAAACCATCAGCACTTGAAGTCACAAATGTGGGATGTCTTGCGGGCGATTTTTTATCTGCCTTACCACGATAAATTTGTGCCCAGCCAAAGTTTAAAAAATCATCTAATTTTTGAAAATCTTTCATTTCTATAATACTTTAAATTGAATAGTTGTGTTGTAAACTATAATTATTTAATAAAATAAATATGTATGAAAAGAGAAAATACTCAATTTCCTACTAGGGCTATAATATATTTAGCGAAGTAAAGATGTAGTTGAAAAATTCTAATCGCCAATTCCTATAATAAGAACAAAACAATTTTTTAAATGCTCTACATACAAAGATATTTTGTATCGTTGTAGATACGATGAAAGGAAGTATTGGGTGTTTCTATGTGGGAACTGTCTAATGAAGATAAAAATTGAATTTAACAGTACCTATCAATATGGTGGTACATGGAAGGGTAAGAAGAAATAGCTATTATCTTGCTAACTTTATAAACACATCCCCCATGCCAGATTTTAATTCATCAATGGGAGTACTATTTCTATATGGACAAAATCTTCCTGTTATCTTATTAGCATATATTTTTCTTAAATCAGAAGGCTCACAATATTTTGCTTCATGTAACATTCCAATTATTAATTTACCATCTTGTATTTCCACTTGTTCATCGTCTAATTGATTGCCTCTACAAAAATAATTCTTATTAACTTTTTTAGGAAAATCATTCTTTATACATGGATTATCTATAACTAATGCGTATACAACCTTGTTACCTTCTTTAAATTCCCTTGTTATCTTTTTAACTTTAGCGTATTTCATTAAGTCACATACACAAGGCCAACAGCATTTGTAGTAGTAACCACAAACTTCTTTTTCAGTTATATCCTCTTTTATATTTATAAATTGTGGTGTTGAATTTTCTGCAATCAAAGATCCTGAAACAGCACAATAATGTTTGTTATATTCTTTAAACTCTGAAAAATTCTTATATTTATTTGAAATATGTTTATAAAATTTTGGTCCAGCTGCATTTCTGTTTCCATCTGGAAAAATTGACCTCCAGTCTTTAGATAGACTTTGATAATATTTACCTTTGTTATCATTTGCTGAAGAAACAACTACATTTGTAATAATAAATAATAAAGATAAGATGAAATAAGGGCTGAGTCTTAACACCAATCTAAATACCTTTTCGAAAAACATAAGTTTTATTAAATTGGCTTATATTAAAATTATCTGACGATCCGTCAGTCCATCTAATTGTAACACTATTAACTTTTTCTCCATTTCTCAGTCCGTAATGAGCAACGGGCTCCATCTGGCATAAATAACCAGACCCAGCATCAATAGTTTTTGCGTGATTTCTCATATTAGTATTGAGTATTACAGTAGCTCCTCTAGCTGGTGCATTGAAGGGTGTTTTTGGTAAAACTCTTAAAAAATTGAAAGATTTTTTTATATTTGCTTTAAATAAAGAAAGTGGTTGCAACCCTGATTCACCATGTGAAACTAGTAATTCAAGAATGCCATCGTTGTCTATATCTGCTACGGCTGCACCTGTACCTAATCCTAAAGGTTCTAGTCCGTTACCTAGTTGAATTTGTTTTAATTTTCCATCACTTAAGATTTTAAAAAGTTTATTGGGCTCTCCAATATTGTTTACAAAAATTTCATCAAAACCATCATTATCAAAATCGGCTGAAATTATAGTTCTTACTCTTGATGGAATTTTGAATTCAGAATTAGCAATGTCATTAAACTTGTTTCTGTTATTTAAAAAAATTCTGTGTTCACCATTCCAATTACCACTAACAATATCTAATTTACCTCTATATAAAAAATCAGTAAGCGTCGTACCTCGACCATTTTCAAATGTATCTTCAACACCCAGGCTTTCTGCAACATCTTTAAATGTGCCATTTTCATTTACATAAAGAAAGTTTGGTCCTCTCTCATTTGCTGCAAAAATATCCATATAATTACTTAAGATGTGGCCTGCAATAACTGCTCTTCCCCCAGTAATTCTGTTGATGTTTAGTAACGGTGCTTGGTCTACAATGCTTCCATTTTTTAGTTCATAAAAACGGGTTGGGCCACCATAATTAGCAACATAAATCCCATACTTACCATCACCATTTCGATCTACACACACAACTGACCTTCCCGCTGTTAAATTTAAAGATCTCAAGTTTTTATCAAGTTGAAATAAATCTTTTATATCTTTGTTATTATCAAGTAATCGATCAGAAAACTGTTTTTGGCCACTATATGTATCAGTATTAAGAAAATATAATTCTTCAAAACCATCATTATCAATATCGCATGCAGCTACTCCAATCGTGGATCTAGCCTGGTCAGCAAACAAATTATTTGTATTAATATTTTCTAAAAAACCATTCTTGTGGGACAAAATTAAATTAGGAAATTTAAATCCTGTAACAACAAACTCAAACTTTCCATCTTTATTAAAATCAGTTACAGAAACCCCATAACTTAATCTTTTTTGATTATTTTTGATTGAGTCAGATATGTCTTGGAAAAATTCACCAAAAGAAGGATTAAACATTAAGATGAAGATTAGCGTAATTATTGTTTTCATTTGATGTATATATTATTTCTGTAAAAATTTTCAATGAATTAAATTTTTAAAATCATGAGTTGTAATTTATAAGGTTAAGATTATATCAATTTCATAATTATTATTTACTAATAATATTTTCAAGTAATTCTAGTTTAGTAGTTTGTTAAATGAAAAATGTCCAAAAAATTCCTGCTTGTTTAGTGCATATCTTTACTGGTTCTGGAATAATATTTAGCTTTATGGCATTAGTATCCGTTATTGAGGGTTACAAATTATTAACTTTTATGTTTTTGGGTATTGCATTGCTAGTTGACATTGTTGATGGAACCTTAGCTCGAAAATACAAAACAGAAATAATTTTTCCAAATATTGACGGAAAGACTCTAGATACAATAATTGATTACATAAATTATATTTTTATACCTTGTATAATAATATATAAGTTTGGTTATTTACCTCCTGACTTCACAATAATCATACCAATTTTCATCATATGTGTTTCTCTTTATTCTTATGTAAATACCAAGTTAGTTGACACATCATTTTCGTACATAGGATTTCCTTCTATTTGGAATGTAATTTTATTGTACTTAGAAATTTTGAGTTTTAATCAATGGATAAACTTATTTATTATCTTATTATTTATATTACTTAAGTTTGTTCCATTTAGAGTTATTCACCCAATGCGAAATGTTGCCTTTAAAAAAACTAATATCTTTTTTTTATTTGGAACACTTCTTACAAGTTCAATTTTGTTAATGAGTAAACTAGAAGTAAAATTTATAAATGATTTTTATTTTTATTTTTTAGTTTTATGGTTAATATTTAATAGTTATTTTATTTTATTCGTAGTTTTTTCTAATTTATTATCATCTAGACTTTATCAAAAATTAAAAAAAACCTGATGTCCAGTTGATATGATTAATGGTATAAAGATTAAAAAACAAAAAAAATCCCAAAAACAGAATTTTTGAAGGTAATCTAAGTCATTGATTTTGTTTGTATAGTTGGTTGCGGGGGTAGGATTTGAACCTATGACTTTTAGGTTATTAGCCTAACATTTTTTAGAGATTTTAAGGGTTTTTTGTTATGTTTAGCTATAAGTTTGGCTATAAAAATTGATTTTCATTTAATCTTATAGCCAAACAGTTTAAATTGTGAGCTTTATTTAAAAAATGTGGTGCCTGACGAACCAATAATTTCTTTTAAATAACTATCAACACAGTGGTGATTGGAAGAGTAAGAAAAAATAATAAGCATTAAAAATTTACAACAACTATTCATGCCATCCTAAAGTATCCATTACTTCGATAATTTTCTTAAATTCTTTTGACCATATAAAATTAGCTGGGTTTGTCCTACCTGTAAACATAGCTTTTGTATATTTATTTTCCAATTGATTGTATTCTCGTAAATATTTTTTCTGATTTTCAGAGTCTTTTTCTTGTTCATAAACATATAAAAGAAATACATTTGCATATCCTGCATTTCCACAAAAAGGACTTTTGCAGTTGTCAATTTCATCAGAATTCTTTCTATCTAATATAATTTTTTTTGCTAGTTGTTTTACTTTCTTTAGATCGTTATTTAAAAAACTTGCCTGCATATAAAATGAAGTGAATGTATCTGAGGGATTATCATCTAACTCAAATAATTTTTTAAAAGAAGCAGTTGCTTTTTCAAACTTGTTACAAAGTGTAAACACTTCTCCTGCAAGTCCATATTGATAAGAATTATTGTTTATCAGGCTATAACCTTTTTCGGCAAATTCTCCAGCTTTTTTAAGTCCACCCCATTCATTGGCTCTGTCTCCATCACGATTTAAGATATGCGCCGAAGCTAAAAAATAACCTTGTGCTAAATATGCATCAGCTTTATCAGGATTTATTTCAATTGCTTTAGTTGCAAATTCCATTGCTTTTAAAAAGCATGCAGTTGACGCTACTCTTCGTTCTTTTTTTGATGCTTTATTACTTTTTGGTTTACAAAAACCGAGTCTAAATTTGTAATGATGTTTCCATGCCTGACTTAAATTATGCGCATATCCATTTGGATTAATTTTATATAGCTTGTCTAAGGCTTTTTCATAATCAAAATAACCTTCTTTTGACCACTTTTCCCTTTCTTTTGCAGCAAATTGGAGAAGTCTTAATTCTTCTATTGTTTCAATATCGTCATTTGACACACGAATTTTATCCTCTTCAAGATTAAATTTAGAAAGAACTGATAGCACCAATTCATCTTGAACTTTAAATAAGTCATCAGTTTTAGAATTTTTTAATTGTGAAAGGAGTATTTGATTGTTTTTTATATCACGAATTTCAATATTCGTTCTCATATTTTTCCCAAAAACAGTTACAGAACCACTCAGTAGGTATCTTACGTTATAACTATTAATTAATTCTTTTTTTTGCAGATTTTTTTTTGCTGCTAACAGACTGGTATTTTTAGAAAGCACTTTCAAATTTTCATAACCTGACAAACCACTTACAAATAGATCAAGCATACTCTCTGATATAAAATTATGTTCAGATGAATTTGCTAAATTTTGAAATGGAAGAACAAGAACGACTTGTTTGTCTTCTAAGCTGGGATCTTTCAAGTGTTCATTTTTTTTGTAGAATTGAAATGAGATAAACCCTAAAAGCAACATTGCTACTAACCCAATAGAACTTAAAGCGACAACGTTTATCTTTGCTCTCTTAATGCTAGATCTTCTTTGCGAAGGATCTAAGAGTACATCAAATGCATGAAATTCATTTTGTTTTACTTTTTGAACACCAAGATCATTAAATGTGATTTTTGTTTTAGGAACCACAAAATCATATACACTCTTGGATATAGTTATGCCGTTTGGTTGTGCAAGAGCCTCCAAACGTGCTGCAATATTAACTCCATCTCCAATAAGATTGCCATCTTTATTAACTACATCTCCCATATTTATACCAATGCGAAATTCTAAATTCATTTCAGTTTTATTAGACTGATTTCTTTTTTTTATTTCATTCTGGAATTCAACACCACATTCAACTGCATTTACAGCACTTTGAAATTCAGCTAGCACTGAGTCTCCAGCTGTATTAAATATTGATCCATTATATTTTTTTAAAAGTTTATTTAGTATTATTTCGCATGCATTATAACTTTGTAGAGTTCCATTTTCATCTACTTCCATATGTTTAGAGTAGCCCACAACATCGGCTACAAATATTACAGCTATTTTACGATTTATCTCGGCAGGCATGAATTCAGATTAAGTAAATTTAAATTTTTTACAAGATCGAAATAAATGAAACAGCAATTTTATAATAAAATAAATAGTTAATTCATTTTTAATATTTATAATTTAAATTCAGAAAAATTTTTTATTATATTTATTAATTGGAATCCTTTTATGTTTGAGACTTTAACAAAAATTTTCACTAAATACGTATGCCAAAACGATGGAGAAAGTTTGGCTAATTTGTTTTCAAAAGATGGCTGTTATCATGATTATATTTATGGAAATTTTAGAGGCAGAAAAAATATATCAATAATGCTATCTGATTATTTTCATCGAGATGGTGAAGATTTTTTTTGGGAAATGTATGATCATGCGTTCGAAAATAACCTAGGTTACGTAAAATATAGGTTTAGTTTTATATCTAAAATACCTGATTATAAAGGCCGCACAGTTGTTATTTCAGGCATCGGTTGCTTTGAGTTTGAGAATGAATTCATTAAATATTATAGCGAAGCCGTTAATGGTGGACTTGCAATGGTTCAATTAGGTGTAAATCCATTAAAAATGGAGAAAGTATTTTTAAAGTGGTTAAAAAGATCATTTAACGATGATCCTAATTTGTCAGAGATAAAAAATGAAGAAAAATGATTTACCGGAATGGCTTTCAAAAGCTTCTTATAGAATAATTGAACATATGAATGATGATCATTCTAATTCAATAGTTTCAACTTTAAGTGCACAACACGGGATTAAGGATAAAAACGCTAAAATGGAGAAACTTACAGTTAAAGGATATTTCGCATCATCAAATGAAAAGTTTTACTTCTTAGAGTTTGAAAATGTTTGTAACACTGTTGAGGAATATAAAACAGAGCTTATAAAGCACGCCAAAAAATATAGAAACTATGAATTATGATTAAGAAAAATAAAAAAGCCTAACGACCTAATATTTCCAATATTGGTATAGTTACGATTATAAATAGCAAAAATCCCAAAAACCGAAGTCTTTGAGGACGGTCTAAGTTATTGATTTTATAAATATAGTTGGTTGCGGGGGTAGGATTTGAACCTACGACCTTCAGGTTATGAGCCTGACGTTTTTTAGGGATTTCAAGGATTTTTTGTTATGTTTAGCTATAAGTTTAGCTATAAAATCTACTTCGTTGAAGATATATAGCGAAACATTTTTACCTGACGAACTTTAGTAAGGTTTGTATTGCTTGACGACCT
>CABZWX010000010.1 GCA_902529515.1 uncultured SAR116 cluster alpha proteobacterium | reverse complement strand
TTGGAAATGCTTCTTCTATAGTGTTGAGCAAAAGTTTTGCGCGCTTGGTACTCATGCCCATAAAATTTGCTGCAGCCCTTATCGATCCTTTTTGATGAACTAAATGGAAAAGTTCCATCTTACCAGCACCAATCATGTGGCCCTGAATATATACTTTAATTCGAATACCATTTTCATATTCATTTACCAAGTTGGGTGGTAGGGAAGAACGTTTTATGTTAGTTGATCTACTTTTCATTAACTGATTATAGAATATAATGCTAAAATAAACTAAATATTTTTATGGTATAAACATTTGTCTGATTATTTTACAACTGATGAATTAGCGGAGTTTCTTAGAGTTAAACCAAGAAAAGTTTATGATCTAGTTTCTAAAAAAGAAGTGCCCTTTTCAAAGGTAATGGGCAAATTATTATTTTCAAAAGAAGAAGTTGCTAATTGGATAGCTGGTAAAAATAATTCAGTTGATAATAAGAAATATCTACCGGATGTCTTTTTAGGAAGTCATGATCCTCTTCTCGAATATGCAATAAAACAATCTGGATCAGGTATAGCTTTGTCTTTTGATGGGAGTAATAAAGGGCTTGAAAGATTTAAATTAAATCAAGGAATTGCATCAGGACTTCACATTTATGATTTTATTTCAAAAAAATGGAATATCACAAGTGTTGAAGAGTATTTAAATGATAAAGATTTTGTTCTCATGGAATGGGCAAAAAGAGAAAGAGGTTTAATATTCAAGCCAACTAATGGACCTAAGAAGAGAATAAAAGATTTTAAAGGTCAAAAAATAGTTTCAAGACAACCTGGTTCAGGAGCTGATAATTATTTAAAAAATTTGTTGGAAAGTGAAAATTTGAATTTATCAGATTTTCTCAAAACAGAAATTGTTTATTCTGAAATTGATGCAGTATCATTAGTTTTATCTGATCAAGCTGACGTAACTCTTGGTCTAGCATCAGAGGCAGAAAAATATAAACTTAAATTTATTCCAGTGGTTGAAGAAAGATTTGATTTAGTAATTGATAGATTTTCATGGTTTGAAAATCCGTTTCAAAAACTTTTTCAATTTTCTAAAACGATAGAATTTATTGACATTGCTTCAAGATTAAAGGGTTATAATATTAAAGATCTTGGTATGATCCACTTTAATAGTAAATAGGTATAATCAATGATCAAGGAAATAGGTAAAGGATTGTTAGGTGTTATAATTATTATAACTCTGTTTGTTTTCTTTTTAGGCCTGAAGACTTTTATATTTTCGCTTGCGTACTAAATCTTTAAAAAGCTAGTTGAACTTTCATACTTTTTTTATTGTTATTCATTGCAAGTTCAAAACCATCAATTGCGTTTTTAAATTCTATTTTATGAGTGATTAATGGATTTACGTCTATTAATTTTTTTTTCATCATTTTAACAGCTAATTCAAATTCTGAATGAAATCTGAATGAGCCTTTTAAATTTAACTCTTTTGTTGTAACTGATACTAGAGGAATCAAAACATCTCCTCCAAGACCAAGTTGTATCAAGGTGCCTTTAGGCTTGAGGCAATTTATTGAGTCGCTAATACCTTGCGCAGATCCCGAACATTCAATAGCTATATCAAAATAACCTTTGTTAAATTGATAGTTTTTTAATTGATCATGTTCTTTTAGAACATTTATAACTCTATCTGCTCCCACAGAATTTGAAAACGAAAGGGCATTTGTAGAAATATCTGTAACTATTATTTCTTCTGCTCCAGCTCTTCTAGCAGCTGCCACGCATAATGTCCCAATAGGTCCTGACCCAGTAACTAAAACTTTTTTTCCTAAAATTTTTCCTGCTTGTTTTATAGCATGAAGACAAACTGCAAGTGGTTCTGCCATTGCAGCTTCTTCTGATGACAAACCTTCAGCGGGAACACATTGAAAATCTTCAGCTATTAATATTTCTCTAAATGCACCTTGAATATGTGGGAATGGCATTGCAGAGCCATAAAATTTCATATTCATACATTGAATTTGATTTCCGTTAAGGCAAAAATTACATTTATTACATGGTCTTGATGGCGATACAGAAACTAATTGTCCAATTGACAAATTTTCTACATTTGAGCCAATTTTTGAAATAAATCCAGAAACTTCATGACCTAAAATCATTGGCTCCTTTAATTTAATTTGTCCAAATCCACCGTGTTTATAATAATGTAGATCTGTTCCGCAAATACCACCAATGGCAATATGAATTTCAACTTGATTAGCGCCTAAATTATCAACTTGATAATTTTCTATCCTTAAGTCTAATGGACCATGAATTCGTAAAGATTTCATTAAATACGCCTTTATCTAATTTGAGTTTAAAACTTAAATTCTAGAAAGATAATTGGCAATCTTTTTATTATTACTGTACTTTTACATAAATTCAAAAAGGAAAAGAAATGGTTTCAGGATTAAAATTATTTGATCTTAATGGTAATACAGCTCTTATAACCGGCTCATCACAAGGAATAGGTTATGCTTTAGCTAAGGGTTTGGCTGATGCTGGCTCTGATATAATATTGAATGGTAGAAATACTGAAAAGTTAAAACATTCGGCTGAAGCAATTAATACTAAACAAAATATCTTTCAATTATGCTTTGATGTTACTAATTATGAACAGACAAAGCGATCTATTGATAAATTTGAAAAAGATATTAAGCCAATTGATATTTTAATTAATAACGCTGGAATGCAATTCAGATCTCCTTTAGAAGACTTCCCACCTGAAATGTTTGAGCAATTATTGATGACTAATATCTCTTCAGTTTTTAATGTAAGTCAAGTTGTAGCAAAATATATGATTAAAAGAGGCGAAGGTAAAATTATAAATATAGCAAGTGTGCAGACAGCACTAGCTAGACCAGGAATTGCGCCTTATACAGCCACAAAGGGCGCCGTAGGAAATATTACAAAAGGTATGGCAACAGATTGGGCGAAATATGGTATTCAATGCAATGCTATTGCACCAGGATATTTTGATACACCATTGAATGCCGCTCTTGTTTCCGATAGTGATTTTACAGCATGGTTAAAAAAAAGAACTCCGGCAGGCAGGTGGGGTGAGGTTCATGAACTAGTAGGTGCTAGTATCTTTTTAAGTTCTGCAGCCTCAAATTTTGTAAATGGTCATACACTTTATGTTGATGGTGGTATAACTGCATCTTTATAGATAAATATTCTTTAAAAGCAAATAAATTTGTTGTAACTTACAAAAAATTTTTTTTATAAATACTAATATTAGAAAATTATTCTTTTAGAGTTGCTATGTTAGATGAAATTGATATTAAAATATTAAATGTTATACAAAAAAATGCTGGGTTACCTCTGTCTGAAATTTCTAAGAAAGTGGGTGTGTCTCCAACTCCTTGTTGGAATAGAATAAAAAAAATGGAAGAAGTAGGTGTCATTTCTGCGAGAACAATTGTTCTTAATAGAAAAGCTATTAATTTATCAATTGTTGTTTTTTTGTCGATAAGAGTAAGTCATCATTCAAAAGACTGGATTGATAGATTCCAAAATATAATAAATAAGTATGACGAAATTATTGAAACCCACAGGCTTACTGGTTCAGATACGGATTATATGTTGAAGATTGTTGCTCCAAGTATAGAGGAGTATGATAATTTTCAACAAATGTTAATTGGGGAGCTTGAATTTACTAAAATGTCTTCAAGCATATCTCTCCAAGAAATGAAAAACTCTCATATTTTACCTCTTAATCAATTTCAAAATTAGTTAGCGTTTGGGAAAAATAATTGCTCTCCTTTAACTTTAAACTCCTTGATTTTGGTTTGTCCTTCATAGGAGGTAAGCCATTTGATAAACTTATTAGCAATATTAGATTTTACATTTGGGCATCTAGTAGGGTTTACCATTATAATTCCATACTGATTAAATAAAATATTACTCTTTTCGGTAAACATTTTCAATTCACCTTTATTATTAAAATTTATCCATGATGCTCTATCTGTGATTGTGTAGGCTCCCATACCATTTGCTAAATTAAGAGTTGCTCCCATTCCAGATCCAGCTTCTCTATACCAATTACCGGAAAATTTTAATGGATTTAATTTAGTTTTTTTCCAAATACTCATTTCTTTAAAATGAGTACCTGAATCATCGCCACGTGAGACAAAGATTGATGATGTTTTAAATATTTTTTTAAATGATTCTAATGGACTGTCCTTATCATTTATTTTTGCAGGGTTTTTTTTGGGCCCAATTATTATAAAATCATTGTACATAAGGTTTCTTCTATTTATGCCAAAACCTTTCTTAACAAAATCTAATTCTCTTTCCTTTGCATGAACTATGACAACATCGCCATCACAATTGCTGGCATTCTTTAATGCTGCGCCAGTACCAACTGACACCACATGTGCGTCCACATTAATTTTTGATTTTACTATTGGAAGTATATAATTATAAAACCCAGAATTATAAGTAGAGGTAGTTGATTGAATAATTAATGCATCTTTGCCAAAGCTAAGCTTTGGAAGAATAAATAATAAAAATAATAAAAATAAATTTTTAGATAAAACAAACATCAAAAAGCTAAATTAATTGCATATTATGTAATTTTCACATAAATTAACACATAAAAACATAAATAATCAAGGTAATTATCTATGATATTAGAGTCATTTACACATGCATTTAATTTGGTTTTAACTTTAGATAAAGATTTTTTTGAGATTCTTCTACTTTCTATGAAAGTTAGTTTTCTTTCGCTACTCTTATCTTGTTTAGTGGGTTTACCAATTGGGACATATTTGGCTATTAAAAATTTTTGGGGTAGAGATACTGTTATAATTATATTTAATGCCATGATGGGTTTGCCTCCAGTTGTTGTAGGATTAATTGTATACTTATTAATTTCACGATCTGGTCCATTTGGTTGGTTAGGTGTTTTGTACACACCTATGGCTATGATTATTGCTCAAATGATTTTGATTATTCCTATCATTGTCTCATTAACAGCCCAAATAATTGAAGAAATTAATGAAGAATATAAAGATCTTTTCAAATCTCTGGTTATTTCATCTCATAAAGCTCTTGTCGCATGTCTATATGATGCTAGATATTCAATTCTAACAGTAATTTTAGCTGGGTTTGGTAGAGCTATCTCTGAAGTTGGTGCTGTGATAATTGTAGGTGGTAATATAGATCACTTAACAAGAGTTATGACAACCACAATTGCTTTGGAAACTTCTAAAGGAAATTTATCTTTGGCTTTAGCCTTAGGTATTATCCTCCTATTGATTGCCTTAATAATAAACCTAATTTTAATTAGTTTAAAAACAAGAGCAAAAAGGAGAATGTATGTTTGATATCCAAAAAGAATCAAAATCATTAACTCCTATAGTAATTTCTAATTTATCTCTTTTATTAGGCAAAACTAAAATTTTGGATAATATTAATTGTAAAATTAATAATAAATCAATTTTTGCAATTTTAGGTCCTAATGGAGCTGGCAAAAGTATGTTTCTTAAAACTATAAACGGATTAGTTGGTGTCAAGTCTGGAAAAATTAATTTTAATTCAAGAGAAATTAATGAGTATATAAGAAAAGAGATAGCATTGGTATTTCAAAAGCCTATACTTTTAAGAAGGTCTGTTTTAGAGAATATGCAATTTGTTTTAGAGAAAAAAAATAAGCTATCTAATTTTGAAATTATGAAACTTTTACAAAGAGTAGGTTTAGATACTTTCAAGGACAAACCCGCTAGATTATTATCAGGTGGAGAACAACAAAGATTATCTCTAGCGAGAGCTTTATTAATTAATCCTTCCCTATTACTTTTAGATGAGCCTACTGCCAATTTAGACCCTTATAGTTTAAATTTAATTGAAGAAATAATTTTAGATGAAAACAAAAAAGGGAAGACCATAATCTTAACTACCCATGATATGGGCCAAGCAAAAAGATTAGCTAAGGAAATACTTTTTTTTAATAAAGGTAGACTCCTTGAACAAACAAAAGCAATTAATTTTTTTAAAAAGCCAAAGACAAAAGAAGCTCAAAGTTATATAAATGGGAAAATTCTCTTATGAACTTTGTTCTACCAGAATATTTTCAGCTAGATCTGTCCAGTATTGGGCTCCAATGGGTAAAAGTTCATCATTAAAATCATAGAAGGGACTATGTAGCTTTTCTGAGCTTGCCCCAGCACCAAGCCAAATATATGCTCCTGGTTTTTCTTCTAGCATATAAGAAAAATCTTCTGAACCCATTGTTGGAGTTTCTTTTAAATTAATTGAGTTGTCGCCAAAAGTTTTTTTAAAAATTTTAGAAGCAAGTTTAGCGCATTCCTTGTTGTTTATAGTCGGCGGATATCCTGGACGAATTTCAATATTCAGTTCACAATTACTAATTGCACAAGTATTAGACGCAACCTTTTTTATTTTATCTAGCATTTCATTTCTATTTTTTTGATCTGTAGATCTAAGCGTTCCACCAATAGTTACAGTGTCAGGAATAACATTAAATGCAGATCCACCTTCAATTTTTGTTATAGATAAGACAGCACTTTTAAAAGGATCTAATTGTCTTGATATTAAACTTTGAAGTGCAGTGATAGTTAATCCAGCAGCTACCATAGGATCATTTGCATATTGAGGTTGTGCTGCATGTCCACCTTTACCTTTTACTTCAATTACAATTATGTCACCTCCAGCCATAGCAAAACCCTCATGGATAACTGCTTCACCAACTGGAATACCTGGCCAGTTATGAATTCCCCAAACACTATCGATTTTAAATTTCTTAAAAAGACCATCATTAATCATTGCTTTAGCCCCTGCATTACCTCCTTCTTCAGCGGGTTGAAAAACACAATAAACTTTTCCATAAAAATTTTTTGTTTCTGACAAATATTTTGCAGCTCCTAATAACATTGTAGAATGTCCGTCATGTCCACAAGCATGCATTGCTCCTTCATTTTTTGAAGAATATGGCAAATTAGTCTTTTCAGTCATTGGAAGTGCATCCATATCTGCACGAATCGCAATAGATTTTTCTTGTCCTTTATTTTTTTTTCCTTGAATAATTCCTATAACACCTGTTTTGCCAAATTCTTCAATTACTTCTATTCCAAAATCTTTTAATTTATTGGCTATAAATTTAGATGTAACTTTTTCTTGATATGCTATTTCTGGTTTCTCATGTATTTGATGTCTCCATTCCGTCATATCTGGAACTATATCTTTAATTTTTTGCTTGATATTCATTTTTACTACACTCAATAATATTTATACATTTTGAAAATAAGGAATCCATTTTGCTAGATACGATTTTAAACGTTGATGGAGAAGAAGGTCAATCTATTCCTTTAATAGTCGATTCTCCTCATAGTGGAGTTATTTATCCATTTGATTTTAATCATCAAGCTGAATTTTCAAAATTAAGACAAGCAGAAGACTCATTTGTTGATGAATTATATAATTATGTTACTGAAATAGGTGGTGTAATTCTAAATGCTAATTTTCCTAGATCTTATATAGATCCCAATAGAGCAGAAACTGATTTTCCAAGTGAAGAACTTATTGATTTTGACGTCAAGAAAGAAAAATTTTTATTCAATCCTACAATTAAGAGTGAATTAGGGATTGGTCTGATTTGGTTGCGCATTCCTCCAAATGGAGAGCCTATGTATGCAAATAAAATAAAATTTAGTGAATTCATTCACAGGGTTAAAAATTATCATAGACCTTATCATAAAACACTTAAAGAAATTATGAGTAGTACTTATCAACGTTTTGGAAAGTTTTATCACATAAACGCTCATTCAATGCAAAATAAAGCCACAGCAATGTCAGATCAAGAAAAAGGTACTAGGAGACCAGATTTTGTAATTGGTGATAGAGATAGAACATCTTGTAAAAAAGAATTTACTGACCTTATTGTAGATTTTTTAAGAAGTTTAAACTACTCTGTTGATATTAATGATCCATATAAAGGTATGGAACTTACAGATGCTTATAGTGATCCTAAAACAAATAAGAATTCAGTTCAAATTGAAGTTAATAGAAGATTATATATGGATGAAATAACTAGAATAAAATCAGACAATTTTGATCTTTTAAAAACAAATATTGAAAGTCTGTTAATTGAGATTAAATTACAAATTGAAAAAGGTGTTTTATGAATAAAAGTAATTTAAATATCAAAAATAAAACTCCTGAATCAGTTGTTGAAGTAAAAGATCTTAAAGTTCAATTTCAATTAAAAGATAAAGTTGTAAAAGCTGTTGATGGCATCTCTTTTAATATCAATAAAGGTGAGACTATAGCAATAGTGGGTGAATCAGGTTCAGGTAAGTCTGTTACAGCCTTATCTCTAATGAGACTTACTGATTATTCTGGAGGTAGAATAGTTTCTGGTGAAATAAACCTTCAATCAAAAAACAATCTTAATCTAAATTTAACTCGGCTTGATCAAGAAAAAATGAGAGATATCAGAGGCAATGACATCTCAATGATATTTCAAGAACCTATGACATCACTAAATCCAGTTTTTACTATTGGTATGCAAATTACTGAAACAATAATTAAGCATCAAGGCAAAACAAAAAAAGAAGCTTTTGAAATTGCACTTGAAATGATCAAGTTGGTAAGAATACCTGAACCAGAAAAAAGGTTAAATCAATATCCACATGAACTCTCTGGTGGAATGAGACAAAGAGTTATGATTGCAATGGCATTAAGTTGTAAGCCCTCATTATTAATTGCAGATGAACCTACAACAGCGTTGGACGTCACAATACAAGCACAAATACTGGATTTGATAAAAATGTTACAAAGAGACATAGGTATGTCAGTAATGTTTATTACTCATGATATGGGTGTTGTGGCTGAGGTTGCTGACAGAGTCGTTGTCATGTTTGCAGGTAAAAAAGTTGAAGAAGGCACTGCTATTGAAATATTTCAAAATCCTAAACATCCATACACTAGGTCTTTATTGGCAGCTGTTCCAAAACTTGGGAGTATGATTGGTAAAAAACTACCAGCAAAATTTGTTAATCTTGACGTTAAATCTTCTGATGAACACAAAAATAAAGAGAAAATTTCAACAAAAAAAGTTGTAGAAATGAAAGATACTGTAAATAGGACTTCTTCTCCATTGCTTGAAGTCAAAGGTCTGACTACAAGGTTTTTAATCAAACAAGACTTTGGAAGAGCAGGTGGAAATATTCATGCAGTTGAAAATATAAGTTTTAATTTGCAACCAGGCGAAACACTTGGATTGGTTGGTGAGAGTGGTTGTGGAAAGTCCACAACAGGAAGAAGTATAATAGGATTAACATCACCAACAAGAGGTGAAGTTTTTTTTGAAGGCGTAGACTTAACTGATTTAAATAATAAAGAAATGATACAATATAGAAAAAAGATGCAAATGATTTTCCAAGATCCTTTTGCTTCTTTAAATCCAAGAATGACTGTTGGTCAAATTATAGCGGAACCAATAATGGTGCACGGATTAGAGCCTAAGTTGGGATCAAATAGTAGGGTAATAAAATTATTAAATCGTGTTGGACTTGATGAACAATATTACTCTAGATATCCACATGAACTCTCAGGAGGACAGAGACAAAGAATTGGGATAGCCAGAGCTCTGGCATTAGAACCTAAGTTAATAATAGCTGATGAAGCAGTTTCAGCGCTAGATGTTTCCATTCAGGCTCAAGTAGTAAACTTGATGATGGAACTACAAGAAGAATTTGGTTTAACCTATCTATTTATAAGTCATGATATGGCCGTAATTGAAAGAGTAAGTCATAGAATAGGTGTAATGTATCTTGGTGAAATAGTTGAAATTGGACTTAGAAGCCAAATTTTTGAAAATCCTCAACACCCTTACACAAAAAAATTGATGGCAGCAGTTCCAATTGCAGATCCAACCAAGAGAAAAAAGAAGTTAAACTTAATGAACGATGAAATTCCTAGTTTATTAAAGCCAATAGGCTATGAACCTGAATATGTTCAAATGATTAAACTTGGAGAGGATCACTACGTAAAACCATTTGATGGAATGAAGCTCCAAAATTAAAAGATATGAATGACCCTAAATTAGATTATAAAAATGAATTTCCTGTTGAATTAGTCAATCCTGACATTTCACCTTACAAAAACTCTAACACAGGTATTGACTATGTTATAACATTAGATAGTGGTTTAAGTGGTCCACACGTTTTTATATCATCAATTGTACATGGTAATGAACCTTGTGGGGCACTTGCTATAGATTGGTTTCTTAAAAATGACTATAGACCATTAAGTGGAAAATTAACTTTAGGTTTTATGAATATTGAGGCTTATTTAGCATTTGATCCCCTTAATCCAAATAGAACAAGATGGGTTGAAGAGGATTTTAATAGATTATGGGCAGAAGGTGTCTTAGAAAATCCCAAAAGAAAAAGAACTAGTGAATTTTTAAGAGCTAATGAAGTTAAAAATATCGTGTCACAAGTCGATTATTTGTTGGATATACATTCAATGCAAAAACCTTGCGTACCTCTTATGATGGCTGGAATGTTAAATAAAGGTATTGATTTCGCTCGTGATGTAGGCATGCAAATGCCAATAATATCTGATTCCGGACATAATGAAGGAATGAGAATGAGAGACTATTTTGGCTTTTCTAATAAAGAAAGTCAAAAAAATGCTCTTCTAGTTGAATGTGGGCAACATTGGGCCAAGTCATCTGAAATTGTTGCAATTGAGACTATGATAAGATTTTTACGAACTACTTCAATAATGGATGAAAATTTTGCAGATGATTTTATCTATAAAAATAAAGTATTGAATTTTCAAAATGATGTTTATAAAGTTGGAAAAATTATAACTATCAAAAGTGAAAATTTTAAATTTGATCAAGATTGGCAAGGTTTCGAAACCTTAAAAAAGGGAGTGTTGATTGGGAAAGATGATAATGAAGAAGTATATGCTCCCTACGAAGAAACTATTTTAATTATGCCTTCCAAAAGATTATTTCCAGGTAAAACAGCAGTAAGACTAGCCTATAAATTAAGTGACTATTATTAGAAATTTTAGTGAAGCCTTGGGTTAAACATATCCCGCAGATGATCTCCGACTAAATTTATAGAAGCGACAGTTATAAGTAATGCAACGCCTGGAAATATGCTAATCCAAAAGTCGCCACTATACATATATTCAAAACCATTTCCTATTAGAAGACCCAAAGAAGGTTCGGTTATTGGAAGACCTAAACCCAAAAAACTTAGTGTGGCTTCTAAAGAAATTGCGTGTGCCGTTTGCAAAGTACCGACAACAATTAACGGAGCCATACAGTTAGGCAATATATGTTTAAACATTATTCGTGTGTTTCCGAATGCTAAACATCTAGCAGCATCAACATATTCTTTATTTATTTCAACTAGAGCACTTGATCGTGCTGTTCTAGCGTAATAAGCCCACTGTACTAAAATTAGTGCAATGATAGTTTTCTCAACACCTTTTCCAAAAGCAGCTAAGATAATTAAAGCAACTAAAATAGATGGAAAGCTTAACTGAATGTCCACAATTCTCATAATTAATGACTCGTATCTACCGCCAAAAAAAGCTGCAGAAATTCCAAAAAATGAACCTATTATCAGAGCAAAAATACCTGATAGAACGCCAACTCCTAAACTTACTCTCAATCCATAGAATATAGCTGAAACCATGTCCCTGCCTGCGCCATCAGTACCAAGTAAAAAATAATTACCAGAAAAATCTTCTGAAAATGGTGGTAACCTACTATTCATAATACTAACAGTATTGAGATCGTAAGGATCAGTCGGAGATACTAAAGGTGCAAATATTGCTACGAATAGAATAAGTAAAAAAATAAAAAAAGCGACAAGAGCAACCTTGTTTGAAGAAAAATCTTTACAGAATTCTATAAATTTTCTTAATTTTGGATTCATTGATGATCCCCTTTAATTCTTACTCGTGGATCTAAGAACGTATAAATTATATCGACAATTAAGTTTAAAAATACGAAAAATGTTACAATGATCATTAAGTATGCAACAATAACTGGGCGATCAAGATTGTAAATTGAATCTATTATTAACTTTCCCATCCCAGGCCATGCGAACACAGTTTCAGTAACTGTTGAGAAGGCGATTAAGGAACCAAATTCAAGGCCAACAACAGTGACAATTGGAATTAAAATATTTTTCAAAACATGTATCAATACAACTCTTTTTTCAGAAATTCCCTTAGACCTAGCAAACGTAATATAATCTTGAAGAATTATTTCTCTTGTTCCGGCTCGTGTTAGACGTATGACTGAAGAAATTTTAAATAACGCCAAATTTAGTGCAGGTAAAAAAACATGAGATAGTCCATTTAGAGTAAACAAAGAACTATTTATGCCCATAAAGGTTCCAATCTCACCTCTACCAGTTGATGGTAACCATCCAAGTTGAACAGCAAATATCATGATAAATATAATACCAACCCAAAATGTTGGCATAGAAAAGCCTAAGATAGAACCTGCCATAATAACCTTACTTGCTTTGCTGTCAGGATTATATCCTGCGTATATACCTAAAGGTATTGCTATAATTAAGGATATAAATAATGAGAACAAGGCCAGTTCTAATGTGGCCGGCATTCTCTGGATTATTAACTTTAGGGCAGGTTCTCCAAAAATAAATGAGCTTCCTAAATCCCCTTTAAAGGCGTTTACTAAAAAATACCAATACTGTTCTGTTACAGGTCTATCTAGTCCAAGTTCGCGGATAACTCTCTCTACTTCGGCTTGATCAGCTTCAGGATTAATTAGCATTTCTACAGGATCACCTACTAGATTTACACCTCCAAAAACCAAAAGAGACATAATAAATAAAACAAGTATACTTTGAGCGAATCTTGTACAAATAAATGCTGTCATTTTAGAATTCTTTAATAATAAGAACCAGAGCAAACCTGCTCTGGTTCTTAGGTTATAACTTATTTACAATTTAAATATGTTGCTATTGTTCTTTCATCAGTTCTTGGAGTGTAGCTACAAGAAGATTTTGCAGCCCAAGTATTCATTTGATAATGAATTGGAATAACACCATAGTTTTTACCAACTGCCACTTCGGTAGCTTCAGCTAAAAGTTTACCTCTGGCGTCTGAATCAACTGTTCCAAGCGCCTTTTGAATTAGCTTATCAACAACTGGATCAGAATGTCTTCCTCTATTCGCTCTACCCATACCAATAGATTTGTCATAAGTATGTAATAAAGCTCTTAATGGAGATGACGCTTCTCCAGAACCAGCACCCCAACCAAGGACCATAAAACTAAATTCAGGGCTCTTATTTGGACCACCTCTTGATGCTCTTTTGAAGTAAACAGCTTTTGGCATTGTTTCAACTTTTGCTTTAATACCTATCCTTGAGAACATCTGTGCAAGTGCCTCAGCAATTTTTGCATCATTGATGTATCTATCATTTGGACCATGGATAGTCATTTCAAATCCGTTTCCATAACCAGCATCTGCTAATAACTTTTTTGCAGCTTCTGGATCATATGGATCTGGTTTCATTTTATCTGAGACACCATGGAAACCTGCTGGTAATAATTGGCCTGCTTTTACAGCAATACCTTCCATCACTTTTGAAACCATTGCATCACGATTAATTGCTAAAGAAAGAGCTTTTCTGACCCTAACATCCATTAGAGGATTTTTAATTTTACCACCACCTATTGCTGTAATATGAGGTGAATCCTCTCTAAATTGGTCCATATGAAGATAAATCACTCTATTAGAAGATCCGCTATTTAACTTAATAGTTGGATTTTTTTTCATTTTTGCAACATTTAAAGGAGGTACATTATCTATAAAATCTACATCCTTAGCTAATAGTGCTGCAATTCTTGCGGGACCAGATTTAATTGGCTTAAATAAAATATTTTTGTATTTAGGCGCTCCAGTACCTGCACCATGATAATCTTTGTTAGCTTTTAATACTATTTTATCTCCTGGCACCCACTCTACAAACTTATAAGGACCAGTACCAATTGCTGCTTTACCACTATTATAGTCAGCTGTGGTTGCGCCTTCTCCATTTTTCTTTGATATAATTTTAACTGTCATGATATCATTTGGCATCAAAGGATAGGGTTTCTTTGTTTTTATGTGAATTGTATGACTATCAATTTTAATAAATTCTTTTCCCTTTAAGTAAGTACCAAAACCTGATGGAGATTTTGGAACATTTTGTGCTCTTTGAGCCGTAAAGAGAACATCATCTGCAGTAAAATCACTTCCGTCATGAAACTTTACACCTTTTCTGAGCTTAAATTCCCAAGTGGTGTCATTGATAGGTTTCCACGAAGTAGCTAAATCTGGATAATGTTGTTGGTTTTCGTCTGACCCAACTAATGTCCCATAAATATGGGTTGCAAATGCATTATTTGGACCAAGATTATGATAATGTGGATCAATAGAGCTGGGCTCTGATTTCAATCCAACAGTGAGGTCTTTTGCAAGTGCAACACTTGATAAAAGACAACTTATCAAAATAATAAAAAGTCTGTTGATTAATTTCATTTTAACTCTCCTAAAATATCCTTAAAAAAACATTGAATTAAAAATAACATAGAGTCAAAAGATAAAATAAATTTATATAATTAAATCTTTTTTGTTTTTTTATTATAAAAAGTAATTATAGGAGGAGACATTGAACCACTTAGAAATTTTGAAAAAACTTCCCGAATTACAAATATTTAGTGATAAAGAATATAATTTAAACACATCTTTTAGGATCAATAAATTTGATGATAATATACCAATTGTATTCTTGCATGGTTTTAACGGGAATAGCAAAAGTTGGGCTTTTCAATTTTTACATTTTAGAGATAAAAGGTCAGTAATTGCAATTGATGCACCTGGTTTTGGAAAATCAGATGCTGCGGATTTAAATATGTTTGAGATTGCAAAGCTAGTGAATAACTTACTAACAAATTTAGGAATTAAGAAATTTGACTTAGTAGGTCACTCGATGGGTGGCATGTTAGCTCAAATTGTTTCAGCTGACTTTTCCGATAGTGTAAATAAATTAGTTTTGTCATGTACTCATAAAGGTTACGCATTACCGCCTCAGAGCCCTTTAAGGAAACCCTATAGTCAAAGACTTGAAGAAAGAAAAAAGTTGTCTAATGAAGAATTTGGTAAATTAAGAATTAAAAAGATGTTGCCTGAATTGAAAGATAAAGAAATATTCAGTTTCTTATCTATTATTAGTGAAGAAATTACAGAAGGTTCCATAATGTCAGGTGGAATGGCTATGCAAACACTTGATACTTCAACTAGTTTGTTAAAAGTTAATCAACCATGTCTTATATTAAAAGGTTCAAAAGATATTGTTGTATCAAACGATCGTTCTAATAGATTACAACAATCATTACCTCATGCAAAAGTATTAGAGCTTTCAAATGTTGGCCACGCACCTTATTGTGAAAACTCATCTGACTTTAATGAAGCTATAGAAACTTTTTTTAATTCATGAATGCATTATCAAATAGATCATTTAGCTTATATTTTTTTAGTAATACGGTTTCTCTTTTTGGGCTTTGGATACAAAAAATTGGAGTTGGTTGGCTTACTTGGGAAATTACAGAATCTACATTTTGGACAAGTTTTGTAACTTTAGCTCTTATGGCACCTGCAGGAGTATTAGGACCATTTTTTGCTGTATTTGCAGAAAATTGGAATATGAGGGTAGCAAGTGTAATATTAAAAATATTAATGTTTTTAATTGGAATATTAATTTGGTTCTTACAATATTTAGATCAACACACACTATTTACTTTAGCTTTTTTGTCTGTTTTACAAGGTTTATTAAGTGCTTGTTATCACCCTGTAAGATTAGTTTTTGTCTCTATTGTTGTTCCAAAAAATTTACTCTCTAGTGCTGTAGGTCTAAATTCTGCGTCCTTTAATGGATCAAGAGTTGTTGGTCCTGCTTTTGCTGGAGGATTGATAGCTTTTTTTAATCTTGAAGTAACTTTTTTGATTGCTGCATTAACTTATCTTCCATTGATTCCAGTTTTAATTTATATGCCCTTAAGAACAAGGATTAAGAAAGAAGTTTTACAAGGAAATTTTTTTCATAGATTTTTGGAAGGTGGAAAATTTGCGTTAAGGACCCCCATTATTCTAAAAAGTTTATTTGTTGTTTTTGTAAGCGCCTTTTTTGTCAGAGGGATGCTTGAAATTCAACCAACAATTGCAGGAGAAATATTAAAACAAGGGAGTTTTGGATTATCTTTAATTACAACTACTGCGGGTATTGGGGCCTTATTGGCTTCAATTTGGATAGGTTTTAGAAATAGTAATAAAAGTAAAATTGAAACTAAATTAGTATCAATGTTAATGCTTGGTCTGATAATAAGCTGTATTATTGGCTTTATTTCAGAAGTTTATACAATGGCCATATTTTTTACAATAGTCGGTTTTACTACAACGGCAGTTGGTATTGGAACTCAAACAATTATCCAATTAGAAGTAGAAGAAGTTTATAGGGCTAGAGTTTTAACTTGGTGGTCAAGTATTTCTTTTGGATCATTAACAGTTGGAGGTATAATTTTAGGATTTGTGGGTGAATTCACTCCTTTAAGTAATGGTCTTATAATAATGCCAATTATTGGTTATTTCATATTTAAATTGATTCTATACTTTAAATTTAAAAATAATTTATTTAATTGATTTTATTTTAGCCTCTCTTTTAAAGATATATATACCTGAAATTGTTATAATAAATCCCCCTACAATTGTAGAAATTATTGGATGCGAGTTCCATATCAAGTAATCAAAAATAATTGCCCATACAATTCCTGTATAATTAAATGGACTTACAATTGAAGCAGGTGCTTTTTGTAATGCGTAAGTCATTAACAATTGTGTTAAAAAAGCTGATACACCTAGTCCAATAAATAACAAAATAACTCTTAATGAAGGTTCTTTCCACAAAAATGGTTGAAAAAAAGAAGTTAGAATAAAACTCACTAACATAAAGTAAAAGACTGTTTTTACAGGATGTTCAGTTGTCCCTAGTAATCTTAAAAAAATAATAGTAGTAGACCACATTAAAGTGCCTATTAAGGCATAAATTGAAGCAATAGCTATGGAGCCAGTAGGATTTATTGCAATTACTACCCCACCAAATCCAATTAAAATGGCCAACCATCTTCGCCACCCTATTATTTCGTTGAGAAAGATTATTGCAAAAATACATGAAAAAATTGGTACTGCTTGAGATATTACTGTAACATCTGCAACAGGCAATCTTTGAAAGGCTAAAAAAAACATTATGTTCCCAGTAAGTCCCGCCAAGCTTCTAAAGAAATGAAGATAAGGCTTATTTGTTTTTAAAAATTTTATGCCTCCTAGCTTGTAAATTAGAGGTAATAAAAGAATTATTACAACCATGGCTCTTGCAAATGTAATCTGTACAGCATGGTATTCAATACCTACTAATTTAGCTTGAACGCTCATAATAGTTACGCAAAATACAGCCAAAATCATTGCTAGGATGGCTTTAAAATTATTAGAAGTATTTTTATAAATGGTTACTAAATTCAATTAATTTATTTCTTCATTTCTGTAAGTTTTTTACTTTCTCTTAAAAAGAAAAAACATAAAAATGCTGAGAGAAAAGGATATAATGCAGAAAGTCTTATAGTTGTAATTAAGTCATAACCAAGATCCATTGATATTGCGAACGGCATTGCGCCAATTGATGCCCCTACTACTAATATCATTTGACCTGTGCCTTGAATACTACCAACATGTAATCTTCCAAAATACCTTGGCCAGATATAGCCAAATAAAGATAAATTAAATCCATTATTAATTCCAAAAATGATCGCATAAATCATGGAAAAGGTAGTACCACGTGCAAAGGTTATGGATAATAGTGAAGCCGTGGTTATTAATAACGCAACTCCAATAATATTATGAGTTTCAAATCTGTCTAAAATTTTACCTGCAATAGGAATAAAGATAATCATCGAAACCATTGTTGGTATGAATAAAGCAGCTGCAGTGCTACTTGCCATTCCAAAGTATTGACTTAAAATTGTAACTTGAAAAAAATGAAGCGCAGTTACTAATGAAGATATAGAAAAAAATGAGAATGCAAGTATGTAGAAGCTTTTTTCCTTTAGGGTTTCTTCAAGATTGAGACCAAAAATTTTTTCATTATTTTTACTCTTTTTATTATTTTCTAAAATTCCATCTGGTTTAATGCTTACATCTTCAGGTTTATCTATTGCTAAGAAAATTAATGATGGTAACATGATCAACCATGTAGACAAACCTAGAATAACCCATGCCATTCTCCATCCGTAATTTGAAATTAAAAAGTCAGAGATATATGGATGTAAACCCATAGAAAAAGCAAATCCTAAACCCATTAATCCAAGTGCAAACCCTCTTTTTTTATCAAACCACTGAGTTATAATATTCGCAGAACCAAGCATTAGAGAGCCTTGCCCAAAAAATCTTAAAAATCCAAATGCGATGGCCAACATTAGAAAGTTTGATGCAGCTCCAAAAATCATACATCCAATTCCAAGGAGTAAGACGGTATATATTAAAATTTTTCTTGGTCCGTATTTGTCAACTAATTTTCCCATTTTTGGCAATAGAAAAGCAGCAAATAAAGTTGCTATCATATAAGCAGTAGTAATTGATGTACTGGAAATTTTAAGATCTTGAGATATTACTGGTATAAAAGGACTAAAGGTATGAGATTGACCTGCGCCACTCGTAAAAATACCAAGACTCCCGATTCCAACAATTACCCAGCCGTAGAAGAATTTATCTTTTGTGGCTTCGAAAAATTTTTTGTTAACAAGAAACATGTTAATGATTTACTTCATTTGTTAACTAATTTACAAGTGTTTTATATTTTATTTTTTAATTGCATTTACATACATATCAAGTACATCATTCAAAGATCTTGTTTCATCGACTGTTTCTCTAGTCTCTCTAGCAATTGGTGTTTTATTTGCCAGTGACATTATATCGGCTGCACCCTCGTGAAATTTTGAGGTAACTCCAGCTTCAGAAAAAGTATTAGCAATTTCATACATTTCTCCTTCCCATCTTGCTGCATCAAGAGGAATTCTTGGAACCATTCTTTCCATTGCTGATAATATATCAGGTTTGCTATATTTCAATTCAGCAAAATATTCAGAAGTAAGACCTAGTTTATGAGCAGTTGTCAAAACTGCTGCATGAAGTGCAAAAGTTCCTTTTGTTGCACTAGCATAAACCATTTTCATTGCAGAAGCTTTACCTATTTCTAAACCTAAATCTTTTATTATAAATCCTTTTTTGTGGAGTAATTTAACTGGTTGAGTATTAGGTCCAGATATATACAACCTTGTTTGTCCATTTTCTACAATTGGATTGAACCCAATGATACCACCATCTAAAAAATTACAAAACTTAGAGGATATTGAATCATTGATTTTTAATGCTGTTTCAGGAGATACAGCATTGCAATCAACATAAGTAATGTGTTTTTCTTTTTTTAAAATTACATCGTTGACTATTTTAGCTTGTTGAAGAGCAAATTCAGGAGGCAGTATTGATAATATAATATCAGAATTTTCAACAACATTTTCAATCGTACCTAAATCTTCAAAACCGGATAATTCAGCCAGTTTTTTAGTTCTAATACTTCTCTGACTTAAACAAGTTACAACTCTAAAATTATTATTTTTAAATGCTTTTCCGCATCCATGGCCCATATCTCCAGGCATTAATATTGCAATTGTTTTTGACATAAAATTTTAAAATAAATGTTTTAGTACTTTTTCATTGGGCCACCATTTTTTTCCCAATCTGGTATCCCTCCTACATTAAGAACATTTTTATAACCCATTTCTATAAGTGTCTTACCAGTTAACGCAGCCTGGCCGCCAACTCCACAGATAAGTATTATTTCTGCATCTTTTTTAAGGTTATTATTGTAGAGTGGAGTTGCCTCATCAGCGACAAACTCAATTAGGCCTCTTGGAATTTCAAGACCATCTAAAATTGTTCCTGTTTTTTTAATATCAGAACTATCTCGTACATCTATAAAAATTGCTGATTTTGATTTATGCTTTTCAATTGCTTCTTTTACGTCAATTTTTTTCACAACTTCGTTAGCTTCTTGAAGGTAATCTTTTGCTGTTTTCATATTTTTCTCCACTTTATTTTAGTTCAACTGCCCTATAAATTGTGGTTGTGTAACCGCAGTCGTCATCCAACAATTTTTGCAATCTTTACTTACAGATGCTTTTTCTAAAAGCCATGTTAAATTGTAGCGTTTATTATCGTATGCGTCTACATTAACTGAATACGCAGCTTTGTTTTTATTTTCTTCGATTAATTTAATTTTGAATTTAGTTGAATTTAATAATATTTTATAAGATGTATCAGAAATCATTTTTTTGAAATTACCAAATGGTCCTGTATATCTCTTATTTTCTGGATGTGCAAACAGCCAACATTGGTAAATGCCAGAATTATTTTTAATTGAGTTTGTCTGAAGGGAGCTCAATTGAAGTTCAACAACTTCCACTGACGAAAATAAATCATTTGGCAAAACGTCGCTAATAGCTTTATTTATGTTGATTAAAATAAAAATAAAAGAAGAAATAAGAAATAATCGCATGTTTATCCTAGAAAAATTTAAAGTAATTTATATATAAGGCTATATTTCTTAAATTAAATGGAGCACTAATGTTTTATCAAAACTTTTTCAAAAAATTCATAAAATTTTTTACAATAATTTCTTTAAGTCAATTACTAGTGGTATCCTCCTTTGCTGCTGGAGGAGGTGGAGATGACAGTAAAAAGATGGATGTTAAATCAAATTATTACTATAAAGCGGTTAAATTAATTAATAAAAAATCATATGAAGCCGCTATAGATAATCTTCTTAAGGCTGAAAAAACCAATAAAAAAGATGCAGACATATATAATTATCTAGGATTCTCATATAGAAAAATGGGTAATCTTGATAAAGCTGCCCAATATTATGATAAAGCTCTTAAAATTTCTCCAAAGCACAAGGGTGCTCTTGAATATCAAGGAGAAATGTTTCTTACTCAAGGAAATTTGAAAAAAGCCGAAGCTAATCTAAAAAAACTCAAAAAAATATGTTTTCTTGGGTGTAAAGAAGAAAAAATGTTAAAAGAATCAATAATGAAGTATAATAAGGGTCAGAAGAGCTCATATTAAACATTATATTTTAAATAAGGGAGAATATATAATGAAGCAATTTGATGAATTATCTCTCTTAGAAATTGTTGATGAAGTTAAAGATGGAGATTTGATTGGAATTCCAGCAGACTATTCTGGAGTTCCAATGATGTTCACAAAAGAACTAATAAAAAAAGGTGTAAAGGACTTAAAACTATACTGCCTTCCTTTGACCACTATACAAGGTGATATGTTAATTGGGAGCGGATGTGTTTCTGAGATTGAAGCAGCGGCCGTAACTTTGGGTGAATTTGGTTTGGCACCTAGATTTTCAAAAGCTGTTGAAGCCGGTCATATATTAATAAAAGACTCCACATGCCCAGCATTGCACGCGCAACTCCAAGCTACTGAAAAATCTGTTCCATTTATGCCTCTTAGAGGGGTAATTGGCTCTGATATACAAAAATATAGAAAAGATTGGCAAGTAATTGAAAATCCTATGAAATGTTCAGGTCACAAGAATGAGCCAATTTTGTTACTTCCTGCAGTCCAGTTGGATGTATTAATATTTCATGCACCTTGTGTAGATAAAAATGGAAATATTCAAATTGGGAGAAGACGGGAATTAGCAACTCTTACACATGCCTCAAAAAAAGTATTTGTGACAACTGAAAAAATTCTGGATATTGATTTTTTTGATAACGAATTATCTGCTGCAACCTGTTTGCCAGCATTATATGTTGATGGAATATCGGTTGTTGAAAATGGAGCGTGGCCTTGTGCGTTACCTGGTGTTTATGGTCAAGATAATGATGAAATCAAAAAGTACTCTATTGCTGCAAAGACACAAAAAGGCTTTGAGGAATATATGCAAAATTACTTATTTAATTAATTTAAAGGTTTAATTTTTTGATTGAACTTAAGAGAGAAGAGTTATTAATAAGTCAATTAGCTGATTTACTGGTAAATGATAAGCATATAGCTGTTGGTGCTGCATCACCAATTCCAGGTGCTGCGGCTTTGCTAGCAAAAGAAGAAGCTAAACTTCAAAACAACAGAATTAGGGTTACAATATTACATTCCAATAAATATAATAATTTCACTGATGGTGCTAGAGAACTTTTTGATTGCGCCGCTCAAGGTAGAATAGATACTTTCTTTCTAGGAGGTGTTCAAATTGATGGCGAAGCTAATATAAATTTAGTAGGTACTGGAAGTTATACAAAAATACAAAAAAGATTCCCAGGCTCATTTGGATCTGCTTTGATGTATTTCGTAGTTCCACAAATTATTTTATTTAGAGAAGAACATTCACCAAGAACTTTAGTCGATAAGGTAGACTTTATTTCTGCGCCTGGATTTTCTGATGAAAATATCTACAGACCTGGAGGACCAAAATTTCTATTAACGAATAGAGCTCTATTCAAATTTAACAAACAAAAGAAACGTTTCTGTCTTTTAAAAATTCATAATAATGAAAGCATAGAAAATATAATTAAACTTACAGGATTTAAATTTGACGTTGATGATAAAATAACAAATATGTCTATCCCAGATCAAACACGTGTAGATATCTTAAGAAATAAGATTTCTTATATGGTCTCAGAATTTTATCCAGAGTTTGCCGATAGGATTTGGGGTATTTAACTCATAATGAGAAGACCGGTATTATTACTATTTATTTTAATTAGTACTTTTTTACTATCTTACATTCATCTTCAAGAAATATTCAATTTAGATAAATTCAAGGAACATCTCACATTTCTGAAAACATGGGTTAATGAAGAAATTTATATATCAAGAATTTTATTTTTTACTTTATATGTAATATTTTCAGGTTTGTCTTTCCCTGTTGTCCCTACTATTTTGACCATTGCAGCTGGAGCCTTGTTTGGAGTTATTGAAGGTGTAATTATAGTTTCCTTTGCCTCTACGGTTGGGGCATGTATTTGTTTTCTATTATCGAGATATCTTTTAAAAGATTTCATTAATAATAAATTTGAAAAAACAAAAATCATTATAGACAATAAATTTAGCAAAAATGGTATTTATTATCTTTTAAGTCTTAGATTGACACCTACTATTTCGTTTGTATTAATAAATTTAATTATGGGAGTGTTACCTATTTCCCTTTTTAGGTTTTACTATATAAGTCAATTAGGAATGCTTCCTGCAACAGTGATTTATGTAAATGCTGGCTCAGAAATTTCGAAAGTTAATAGCATTAATGACATTATGTCATTTACTCTCATAGTAAGTTTTACATTAGTAGCTATTCTTCCAATTTTGATAAAGTTTTTAATGAATTATTTTATCAAGTTAAATAATACTTAAGTGTTTTTTCTGTTTTGCACTAAATTTTGAACAACTTGTGGATCAGCCAATGTCGATACGTCACCTAACTCTTCATGTTCATTTGCAGCTATTTTTCTTAATATTCGTCTCATTATTTTACCTGACCTTGTTTTAGGAAGACCTGGGGCAAATTGAATTAAATCTGGTGCAGCAATAGGACCTATTTCTTTCCTTACCCATTGTTTTAATTCTGTTAATAATTCATCTGATGTTTTTACGCCAATATTCACAGTAACGAAGGCATAAATGCCTTGACCCTTAATTTCATGTGGGTAACCAACAACTGCTGCTTCAGCTACATCTGTGTGAGCTACGAGAGCAGACTCAACTTCTGCTGTACCCATTCTGTGACCAGACACATTTATTACATCATCAACTCTTCCTGTTATCCAATAATATCCGTCTTCATCTCTTCTACATCCATCACCAGAAAAGTATCTTCCGGGAAAAGTTGAAAAATATGTATCTATAAAACGTTGGTGGTCACCAAAAACTGTCCTCATTTGACCTGGCCAAGACATATTAATACATAGATTTCCTTGAGTGGCTCCAGTTAATTCTTTGTTATCACTGTCAACAATAACTGGCAATATTCCAAAAAAAGGTTTTGTGGCAGAACCTGGTTTTGTATTAGTGGCTCCTGGTAAAGGGGTGATCAAAATCCCTCCAGTTTCAGTTTGCCACCAAGTGTCCACTACTGGACACCTTCCATCACCAACAACATTGTTATACCAATTCCATGCTTCTGGATTAATTGGTTCTCCAACACTACCTAAAATTCTAAGGCTGTCTCGTTTTGTTTTTTTTACTGGTTC
This sequence comes from uncultured SAR116 cluster alpha proteobacterium, assembly GCA_902529515.1. Lineage (GTDB taxonomy): Bacteria > Pseudomonadota > Alphaproteobacteria > Puniceispirillales > Marisalimonadaceae > Marisalimonas. Next base: position 21,083 of record CABZWX010000010.1, on the reverse strand, counting down.
ACTGCCTTCAGCCATCAATGCTCTTATTGCTGTAGGAGCAGTGTAGAATATATTAACTTTATGTTTATCAACGATTTCCCAGAATCTACTTACAGTTGGGTAGTTTGGTACACCTTCAAACATTAATGTAGTAGCACCATTTGATAGTGGCCCATAAACTATATAAGAATGTCCTGTTACCCAGCCTACATCTGCAGTACACCAATAAATTTCATTTTCTTGATAATCAAAAACATAATGATGTGTCATAGAAGCATAAACCATATATCCTCCAGTTGTATGAAGAACTCCTTTGGGCTTACCTGTCGATCCTGAAGTATATAATATAAACATTGGATCTTCGGCGTTTATTTCAGCGGGTGGACAATTAGCTGATGCTTTTTCCATTTCTTCATGATACCAAATATCTTGGCCGTCTATCCAATTAATTTCAGCTCCTGTTCTTTTAACTACAATTGTAGTTTTGCACATTTTAGCTTTTGAAATGGCCTCATCAGTATTAGATTTTAAAGGTATCTTTTTTCCTCCTCTTATACCCTCATCTGCAGTAATAATAATTGTTGAATTACAATCCTCAATTCTTCCAGCTAGAGCGTCTGGAGAAAAACCACCAAAGACTACTGAATGAATAGCTCCTATTCTAGTACATGCTAACATTGCAACTGTTGCTTCTGGGATCATTGGCATATAGATTGTTACTCGATCACCTTTTTTTGCACCAGCATTTATCAATACATTAGAAAATTTACATACCTGTTCATAAAGTTCTTTATAGCTAATATGTTTGGACTCATTTGGGTCGTCACCTTCCCAAATAATTGCTGTATTGTTACCTTTGGTTTCTAGATGTCTATCTAAACAATTATAACTAGCGTTTAGTGTTCCATCCTCATACCATTTGATATGAAGATCTTCTTTATTGTAGGACACATCCCTAATTTTTGTGTAGGGCTTCATCCAGTCAATTCTTTTACCATGTTTTTCCCAAAATTTTTCAGGAGAAGTAATAGATTCTTCATACATTTTTTCATATTCAGTCTTATTTGCGTGAGAATTTTTAATTATGTCAGAGGATGGTTCATATAAATCTTTATTAGTCATTTTCTAATCCTTTTATATTTTTATAGATTATCTTCTAAAATTAAATCAGCTTTTTTAATATCTTTAATTTCAAAAACCTTTTTAACTATATCTAATGAGAAACCTCTTCTTGAGAGTGCTCCACACCATTTATTTTTTAATTCAAATTCATCAATTTTATTCTCTAAATTCTTTTTATAATATATACCTATATTTTTTTTCTTAATAAAATTTATTGCTGCGATCATTTCTGCGTTTTCATGACCCTCGTCTACTGTATTAATAGCACATTTGATTATATCATTTGATATTCCTTTTTCATTTAATTTTGCATAGATAAATCTCTCTGAACCACCTTGACGTCTGATTGAACGAATTTTTGTCTCAGCAAAACGCTTATCATCAATAAATTTTGCTAATATCATCTCATTTTTTAAATTTCTTATTATTTTTATTTTATCTAAGTCTTCTAAATTAGCTTTTAAGTTAGATAGTTTTCGTTTCATTGTCTTTTCAAACTGGTGAACTGAAACTTCATATCTAGCTAAATAAGACATTGCAGATTTTCTGAGTTTCTTAATTATTTTTTCTTCTTCATTCATGTGAAATTTCATTTTTTTTATAAATATAATTATTTATTAATATATATAGATTATTAAAATTATAAATATTTATATCGCTGGAGAGAAATTTTTGAAAAATAAAAATTTAAAACTTGGGGTTCAAAGAGAAATTGGAAAGGTAAATTGGACGGCTTTATTTACTTTATACATTAAAGAAGTAAAGAGGTTTACAAGTGTGTTTTTACAAACTATTACAGCCCCAATGGTAACTACGTTACTTTTTGTAATTGTGTTTTCAATTGCGATTGACAGAAATGCTGGATTTCATCAGGTTCCGTTTATAACATTCTTGGTTCCAGGATTAATTATGATGAGTGTTATTCAAAATTCTTTTGCAAATGCTTCTTCAGCTTTTATGACTGCAAAAGTCCAAGGATCTATTGTGGACTTGTTAATGGCTCCTTTAGGGCCAATAGAAATTTTGACTGCTCATACTTTAGCTAGCGTCACAAGAGGATTATGTGTTTTTACAGCTTCTTTTTTATTGTTATGGATTTTAGGAATCATAGATTTTCCTAAAAATATTTTTTGGATGATGTTGTATTTAATTCAGGGAGGTATCACATTGGCCATAATTGGACTAATTGCTGGAATATGGGCTCAAAAATTCGATCAATTATCAATAATTTCAAATTTTGTTATTCAACCACTAGCATTTTTATCTGGCACTTTTTATTCAATAGAAAGGCTACCTGAATCTCTAAAAATTTTAGCTTATTGTAATCCTATTTTTTATGCTATTGATGGATTAAGATTTAGTTTTATTGGATTAAGCGATGCATCTCCTATATTGGGAAGTTCAGTTTTACTTTGTTGTAACTTTGCACTAGGTATATTTGCTTGGTATATACTAAAAACAGGCTATAGGCTCAGGTCTTAGTTAAAATAATTTTGGAAAACTAGAATGAATAAAATTCAAAAAATCGCTGGTATTTTATCAAGTCAAGAAGTTATAGAATTGATTCATGAAAACGTAATTACTAGTGAAAATGGTATTGAAAAAAATCTAATCCAACCAGCCTCTATAGATTTAAGATTAGGTATAAAAGCATGGAGAGTGCCCGCCTCCTTTCTTCCAGGTAAGGGAAACAAAGTATCTAGTAGATTAAAAGACCTAGCAATGCACGAATTTAGTCTAATAGATGGTGCTGTTTTAGAATGTGGATGTGTGTATATAGTCAAGTTGTTAGAAAATTTAAGTTTGACTGATAATTTAACAGGGATTGCAAATCCCAAAAGTTCTACTGGAAGACTGGACGTTTTTACTAGGTTAATTGTTGATGGTGCAATGGAATTTGAAGAAGTTCCACCTGGATATCAGGGACCCTTATATGCAGAAATATCTCCTAGGACATTTTCTGTTTTAGTAAGAACTGGTTCGCGACTTAATCAATTAAGATTGAGAAGAGGACAGTCATTTACGTCAGATAAAGAAATGGAAATACTGCAAGAATATGTTGGATTAGTTAGAAATCAAGATAATATCAATCTCCTTGATAAAATAAAAAATGGTGTTCCGTTATCTGTAGATTTAATTGGTGAAAATGGTTTGATTGGCTACAAAGCGAGAAAACATTCTATGCTTATAGACATCGATAAACCAAATCATTATAAACGTGAATTGTTTTGGGAAAAAATAACTGTAGAAGATCTCTTATACCGAGGTGGTGATTATAAGAATAAAAACAATCCAGGAAGTTTAATACTCAGCCCTGATGCATTCTACATATTAGCTAGTAAAGAATACGTTTCTGTTCCGTCAAAGTATGCTGCAGAGATGAGAGCCTATGATACTAAGGTTGGCGAATTTAGAGCTCATTATGCTGGTTTTTTTGACCCTGGATTTGGTTTGACAGAACTTGGTGCTTCTAAAACCAAAGCAGTATTGGAGGTAAGATCTCATGATGTACCTTTTTTAATAGAACAAGACCAGACTGTCTGTAGACTTGTTTATGAACCAATGGCAAATGTACCAAGTATCTTGTATGGTGAGGTTGGAAGCTCAAATAATTATCAGGCTCAAGGACTAAAATTAGCTAAGCATTTTATTTAAAATTTCTTATTTATTTCTTTTTAATTATTATTGTATATTCTTATAAATTTATGAAAGTTTTAGTATGACAATAAGCCCATCTATAATGACAACATATGGAAGAATTGATATAGCCTTTACGCATGGTGAAGGTAGTTATTTATACTCAGAAGATGGAAAAAAATATTTAGATTATGCAAGTGGTATTGCTGTTAATGCATTTGGACATTGTCATCCAAAGTTGGTGGAGGCTTTAAAAGATCAGGCTTCGAAATTATGGCATATATCTAATCTTTATAGGATCCCAGAACAAGAAACAGTTGCAGAAAAACTTGTAGAAAATTCATGTGCAGAAAGAGTCTTCTTCTGTAATTCTGGTGCTGAAGCGACCGAAGGGGCTGTTAAAGTTGCTAGAAGGTTTGCATGGGCAAACGGAGAAAAAGATAGGACAGAAATTATTTGTGCTACTGGAGCTTTTCATGGCCGTACTTTAGCAATGTTGGCTGCAAATGATAGACCATTATTTAGAGAAGGATTCGGACCATCTGCCCAAGGCTTTACACATGTTGAATGGGGAGATATTGAAAGTTTAAAGAATAAAATAGGAAAACATGTTGCGGCTATTTTAGTAGAACCAGTTCAAGGAGAAGGTGGTGCCAGAAAAGCTCCTAAAGGCTACCTTAAATTACTGCAAGATATTGCCAATGAAAATGGATCTTTGCTGATTTCAGATGAAGTGCAAATTGGAATGGGTAGGTCAGGAACGCTTTTTGCTTATCAACAAGAAAATATTGAACCAGACATAATAGCGTTAGCAAAGGGTCTTGGTGGGGGATTTCCAGTAGGTGCTGTAATGGCAAAAGCTAAGGTAGGTGACGCAATGATACCAGGTACTCATGGTAGTACATTCGGAGGTAATCCTTTAGCTATGAGATCTGCTAATGCTGTTTTGGATCTTCTATTAGAGGATGAATTTCTCAAAACCTTAAGAGAAAATATTACTTACTTTGATAATAAAATGGATGCCTTAATAAATGATGACGATAAGGTATCTGAAGTAATATTATCTAAAAAAGGCTCAGGAATGTTAAGGGGCTTTCATCTAACAGAAAATTTTGCCGCAGGTGATTTTGGGAATATTTCAAGAGAAAAAGGTTTGTTACTGGTAGGCGCTGCAGAAAATACTATTAGATTACTTCCACCACTAAATACTTCTAAAGAAGAAATAGACCAAGCTTTTGAAATTTTAAGTGAAGTTGTTAAAGAAATTAAAAAAAACTAAAATATTATGCCTAATTTTATTGATTTAAAGGATCTAAATAAAGATCAACTTATTGATTTAATTTCATTGTCTTTAAAATGGAAAAACAATAATTGTGCTCAATTTATGAAAGATAAAAATGTTGTTCTTATCTTTGAAAAACCTTCTTTAAGAACTCGAATATCTTTTGAAGTAGGAATAAATCAATTAGGTGGAAACAGCTATCTTTTGAATGAAAAAGAAATGCAGTTAGGTGAAAGAGAGACTGTTGAGGATACTGCTAGAGTGCTAGAACGATATGCTGATATGGTCATTATAAGATGCTTTGGACATGATCAGTTAATCAAGTATGCAAATATATCTGAGGTTCCTGTAATTAATGCTCTTACAGATTTTAGTCATCCTTGCCAAGTAGTAGCAGATTTAATTACTATAAAAGAACATCTAAAAGATTTTGAAAATAAAAAAATTACCTGGTTTGGTGATTGTAATAACGTTTTACAAAGCTGGATAGAGGCTTCTGGTTTACTAAATTTTGAATTAAACATAGCTTGTCCAAAGGGTGTAAAACCAGATGTGAAAACAATATCATGGGCTCTTGAAAGAAATAATAATATTTCTATTACACATAATCCTCAAGAAGCTGCAGAAGGTGCTAACTGTATTATTACCGATACATGGAGATCAATGGGTGACAAAAGCCCATTTCCTGAAGATCAATTTATACCATTTCAAGTAAATAAAGAAATAATGGAATTAGCGGATAAGAAAGCTATCTTTATGCATTGTCTACCCGCTTACAGAAATAAAGAGGTAAGTTCTGAAGTGCTAGAAGGAAGTCAATCTGTTGTATTTGATGAAGCTGAGAATAGATTACATGCACAAAAAGCAATCATGCAATTTTGTCTTAAATAAAAAATTTGAGTAACTTATATTTCTAAAATGACTTTGAATAATAACGTAATTCCATTCCAATTAGGTAACAATTCTGTTAGAGGTAATATAGTAAGACTTCAAACTGTTGTTTCTGAAATAGTAAAGCGCCATGAATATCCAACAAATGTGGAAAGTTTATTTGCTGATACACTTACTATAACCGCATGTTTAGGGTCTAGAATGAAGCATGATGGTGTTTTTACTATACAAGCTAAAGGTACAGGAGATGTTCACACTTTGTTTTCTGACATAACAAGTGAGGGGTTTCTTAGAGGGTATGTTGGTCTGCATGCAGGTTTTACAAATACAGAGAGTAACTTAAATTCTTTAATGGGTTCAGGAAATATTTCATTTACTTTAGATCAAGGAAAATATACCAAAAGATATCAAGGTATAGTATCTCTTGAAGAACCAAGCATGTCCAAAACAACAGAACTTTACTTTAATAATTCTGAACAACTAGAAACAAAGTTTCTAACTTTTAATTATTTTGATATTAAAAAAAGTAATAGAAAAAACTTATTTTCTGCAGGCCTTATAATGTTACAAAAAATGCCTGTTAAAAATAGCTTTGACGAGCAAAGCAACGAAGAAGTTTGGCAAAATTCATTAAATTTTTTGTCAACATTAGGCAAAGAAGAGTTTTTATCAACTAACCTTACCTCTGAAGAAATACTTTATAGATTATTCAATGAGCTAGAAATCACAGTATACGATGAAATCATTATCCAAGACCAATGTAGGTGTTCAGAAGAAAAGATTAAAATTGCTATTAAGAATTTAAGTAAAAAAGAATTAAATGAAATTGCAGATGAAAATGGAAACGTGAAGGTTGTCTGTGAGTTTTGTAAAACAGAAAGAATATTTCCTAAAAACCTGTAATTAATTCTTCCAAAATAACGGAGAGAACATAACTAATATTGCAAAAATTTCAAGTCGACCTAATATCATGCCTGCACACAAAATTAATTTTCCTAGCTCTGGGATCGATTGATATGATCCTGATGGACCAATTACATCACCTAAACCAGGGCCGACATTTCCAATTGCAGAAGCTGCGCCAGAAATGGCAGTAACTAAATCAAGCCCTAATCCTCCCAATAAAGAAGCAATAACAGCAAAAGAAATTATATATAAAAAGAAAAAACCCATAACAGATTCTGCCACATTTTCTGGAATTGGTTTTTGGTTGTAATAAGAAACTACCACTGCATGAGGCCTTATAAGCTTAGAAACTTGTGATTTTGCATTTGCTATCAAAACTTGTATTCTAGCCATTCTTAAACCACAAGTTGTTGATCCAGCACAACCTCCTACAAACATAAGAATGAGTAAAATAGTTGTTGGAAAACCACCCCAATTATTAAAATCAGACGTCCCAAAACCAGTGCCAGTTATTATTGAAATCACGTTAAAAGAAGCCAACCTCAAAGCTTCAAGATATGGTATGTTATTTGAACTTAAATATAATGACATGATCAGAACCACAAAGAAAACCAAAGTCAAGAACAGTTTAACTTGATCATCTTTGATTAGATTTTTCATACCATTTTTGGTTAAAGCTAAATAATGAACAAAAGGAAGTGATCCAATTAACATCCCAAAAATAATAATTATTTCAATCGTTGAAGAATTAAATGCCGCCAAAGATTCAGACTTTGTTGAATAACCCCCGGTTGCAAGGGTTGTCATTGCATGTGCAATTGAGTCAAATACCGGCATTCCAGCGCCCCATAACATGAATGCCCAAATAACAGTTAAAGTTATATAAACAATACTAATTCCTGCAGCAAAGCTTGCTGCTTTTGGGACAACTTTGTCAGGAGTTTCATATGACTCAGTTTTAAAGAGTTGCATACCACCAATTGATAACATTGGTAATACTGCTAAAGCCATAACAATTATACCTACACCACCAAGCCATTGAAGAAGGGCACGCCAAATTAAAATACCGTGAGATTTTGTTTCTAAATTTTCAATTACAGTTGCACCCGTAGTTGTAATTCCAGATGTTGACTCAAAAAAAGCGTCAACAAAACTCATTTCAATGTCTGAAAGTAAAAATGGCAATGATCCAAATATAGCGATCGAGATCCATGCACTATTTGTCAACAAAAATGCTTGTCTTAATTCTAAATGTTCAGTTGCACTTCCTTTGTTTGTGAGGAAAAGTATTAATCCTACAAATAATGTAGCCATTGAAGATCCAACAAATGCAGGCCAGTTTTCATTGCCATAGAACCAATCTACAAATGCAGGTACTATCATAAAAATGGAAAGAATGCATAATAACATTCCAATGAGATAAATTATCGGCGAAAATTTCATGATTTATTCTGTGAGCTTTATTAAAGACTATTTAATTTAAATTTCCTTAAGTTGCCATTTTCAAAAATCTATCTTGTAAATTTGTATCCTCTAAAAAACAACCACTAAAAAGATTAGTAGTCATTGTAACATCATTTTTTAAAACACCTCTAGTACTCATACAGTGATGTTCTGCATCAATAAATACTGCGGTTCCTTTAGGTAGTAGAGTGTTATCGATACAATTTAATATTTGTGCTGTCATAGTCTCTTGAGTTTGAAGTCTTTTAGCATATAGATCTAACACTCTCGCTAGTTTTGAAATGCCAACAACTCTTTTGTCTGGGTAATAACCTATTGAAGCCCTGCCAATAATAGGAACCATATGGTGTTCACAATGACTTTCAAAATTTATATTTTTTAACAAAACAATATCGTTATATCCTTCGATATCTTCAAAAGTTTTAGATAAAAATATTTCAGGATCTTGGCTGTAACCTGCATAAAATTCGTTGAATGATTTTATTACTCTTTTAGGTGTTTCAATTAGACCTTCTCTTTCAGGATCTTCACCTATGTAGCGTATTAGGGTTTTAACCGCTTCTTCGGCTTCCGCTTTTGTAATAATTTTGTCATCTTCATTATCAATTATAATTTTTGAAGCATTAATAGACGAATTCATTGTGCACCTTTAACTTTTTATAATTAATTCTTAACGAATAATATAATTTAAGCAATGTATTATTGTTTTATTAAAAATTAAAAAAATACTTACTTTAAAAATAAATTCAAATCTATGGGTTTTTCATGACTAATCTTTTTATCTGCTTCATCGTGCGTAACTAACAAACAAGGAATTTTATTTTCTTTAATCATATTAATAACAAAATCTCTGAACGTATTTCTGTGTTCAGGATCTAAAGATGAAAATGGTTCATCAAGTAATAATAATTTTGGTTCTGACATTACTGCTCTAAGGCAAGCTACCCTGGCTTTTTGACCTCCTGAAAGAGTATGTGGATATCTATGTTGAAAGCCCTCCATATTAGCTTTTTTTAAATTTTCATCTATTAATAATAATTTTTCTTTTGATTTTTGCTTTCTATTCATTCCAAAATACATATTTTGTTCGACAGTCAAATGAGGAAATAAAGCATCCTCTTGCAATAAAAGTCCGATTTTTCTTTTTTCGATTGGAATATTATTCAAAATTTTCCCATTTAAAATTATTTCACCTTCAAATGATAAGTTATCATCAGTAGTGCCTGCTATAACGTTAATTAAAGATGATTTTCCAACTCCACTTTTTCCAAACACGCATAAAATTTTACCATTATTTATCTTAAGATTAAGATTTTTGATAAATGGTTTTTCTTTTGGAGAATTCCATTTCAATGATATGTTAATTAATTCAAGCAAATTCAGATAACCTTAAGTTAGAACCTTAAAATAAATAAATGATAAAAGAAATTTTAAAAATAAAAAATGTGTTTAATCTCAACAAAAATAATAGTTCTATTAAAAATAAACAACCTAAAGATTTCGAGTCTTTTAGAAAATTTTTGGATCTAGCAAGGTTTGAAATGGACAAAAATGGACTACAAGATTGGAAATTAGATCTAGATCATGCAAAAGTGAGGGCAGGGGCATGTTTTTTTAGAGAGAAAAGAATCTCGTTTTCAAGGAATTTCATTAAAAATTCAAATGAGTTAGAAATTTATGACACAATTCTTCATGAAATAGCTCATGCCATTGTAGGTCCTAAGCATGGTCATGATATCGTATGGAAAAAAATAGCTAAAAAGCTTGGGTGTTCAGCAAAAAGGTGTCATACCCTAGAGTTTTCAGATTATAAATGGATAAGATATTGTGAAAATCATTGTTGGGAACAGAAAACACATAGGCGAAAATTAAATTTAATTTGTAGAAAATGTGGGGCCTCTGTTTATTATAAGAAAAATATATAGAAATTATTTAATTTCTTCTAACTCAATGAGAGTTCCTGAAAAATCTGATGGTTTCAAAAATATTACAGGGTTTCCATGAGCCCCAATCTTTGGTTTGCCGTCACCTAAAATTGTTGCTCCCACTTCTTTAAGTTTTTTTGAGGCAGATTTTAAATCACCAACTTCATAACAAATATGATGCATACCTCCATTTGGATTTTTTATAAGAAACTTACTAATTGGACTATTTTCATTCAATGGTTCAAGAAGCTCAACTTTTGTGTTTGGTGATTCTATAAATACTACTTTAACTCCATGTTCAGCCAGAGTTTGAGGTTTGCTAACATTAGCGCCTAGGGCCTTTTGCCACATATCAGAAGCCTTTGTTATATTAGGAACAGCAATAGCAATATGATTAAGTCTTCCGATATTTGAATAAAATTCTTCCATAGAATACTCCAAAACAAACTAAATTTTTTTAAACAAGTTATATTTAATTTTAATAATTTTCAATTATCATAGATTGATTATTACTAGTTAATTTTATCAAATTTTGCTAAATATTATTTTTTAGTGTCTTCTGAAGGAGAAATGCTATCAAGAAATCAAGTAGAGAAATAATTTCTGAATTACAGTCAAGAAGAGAAAAAGCGCGTCTTGGTGGTGGAATAAAAAGAATAGAAAAACAACATTCACTTGGAAAACTTACTGCAAGAGAAAGAATAAACACCCTTTTAGATGAAGGTTCATTTGAAGAAACTGATATGTTTGTTATCCATCGAATAAGAGATTTTGGAATGGATGGAAAAACTATTCCAGGTGATGGTGTTATCACAGGATCTGGAAAAGTTAATGGCAAATTAGTTTATATTTATGCTCAGGATTTTACCGTTTTTGGTGGTTCCTTGTCATCAGATCATGCAAAAAAAATTGTAAAAATAATGAAACTAGCAATACAAAACAAAGCACCTATCATTGGCTTGAATGATAGTGGAGGAGCAAGGATCCAAGAAGGCGTTGAATCTTTAGGTGGTTACGCGGATGTTTTTTTGCAGAATGCTCTAGCTTCTGGTGTAGTCCCACAAATTTCTATGATCATGGGACCGTGTGCTGGAGGAGCCGTTTACTCTCCAGCTATGACGGATTTCACATTCATGGTCAAAGAAACAAGTTACATGTTTGTCACAGGCCCTGAAGTAGTTAAGACTGTCACTTCTGAAGAAGTAACCGCTGAAGAACTTGGTGGATCTGAAACTCACACAACAATTTCTTCAGTAGCAGACGGATCATTTAATAATGATATTGAAGCTCTAAATGTATTAAGAAAATTTCTCAGTTTTTTGCCATCTAGTAATGAATATAAATATCTAAAAAGAAAAACTGATGACCCAAAAAAAAGAATTTCTTTAGCATTAGATACTTTGATACCTGAAAATCCAAACTTACCGTATGATATGAAAGAACTTATTGTATCAGTAGCTGATGAATATGATTTCTTTGAGTTGCAAGAAAATTTTGCAAAAAATATCCTTATTGGTTTTATAAGGTTAGATGGCCAAACTATTGGGGTTGTAGCAAATCAACCTATGGTTTTAGCAGGTTGTTTGGACAATGATTCTAGTAGAAAAGCTGCAAGATTTGTAAGATTTTGTGACGCATTCAATATTCCCATACTTACATTAGTAGATGTACCTGGTTTTATGCCAGGAACTGCTCAAGAGTATGGTGGTATAATTAAGCATGGAGCAAAACTTTTATTTGCATATGCAGAAGCCACAACACCAAAGGTTACTCTTATTACTAGAAAGGCATATGGTGGAGCATATGATGTCATGAGCTCAAAACACTTAAGAGGGGATGCTAACTATGCCTGGCCTACTGCTGAAATTGCAGTAATGGGAGCAAAAGGAGCAGTAGAAATTCTTTTCCGAAATGAACTAAATGACTCAAAAAAAATAGAAACTAGAACATTAGAATATGAGGAAAGGTTCGCAAATCCATTTATAGCTGCAGAAAGGGGTTTTTTAGATGATGTTATTATACCTAGCAATTCCAGATTTAGGTTAATACAAGCATTTTCTAAATTAAAAAATAAGACACAAAAAAATCCAGATAAAAAATTTGGAAATATTCCGCTTTAATAATAATAGAAGTATATAATGTTTAAAAAAATCTTAATTGCAAATCGTGGAGAAATAGCCTGTAGAATAATCAAAACTGCAAAAAAAATGAAGATTAAAACTGTTGCAGTTTTTTCAGATTCTGACAGGTATGCAGAACATGTTCGTTTAGCAGATGAAGCAGTTTACTTAGGGGAATCTCCCGCTTCAGAGAGTTATCTTAAAGCCGATTTGATAATAAAAGCGTGTAAAGAAAATAAATGTGATGCCTTACATCCAGGGTATGGATTTTTATCCGAAAACTCAAGTTTTCCGGAAGCTTTACGTAAAGCTGGAATTACTTTTATTGGACCTTCAAAATTAGCAATAGCATCAATGGGTGATAAGATTGAATCTAAAAAAATTGCAAGGTCAGCAAATGTTAATACCGTTCCCGGTCATATTGGAATAATAAAAAATAAAAATGAAGCAATAAAGATTGCAGATGAAATAGGCTATCCGGTAATGATAAAGGCTAGTGCTGGTGGCGGTGGCAAAGGTATGAGAATTGCATTTTCAAGGGATCAGGTTGAAGATAATTTTGAAAGAGCTTCAAGTGAGGCTCTTAAGAGTTTTGGTGACAAACGTATTTTTATAGAAAAATTTATCACTGAACCAAGACATATTGAAATACAAATATTAGCAGATAATTTTGGCAATGTAATTTATTTAGGTGAGAGAGAATGTTCTATTCAAAGAAGAAATCAAAAGGTCATTGAAGAGGCTCCTTCACCTTTTTTAGATACACAAACAAGAAAACAGATGGGTGATCAAGCCGTTCAATTGTCAAAAAAAGTTAATTATAGTAGTGCTGGTACAGTTGAATTTATAGTTGATAAAGATAAAAATTTTTATTTTTTAGAGATGAACACGCGTCTTCAAGTTGAGCACCCTGTTACTGAATTAATCACAGGGATAGATTTAGTAGAGCAAATGATTAACATAGCATATGGAAAAAAACTAGAAATTACCCAAAATGATGTTCGTTTAAATGGTTCAGCAATTGAAACTAGAATATATGCAGAAAATCCCTATAAAAATTTTCTACCCTCGATTGGAAGATTGACTAAATATAATCCACCTAAAGAAATGCTGCATTCGGATGGCACAATTACTAGAAATGATACTGGAGTTAGAGAAGGTGATGAGGTATCAATGTTCTATGATCCTATGATTGCAAAATTATGTTCTTGGGGCAAAACACGTGATTTATCCATTAATAGAATGGAAACTGCCTTAGATAACTTTTTACTTGAGGGGATAGATCATAATATATCCTTTCTTTCAGCCATTTTAGCAAATAAAAGATTTAAATCTGGTAATATAAACACTGCATTTATAGACGAAGAATTTATAGAAGGATTTCAAGGAATAATTCCAAACAAGGAATTGGAATTGACCATAGGATCTCTAGTTTTAGCATATCATATCTGTGAAATATCAAAAAATTTTGAAATTTTTGAAAATGATCAGATTTCTGATGAGTGGGAAGTTTATCTTCATTACAAGCAATCCTTTCAAAATCCTTCAAAATTGAAATATATGATCAATAAAGATAATTTAAATTTGCCTTTTGTTTGTATTAAGCCTATGTACAATCAAATAACAAAAGGTCTGTATAATGATTTTTTTACAATTGAAGTACACCAAGATTTTATTAAAAAATTAGTTACATTCAAAATAAACTCACAAGATCCATCAAATGACCCTCAAAATATTCAATGTAGATTAAATAACAAAAATAACAATATCCATTTTCAATATAGAGGAATTACAATGTTGGCAAACGTGTTTCCAAAACACGTAGCTGATTATCATAAATATATGAAACCAATAAAAAACTTAGATAAATCAAATCTATTAATTTGCCCAATGCCAGGAAAATTAATTAAAATATTAGTTAAAGAAAATCAAATTATTGAAGAAGGGCAATCCTTATGTGTTGTAGAAGCAATGAAAATGGAAAATACATTAGTTGCCCCAAAACAATGCATTATTAAAAAAATGAATTATAAAGAAGGTGACACGTTATCTGTTGATCAAGTCATTATGGAGTTTGCATTTAAATAAAAATTATAAAAGTAAGAGATTTGTATGGAGAAAAAAGATAATCTAGAAAACTGGAAGAAAAACGCTAGTAAAGAGTTAAAAACTACAAATGTTAATGATATCTACATTAACACACCAGAAGGCATTAATATAAAGCCATTATACACTTCTGCAGACTATGAAAATATTAGTCATCTTGACAGTTATCCTGGTGAACCGCCATTTTTAAGAGGTCCAAAAGCTACAATGTATACTGGCAGACCTTGGACAATTCGGCAATATGCTGGTTTTTCAACAGCTAAGGAGTCGAATAAATTTTATAAAAAAAATCTGGCCTCTGGACAAAAAGGTTTGTCAGTTGCTTTTGATTTGGCAACTCACAGGGGCTACGATTCAGATCATGAGAGAGTATATGGAGATGTAGGCAAAGCTGGTGTTGCTATAGATAGCGTAGAGGATATGAAAATTCTTTTTGATGGTATCCCTCTTGATAAAATGTCTGTATCAATGACAATGAATGGAGCAGTTCTTCCTGTTTTAGCAGGTTATATAGTTGCGGCTCAAGAACAAGGTGTAAGTACAAAAGAACTTAGTGGAACTATACAGAATGACATACTTAAAGAATTTATGGTTAGGAACACTTATATTTACCCTCCAGAACCGTCTATGAGAATTGTCTCTGATATTATTAATTTTACATCAAAAGAAATGCCAAAATTTAATTCTATATCTATTTCAGGGTATCATATGCAGGAGGCAGGTGCCACTCTTGTTCAAGAATTAGCTTTTACCATTGCAGATGGATTAGAATATATAAGAGCAGCAACAAAAAGTGGGTTATTGGTTGATGATTTTGCACCTAGATTATCCTTTTTCTTTGCTATAGGAATGAATTTTTTTATGGAAGCTGCAAAATTGAGAGCAGCGAGATATTTATGGTCACAATGGACAAAAAAGTTGTTTAATTGCCAAAATCCAAAATCACAAATGCTGAGAACCCATTGTCAAACTTCTGGGGCAAGTTTACAAGAGCAAGATCCTTATAATAATATAATTAGAACTACTATTGAAGCATTGGCCGCTACTCTAGGAGGTACGCAATCTTTGCATACAAATTCATTTGATGAAGCAATAGGTTTACCCACTGATTTTTCTGCTAAAATAGCCAGAAACACCCAACTAATTCTACAACATGAAACAGGTATTACAGATACAGTGGATCCGCTAGCTGGCAGTTATTTTGTTGAGAATTTAACAAAAGAATTAATTGATAAATCTAATAAACTAATTGAAAAAATTGAAGAAATGGGAGGTATGACGGTAGCTGTAATTAATGGTTTTCCAAAATCAGAAATAGAAATTTCTGCAACAAAACGTCAAGCAAAAATTGATTCTGGAGAACAAGTTATTGTAGGAGTAAATAAATACAAGTCAGATCAAAATGAAAATGTTGATGTTCTAAATATCGATAATAAAGCGGTTCGTGAAGAACAAATTAAGAAATTAAATCAAATAAAAAAAGGTAGAGATTCAAAAGAAGTAAAAAAAGCATTACAAAAATTAAAAGAAGCTGCAATAGAAAATAAAGGTAACTTGTTGGATTTGACAATTGCTGCAATTAAAGCAAGAGCAACAGTTGGTGAAGTGTCTTATGCTCTAGAAGAAGTCTATAGTCGTTATGGAGTAAAGCAAGATATAATTAAAGATGTATACAAGAGTACTTATCAAAATCAAGAAGACTTTAAAAAGGTGGATATCGCTCTATCTAATTTTAAAAATATTGCAGGTGAAAATCCAAAAATCTTTATGGCTAAACTTGGACAAGATGGTCATGACAGAGGTGCAAAAGTAATTGCATCTGCTTTTACTGACATTGGTTTCTCAGTCACGATTGGTACTTTGTTTCAAACACCTAAAGAGGCTGTTGATCTTGCTATAGATTTAGGTGTGCACGTCATTGGTATATCCTCTCTGGCAGCGGGTCATAAAACATTGATACCTGAATTAATAGATGAACTTAAAAAAAGACAAGCTGATGATATTCTTGTAGTTTGTGGTGGTGTAATCCCTGCACAAGATTATCAATTTTTATATGATGCTGGTGTTTCTGCTATCTTTGGACCTGGCACACCTATTCCTGATGCTGCATCAACAACTATAAATAAAGCTGCCGAACAATTAATGAGAATGCATAATTTTAGAAAAGCTAGAACGAAATAATTGTTATTTTTGGGGGGGGAGGTAAATTTGGGAAATTACAAAAAAATTTATGATAATTGGCAAAAAGACCCAAAAACATTTTGGAAAGAACAATCTGAAAATATTGATTGGGAAAAAAATCCTAGAAAGATATTAGATGATGATAACAAACCATTTTATAAATGGTATCCAGATGGGAGTTTAAACACATGTTTCAATGCTATCGACAGACATGTTATAAATGGGAGAGGAGAACAAGATGCAATATTGTATGATAGCCCTGTCACAAACACAAAAAAGAAAATTACCTATTCAGAACTTAAATATCAAGTTTCCATTTTTGCAGGAGCACTTAAAAAATTAGGTGTTCTAAAGGGGGATCGTGTAATCATTTATATGCCAATGATACCTGAAGCGTTGGTGGCCATGCTAGCTTGTTCAAGACTAGGAGCAATTCACTCTGTAGTATTTGGTGGTTTTGCTTCAAATGAATTAGCTGTAAGAATTGATGATTGTAAGCCAAAAATAATAGTGTCTGCATCGTGCGGTCATGAGCCAAATAGAATTGTTGAATATAAACCCTTACTTGACGACGCAATTAAAATTGCCAGTCATAAAGTGGAAAGATGTATAATTTATCAACGTGAAGCCTTAAATGTTAAGCTTATTCCAGACCAAGATATAGATTGGAATGAGGTTATTAAAGATGTTTCATTGACTGATCCTGTTGAAGTTCAAGCAAACGACCCTTTGTATATTTTATATACATCAGGAACAACTGGAAACCCGAAAGGAGTTATTAGGGATAATGGAGGACATGCGGTATCTTTAAAATGGTCAATGAAAAATATTTATAATGTAGAACCTGGGGATGTTTATTGGGCTGCGTCGGATATTGGATGGGTAGTTGGTCATTCTTATATCGTTTATGCACCTTTGCTTCATGGTTGCACGACGATTTTATTTGAAGGGAAACCTGTTGGGACACCAGATGCTGGGACATTTTGGAGAATTATTTCTGAATATAAGGTCAAGGTGTTATTTACAGCTCCAACAGCTCTTAGAGCTGTTAAGAGAGATGACCCAAATGGTAAGTTTATTAAAAAATTTGATTTAACATCCTTGCAGTCTCTATTTCTTGCTGGAGAAAGAGCTGATCCTGATACGGTGTTGTGGCTGGAAAGAAAATTAGAAGTTCCTATAATTGATCACTGGTGGCAAACTGAAACTGGATGGCCTGTTGCAGCAAACCCTTTAGGTATAGAATCTCTTCCAATTAAAACTGGTTCTCCAACTTTAGCTATGCCAGGATATGATGTAAGGGTTTTGTCAGAAGATGGCAATGAGGTTCCAAAAGGAAAATTAGGAGCAATTTCAATAAAATTACCTTTGCCACCAGGATCTTTACCTAGTTTGTGGAATGCAAATGACAGATTTATAGAGGCTTATTTATCAACTTTTGAAGGTTTTTATGAAACAGGAGACGCAGGTTATCAAGACGAAGATGGTTATTTATACATTATGTCGAGAACTGATGATGTAATAAATGTTGCAGGTCATAGGCTTTCAACAGGCGCAATGGAAGAAACTTTATCTAATCATGTAGACGTAGCTGAATGCGCAGTTGTTGGTGTTTCAGATGATTTAAAAGGACAAGTTCCTTTAGGATTAATATGCTTGAATAAAGGATGTAATAAAACTCATGAGGATGTGTGTAAAGAAGTTGTAGATTTAGTTCGAAATGAAATAGGGCCAGTTGCTGCATTTAAATCAGTGGCTGTTGTTTCAGCTCTTCCAAAGACTAGATCAGGAAAAATTTTAAGAGCCACTATAAGAAAAATAGCTGATAAAGTTGAATGGGAAATGCCTGCCACAGTAGATAATCCACAAGTTTTTAAAGAAATTGAACAAGCCTTAAAACCATTAGGCTATTAATTTTAACTTTATGAAACTTTCATAATAAATTTTCCAATATGATCTCCTTTTTCAAGAGCCTTATGTGCTTCACTAGCATCGCGTAATAGAAATTCTTTTTGAATTATTGGTTTAATTTTACCTTTGTCTAAATATTCCCAAGCATTTTTAAATAAACTATTTACGTATTCTGTTTTTTTTATTGATGGTTGAGGTCTCAATGTTGATCCAGTTATTGTTTGTCTTTTTATCATGATATTTGCAAAATTAACTTCATCCTTAATACCACCTTGGACGGCGATAATAACTAGTCTTCCATTAATACTTAAGCATTTTAAATTTCTTGAAACATAGGATCCTGCAACCATATCCAATATCACATCTACACCCTGTTTATTTGTAAGATGATTTATCTCTTTCTCAAATTCTTTTGTTTTATAGTTAAAACATTTTATAGCTCCTAGTTTTTCAACGACGTGACACTTTTCATCACTTCCAGCTGTTGCATAAATTTTAGCACCAAAGTGTTTAGCTAATTGAATTGCAGTTGTACCTATACCACTTGCACCACCATGAATTAGGACTTTTTCATTCTTTTGTAATTTCCCTCTCATAAATAAATTGCTCCAAACTGTTATAAAAGTTTCTGGTATACATGCTGCTTCTGCCATCGAATAGCTCTTAGGTAATGGCATACAGTGACCCTCGTCTACAGCAACATATTCGGCATATCCACCACCATGACAAAGAGCGCAAACTTTATCACCAACATCAAATTTTACATTTGGACCTTTTTTTTCAACCACTATCCCAGAAACTTCTAAACCAGGTAAGTCTGATGCATCTTCAGGAACTTTATAATTACCTTGTCTTTGCAAAATATCTGGTCTATTAACACCAGCAAAAGATACTTTAATTAAAATTTGATTATTGGAAATTTGAGGAGTTGGTCTAACGCAAAGTTTAAGATTATCAGCTTTCCCAAATTCTTCTATTTCTATAGCTTGCATGTTTTTTGGTATGTTTAAAAATTTTTTTTTCACTTTTATCTCCTAAATTAATCTAATTGCCAAAATTCCGTCTTATTTTGTCAAACTATAGCCATTTAATAATGAAATAAGCTATAATATAAAAGAGGAGAAACAAAATGATATTATTTATAGCACTTTATTCAGTACTAGCCCTTGAACAACCACATGTTAAAGAATTCCTAGTTGAGGCCTCTAAATCTGGTCCAATTAAATATAGTTTTGTAAAACCAAAAGACTGTTTATCTGGCAAATTAAAAGATAGTTACGTATTAGCTCAAAATGGTAAGGTTGTATTAAAACAAGTTTCCAAGGATGGTTCAGTAGGTCCAGTTTGTATTAAATAATCTTTTATTTAGAGTTCTCAATCATTTTTTTAACTCTAAGTCTAAGAGCATTCAATTTAATGAAACCTTCTGCATCTGAATGATTATAATCAGCTGTTCCTTCTTCAAAGGTTACTAAGCTCTCTCTATATAAAGAAAATGGTGATTTTCTACCAGTAATTATAACGTTCCCTTTGTAAAGTTTTGCTCGCACAGTACCAGATACATTTTTCTGAGATTTATCAATTGCTGATTGTAACATTTCTCTTTCAGGAGAAAACCAGAAACCATTATATATTAAAGAAGCATATTTTGGCATTAACTCATCTTTGAGATGTGCAGCACCTCTGTCTAAAGTTATAGACTCGATTGCTCTTCGCATATGGAAGAGAATTGTACCACCGGGTGTTTCATAAACACCTCTGGATTTCATTCCAACAAATCTATTTTCAACTAAATCTATTCTTCCTATGCCATTTTCTCCTCCTAATATATTCAAATGATGTAACATTTTGGCTGGAGACAAATCTTTACCATTTAAACTTACTGGATCACCATTCAAAAACTCTAATGTGATTTCTGTTGGTTTGTTTGGAGCGTCAAACGGTGACTTAGTTCTGGAGTAAACAAACTCTTCGGGTTCAACCCAAGGATCTTCTAAAATTTTTCCTTCAGCTGATATGTGTAATAAGTTTGCGTCAACACTAAAAGGTGCTTCACCTCTTTTATCTTTAGGAACTTTTATTTGATTTTCTTCTGCATATTTAATCAGGTTTGTTCTACTGGATAGGTTCCATTCTCTCCAGGGGGAAATTACTTTGATATTTGGTTTTAAACTGTAGTAACCCAATTCAAATCTTACTTGATCATTTCCTTTACCTGTAGCTCCATGTGATACAGCATCAGAACCTGTTAAATTAGCAATTTCAATTTGTCTTTTAGCAATTAGCGGTCTGGCTATAGATGTGCCTAGTAGATAAATGCCCTCATATAAAGCATTTGCTCTAAACATAGGAAAAACAAAATCTTTGACAAATGTTTCTTTTAAATCATCAATGAAAATTTCTTTTACACCTAAAAATTCAGCTTTTCTCCTTGCAGGCTCTACTTCTTCACCTTGACCAATATCGGCTGTGAAAGTTACAACGTCACATTGATAATTGTCTTGCAACCACTTTAAAATAACTGATGTATCAAGTCCTCCAGAATAAGCTAAAACTATT
>CABZWX010000009.1 GCA_902529515.1 uncultured SAR116 cluster alpha proteobacterium | reverse complement strand
GCATTAGGTAAAAGTTCTTCAACTATACCAGAAAATTCTATTACACCTTCTTTAGCCATTTAACCTCTTCTTTAAAATTTAAGTTTAATCTCACTATTATGTCTAATTAGTCAAGATTTTTATATAATATTTTTTATATTATTTATCTGTTCTGATTGAAATAGATCTTGCATGTGCCTCTAAACCCTCTGCTTCAGCTAATGTTATTACATGTTTTCCAAGTTCATTGAGGCTATTTTTATTAAAGTTAACTATAGTGGTTCTTTTATAAAAATCTATAACTCCTAATCCACTCGAAAACTTTGCTGTTCCGTTTGTTGGAAGAACGTGATTTGGTCCAGCAATATAATCACCCACTGCTTCAGGAGTATAAGGGCCAACAAAGATAGCTCCTGCATTTTTTATTTCTTTTATAACCTTTTGTGCATTTTTAAGAATTAATTGTAAATGTTCAGGTGCTTTTATATTTATTAATTCAATAGCTTGATTTAAGTTTTCAACTAAAATTATAGCTCCAAAATCATACCATGAAGAACTAGCTATTTTGGATCTAGATATTTCAATAAGAAGTTTTTCTACCGAAAGCTTTACTTTTGCTGCTATTTCTTTACTTGTTGTTATTAAAATAGACTGGGCTAATTCATCATGTTCAGCTTGTGATAATAGATCTATAGCAACATGATCAGCGTTGGCTGTTTCATCACATACGATTAAAACCTCTGAAGGTCCAGCAATTGAGTCAATTCCTACTTGACCAAATACTTGTCTTTTAGCTTCTGCAACGTAAGCATTTCCAGGACCCACAATTTTATCTACAGATGAAATAGACTTAGTACCGTATGCAAGTGCAGCAACAGCATGGGCTCCACCCATACGAATAAATTCTGTCACTTTTGCAACATGAGCAGCTGCAAGAACGATAGATGATTGATTTATATCTGAAATTGGACTTACAAGTACTCTCCTTTCAACACCCGCAACTAAAGCGGGTATTGCGTTCATTAATACTGATGATGGATAAATTGCTTTACCTCCAGGAACATAAAAACCTGCGGAGTTTATTGGAGAGTAAGATAAACCTAAATTAACTTTTAGATTATCTTTATAACTGAAGTTTTTAGGAATTTGTTGACTATGAAATTGCTTTATTCTTTTAGCTGCAATATTTAATGCTTTTTTCTGGTCAGTTTTAAGTCCATCGTATGCTTTTTTCAAGGTATCTTTTGAAATGAATAGGTCTTTAATTTTTTTAACTTTTATTTTATCGAATTCACCTACACAATAAATTAGACCATCATCACTCTTTTCAAGTATTTCTTTTAAAATTTTTGTAACTGTAGTGTTAATTTTATTGTTTGATTTTCTTTCACCATTTATCAAATTGTTAAATTTTTTTTTAAAGCTTCTATCTGTATAATTAATATATCTAGTTTTAAATTTAGACATTTATTACTTCCTCAACCTTTTCAATCCAAGGTTGTATAGTTTTTAAGTTAGTTTTCATGTAACTCCTATTTACGGCTAATCTTGTTGAAACTTCACAAATTTTCTCAACTATAACCAAACCATTAGCTTTTAAAGTAGAGCCAGTTTCAACCAAATCTACTATTCTTTTACATAAACCCATTGATGGAGCAAGTTCCATCGCACCATTTAACTTTATGCACTCTGCATGAACACCTCTAGCTTCAAAATGTTTTCTTGTGATATTAGGATATTTAGTAGCAACACGAACATGACTCCAAGACCTTGGATCCTCGTCGGCAATAACATCTTTTTCAGCTGCAACAACCATTTTACACTTCCCTATATTGAGATCTAAAGGAGAATAAACTTCAGAATGATTAAATTCATTTAAAATGTCACTACCAACGAAAGCCATTTGAGCAGCGCCATAAGCTAAAAATGTGACAACATCAAAAGATCTTACTCTTATTATATCTATATTATTTATATTTGTATTAAACTTCAACTTACGGTCATTTCTATCAAAAAAAGATTTTTCAGGCTCAATACCAACTTTTAACAAAATTGGAAGCACTGAATCTAAAATCCTACCCTTTGGTAAAGCAATATTTAAACTTTTATCTAAAGTCATTAATTATTTCCTATAAAATTATTTGTGCAAGGGTTTTAGTTTGGTTGGCCAAGGAACATCTATATCCTCAATAGTTGCATTAATATCATTACAATCTAACTTTATTATTGAAGACATTGATAAATTGAGATTAACATTTTCATTTTCATATGTTATCGCTAATAAATTATAAAAAGGTATTTTAGTTTTAAAGTTAATATATTCAACATTTTTAACATTTCTAATTAGCAAACCAGTTACAACTCTATAATTAATATTATTGTCATTTGATTTTTGTTGTTCCCAACAATATCTTGTTAATGTAGCTACAAACATCTTTTTTGTTTTGTCATAAAAAATTTCTTCTTTAGAAATTATCGCGTCTTGACAAAGAAATGAGAAAATTTTTAAATCATCATTATTGAGAGCATTAAGTCGGATTTTGTTTTCGATAGTCATTAAACTCACTATAACATTTTTCTATTATCAATTTGACCTTTTTATTATTGCGCCAAGGTTAGTTAATTTATCTTCTAAATTTTCATACCCTCTATCTAAATGGTTTAAACCATCAATTTCACTTGTACCAGAAGCAGCTAACGCTGCAATTATTAAACACATAGAGGCTCTTAAATCTGAAGCCATTACTTTAGCACCTTTCAAATTTTCTACTCCATGGATTTCTGCTTCTTGATGCTTAACAGATATTTTTGCTCCCATTCTCAATAGTTCAGGAACGTGCATAAATCTATTTTCAAAAATAGTCTCTTTAATTAATGTTCTTCCATTCGCTATTGCCATTAGTGCCATATATTGAGCTTGTAAATCAGTTGGAAATCCAGGATAAGGATTTGTATCTACATTATATGTTTTAGGTCTTTGTAAACAAGAAACGTTCATTGAATTTTCAAAAATTTCAACTTTACTTCCAGTTAATTCTAGAACATTTACAAACTCAATTAAATTTTTAGGGTTAATATTATTTATTTCTACGTTACCCATGGTGATGCTAGATGCTATTGCAAAAGATCCTGCCTCTATTCTATCAGAAACAACTGAATGAGAAACTTTGTTCAGCTTTCTAACACCATTAATTACTAAATTACCCGTTCCAACACCCTTTATATCTGCACCTGCTTTGTTCAAGCAATTTGCAAGGTCAGTTACTTCAGGTTCTTTTGCAGCATTAAAGATTTTTGTTTGACCTTTAGCCAACACAGCTGTCATTAATGCACTTTCAGTAGCACCTACTGAAACTTTAGGAAAATTAATGATACCACCTTTTAATCCCTCATTGCTTAAAGAACTTATAATAAAACCGCTATCGAATTTAACATTTGCTCCAAGTGCTTTCATTACCATAACATGTAAATCAATAGGTCTACTACCTATAGCACAGCCCCCAGGAAGAGGTACTTTTGCTGAACCTTTTGAAGCTAACAAAGGTCCTAAAACAAGAATTGATGCTCTCATCTGTCTAACTAAATCATAAGAAGCCTCATCTTTTTTTGGTTTTCCGTAAAAATTTAAATTTCCTTTTTTCCAGTTTATTGCAATACCTAAATCAACCAATAAGTTAGACATTAATCTGGTGTCAGCTAAATCAGGTACATTATAAAGATTAAAATCTTTATTAATTATTAAAGAGAGCGCCATCAGTGGCAAAGCAGCATTTTTGGCTCCGCTAATATTAACCTTTCCAGTTAATTTTTGTTTACCTGTAATATAAATTTTTTCATCATTATTGTTAGTAAAACTTTTCATTTTAATTTAAATTACTTTTTATTATCTTTATCAAAAAGTCTTGATTGACCAATTTTATTAGTCCTTTTCCCAATAATTTTATTCTCATATCTTTCTGAAACCTGCTTTTTTCTAAGCTTCAAATTACTTTTTAATGAAGCTGCTAAATTATTTTCGTAATCTTTATTTTTTTTAGTCATATTTTCGAAATCTTACAAGTTTTACTTATTTTGGTTAAAGTTCATGTATTAATATATATCCATAAAAAAACTTGTCATTAGTGAAAACATATTTAAGTTAAGAAATAATATTGTGCCGCCATAGCTCCAGCGGTAGAGCGCGTCATTGGTAATGACGAGGTCACTGGTTCAAATCCAGTTGGCGGCACCATTTTGACTAGAGTTTTAAATTAAAATTCTCTTAAAGTGCCTGATAATTTCTTCTCAATAGCATTTATTAAGTCAGCACTAATTTCTTCTAATGCGGAATCAGTAAATGTTTCTTGAATAGGTTGAATTGTAACTTTAATTGCAATAGATTTCATATGTTGAGGAATTTTTTCACCCCTATATATATCAAGTATTATAACGTCTGTTATTAAATCTTTGTTAACGGATTTCACAATCTGACATATTCTTTCAGATTCTATTTTTTCATCTATAAGAAATGCAAATTCTCTTGTAACTGGTTGCAAATTAGATATTTTTAGCATTGGTCTAGAAATTTTATTCTTTTTTGGCAATGGTATATTTTCATAAAATATTTCAAAACTGATTGCTGATTTATTTAATCCAAAAGAATCCCCAATTTCAGGATGAATTTCACCAAAATTAGCTATAATATTCTGGCCAATTTTAAAAACTGCACTTCTGCCTGGATGAAAATACCTTGGAGCTTGATCAAAAATTTTCAGACTATTTTTAGGAACACCTATTGTGTCCAATACCTTGATTACATCAAGTTTGATATCGTAGAAATCAAATTTGACCGCTTCTTTTTGCCAATCTTTTTTAATTCTGTCACCGTATCTTATTCCAGTAATTGTGCTTATTTGTTCATCAAGACTATCACCCTTAAAAATTGGTCCTATCTCAAAAAAGGAGAAATCTTGAGCACCTATATTTACATTTTTTTGTACTGCTAATAATAGATTGGGAATTATTGAAGGTCTCATATCCGTCAATTCTGAAGAGATCGGGTTAATCAAATTTAAACAAGATCCACCTCCATTGAATTGATCAGTCATTGCCTTATTTAAAAATGAAAAAGTAATAACTTCATTATAACCTCTACTTGCTAGTGTTCTTGAAGCAAAAAATGCTTGACGATGCTTAACACTCATTGCTGGCTTTGCAATATAATTGCTTCTTGATAATTTTATTGAAGGTATTTTATCATACCCATTTATTCTAATTATTTCTTCAACAATATCTGCAATACCATCTATATCAGGTCTCCAACTTGGAGGCGTAATGTCCCAATTATTTTCTACGGAGATAATTTTAAAACCCAATTTTTCTAAAATTGATTTAGATAATTCTTTTTCAACTTTAACACCAGTTAGTTGATAAGTCATTTTTGGATCAAATTTAATTATCCTGTTTTTTTGTTCTAATTTAGATTTAACAACTTTACTAAATTTTCCACCACAAATCTTTTTGATCATTGCAGCTGCATAATGCATTACAGTTTCAGGAGAATTATAATCTAACCCTCTTTCAAATCTATATCTAGCATCAGAGTTTAAGTTTAATTTTCTACCAGTGTTCGCTATTGAAACTGGGTCGAAAATAGCAGCCTCTAAAAACATTTTTGTAGTATTTGCAGTTACTCCTGTTCTTTCTCCCCCCATTATACCAGCTAAATCATCTATACTTTCTGCATCAGAAATAACAAGCATATTATCATCTAACTCATAAGTATTTCCATTAAGTGCAGAAAACTTATCACCTTTTTTTGATTTTGAAATTTTAAGAATTGTACCTTTAATCTTATCTATATCATACGCGTGTAAAGGTCTTCCTATATCTATCATAATATAATTAGTTATATCTACAATTGAACTTATTGGTCTTTGATCAACAGCTATTAATCTGTTTTTAAGCCATAATGGAGATTCATCATTTTTCAGATTGGTAAATGATCTCCCAAAAACCTTTGGACAAAGATATTTTTCATCCTCATCCAATTCAACGCGCCAATTTATAATACTATCAAATTCACCATCACTAAATACAACATCTAATTCCTTTAAATTTCCTAACCCAGCTGCTGCTAAATCTCTAGCGATACCTCTTACACCCAAGCAATCCCCTCTATTAGGAGTTATTTCAATTTCTATAATTGGGTCATTTAAATCCAGAATATCTGAGACTGACAAACCAAGTTTAGATGAACTTTCTAGTTCGATGATTCCGTTATGATTTTCAGATAGTGTTAACTCTTTTTCTGAACATAACATACCAAAGGATTCTTCTCCTCTAATTTTACCTTTTTTTAATTTTAAATTTAGACCAGGAATAAATGTTCCTATATTTGCAAAAACACTTTTCATGCCTAATTTGACATTAGGAGCTCCACAAACAACGTTAAATGTATGTTCCCCGTCAAATACCTTACAAACATTAAGTTTATCTGCATTTGGGTGTTTTTTTACATCTATAATTTCGACTGATATAAAACTTTTTAAATCCTCTGCTAAATTAACAACTGATGCAACCTCTAAACCAAGTTTTGGGAGTGTTTCCAAAATTTCTGATAATTTTTTATCAGTTTCTAGATGATCAAGTAACCATTTCCATGTAAATTTCATGAAAATACACCATTCAAACCAGAGTGTAAGCTTGGATTGTCAAAAGGTAAAAATCCATAATGTTTTAGCCATCTTAGATCACTATCATAAAAAGGTCTCAAATCAGGGATTCCATACTTTAACATAGTTAGTCTTTCTAAACCCATTCCAAATGCAAAGCCTTGATACTTTAATGGATCAATCCCAACACCTTGTAAAACTCTTGGATGAACCATACCCGATCCTAGAATTTCTAACCAATCTTCACCCTCACCTATCACCAGGCTTCCATCATTTTCTTTTTTGCAACCAATATCTACCTCTGCTGATGGTTCTGTAAAAGGGAAATAGCTGGGTCTAAAACGAACTGGTAAATTATCTTCGTTAAAATAAGTTCTACAAAATTCTATTAAACATCCTTTTAAATGACCCATATTTATATTCTTACCAAGCACTATCCCTTCACATTGATGAAACATTGGAGAATGAGTAGCATCATGATCAGATCTATATGTTCTTCCAGGTATAATATACCTAATTTCTTCAAAATTTTTTAAATCTATTTTTTCCATTGTCCTAATTTGAACTGGACTTGTGTGAGTCCTTAATACTTTTCTTTGTCCATTAATATCTGGTTGAAGATAAAAAGTATCATGTTCTTGACGTGCTGGATGTTCTTCAGGGATGTTTAATGCAGTAAAGTTATAATAATCACTTTCGATGTCAGGACCTTCAACAATAGAAAAACCCATATCTGCAAAAATAGCACATAATTCTTCTATTGTTCTTGAAAGAGGATGTAAAGTACCTATTTCAGCTTCATAGGGTGTAAGAGAAATATCTATTTTTTCTGAATTAAGTTTTTCTTTTAAATGTTCTTTTTTGAAAAAAGATTTTTTGTCTAAAATTAATTTAATTATTTGGCTCTTAATATCGTTTAAATAAGATCCAAATTCTTTTTTTGTATCTATATCATAATCTCTTAAATTCCTTAAATAGAGTGTAACAGAACCTTTTTTACCCAAAGAATTAACTCTAATATTTTCAAGTTCAGTTAATGATTTAGAATTTTGTATACTTATTGTTATATTAGTTAATAAGTTTTGAAGATCTTCCTTTAGTTCAGAAACCATAATTTATTAAAAACCTAATTTAATGTATTTGCAATAATCTACATTACTTATTGAAAATTTTAAATATCAAGCAGAAGCAGACTTGGCTTTTGAAACTAATTCTTCAAATGCTAGTGGTTCATAAACAGCTAAATCTGATAAAATTTTTCTATCTATTTCAATTCTAGCTAATTTAAGCCCATTTATAAACTCAGAGTAATTTAAGCCATGTAAACGAGAGCCTGCATTTATTCTTTGTATCCAAAGCCCCCTAAAATTGCGCTTCTTATTTCTACGATCCCTATACGCATATTGGCTAGCTTTTTCAATAGCCTGAGTTGCTACAGTAAATAAATTTTTTCTAGCTCCATAATAACCTTTTGCAGCTTTAATTACTTTTCGGTGTCTAGCGTGAGTTGTAACACCTCTTTTTACTCTAGCCATTAAATAACTCCTTTAAGCGTAGGGTATAAATTGCTTGACAATTTTTGCATCGGATTCACTGAGTATCATTGTACCACGAGCTTGTCTTTTCATTTTTTGAGATCTTTTACGAAGGTTATGACTAAGATAGGCTGGGCTACCTTTTATTTTACCAGATGAAGTAAGACTGAATCTTTTTTTTGCACCACTTTTGGTTTTTAGTTTAGGCATAATAGTCTCTCAATAAACAATTAATTGTATCAAAGCTTATACATAAGCTAAATAAAGTTAGCAACATAAAGTTTTATTTTATTATCAATATTATTATTTCTGCTATTTGGGTGCTAATATCATTACCATTTGTCTTCCTTCTAACTTTGGTAATGTTTCCACTTTACATAATTCTTCAGTATCATCTTTAACTCTATCTAACACAGTAGCACCTAGACTATGATGAGCCATTTCTCTTCCTCTGAACCTGAGAGTTATCTTTACCTTATCACCATTTTCAATAAACTTTTTAACTTGTTTCATTTTTACAAAAAAGTCATTATTATCTATGTTAGGTCTTAATTTAATTTCTTTTACATCAATAATCTTTTGCTTTTTTCTTGCTACATTCTTTCTTTTTTGAGCTTCATATTTAAACTTACCATAATCAAGAATTTTACACACAGGTGGATCCACATTTGGTTGGATCTCAACTAAATCTAAGCTTAAATTTTCTGCCATCTTAAGTGCTTCATTAATGGATATTACTCCTAATTGCTCCCCATCTGCCCCAATACAACGCACGCTATCAGCTCGAATTAAATCATTAATCCTAGGCCCATCTTGACTTGTTGAGGTATTATTTAATCCAACTATATGAAAATCTCCTTTATTGTTTAATTTTCAATAAGTATTACAACATTTTATAGAAATATGTTATTAAATTTCAAAAAATTAGTTAACAAAGCAACAATTAATTCCAATTTAATAATCCAGCAAATCTGGAGGTGTGGATATATTAACAATATTTTCTAAAAATTCATTTAAACTCAATAACTCCTGTTTTTTTGAGCCTAAGTGTCTAACAGCTACAATTTTATTTTCTTGTTCTTGTTTACCTATGACTAAAATGATTGGAATAGCTTGATTAGAGTGTTCTCTAATTTTGTAACCAATCTTTTCATTTCTTAAGTCTATTTCACACCTAATACCATATTTATCTAATTTATTTTTAATCTCGTATATATATTCATTAGTTGAATCAACTATAGAGCAGACCATAACTTGTATAGGAGAAAGCCATAATGGCATTCTTCCTGAATATTGTTCAATCAAAATAC
Organism: uncultured SAR116 cluster alpha proteobacterium; assembly: GCA_902529515.1. Taxonomy (GTDB): domain Bacteria; phylum Pseudomonadota; class Alphaproteobacteria; order Puniceispirillales; family Marisalimonadaceae; genus Marisalimonas. The sequence goes on along the minus strand of CABZWX010000009.1, from coordinate 38,501 downwards.
CAATCCATCTCTCTAAAGATCCTAAAATTGCTCGATGTAGCATTACAGGATGCTTTTTATCCCCATCAACATCTACATAATATGCGCCTAATCTTTCAGGTAAAACAAAGTCTACTTGAAGAGTTCCGCACTGCCAATCTCTTCCAATCGCATCCGTAAGTACAAATTCAAGTTTTGGGCCATAAAATGCACCTTCTCCGGGATTCAAGGTATAACTTATACCTGCAGCTTCTATTGCTACTATAAGTGCCTTTTCAGCTTTATCCCAAGTGCTATCGTCTCCAGCACGAATCAAAGGTCGATCAGAAAATTTAACCTTTAATTCTGCAAAGCCAAAATCTTTATAAATTTGCTGAAGTAACTCACAAAATTTTACACATTCTGATGTGATTTGAGAATTCATACAAAAAATGTGAGCATCGTCTTGAGTAAATTGTCTTACTCTCATGATACCATGTAAAGCTCCTGAAGGTTCATTGCGGTGACAAGAACCAAACTCTGCCATTCTAATTGGAAGGTCTTTATACGATTTCAAGCCTTGTTTATAGATTTGTACATGACCAGGACAATTCATAGGTTTTAAAGCTAGCACTTTTTCATCATCACCTTTAGCCATAAACATGTGTTCTTGGAATTTATCCCAATGCCCAGATTTTTCCCATAAAGATCTATCTATGACTTGAGGTGTTTTCACTTCCTCATATGTTTTTTTCAATTTCCTTCTCATATAAGACTCAATTTCAAGGTAAATTGACCATCCTTTTTTGTGCCAAAAAACTGATCCAACTGCTTCTTCTTGGAGATGAAATAAATTTAATTCTTTTCCTAATTTTCTATGATCTCTTTTCTCAGCTTCTTCAATCATAAAAAGATAATCTTTTAAATCCTTATCATTAAAAAAAGCAGTTCCATAAATTCTTTGTAAGACTTGGTTCTTGCTATCGCCTCTCCAATATGAACCTGCTAATTTGGTAAGCTTGAAAGAATGACCAAGTTTTTTTGTTGAACATGTGTGGGGGCCTCTACATAAATCTAAAAATTTACCTTGCCTGTAAAATGTAACTGTTTCATCCTCTGGAATAGCTTTCACCAATTCCAGTTTAAATTTTTCATTATTTTTTTTGAAGTGATCTATTGCTTTTTCTCTAGACCAAACTTCTCTTGAAATCGTTTCGTCTCTATCAACGATATCATGCATTCTTTTTTCAATAATTTCTAAATCAGATAAGATAAATTTCTTTTCTCTATAAAAATCGTAGTAAAAACCATTTTCAATAGATGGGCCTATAGTAACTTGAGTTTCAGGAAACAATTCTAGAACTGCTTCTGCCATAATATGTGCAGCGTCATGTCTTATAACATCCAGTGTTTCTTTATTTTTTTTTGTCAAAATTACAATCTTACTATCTACTTCGATGGGCCTGTCCAAGTCCCATAATTCACCATTTACTATTGAAACAAGAGCGTCAGCCTTAAGTTTTTCTGAGATATCATTTGCAATTTCAGCAGAGGTTACAGGTTTATCATATTGTTTTTTGTCATTGCTTGGGAGGGTAATTGTAATCATAATATTTTAATTTTAATTTAAATCCATATTATATCACTAACTGTTTATTTTATATTCTGCAATAGCTTGTTTATATAATGATAAAGTTAAATTGCACATCTTATAATGGTTAAAATTTTTTGATACGAATTTCTTAGCAAATTCACCTATCTTTTCTCTCTTTTGTTGCTTTAAAGATAAAGCAAATGAGATTTTTTCCGACAGACTGGTTACTTTTAGTGGTTCTGCTAAAAATCCAGTTTTTCCATCAATTATAGTTTCTGATGCTCCACCATGATCAAAAGCGATCGGTATTTTACCTAAAGCTTGTGCTTCTAAAACTATTCTTCCAAAGGGTTCGGGAGTTAATGATGGCATTATAATTAAGTCACCTAAAATCATTGCAGCTTGTATGTCCCTAGTTGAGTGAATAAGTCTTATTTTAGTTTCTAACTTTGATTGGATAATTTTATTTATTAAAATCTTTTGAAATTTATTATTTCCATCACCTGCTCCAATCAAAACACATTGAAAATCATGTTTAACTTTCGATAAAGCTTTTATAAGAATTTGGTAACCTTTCCACATCGCCGGTCTTGCTGCCATAATTATGACAGGAACATTATCTTTTAAATTTAAATACTTTGATTGAGCTATTATTCTAGCAGGATTAATTTTGTTTGGATCAAATAGATCTAAATCAACACCTCTGTGAATAATTTTAATTTTACCACTTACTTTTGGAAAATAAGTTTTTATACTCTCTTCAATGTGCTTTGAAATAGCAATTATAGTATTACCTTTAGTTAAAATACTATTATAGTATTTTTTAAATATATTAGATTTTCTAAACCTCATATGCACTGAAGTAATAATTGGAATATTGAGTATTCCTCCAAGTGGCATCCCAATCCATGCAGGCGCTCGAGAACAAAAATGAATTAGATCTACATTTTCGCTTTCTAAAATTCTCTTTAACTCACACCTAATTCTTGACCATTTTAATGGATTTTTTGTTGCTACATCAAGTTCATAATGGATCCCACCATTTCTAGTTATTTGAGAAACCATATGACCCCCAGAAGAAATAACAATTGATCTAAAATTATTTTCAACTAGTGCTTTAGAAATTTCTACGACTCCTCTTTCCACACCACCAGTATTTAACGCTGGTAAAATTTGAGCTATAGTATATTTTTTCTTATTCATTTTATTAACCTTAAATCAAACGGATTTATAAATGACTAAATTTATTAATAGATTAAATAATAACACAATAGCATATAACCAATTAATAGGAAAAAAAGAGGGTATTGTATTCTTAAGTGGTTTTAACTCAGATATGCAAGGTAAAAAAGCATTATATTTAGAAAAATGGGCAAAAGAGAATGATCATAGCTTTTTAAGGTTTGATTATTCAGGTCATGGTCAATCATCAGGATCAATTGATAAAACTTGTTTTTCTGATTGGTATCAGGATGCTGAGTATTTAATTAACAAACTTACTAAAGACAAACAGATTTTAGTTGGATCATCAATGGGCGCTTGGATTATGCTAATGTTAGCAAAACGAATTCCACAAAAAATTTCTGCAATTATAGGTTTAGCTCCTGCTCCAGATTTTCCTAAACTTTTAATATGGGACAAAATGACAGGGAATGAGAAAAGAAAATTAATAAAAAACAAGATGACAACTATAAGATATGAAGATGGATCAAAAAACGATTTTTCATATAAATTAATTAAAGACAGTTTTAAAAACCTAACTTTAGCAGATAGCATATATTTCAATGGTCCTGTTTACTTGTACCATGGTATGGCTGATGATGCTGTACCATATGATTTAAGTATAAAAATAATTAAGAATTTTACAGGAACGAAAGATGTTAAATTATTATTGGAAAAAAATGCAGGACACAGATTATCTGAAACAGATCAATTGCAAAATATAACTGATATTATTCAAGAAATAAAAACAAAGTTATAGTTAAACATCTATTTTTTTATAGTTTTCATGTGGATTAAGCCCAACCATTTGATCCTTCAATAATGTTTTAAATGAAGGCCTTGACTTAATTTTAAAATACCATTCTCTTATGTTTTCATAACTTTTTAAATTTAATAATCCTAAATAATCTAAAACCGAAAAATTCGCTGCTGCTAGAAGATCTAAATAAGTTAATTCATCTTTAATAAAGTAATTTTTATTATTTAGTAAGTAATTAAAATATTGAATATGAAAATCCAAATTATTAAGAGCTGCCCTTATATTTTCACTATTAGGAGTAATATTATCTATTATCCTTGAAAATACTTTTTCATAAATAATGGGATCAAAGACTTCTTTTTTAAAAATTACGTCAAACCAATGGATTAACCTATTTATTTCAGCTTTCTCTCTATAATCATTGACGAATAAATTAGGTCTTGATTGAAGATCCCGAATGTACTCAACACAAGCATTCGCTCCAATAACTGGAAAATTTTCTTCATTAATTAAAACTGGCAAGTGACCAGCTGGGTTGAGCTGTAGAAAATCCTTTTGTGGTTTCCAATAATTTTCTAGCTGAGTCTGATATAAGATTTTATGTTCTTCTAAAATAAGCCTAATATATCTTGAAGATGAACATAAGTAATAGTGATAAAGAGTAATCATTATTCAAATTATTTTTCAGGAAGAAGTTGTGACTTTAGAGGTAATAAGTTTATACTGTCTTTTTTTAGCTCTTTAACAAGAAGTTCACTGTAAGTTAAATTACCTAGTGTGCTAATAATAAAACCTTTACTACTTAATTTCAAAAAATCAAATTCTTTGTAGTAGTTATATTTACCTGAAACAAAACATATTGATTCATTTTTTAGCTTAGCAATTTCTAATCCTTTTCTTACTAGTATTTTACCAAAACCCTTTCCTTGATAAGGGTCACTTACAGCTAAAGGGCCAAGAAGTAGGCAATTAATATTGCTAACTATTGTTCTGAAAAAAGTAATAGAACCAATTACAGTATTGGGATCTTCATTTAAACAGGATACAAGTGACAGACTATTAATAGGGGATTTTTTTCGATATAAGTATACAGTCCTATGATATCTATTTTCACCAAAATTTTTATTTAAAATAATTTTAATTTGATCATTATCAGTTTCTTTTTTTTCTCTAACGATAATTTTATGATCCATTTAAATTTCAACTTTTCAATTTAAATTAATATAAAAAAGGTTTTAATATTTATTAAATTAAAAAAACTGTCTAGTTTGGTAGTTCAGATTTTCCCATTAAAAACTTATCAATAGATCTTGCGCATTGTCTGCCTTCTCTTATTGCCCAAACAACTAATGACTGACCACGTCTTGAGTCGCCAGCTGCAAAAAATTTTTCAATAGATGTTTTATATTCTGTATCATTTGCATCTAAATTACCAGCTGGTGTTAGGTTAACACCTAAACTGTTTATTAAACCTTCATGAACTGGATGTACAAAACCCATTGCAAGTAGCACAAGATCTACTTCAAAAGAAAATTCAGTTCCTGCAACCTCACTCATTTTCATTCTTCCATTCTCATCTTTTGACCATTCAACTTTAACGCAATTTAGTTTGTTAACTTTGCCGTCAGGACCTTCAAATGATTTTGTTAAAACAGACCAATTTCTATCGCATCCTTCTTGATGAGATGTTGAGGTTCTAAGTTTTAAAGGCCAATCGGGCCAGGTGAGTGCTTTATTTTCTTTTTCAGGTGGTTGATCTAGTAATTCGAGTTGAGTAACTGACTTAGCGCCTTGACGATTAGAAGTACCAACGCAATCTGATCCAGTATCTCCACCACCAATTACAAGAACATTCTTTCCTTTTGCTGAGATTTCAACCTTTGGATCTATTTTATTACCTGCAACTCTATCATTTTGTTGAGAGAGGAACTCCATAGCAAAATAAATACCCTTTAGTTCTCTACCCTTGACCGGTAAATCTCTTGGATTTTCTGATCCCCCACAAAAAGCAATTGCATCAAAATCATTATTTAATTCTTCGATTTTTATATTTTTACCAATGTGAGAATTAACTCTGAACTCTACACCTTCGACCTCCATTTGAGACATTCTTCTATCTATAAGATGTTTTTCCATTTTGAAATCAGGTATACCAATTCTAAGAAGACCACCTATTCTAGAATTTTTTTCAAACACGACAACAGAATGACCTGCTCTAGCTAGTTGCTGTGCACATGCTAAACCAGAAGGCCCAGAACCAATAACAGCAACTTTCTTACCTGTTTTTTTATTACTAATGATTGGTTTAATCCAACCTTCTTCCCACCCTTTATCTACAATGGAACATTCAATTGTTTTAATAGCTACAGGATTATCTGTAATATTCAAAGTACATGATGCTTCACATGGTGCTGGACAAATTCTACCTGTAAATTCTGGAAAATTATTTGTCGATTGGAGTAAATCAAGAGCTTCTTTCCATTTATTGTTGTAAATTAAATCATTCCAATCAGGAATTAGATTATTAACAGGACAACCTTGATGACAATATGGAATCCCACAATCCATACATCTAGCACCTTGTTCTGAAACTTTTGTTTGGTCTAGAGGAATTAAGAATTCTTTAAAATGTTTTATTCTGTCCTCAACCGGTTCATAATCTCTTTCAACTCGGTCTAATTCCATAAATCCAGTTACCTTACCCATATCATTCTCCAGCAATTCTATTTGGTACTTTATTATCATCTTCAAGTTTTTGTTTTCTTTCGTTTAAAGCTCTCTTAAAATCAAAAGGGGTTATTTTATAAAAAAGATTAAGATATTTATTCCAATCATCTAAAATTAATTTGGCTTTTTCACTTTTAGTATATTTTAAATGTCTTTGAATTATTAATTTTAATCGTGCTTCATCAAAATCAAGTAAATCATTATCAATATCTTTTGTTGAAGGAGTACCAAAGTTTCTTAAATTTTGTAATTTCTCTAAACCTACCATAGCTTTATTACACTTCGTTTCAAATGTACCATCTTCATCTAAAATATAGGCTATTCCACCAGACATTCCTGCTGCAAAATTCCTACCTGTTTTTCCAAGTATAATAACAACACCACCTGTCATATATTCACACCCATGATCACCACAACCTTCAACAACAGCTGTAGCACCTGAGTTTCTAACTGCAAAACGTTCTCCTACAACTCCTCTAAGATAACATTCTCCAGAGATTGCACCGTACAAGAGCGTGTTTCCAGCAATGATATTGTTTTCAGGAATAATTTTACTTGTTTCATGAGGACTCACGGATATTCTACCACCAGATAGGCCCTTACCTACATAATCGTTAGCATCACCTTTTAAGTTAAAATTAATACCTTTTGATAACCAAGCTCCAAAACTTTGGCCAGCGTTACCTGTAAAATCAACATTTATTGTATCCTTGGGCAATCCATTATGACCGTACTTTTTTGCTATAACCCCTGATAACATTCCGCCAACAGTTCTATTAGTATTTACAATTTTTGATGAAATATTTACTTTTGTTTTATCTGAGATAGCTTTTTTTGATTTTGAAATTAATTCATTATCAAGAGCAAGTTCTAACCTATGATTTTGTTCTTTTGAATTATAAAAAGTCTCATCTTTTTCTTTTTCCAAACTTACAATAAGTTTTCTTAAATCCAATCCGTGAGCTTTCCAATGTTCTTCTGCTCCATTAAAATCAATAAGATCTCTTCTTCCAATTAAATCGTTAAACTTTCTAATACCAAGCCCTGCCATTATCTCTCTTACTTCATTAGCAATGAAAACAAAAAAGTTTACGACATGGTCTGGTGTTCCAGTAAAATTTTTTCTAAGTTCTGGGTCTTGTGTAGCAACCCCTACAGGACAAGTATTTAAATGACACTTTCTCATCATTATGCATCCTTCAGAGATAAGGGCGGCAGTTGCAAATCCAAACTCATCAGCACCCAAAATTGCTCCAATTACAACATCTCTTCCAGTTCTTAATCCTCCGTCAACTTGGACAGCTATTCTTTCTCTTAATCCGTTCATGACAAGTGTTTGATGGGTTTCAGCTAAACCAGTTTCCCAAGGACCACCAGCATTTAACAAAGATGTAATTGGACTTGCACCAGTACCACCATCATTTCCTGAAATAGTTACATGATCAGCATAAGCCTTACTAACTCCAGCAGCGACGGTTCCAACGCCAATCTCAGATACAAGTTTTACAGAAACTCTAGCTTTTGGATTAACATTTTTGAGATCATGTATAAGTTGTGCTAAATCTTCAATTGAATAAATATCGTGATGAGGTGGTGGTGATATTAAACCAACACCTGGTGTTGAATGTCTAATTTTAGCAATAAATTCATCAACTTTTCCACCTGGAAGCTGTCCACCCTCACCTGGTTTAGCACCTTGTGCCATTTTGATCTGAATATCAGTCGCGTTTGATAAATATTCAGTTGTAACCCCAAACCTTCCGGATGCAACTTGTTTTATTCTGGAGTTCATAGAGTCACCATTAGAAAGAGGAACAAATCTTGATGTCTCTTCTCCACCTTCTCCTGTGTTAGATCTTCCTCCAAGACGGTTCATTGCAATTGCTAAGGTTGTATGAGCTTCTGTGGATATTGATCCAAGTGACATAGCACCTGTAGCAAATCTTTTAACTATTTCAGATGTAGGTTCTACCTCATCTATATTTATAGCTTTTGCTTTATTTGTGAACTTAAATAAACCTCTCAAATTTTTTAATTTTATAGAGTGATCATTAATTTTCTTAGAGTATTTTTTGAAAGTATCATAATTAGCACTTCTAACTGAATGTTGAAGCATTCCAATAGTTTCAGGAGTCCAAACATGTTCTTCACCCCGAACTCTAAAGCTTAAATCACCACCAACATCAAGATCATTAGATAATATTGGAGAATCACCAAAAGCTAATTCATGTCTATTCTCTGTTTCTATTTGAATTTCTTCTAAGTCAATACCTTCTACTTTTGATGACGTTCCGCAAAAGTATCTATCAACAAGATTAGAAGAAAGACCTACTGCATCAAAAATTTGAGCACCAGAATAAGATTGATATGTAGAAATACCCATTTTAGACATTACTTTAAGCATGCCTTTTGTTACCGCTTTGATATATTTTGTGTAAGCTTCTTTTTCTTCAATTTCCTGATTATGATTTTTAATTATGTTTGATAAGGTATAGAAAGCTAAATATGGGTTTATTGCTTCTGCTCCATAACCTGCAAGAAGACATAGATCATGAACCCTTCTTGCTTCTCCAGTTTCTATTATTAATCCTACTTTTGTTCTTAGACCTTTTTTTATTAAATGGTGATGTACTGAGCTCGTAGCAAGTAATGCAGGAATTGCAATATTGTTTTGATCAACTTCTTTATCTGATAAGATAATTATATTACAGGCATTGCTATTTATAACTCTTTCAGCTTCAATACAAATGCTTTGTAAAAAATTTTCAATTTCTAAATTGGGATTTTCTTTTTTATTATAACAAATACTTAAAGTAACGGACCTTAACTTTTTAGAAGTAAATTTATCTATATTTCTAATCTTTTCTATATCTAAATTATCTAATATCGGATGGTCAACTTCAATTAACTTTTGATTTTTACCTGATTTAGGATCAAGCAAATTTGGCCTTGGTCCTATGAAATTCATCAAAGACATTACCAACTCTTCTCGAATTGGGTCTATAGGAGGATTTGTTACCTGAGCAAAATTTTGAAAAAAATAGTCATATAAAAGCCTGTTTTTATCTGATAACGCAGCTAAGGGTATGTCTCTTCCCATTGATCCAATTGGATCTTGCCCCTCTAAAATCATTGGCTCAAGAAAAAATTTGAGATCTTCTTTGTTATACCCAAATGCTTGCTGTAAATCTAATAAAACATTATCCTCTGGCAATGTTTTATTTGTATTAAAATCAATTGATTTAATATTAACTTTCGAATTTTTAACCCACTCGTCATAAGGATACAAATTAACTAAATTATCCTTAAGCTCTTCATCTGAAATTATTCTTTTTTCATCTAAATCAACCAGAAGCATTTTTCCTGGTTGTAACCGCCATTTTTGAATAATCTTATGTTCTGGAATATCTCTAAGAACACCTACTTCTGATGACATTATAACCAAGTCATCATCTGTTACGACATATCTAGCTGGTCTTAAACCGTTGCGATCTAAAGTTGCTGCAACTTGAACACCATCTGTAAAAGCCATTGCAGCTGGTCCATCCCATGGCTCCATTAATGCAGAGTAATATTCATAAAATGAAGATCTTTTTGGATCCATTAATGAGTTATCTTTCCAGGCTTCAGGTATCATTAGCATCATTGCATGAGGTAGTGAATAACCACCCATTACAAGAAGTTCTAAAGCATTATCAAATGTTGCTGAGTCTGATGGTGATTTTTCTATAACTGGCCATAATTTCTTTAGATCATCTCCTAAGAGTTCAGAATACATGCTGTATCGTCTAGAGTTCATCCAATTTGTATTTCCTTTTACAGTATTAATCTCACCATTGTGACATAAATATCTAAAAGGTTGGGCTAGACGCCATGACGGGAAAGTGTTTGTTGAAAACCTTTGATGGAAAAGAGCTATAGCAGTTTTGAAATTCTTATTTTGAAAATCAATATAAAATTTTGATAGATTTGGTGCTAACACCATTCCTTTAAATATTATCGTTCTTGTTGAGAGTGAAACAATGTAGAAATCATCGCAATCATCTTGTAATTCTTGTTGAAGTAAGAAAAGACTTTGCTTTCTTATTACATATAATTTTCTTTGAAATTCTTTTTCAGCTTTTGTGTTTTTTCCTTTTTGAATAAAAAATTGCCTAATGATTGGCGCATTATTTTTTACAGTTTCTCCTAAAACAGAATCATCAACTGGAACATCTCTCCATCCAATTAGAGATTGACCTTCTTTTTTGATTGCTTCTTCAACTGAATTTATTGCAGAATCAGCTCTGTTTTTTTCTGGGGGCAGGAAAACCATGCCAACCCCATAAGTGCCAATATCTGGAAGTTTAATATCAGTCTTTAAAAATTCTTCTTTAAAAAAATCATGTGGTATTTGAATTAAAATACCAGCGCCATCGCCCGCTAATGGATCAGCTCCAATAGCACCTCTATGGTCAAGGTTATGAACAATTTCCAAGGCTTGATGCACTATCTCATGTTTGGGTTCATTTTTTATATTTGCAATAAAACCAAAACCACAATTTTCATGTTCGTTATCTGAATCATATAAACCATATTTTTCAGGAAAACCCATTTTGTTGATTTTTTTAATATTCATTTAATTCCCGTAAATTCGTAAAATTAGCCATTTATCATTAAGACTTATTACACTTATTCCCTAGTAAAGAAAGTGGAACATAGAGAATTTACATATAATTGTAAAATTAATCATTATATGTCAGATATGTATAAAATGCATTACAAAATTGATTAACAAATTAATTAATAATCTCTGCCTCTTTAATCATAAAATCCTTAAATGCCCTAATTCTAGAATCATTTCTCAACTCGTAATTAAAACATAAAGAAATTGACATTTTAGGTCCTTCTAGTTGGGATAAAATTTCTGTTAATTCTATCATTTCAAATTCCATCCAATCTGGTAATGAGGCTATTCCCATACCAACCTCTGTAGCCTTTGCTATACCATATATACTAGAAACCTCTAAAATTGGTTTTCTTGGTCTTTTATTTTCTTTTCCAATTGTTAATAGCCAATTCAGTCGATGTCTATCAAGAGGAGGTTGTGCATCTTCTCCATAAGATATTATTTTATGATTATCTAAATCACTACTAGTTTTTGGATATCCATTTTTAGAAATATATTCATTTGATGCAAATATCTTATATCTACAGTCAGCTAATTTAATTTGAATATCGTCTTGAGAAACACTGGGTGTCATTCTAACCTCAATGTCGGAGTTAAAATTGGTAACTCGAGGCTCAGAATCTCTTAGGCTAAGCGCAACATTTATTTCTGGAAATAAATTTTTGAATTTTGACATTCTAGGAGCAACCCATAAAGCTCCAAATGCATTTGTAGCTGTAACATTCAATCTACCCGAAGGAACATCCATGTCCTGAAGCAGTTGATTGTGAGTCTTGCTTATATCAGAGGCTAAAATTTGAACAGAAGAAGATAATCTCATACCGGCTTTAGTCAAAGAAATACCATCTGAGTTTCTTAAAAAAAGCCTGACACCTAATTCGTTTTCTAGAGCCTTCATTTGTCTACTCAACGCAGACTGACTCATTTGTAAAATATAGGAAGCTTCAGTAATATTTCGAGTTTGGGCAACGATATTAAATAATCTTAATCTATCCCATTTCATAAATAACCTCTACGCTCTGTTTAATTTTATAATAATCTTTTTAATACACATCTAATAAGTATCTTTTTTCTTTTTTTAACATTTTTAAATATTCCAAAGCTTTTTCATGATCACATTTAAGCTCTTTTGAAATTAATTTTATAATTGTGAATTCAACATCTTTAGCCATTTTATGAGCGTCTCCACATACGTATATTATTGCACCATTTTTTAACCATTGGAAAAATTCATCACTTCTTTCGTTAATTTTATCTTGCACATAAATTTTTTTTTCCTGATCTCTTGAAAAAGCAGTGTCAAAATTATTCAAAATTTTTTCTTCAACAAAATTTAAAATTTGATCTTCATATATAAAATCATTTTTCTTGGTCTGAGCACCAAAAAATAACCAATTTTTTCCATTACTCTTTAAATTTTTTCTTTCTTGTATAAAAGATAAAAAAGGAGCCACACCCGTACCAGGACCAATCATAATTATTGGCTTGTTTTGGTCATCAGGTAATCTGAACAATTTATTTGGAATCAAGAAGATTTTTACTTTATCACCTAATTTACAAATATCAGATAAAAATGTTGAACAAACACCGCCATAATCCCTAGTTTTTCTATGCCATCTTTGAGTTGAAACCGTTATATGTACTGAGTTTTTAAAAATTAAGTTACTTGAAGTAATAGAATAAGCTCTATGTTGGAGTGGTTTTAAAAGGGTCAAGAAATGTAATACATCAAATTTAAGATTTTCATCCAAATTCATGAAATCTAAAACATCTTTTCCATATTTAAAATCCATCAATATATCTATATTTTTAGAAGCTAAAGAATGATTTAAAACATTATGATTAATATTATCGTTAACAAATTTTATTAATCTGTTTGTAGGTGTAAGTATCTCAAATTTTTTTTCTAATAACTCATGAATGTTAAAATCATATCCTTCGGGTATATATGTAGGATTTACTTGTAATCTATTTATAATAGCTCTTACTAAAGTATTATTATTTACTGGGAAAATTCCTAAGCTGTCTCCAGGTTGATAAATAATACCGCTATCACCTAGAGAAATTTCATAATGAAAAACTTCTTTATTTGACTGTTTGCCAGATAAAAGTTTTTTAGAAGTGATTTTAGCTAAATATGGGTTTTGCTTATTCCAATTCATGCAATTACAGCTCAAAAAATTTTAAAAGAAATTAAAATAATAATTAATCCTATATTAAAATAGATATTATCAATATATAAGATAAATAAAGTTTATATAAAAGATAGAGTTTTAAATGGCTTTTGAAATAATAATTATTTTATCATTAATTCAAGGAATTACAGAATTCTTACCTATTTCATCAAGTGCCCATCTTATCATAATTCCTGAATTTTTTTTAAACATAGATTCTAGCAGAGGATTTGATGTCTCTCTTCACTTTGGGTCTTTATTAGCTGTAATATATTATTTAAAGAACGATTTAATGAAAATAATTTCAGATACAATTTATTTTAAAAAAGATGACAAAGGCTTTATTATTTTAAAGAATCTAATAATTAGCACTGTACCCGTCATTATTGTAGGATTTTTAGTTCATATAAATAATTTTGATATAATTAGAAGTTTAGAAGTCATTGGATGGACTACCTTAATATTTGGAATATTATTAGGTATAGCAGACAGAAATCTTAAAGTTATAAAATATTTTAAAAGTTTGAATTTAAAAGACGCACTCGTAATTGGCATTGCTCAGACACTAGCAATTATTCCTGGAACCAGTAGATCAGGAATTGTTATAACTACTGGGTTATTTATGGGTTTAAGCCGTTTTGACGCGTCTAAATATTCTCTTTTATTATCAATCCCAGTTATAATTGCCGCAACAACATTGGAAAGCATAAATTTGTTCATCGAAAAAGGTTTCTTTTTTAATAATGAAATGATTTTGGGTATAATTTTAAGTTTTTGCGCCGCTTTAATTACAATTAGGTTGTTTATGAACTGGATTAATAAAGCTTCACTAAAAATTTTCGTTACATATAGGGTTATTCTTGGAATTCTAATCTTAGTATATGCTTACATTTAACTTAGTTTTGTTAGTATATTTTTAAAAGCTCAGTTTTCATGTCAGAAATTTTAATATCCAAATCTTTTAATCCAGGTAAACCATTTTTTAATACATTATCTGTTTTAAGAAGTATCATTTGATCAACTGTAAAAGGAGGTTTAGGTAAATTTTGTAAAAAAAATGCAGGTATCATCATGAGTTTTGGATTGAGCGGAATAAGAAATCTTTTAATATTTTTAATTTCTAATAAGATTTTTAACAATTCTTCAAAAGAGTAAATTGAATCACCTGCTAATTCATAAATATTATTTTTATTTTTTCTATTTTTTAATAATTTTATTATTGCTTTTGCTACATCATCAACAAAAACTGGTTGGAATTTTGTTGATCTAGAAATTACTGGCAAAATAGGAGAAAATTTAGCCATTTCAGAAAACTGTCCAAAAAAATTATCACCATTACCAAAGAGCAAAGAAGGTCTTAAAATTTTACCGTTAGGAAAATGTTCTAGTAATTTATTTTCACCCTCAGCTTTACTTCTAGAATATTTGCTTTCAGAGTTCGTAGATACACCGAGTGCAGAAACATGAATTAATGTATTAATTTTATGTTCTAAAGAAATCCTTCCTAAGAATGCAGGAAGATCTGTATGTACTTTAAAAAAATCACCATTTTTATTTTCAAAAAGAATTCCACATAAATTTATTATACAATTTACATTTTTAATATTTTCTTCAATGATCTTTAAATTGTTAATATTCCACTGAATACATTTAATGTAATTGTTAGGAAAAATTTTATTAATATTTTTTTCATAATTTTTTTTTCGAGTAAATAAAATTATTTCAGCATTTTCATCTAAAAGTAATTTCAACAATGATTTGCCTAAAAACCCACTGCCCCCAATGACTGCAATTTTTTTATTTATATTTGTACCCATTGGATTTACCTTTTATGCTATATTGAATTATGATTTTGTTTGTAGATTTATTTAACTACTTAATATATTTAGTCATGACACATATTTTTTAAAGTTTTATGGATAATAAATGACTTATTTTTTATATCATGATGACATTTCATCTGAATTGAACTTTGGTGATGTTATAGCAATTGATACAGAAACAATGGGACTCAATATTAATAGAGATAGATTATGTTTGATACAGCTTTCAAGCGGAGATGGTAATGCGCATCTTGTTCAAATATCCAAAAAAAGCCTAGAAAAAGAAAATAATTTTCCTAATCTAAAAAAAATTTTTAAAAATCCAAATTCAACAAAATTATTTCATTTTGCAAGATTTGATATAGCTGTTATAGAAAAAAATATATGTAAATTAAATGGTCAATTATATTGTACAAAAATAGCATCTAAGTTATCAAGAACTTTTGGTGCAAAACATGGTCTAGCTGACTTATGTAAAGATCTTTTGAATTTAGATTTAGATAAACAAAATCAAACTTCTGATTGGGGATTAGAAACCCTAAGTGAGTCTCAATTAAAATATGCCGCCTCAGATGTTCTTTATCTTCACCAAATAAAGAATAAATTAGATCAATTACTTATACGTGAAAATAAAGAAAAAATTGCTAAAAAGTGTTTTGAATTTTTAAAAACACGATCAGAATTAGATTTAATTGGTTTTGAAAATTTAGATATTTTTGCCCATTGATAAATTAAAACTTTACAAAAATTTTTAGATAAAAATGAAAATAATTAGTGGTAAAACAGTCTTCTCTTCTTTAGTTTTTCTTCTTATTATGAGTTTTGTAGTTAATAATTTTTTAAACGACGATGATTTCTTCAGAGACAAAGATAAATATAATAGAAGCTCGGAGAACCAAGATAAGATAATTGGTGTTGAAATTAGACAACAAAATAAACAAGGAGATAAATTTTTAATTATTGCTGACACCTTAGAAGAAATAGAATCAAAAAAGAAGAAGGTTATTTTAGAAAATTCTATAACAACAATTGATCAAAAAGGTATTTTAACTAAAATTACTGCAGGGAATGCTATTATAACTAATGACTATAATGATTTCTTTTTTTCAAATAAAGTCAAAATCACCAAAAAAACTAGAAAATTCACCCTAACAACACAAACATTAACTGGAACTTTCAAAAAAGGAAATTATCATACAAATGATAATGTTGATATAGTTTCTGGCAATACGATAATAGAAGGTAAAGGTCTTCAAATAAAAAAAAATGGTGAATATATAAAAATAAAAGGAAAAGCTAAATTGAGGATGCTTTTATTACAAAAAAATGCCTACTAAAAAAATAATTATATTTGTTTTTATTGTGTTTGCCTCCTTTTCACAACTAGTGTGGGCAAAAACAAATAATAATAAATCAGAATTAACTGTAGAGGCTGACGAATCACTAGAGTGGTTTGAAAAAGAAAAATATTATCTTGCAAAAGGAAATGTTATTTTAAAAAAAGATGGTGTTACTTTAAAAGCAAATATTATTAAAGCAGATTATATTTATGAAAATGGAGAAAATATTTTGAAAAAAATATTTGCAGAAGATAAAGTTGTTCTTACAAAAGAAAACACAAAGGCAACCGGTCAATACATGACATATAATTTTAATGATAAGATTGCTAAGATATCAGGTCCTTTCCAAACATTTTCATCTCCATCTGGATACGTAGAATCAACAAAAAAAATTATTTTTGACGATGTTAATAACAAAGCCGAAGCAGAAGGAAATGTTAAAATAATTTTATCAAATAAAACTATAATTTATGCAGATGATGTTAAAGCTAATTTTGATCCTACTAACAAATCCCTGAAAAAGGCTGTCGCTAAGGGGAATGTTATCATTGAAAACAAGGAAAAAGAAAGAAAATCTAAAGCTGACTTGGGACTTTATAATGCAAATAATGAAATTATACAATTAACAGGTAATGTTGTCATAATTAACCAGAAATCTAAACTTTCAGGCTCTAAAGGTATTACAAATTTGAGAACTGGTATCAGTAATATTGTTGGTGATGAAAAAAATAAAAAACGTGTTAAAGGAACTTTTTCTACCACTAAAAAACAAAAAAAAGGAGATTAAACTGACTAGTTTAGAAGAAGAGCTCAAACGCTTAAAATCATCTTTAAATGATCAAAACAACAAAAGTGCTTCAATATCTTATATATTAAATGAGCCTAAAGACACAATTCCAAAACAAGAATTAAAAATAAATTCTATTTCTAAAACATACAACAAAAGAAAAGTTGTTAACCAAGTTTCTTTAAAATTAAATAGAGGAGAAGCTGTTGGGCTTCTTGGGCCAAATGGGGCTGGCAAAACTACCTGTTTTTATATGATAGCAGGGCTAATTGATACTGATGAAGGTGACATTTTTTTAAATCAAGAACGTATTAATCACTTACCAATACATATGCGTTCGAAAGAAGGTATTGGTTACTTACCACAAGAATCATCTATTTTTAGAGGATTAACAGTTGAAGAGAATATATTATCTGTTTTAGAAGTACAAAAATATGACAAAAATTATAAATTCCAAATTTTAGAAGAACTATTGGCTGAATTCAATTTAAATAAAATAAGAAACTCAAATGGTGCAACATTGTCTGGTGGAGAAAGAAGAAGGACTGAGATTGCCAGAGCCTTAGCTTCAAGTCCAAATTTCATTCTTCTTGATGAACCGCTTGCAGGTATAGATCCCATTGCAATTAATGATGTAAGAAATTTAATTAATAAATTAAAATCAAAAAATATAGGCGTACTTATTACAGATCACAACGTCAGAGAAACTCTAAGTATAGTTGATCGAGCATATATACTTTTTGATGGGTCTGTTATCATGTCAGGTAGCCCAAGTGAAATTAAAATAGACAGGACAGTCAGAGATGTCTATCTTGGAAATAATTTTTAAAATTACATTTTTTCAATTATAAACTTGACTGAAGTCGAAGTTGATATTATTTAACGTAAAATTATAAAAAAATTCCTAAATTTTAAGGTCAAATATGAATATCAATGATATGTTGTCTGATGATGCTTTCTTAGTAAATTTTGAGGGTACTAGTAAAAAACAAGTATTAGAAGAACTAAGTAAATTGGTAGAATTCAAACTTGGAATAAATTCTAGATCACTTTTAGAAAATTTAACCAAAAGAGAAAAATTAGGGTCAACAGCTGTTGGTAGAGGCATTGCTATTCCCCATGCTAATGTAACTGATATTGATAAGCCTTATGTTTTTGTATCAACGTTAGTAAATGGATTAGACTTTAATTCAACAGATGATATACCCGTGGATATTATTTTTTTATTAATTGCTCCAGATAATAAAGGCTCAGAACATCTACAGGCTTTAGCCCTCATCTCAAGATTACTAAGAAATAAAGAGCTTACTACAAAATTAAGAGGTTGCAAAAGCAACGAAAGTGCTCTTGCTGTAATTTATCAATCAATTAGAGAAGTAGCTGCATAATAAATCATTAGTTTACTTGGTTTAATATCGGTTTTTTATCTATATAGTTTAGTATGGAACTTATCGCTTCAGTTGCTATATCTTTAAAACACTCATCTGTCCAACATAGGGCGTGCGGGGTTATTATAACATTTTCATATTTTAATAATTTACTCTTTGTTGAAAGAGGTTCTTTTTCGGTCACATCTAGACCGGCACCCGCAATTTCCTTTTCCTCAAGTGCATTTTCCAGATGAATTTCATTTATTACCGGGCCTCTTGATAAATTAAAAATATAAGCACTTTTTTTCATATTTGAAAAAAAATTACTTTGAATCATACCTTTTGTATTGCTATCAAGATTACAGAGAATTACAACAAAGTCACTCTTGTATGCTAATTCAATAAGATCAACTTTAATTGCACCAATTTCTGTTAATTGTTTTTCCGATTTATATGGATCATATGCTAAAATATTTTTAAAGAAAGGCTTGGACAATTTAATTGTCTCAGATCCTATACTTCCAGCTCCTATAACCCCCAAAGTTTTTTGAACTAAACCTGTGCCCATAAAATTAGTTCTGTCATTCCATTTACCTCTCCTTACAAGGTTATCTTTTTGTAATAATCTTCCAGCAGCTGCAAAAATCAGCGTAAGAGCTGCAACAGCAACAGGTCTTCTAACTGCGTTAGGGGTATTAGTGACTATAATATTTTTCTTTTTCATAGCTTCGATATCAACAGAATCATAGCCAACGCCAAATCTAGAGATTATTTTTAATTTACAATTAGAATTAGACACACAATTAGAATTTGCTTTTGGTAAATTCAAAAGAATTGCGTCAAATTTTGAAGTCATCTCCGTATCTAATTCAATTATTGATTTATCCATCCAAGATATTTCAATATCTTTCCTTTCTTTTAAGAGATTTAATGGTTCCATTCCAAAGCATGGCTCATTGAAACTATTTAACAAATCTCCTGAGATACCAACATTAAACATAATTTTGCTCCATGATATAAATTATCAAAATTATTTTAAAATTTGAGAAATTGATCTAGACAAAATATTCATTTCTGTTCCAACTGCAATCATATTAAAACCAAGTTTGTAATAAGTCTCTAATTCTTGTTTATTATTTACCATTATTCCAAGACTTTTTTTATGGGCACCTGCAGCATCAACAATTTCATTTATTGCTTTTAGATATATCTTCGAATGAAAATCCCCAGGTATTCCTAAAAAATTAGTCAAATCAAAATGCCCAACCCAAAGACAATCCACTCCATTTATTGAAGCTATTTCTTGAACATTTTGCAATGCTTTTTTTGTTTCAATTTGAATAATATTGATTAGAGAATTATTTGCTTTTTCAATATAAGATAAAGGATTTTGATTAATATAATTATCGTGTGCAAAACCAAATCCAGCACCACGTTTACCTTGTGGAGGATATTTTGATGATTGGACAATTTTTATTGCATCATCAGGTGTGTTTACCATTGGAACCATAATACCTGATGCACCTAAATCTAAAGCTCTTGCTATATAATTGTAATTAATTTCGGGAATTCTTATAAATGGTGCAATTTTATTCGCATTAGATATTATTGAAAGGGTCTTAAATTGTTCTAAAGAAAGACCTCCGTGCTCCATGTCAAAAATTATGAACTCGCAACCTGCATTTTTAAGTATAATTGGTATTCCAGGACTAAAAAATTCAAAAATCATTGCACCACGTATTTGGGTTGATGTTGTTAACTTTTGTTTTAAGTCCATAATAAACTCCCCAAAATATGAAACATTAATAACCTAGTTTTCTTTCTATTGTGTTAGGCGGTATTTTCCCATTTTCAATATGTTTTATTGCGTTTGCAATTTGTTTGGCTGCAGTTTCAGGATTTGTTTCTGCAGCTACATGAGGCCAAATTCTGATTTCTTTTAGATCCCACAGTTTGCTCTCTTTTGGTAATGGTTCTTTACGGTAAACATCTAGTATTGCAGCTGAGATATGACCTAATTTACAATTTTCTATCAAATGTTCTTCCACTACTTGTTCTCCCCTTCCAGCATTTATAAAACATGAACCATGTTTCATTATTTTAAATGACGAGTTATTAAAAATGTTTTTTGTTTCGATTGTTAATGGAAGCAGACAAATATGAATGTCACAGGTTTCGAGAAGATATTTAAATTTATCTTTACCAATAAAACAATTTATACCAGAAATTTTTTTTTGAGTTCTACTCCACCCGTGAACTCTAAATCCTAATTGTTTCAGGTCTTTAGCAACAACACTACCTATGGCTCCAATACCATAAACTGCAATTTTTAAGGTAGTAAAGTTAATTTCCTTTCTAGGTTTATATATTTTATTTTTTTGCTGCGTATAATAACCAAATGTATCCCTAATATAATTGAGAATGGACATAACCACCCAATGACTCATTGATTTCGCCATAAAAGGATCAACTATTCTAACAATAGGTATTTCATAATCAATTATGTTGTCTTTTATTATGTGATCTACACCTTGTCCTAAGGATATTAAACCCTGCAAGTTTTTTAATTTTTTTACTCTTTCAAGCGGTGGTTTCCACAATAGAGCAGTTTTAGCATATTCTGCTTGATCACTTAACAATGGCACTAAATTAATTAGTGGGTTATATATTTTTAACCTGTTTTCCCATTCGTTTTGTAGCTCTACGTTACTATGGTTACTATAAAAAGCTACTACAGACATCATTAAATTCCAAATTCGAATAATTGAGTGGTTTGATAAGTATATATTTTAAAACTCCTAAATAATGGTGGAGCTAAGGGGGTTCGAACCCCTGACCTCTACACTGCCAGTGTAGCGCTCTCCCAACTGAGCTATAGCCCCAAAAATATTTTAATTCTTGTCATCATCATTTATTTCTATATCAATACTATTATCATCTTCTGTAATTTCATCATCATGAATGAAAGTAATATCGTCATCTTCATCAGCCAATGCATTTTGTTCATCTTTGTTTATTTCAAGTAATGGGTCATCGTCATTTACTACTTCAACATCAGAATCAATCTCATTATCATCAATATTTTCAATATCTTCTGTTAAATCATTGTCATTTTCCACTGATGACTTTAAAGGAACACTCTTACCTTTTTTTGTTCTTAAATAATGGTTAGGATCAAATTCTACAGCTTCAGGGCAGGGGCAAATAATTGGAGATTTGTTTAGATCATAATATTTTTTTCCACAAACTTGACAAGTTCTCTTTATTCCCCATTCTGGTTTTGCCATACCTACCCTCCCTAATAAATATTTACTAATACTGGAATAAACTTAAAATATTGAATATGTCAAAAGTTTTTTAAGAATTTTGTTAACTTTTGCTAAATTAAATATATATTGAGCTTTTATCAATGCAGGAAATAACTTATTAATGAATTCTATCTCCTCAAATAAATCGTCAAAATTAATAGGTGATATAATTGTACCTGGGGACAAATCAATTTCTCATCGTGCTCTTTTAATAGGATCATTAGTTACAGGTAAAATTAAAATTAAAAACCTTCTTGAAAGCGACGATGTTATTGCAACATTAGACGCATTAAAAACTTTAGGACTAAAAATACAAAAAGATAAAAATATTTGGGAAGTCATTGGTAATGGAATTGGAAATTTATCTGGTTCAAATTATAGATTAGATATGGGTAATTCTGGAACAGGATCAAGATTGCTTATGGGACTAATAGCCGGGTCTGATGTTGAAGCAACAATTTTAGGAGATGAGTCTTTATCAAAAAGACCAATGAAAAGAATAATTAAACCACTCATAAAGACTGGGGCAGTTTTTGATAATCCAAGTAATGACAATTTGCCAGTTAAAATTAGGGGTTCTAAAATTCCATTACCACTTGAATACAATAGTCCGGTTGCATCAGCTCAAATTAAATCCAGTATTCTATTGGCCGGATTATCTTCAACAGGAAATACAACTGTTATTGAACCTACTTTGTCAAGAGATCATACTGAAAGAATGTTAAAATATTTAGGAGCTATAATTACTACAACAAAATTACCTAATTCTTCTTGGAAAATTACCTTAGAGGGCTTACCTTCGCTTAAACCACTTGACATTGACATTCCCTCGGATCCGTCAAGTGCAGCCTTTCCTATAGTAGCTTCAATAATAACACCTAATAGTATGGTTAAAGTTGTGAATGTATGTGTCAATGATTTAAGAATCGGATTATATAAAAGCCTCATAGAAATGGGTGCGAATATTTCATTTTCAAACAGACGAGAAATAAACGGTGAACCAATTGCAGATATTTCTGCAAAATATAGTGTACTGAAAGGAATTAAAATTCCAAAGACAAGAGTTGCTTCTATGATAGATGAATTTCCAATACTTTCTATAGCTGCTATTAGAGCGATTGGTGAAACAACAATGGAGGGTATTGAAGAACTTAGATTTAAAGAAACTGACAGAATCCATGCAATGAGTGAGGGTTTAAGATTAGTTGGCATTGAAACAAAAGAAAAAAAAGATAGTATGGTTATAAAGGGTAAAGGACCAGATTATTCTATAAACGGAAACGTTACAATTAAATCTAGATTGGACCATAGAATTGCTATGTCTTTTTTATGTTTAGGATTAATAACTGAAAATCCTATAAAAGTATTGGATACTGATACTATAAACTCATCTTTTCCTACATTTTTTGAAACAATGAATAAAATTGGTGCTAATTTGAAACGTATACAAACAGACAAGTAAAATATATTAATATAAAAAAGATAGTTTTAATGATTGAGATTGCAATAGATGGAACAGCTGCATCCGGCAAAGGTACTCTAGCTAAAAAATTGGCTAAAAAATATGGTTTTGTTCATTTAGATACGGGACTTTTGTATAGAAAAGTTGCTAATGAGTTAATTGTTAAAAAAAAACATACTTCTTTAAATATAGAAAAATATAGCTTTGAAATCGCGAGAAATTTAAATTTTATAGAAATAAAAAAAGAAAATTTAAGATCAGAAGAAACCGCAAAACTAGCATCTCTTATTGCCACTTATCCTAGATTAAGAGAAATATTAAATTCAAAACAAAAAGAATTTGTAGGCAATAACAAAAAAAAATTTCACGGCTGTATCCTTGATGGTAGGGATATCGGTACAAAAATTCTTCCAAATGCTGATTTCAAGTTTTTTATCGATGCATGTATAGAAATAAGAGCAAAAAGAAGATTATTAGAAAAAAACATATCTTTCTTGCATGAAAATGATGAAAAGTGTATGTTGCAATCTTTAATTAGAGAAATGAAAGAAAGAGATAAGTTAGATAGTAGTAGAATAACATCACCACTTGTTCCTGCTATTGATGCACATGTAATTGATACAAGCTTTATTGATGCTGATGAATTATTATTAAAGGTTACTAAAATAATTGAAGGAATTTAAAGTTTTAATAAAATATATTCATTGATTTCTTGACTTACCGAATTTATAACAATTTAAAATTGAATATTGTAGACTTTATATAGGAGAAAATATTGACTCAAACTGAAACCACTGCCAAACCTTCACAAGAAAGTTTCTCGGAGTTATTAGACCAAAGCTTTCAAGAAATGACAAGTATTGAAGGTTCAGTAGTATCTGGAACGGTAATATCTATTGAAAAAGATATGATTTTAATTGATGTAGGTTTGAAATGTGAAGGTCGTGTCCCTTTAAGAGAATTTGGGAACAATGAGGGAGAGACGAAGATTAATGTTGGAGACACGGTTGAAGTATATATAGAAAGACTTGAAGATATTAATGGTCAAGCAATTTTAAGTAGAGAAAAGGCAAGAAGAGAAGAAGCTTGGGTAAATCTTGAGGTTGCTCTTGAAAAACAACAAAGAGTGAACGGTATTATTTTTGGAAAAGTCAAGGGAGGTTTTACTGTAGATTTAGAAGGTGCAACAGCTTTTTTACCTGGAAGTCAAGTTGATATACGGCCTATTAAAGATCTTGGTGTTTTAATGGGTACACCTCAACCTTTTCAAATACTTAAAATGGATAGAAGAAGGGGTAACATTGTTGTTTCAAGAAGAGCGGTATTAGAGGACAGTAGAGCTGAAGCTAGAACTGAACTAGTTGCAAATCTTCAAGAGGGTCAAGTTTTGCAAGGTGTTATTAAAAATATAACTGATTACGGTGCATTTGTCGATTTAGGTGGTGTTGATGGTTTATTGCATGTAACTGATATTTCATGGAAAAGAATTAACCATCCATCTGAAGCGCTTCAAGTGGGCGAATCTGTTCAAGTCAAAGTTATAAAATTCAATGACGAAACACAAAGAATATCACTCGGAATAAAGCAACTTACTGAGGATCCTTGGCTTAAAGTATTTGAAAGATTTCCTGTAGGTGCAAAAATGTCAGGAATTGTTACTAATATTACGGATTATGGTTCTTTCGTTGAATTAGAGGACGGTATTGAAGGGTTAGTTCATGTATCAGAAATGAGTTGGACTAAGAAAAACGTTCATCCTGGAAAAATTGTATCTACCTCAGAAAAAGTTGAGGTAATGGTACTGGAGATTGACGTTCAAAAAAGAAGAATTTCTCTCGGCATAAAACAATGCGTAGAGAATCCTTGGGAAAAATATAAAAACATAAATAAAGTTGGTGATATTATTGATGGTGAGATTAGGAATATAACAGAATTTGGACTTTTTATAGGTCTTACAGAAGATATAGACGGTCTAGTACACCTTTCAGATATAAGTTGGGATGGTAACGGTGATGAACTTATTAAAAATTTTGTAAAAGGTTCATCTATTCAAGCTAAAATACTTGATATAGATATTGAAAAAGAAAGAATTTCTCTTGGTATTAAACAACTTACAGAAGATATTGCTACTACTGAAATTGACAACATAAGAAAAGGATCAACAGTTACTTGTACAATTTCTGAAATAACTGAAAATGGTTTAGAAGTTAAAGTAGGCGATTATTTAAAAGGTTTTATTAAGAAAAATGATTTATCACGCGAAAGAGCTGATCAAAAGACAGATCGTTATGGTCTAGGTGATAAAGTTGACGCTACAGTTACTAATATTGATAAAAAAACCAAAAAAATTTCTCTTTCAATCAAGGCGAAAGAAATTGAAGAAGAAAAGAAAGCCATGGCGGAGTATGGATCATCAGATAGTGGAGCAAGTTTAGGTGATATTTTAGGAGCTGCACTGGCAAAAAAAGACGAAAAATCTTCCTAAAAAGGTGTTATTTTGAATAAATCGGATCTTATAATTAAAATTGCAAATCTAAACACTAGCATTTATCAAAAAGATGCAACTAAAATTGTAAACGTTTTTTTTGATACTATAACCAAAGCTCTTTCTAGAAATGAAAGAGTTGAATTGCGTGGTTTTGGAGTGTTTGATGTAAAAAAAAGAAAAGCACGCATTGCTAGAAATCCAAAAAATGGCGCTGCTGTTGCCGTACCAGAAAAAAATGTACCCTATTTCAGAATGGGTAAGGGCATGAAGGATCGTCTAAATAAATAACTATACTCTTAAATTGTTTTGTACCTAAAAAAATATCTAATTTAAAATGAATAGTCTATTTGAAATCAAAGTGTGTGGTATAAATGATGCAATATCAATGAAGACAGCAATTAAGTGTCAAGTCGATTATGTAGGATTGGTTTTTTATCCAAATTCACCACGAAACGTCTCAATTAATCTATCTAGGGAATTACTTAAATTAAGAAATAAAACAACTAAAATAGTAGCCCTCACTGTTGACCCCAATGATGAATTTTTAAATGAAATTAAAAAAATTATAAATCCCGACTATATACAACTTCACGGAAACGAAAATTCAAGGAGATGTCTTGACATTAAACACAAAATAAATATTCCTTTGATAAAAGGAATCAATATTAGGAATAAAATTGATCTAATAAGAAAAAATAAAGAATTTGAGGATTCTTGTGATATCCTGTTATTTGATGCTCCATCTGAAGCTTTACCAGGTGGTAATGGTAAAAAATTTAACTGGGATATCCTTAAGAACTTTAAATCCAAAAAAAAATGGATGCTTGCAGGAGGTTTAAACATAGAAAATATAGAAAGTGCCATTGATATTTCTAAAGCACCTGCAATAGATATTTCATCGGGTCTGGAAATTAGGAAAGGTCTAAAAGATCCTAAATTAATTAGAGATTTTGTAATTAAATGTAAAAGTTTATGATGGTTTGCTTATGACGAAAATGAATTTAAATAGCTTAAAGACTGGTCCAGATGCTTATGGTAAATTTGGCATTCATGGTGGAAGATTTGTAGCTGAAACTCTAATGCCCTTAATTTTGGATGTTGAAAATGCATATGAAAAGGCAATAAAAGATCAGTCTTTTATTAATGAATTAGATACGTATAGAAGAGATTATATTGGAAGACCTAGTCCATTATATTTTGCTGAAAGACTCACTGAACATTTTGGTGGAGCTAAAATTTATTTAAAAAGAGATGAACTCAATCACACTGGAGCTCATAAAATTAATAATGTTATAGGTCAAATATTATTAGCAAAAAACATGGGTAAAAATAAAATTATTGCTGAAACTGGGGCAGGTCAACATGGAGTTGCTACAGCAACTGCATGTGCCCTTTTTGGTTTTGAGTGTGAAGTCTTTATGGGTGCAAAAGATATTGAGCGTCAAAAACCAAATGTTCAAAGAATGCAACTATTAGGCGCAAAAATTAATCCAGTAACCTCCGGTACAGGCACATTAAAGGATGCAATGAATGATGCTTTAAGATTCTGGGTAAGTAATGCAAATACTCATTTTTATATTATTGGAACTGCAGCTGGACCACACCCATATCCTAAAATGGTTAGAGATTTTCAATCTATTATAGGTGAAGAGGCAAAAAAGCAAATTTTGGAAAAAGAAAATAAACTTCCAAATGCTTTAGTTGCATGCATTGGAGGAGGATCAAATGCACTAGGTTTGTTTCATCCTTTCCTTGATGATGAGGAGGTTGAAATATTTGGTGTTGAGGCGGCAGGTAAAGGACTGAATTCTAATTTGCACGCTGCATCACTTACTGCTGGTTCGCCAGGAGTACTGCATGGAAATAGAACTTATTTACTTCAAGATGATGATGGTCAAATAATTGATGCTCACTCTATATCTGCAGGTTTGGATTATCCTGGTATTGGGCCAGAACATTCGTGGCTTCATGATATTGGTAGAATTAAATATTTATCAACTACAGATGAACAGAGTTTAGATGCTTTTAAGTTATGTAGTAGCTTAGAGGGTATAATTCCTGCTCTTGAACCTGCTCATGCCCTACATATTACAGGTAAACTAGCTTCTGAGAGAAAAGGCCAAATTATAATTATGAATATGTGTGGTAGAGGAGACAAAGATTTATCAGCTGTGTTACCATTAATAATGAAAAATGATAGTTAATATAAACTATGAATCGTATAAAAAAAACTTTTAATAAATTAAATAAAGAAAATAAAAAAGCCTTAGGAATTTTTGTAACCGCTGGCGACCCAAATTTTGAAAACTCTTTGAAACTAATTACTAATCTACCTGATAATGGCGCAGATTTTATAGAAATTGGCATGCCGTTTTCAGATCCAATGGCGGATGGACCATCTATACAATTATCAAGTCAAAGAGCTCTTAGATCAGGTATGAACATTAAAAAATGTTTATCACTAATTAAAATTTTTAGAGAAAAAAATACTCATACGCCACTTATTTTAATGGGATATTACAACCCAATTTATAAGTTTGGGAAAGAAAAATTTATTAAAAAATGTATAGAGTTCGGTGTAGATGCACTTATCATTGTAGACTTACCTCCTGAAGAAGATGATGAATTCTATCTTGAGGCTGAAAAAAATAACTTATCTATGATAAGATTAGTGACCCCTACCACTGATGAAAAAAGACTTAAAAAGATTTTGTTAAATGCTACTGGATTTGTATATTATGTTTCAATAACCGGCATAACTGGCACCCAAACCCCTAATATTAGAAACGTACAAGGTAATATCAGAAAGATTAGAGAGGTTACAGACTTACCAATTGTTATTGGATTTGGCATCCGATCACCAGCTCAAGCAACTTTGATGTCAAACGTATCTGACGGTATTGTTATTGGATCTGCAGTAGTTGATTTAATTAAAAAAAGTATAGATAACGATGGTGATTCAAGTAATATAGAATTAATGACATGTTTAGACTTTACTAGAGAAATATCACAAGCTTTAAAACATAATTAAGCCTTATTTATTTGGTTAATTAGCAATATTAAGAAGGAAAGATAATTGAATTGGATTAAAGAGACAGTTTTACCAAAGTTTAAAGCTTTTGTTAAAATAAAAGAACCAGAGGAAGTATTGTGGGTAAAGTGCAAATCTTGTTCTCAAATGATATTTCACAAAGAATTTTCTTCAAATCATAATGTTTGTAAAACATGTGGTTATCATGATCACTTATCAGCAAGACAAAGAATTGAATTTCTGCTTGATAAAGATTCGATAGAAAATATTACAATACCAAAACCTAAATTAGATCCACTAAATTTTAAAGATAAAAAAAAATATAGTGATAGAATAAAAGATGCTCAAAGCAGAACAAAACTAGATGATGCTTTGTTAGTTAGTTTTGGATTAATTTATAAAACACCAGTAATCTTGGCATGCTTTGATTTTGCATTTATGGCTGGATCAATGGGTAGATATGTAGGGGATGGTTTAATTTTAGCCTCTGAAGAAGCTATAAAAAGAAAATGTTCTCTTATAGTAGTTCCATCTTCGGGAGGTGCAAGAATGCAAGAAGGCATATTTTCCCTAATGCAAATGCCAAGATCAACAATTGCAATTAATAAAATAAAAAAAGCAAAGCTTCCATATATAGTTTTACACGCAAATCCAACTACTGGAGGTGTTACAGCAAGCTTTGCTATGCTTGGTGACATTCATGTTGCAGAACCAGGAGCTATTATTGGATTTGCTGGTAGAAGAGTTATAGAAGAAACAGTTAAAGAAAAATTACCTGAAGATTTTCAAACAGCTGAATATTTAAAATCTCATGGTATGATAGATATTGTTGTTCCTAGATCAGAACAAAAAACTAAAATTTCAAAACTTTTAAAATCTCTAACCTTTTATTTAAATTAGCGCAACTAATTTTAAATTTAAATTGAGTAATACTAAAAACAAATTATCTTTAACCTTAAAAAGGATGTTTGATTTACATCCAAAGCTTATAGATTTCGATCTTAAAAGATTAAAAAATTTAATGGATAAATTTCATAATCCACAAAATAATTTAAACAATGTAGTGCATATAGCTGGGACAAATGGAAAAGGCTCAACTGCAGCATTTCTTAGAGAAATTTTAGAAGAGCATAATTTATCAGTTAATATATATACTTCTCCTCATTTAATAAATTTTAATGAACGAATTAGAATAAACAAAAAATTAATTTCAGATAAATATTTAATAAATATATTAGAAGAGGTAGAGCTAAAAAATGATCGTAATCCAATAACATTTTTTGAAATTACTACTGCAGCAGCATTTATTGCTTTCAAACTATTTCCTGCTGATATTAATATTTTTGAGACGGGGTTGGGTGGAAGGTTAGATGCAACAAATATCATAGAAAATAAAAAACTTACCATTATAACTAAAATAGGCTTTGATCATGAAGAATTTTTAGGAAACAATATTCAAAAAATAGCGAAAGAGAAAGCTGGAATTTTAAGAAAAAACATTCCTGTAATAATTGCTAAACAAAGTAGAGATGAAGCACGTAAAACACTAATATCTAATGCAAAAGAATTAAATTCAAAGGTAATTAGGATAGAAAAAATTTCTAGAGATACAAAATTAGGACTAACTGGTGAATTCCAATACGAAAATGCATCAACAGCATTTACAGCTGCTAAATTTATTATACCGTCTATTTCCTTAAACAAAGTAAAGAAAGGTCTCGCAAGAACCTCCTGGTTTGGAAGAATCCAAAAATTAAATGAAGGTAAAATTTACAATCTCAGAAAAAATATTACCATAATTGATGGATCACATAATCAAGATGGTGCTGTTGTTATTGAAAAATATCTAAATAAAAAAGCATTAGGTAAATGGAACCTAATTATAGGGATGTTAAATAACAGAGAAGTTAAAGATTTTGTTAAAATCTTTAAAAACCATATTAATCAAATTTATGCTATTGAAATACCTGAACAAAAAAATTCACTTTCAGCATTAGACTTAAAAAATAAATTAGATGACTTAGGTTTTAACACAAACACTTCAAAAAGTTTAGAAAATGCACTTAAAAAAGCCGACGATAAAATCCCCTTGTTAATAACTGGATCTTTATATTTAGCAGGTTATGCACTAAAATTTAACGATACAATTATCGATTAGATTGTATCTTTAATCCATGACACAAGAGCTGATTTTGGAAGAGCTCCCATCTTCTCAGAGATTTTTTCTCCATCCTTAAAGATCATTAAGGCGGGAATACTTCTTATACTATATGCTTGAGATGTTGAAGGATTTTCATCAACATTAATTTTAACAACTTTTAATTTATTACTCATTTCTTCAGATAATTCTTCTAAGGAAGGTGCAATTGCTTTGCAAGGTCCGCACCATTCTGCCCAAAAATCTACTAACACAGGTTCTTTAGCTTCTAATACATCTACCTTAAAGTTTTGATCATCTGTTTTATTTGTCGCCATTTTAATCTCTCCTTACTTAACAAAATTTAAATTCATTGATACTGCTTTTCAAGATCTTGTAAAAAATAATCCCAATCTTCTAAGAATAACAACTTTTCATCATTACCTTGTCTTTCATATTCTTCACGTAAATTATCTAACTCATAATATGCTTTAGGAATTGTATTCCACTTTTCATTATCAGTACTTAAAATCTGATTGGCAATAATTTTATGGATATTTTCATAGTCAGATTTAGGAAGTACATGAGGCATTTCTTCATAAATTAACAAATGAGCAAAATATTTATAACGTTCATCTTTAAACTGATTTGCAATATAAAATTTTTCTTCCCAATCTGCATTATGAAAATTAATCATTTTGGATTTTTCGTGATTATCAGGGAAACTGCCAGAATAAATACTTTCTTCGGGTATTATATCAATCTGTGATTTAGTCATTTGTTTTGTCTCGTACTCTTCAAAAAGAATTGTTTGGATTTTATTTTTAAAATCCGAACTTTGTTTAATAATTTCTGCTCTGTGAGTTAAAATTTCCATCCCAATTGATTGATACACTGGCATTTTATCAATAACGCTTGAATCTAATAAGATAGGATTTTTATTATTTTTAATTTCTCTAATAAATTTAGGTTTTTGTTTCATTTTAATTTTTAAATCTTTAATAGACATATCAATATAATCAAATGGATCGTGCAATAAATCAAAACATTGAGGATAATTAAATTGATTTTTACAAACATAGGTAACAGCATGAACATTAAATTTACCAAAAAGATATTCATCCATACAAACAATATTATTTTGGATTAGGAAGTTATCTACATCTATTTTATTATTGTTTTTAAGCCCAGAATTCCAAACTTTGTTGGAATTTTTCTTTAAAATCTTTGCAATTTCTAAAGTAGCATCCACATCACCCATAGCGTCATGAGCATTATGAACAATATTATTAATTTCAGTTAAAACATCTAATTTAAAAACTTGGTTCCCCTTTTCATTTATGCCAACTTTTAAACAATCAGGAAAATAAAATTTAGATGCTCTAGTCATGCCAATAACATCAGCTCTTTTATTACCATTTAATTGAGTTAAATAAGGCTCAAAAAGACTTTTAAAGAAAGTTTTTCTAACAAATTCTTCATCAAAGTTTATTGAATTATATCCGACAAAAATAGCTGGTGACCATTTTTTAAATGTTGTTTCTATTTTTTTTGTTAACTCATAATGTGACAAATTTACATTTTTTAAAATTTCAACGGATGTTTTATTTACAATCAATGCCTCAGGATACGGTACTAAACCTTTTTTTAATCGACATCTTGCTTCAAATTTGTCAATCACATTAAATTTATCGTCTGTAAGTATAGCTGCCACTTGAATAATTTGATCCCAGGCAGAATTTCTTCCTGTAGTTTCTAAATCATAGAAGACATAATTCAAATTATTAACCTCACAAAGCTAAAAGATTACTTAGATATTTAATTTTATTATCCCATTTTTTTGAACCAGATAAAGAAATTTTTCTGTATTCAGATAAATTACTTTGATTAATTTTAATAATCTCAATATTAAGGTTCAAGGGATCAAATTGACTTAATTCAAGTTTAAATTTTGGCCATTCAAGAAGAATAATTTTTTTTTTAACTCCTCAAAAACACCAATCTCATTTACTTCTTCAAAATCATTAATCCTATAAAAATCACAATGCCAAATTTCTTGATCTTCTTGTAATGGATATGTTTGAACAATATTAAATGTAGGACTTACAATTTCATTAATTTTTGTTAAATTATTTATTATTGATTTACAAAGAAATGTTTTACCTACACCTAAATCGCCATCAAATGTAATCAGATCATTTAGCGAAAATATCTTTGCCAATTGTATACCAAAATTATGCATTTCAGTTTTAGATTTAATCGTTATTTCTAATAACAATTTCATAAACTAGTATCTATAATTATCAGATTTAAAAGGTCCTTGAACTGGGACCCCAATATAATCGGCCTGTTCGTTTGAAAGTTTACTTAGAGTAGCTCCAACTTTATCAAGATGTAATTTAGCAACTTTTTCATCTAAATGTCTTGGCAACGTATATACATTATTTTCATAATTATCTGGCTTTTCCCACAACTCTATCTGAGCAAGAACTTGATTAGTAAAGGAAGCGCTCATTACAAAACTCGGATGGCCAGTAGCACAACCTAGGTTTACTAATCTTCCTTTTGCCAAAACGATTAGACGTTTACCGTCTTGAAACTCAACCTCATCCACTTGTGGTTTAACCTCTGACCATTTCATATTTTGAAGTGATTCAACTTGAATTTCTGAATCAAAATGGCCGATATTACAAACAATTGCTCTATCTTTCATTTCTCTCATGTGATCAACAGTGATAACATCTTTATTTCCAGTTGCTGTAACAAATATATCACCTCTTGAACATGCCTCTTCCATAGAACATACTTCAAATCCCTCCATTGCAGCTTGTAATGCACATATTGGGTCAATTTCAGTTACAATCACTCTAGCCCCACCTTGACGAAGTGAAGCAGCAGATCCTTTGCCAACGTCACCATAACCAGCAACTACAGCTATTTTACCTGATAACATCACGTCAGTAGCTCTTCTAATGCCATCTACTAAAGATTCTCGACATCCATAAAGGTTGTCAAATTTAGATTTTGTAACTGAATCATTTACATTAATTGCTGGAAAAGGAAGGTCACCTTTTTCTGCCATTTGATATAATCTAAGAACACCTGTAGTAGTTTCTTCAGTAACACCTTTTATACTATTTTTAACTTTAGTGAACCATCCAGGAGAACTTTTGACTCTAGATAAAATTTGTGCCTTCAGAGCTTCTTCTTCTTCATTAGCAGGGTTGGGTAGAACTTCTTCACCAGTCTCTGCTTTAGCACCTAGTATAATATACAATGTTGCATCACCACCATCATCTAATATCATATTTGCAACAGTGTCATCTGACCAAGTAAATATTTGATCTACATAATTCCAATATTCTTTTAAAGTTTCACCTTTTTTTGCAAAAACTGGAATATCTTGTTTTGCTATTGCCGCAGCTGCATGATCTTGAGTTGAAAAAATGTTGCAGCTAGCCCATCTAACACTAGCACCGAGACTTGTTAAGGTTTCTATAAGAACAGCTGTCTGAATCGTCATATGCAAACAACCTGCAATCCTTGTACCATTTAATGGTTTATCCTTTGAAAACAGTTCTCTACATGCCATTAATCCTGGCATTTCAGTCTCAGCGATTGAGATTTCTTTTCTTCCCCATTCGGCAAGTTGTATATCTGTGATTGCATAATCTTTCATAATAATCCTTTTTTAGGTTGTGTAACTCTATAACATTTAAAATTACTCAATTAAAGCTCGAATTAAAAAATTTAAAATTTAATATTTAGCTTCTGGAAATGTTACTTTAATACTCCCCCCAAGACATTCATTCTTTTGATTTAATCGATTTAAAGCCTCTATAGATCCACCATGCGCTTCAACAATTTGTTTAGAAATAGATAATCCCAAACCTGAATGATTACCAAACTTTTCATTTTTAGGTCTATCTGTATAAAATCTGTCAAAGACCTTCTTTAAAGATCCCTTTGAAAACCCTGGTCCATTATCTTCAACTATAATTGTTACATTATCTAGATTTTTTTCTATTCGAATATTTATGAAATTATTTTCCTTTGAAAACGAAGCAGCATTTTGTATCAAATTATCAAAAACTTGAGCAATCTTATTTTCATCACCTAAAATATAAACATCCTCAGTGTGCTTCAAAAGATTAATTTTTAGATTTATTGTAGATGATCGTATATCAACAAGAGTTTCAAGAAGATTTGAAATATTTATTTGTCTAATTTCTATTCTTGACAATTCTGCATCTAACTTAGAAGCAGCAGAAATATCATTTATCAATCTATCTATTCTTTCAACGTCATTTTGTATTACTTTAATTAATTTTTTTTGCTCGCTCAAACTTCTAACTTTCGTAATTGTTTCAGAGGCCGACCTAACTGAAGTTATTGGATTTTTTAACTCGTGTGCTACATCAGCAGCAAACTCAGCAATATGATCTATTCTTTTTTGTAATTCATTAGTCATTTTAAAAAAAGACTGTGCTAAATTACCTATTTCATCTTTCCTGTTTCTAAATTTATCAAGATTAAAAGTTTTTAGTGTTTTATCTTCTGCAATTTTGTCTGCTTCATTAGACAATCTTACTATTGGGTTTGTAATTGATCTTCCAAAATAAATAGCAAGAGCAAATGTTGCTAATAAAATAAGACCAAAAGCTTTAAAAAGTTCTGTTTCCAAATCAACTAATTCTTGTTCAATTTTTTTTCCAGACACAGAAAGAAGAACTGCTCCTCTAACCATACGAATGTTTTTTATAGGTATAGCTACAGACAAATAAAGTCTACCTTTACTATCCTTTCGCAAGATTTTTTTTGTTCTCCCTTTTAAAGCCATAATAACTTCTGGAAAGTCCTCAAATGAAAAATTTGTATTATCTTTATAAAGGGGTAAATTCAGAGGTCTTGATATTAAATTCGAAAATAAAGATACAAATTTTATTAAACTTTTTTTTATAGAAAAACTACTGTCTACAGCTGGTAATGGGCTTACTTTAACAAATGGACTATACTTCATACTCGCTTTTGTATCAGCAATTAAATTTCCATACATATTAAAAAGTCTTGCTCTTATGTTAGAGCCATATTTAACCCTTGGAATAAGACTTTGTAGAGCTGGACTTGATATTTGATTATTCTGTATTAAGCCATACTGATTTTCTGCCAACGCAAGCGCTTTAGTTAGCGTTAAACCTTGTCTTTCAATAGCTGCAAATTCTGATCTAATTAGAACATCTTGGTACTTATTAAAATAAATTAAAATGATTGGATATAATATAACCGGTAATAATATTATAAATAATATCCTCATTTTTAGAGGAAAATATAACTTTTCAAGTTTTTTAAAGATAAATTTCAATTTTTATGTATCTCTATATCTATAACCCACTCCATACAAAGTCTCTATATGGTCAAAATCTTTATCAAAAACTCTAAATTTTCTTCTCATTCTTTTAATATGACTATCAATTGTTCTGTCATCTACATATATAGTTTCACCATATGCTGTATCAATGAGTTGATCTCTGTTTTTCACTAGCCCAGGTCTCTGAGCTAAAGAATAAAGTATTAAAAATTCAGTGACTGTAAGTCTAATTTCTTCACCTTTCCACTTACAAAGATGTCTATCTGGATCAAGTGATAAGTCATGTCTTTGAATTAACTTATCTGATACGTCATTATTTTTATATGAACTCCTTCTAAGTACAGTTCTTATTCTTTCAATCAAAAGCTTTTGAGAAAATGGCTTAGTGATATAATCATCAGCTCCCATTCTAAGTCCAATTGCTTCATCAATTTCATCATCTTTACTTGTTAAAAAAATTACAGGAACATCATTCGTTTCTCTTAATTTTTTTAAAACTTCCATACCATCAAGTTTTGGCATTTTAATATCTAATATTGCAATATCTGGTGTAGCCCTTTGAAGTGCTATTAGACCTTGTTCACTATCATTATAAGTTTCAACCGACCAACCTTCAGCTTTTAAAGCTACCGCAACTGATGTTAAAATATTGTTATCATCATCGATAAGAATTATTTTTTCGCTCATTGTTTTTCCTGCATTTTTATTAAATTTGATTAGCAAATAATTTGAGAAAAAAATTTAGGTTTATTCAAGGCAAAATTAAGTTAGTTTATGTTCATAATATCTAATGAGCCTCAGCCCAATTATATCCATAACCAGTATCCACTTTTAAGTTAACGTTCAAAGAAACTTTTGGTAAATAAGCATATTCCATAATTTCTTGGATGATCTTTGAATATTTATCTATACTATTTTCTCTTACCTCAAATATAAGCTCATCATGAACTTGCATTAGCATTGATACATCATTTTTATATTCAAATAAACTTTTGTATATTTTTACCATTGCTAGTTTTATTATATCTGCTGCTGATCCTTGAATGGGTGCATTTATTGCCTGTCTTTCTGCAAATCCTCTTAGTTTTTGATTTTTAGCATTACTATCGTTAATATAAATACGTCTGTTGAATAGGGTTTCTACATATCCATTTTCTTCTAAGTTAGATTTAATCTCTTCCATATAATCTCTAATTCTTGGAAATCTTTTGAAATATGAATCTATAAATTCTTTAGCTTCACTTGTAGAGCACTTTAATTGTTTTGCAAGACCGTAAGAAGAAATACCATATATAATTCCAAAGTTAATGGCTTTAGCTTTCCTTCTTAAATCTGATGTCATCTCATTTATGGGAACTCCAAAAACTTTCGAAGCAGTATCAGAATGAATATCTATATCGTTATTAAACGCAGCCAACATTTTTATCTCGTCAGCTATATGCGCTATTAACCTTAATTCAATTTGTGAATAGTCCATAGATACCAATTTAAATCCTGGCTTTGACTCAAATGCTGTTCTAATTAATCTTCCCTCCTCTGTTTTTATGGGTATATTCTGTAAATTAGGATTTGAAGATGATAATCTTCCTGTACTAGCGCCAACCATTGAATAATTAGTATGGACTCTGTTAGTTTTAGGATTTATTTGTTCAACAAGTGTATCAGTATATGTACTTTTTAACTTAGAAAAATGTCTCCAATTTAAAATAAGTTGTGCAATTTCATGTCCTAATTCTGAAAGGTTTTCAAGAACCTCAACACTAGTTTGCCAAGATCCATTTTTGGAACGTTTACCACCCTCAATCTTCATTTCATCAAACAAGATTTCTCCTAGTTGTTTTGGAGAACCAACATTGAAAGTTTTACCACTGTAATCAAAAATCTTATTTTCTAATTTAAGAATTTCATCAGATAAATTTTTTGAAATTTCTGAGAGTTTTTTAGCATTTATTGTTACGCCAGTATTTTCCATTTCTATTAAAACATTTATTAATGGATTCTCTAATCTTTTATAGACAGAAAATCTTTTGTCATTAAATATTCTCGGTAAAATTCTATTATATATTGCTAAAGTAACATCTGCGTCTTCAGCCGCATAATCTAGTGCATCAGAAGGTGATAATTGATGAAATAAAATTTTGTTTTTTCCTTTTCCACAAACATCCTCGTATTTGATTGTATTGTGATTTAATTCACGTAAAGCTATAGAGTCTAATTTGTGACTATCTACTCTGCCTGAATCAACAACATATGAAAGGCACATAGTATCTCCAACTGGATCAAT
>CABZWX010000008.1 GCA_902529515.1 uncultured SAR116 cluster alpha proteobacterium | reverse complement strand
TGGACTAACAGCTGGTGTTTCTTTCATGAATTCTGGTACAGCAGGTTCTACTGACTCAACAGAATTTGGAGCTAAGTATTCAATGGATGCAGGTGGAGCTGCCGTTACTATAGGTTACGCAACAGGTAC
The DNA here is from genome assembly GCA_902529515.1 of uncultured SAR116 cluster alpha proteobacterium. Classification (GTDB taxonomy): domain Bacteria; phylum Pseudomonadota; class Alphaproteobacteria; order Puniceispirillales; family Marisalimonadaceae; genus Marisalimonas. The sequence goes on along the minus strand of CABZWX010000008.1, from coordinate 52,440 downwards.
AACTGAAGCAGCATCACAAGACACAGATACATCAGTTATTGGTGTTAAGGTTTCTTCTGGCAACATAACTGCAGCTGTATCTCAGTCAACATTCGAAAAAGCAGCTCGTGCAGCTGTAGCCGGTAGTGCATCGACTAATACTGCGGCTCGTGTAGCTCCAATAACAGCGATGGATCAAGCAGACGAAGAGTCTATAGGTGCAGCCGTTTCATTTAAAGTAGATGACGGTACGACTATAACTTTACATACTGCTGAAACTGACGATGGTATAAAAACTGAAAGTTATTCAAACTCAGGTATTGAGGTTGCGTACACAATTGCGTCTGGTCTAACTGCTTACATAAACGTGGAAGACTATGATTACAAAGCTGGAAACAGTACAGGTAATACAAATGACTCTGGAACAGCTTCAAAACTTACAATTAAAGCAACATTCTAATTGCTTTACTTAATCTACTTAAAGGCGGCTTCGGTCGCCTTTTTTTATTTTTTTTATTAGTTATATGATGTATTGTGAAACACTGATAAAAGATTATAGTAATACCAAGAAGGACAATTTATGACTAGGAATGTTCTATTAGCATTTATTTTAATTTTAATTTCAGCTTGCTCAACAAATAATTCAATATCTCAAAATCACACGACAAGTGAAAAAAAAACACCTGGTTTGTTCTCTAAAGACTCAGAAAAAGGTATCTCATTATCAGACATGCTTAATCAAAAAGACTCCTCTGGAGATAATGTTAATGTTAATGGATATTTATGGAGAGCATCTTTAAATATATTATCTATTACACCTCTAATATCAACAGATGCCTTAGGTGGAACTATAATAACTGATTGGTATGTAAAAAAAAATATTAAAGATAAAAGAATTAAAATTACCGCTTATATAAAAACAAGTGAATTAAGATCAGATGGTATAGAGGTAAAAGTCCATGTCCAAAAACTTATAAATAATATTTGGTCTGACACTTTTACAGATAATAATTTGGCTTCAAAAATAGAAAATAGTATTTTAAATGAAGCAAGAAATTTACGAATTAGTGCAAATAAATAAATATCATTATGAAATATAATCCGTCTGTAATTGAAAAAAAATGGCAAAGTAAGTGGTCTGAGCTTAACACTTTTAAAGCCGAAGTTGATTATAACAAACCTAAATATTATGTATTAGAAATGTTTCCATATCCTTCTGGAGCCATACATATGGGACATGTAAGAAATTATACTTTAGGTGATCTAATTGCTAGATATAAAAGGGCTCAAGGGTTTAATGTTCTTCATCCTATGGGTTGGGACTCATTTGGGCTACCAGCAGAAAATGCCGCTATAGAAAATAAAACTCATCCCTCTAAATGGACTAATTCTAATATTGAAAATATGAAGATACAGTTAAAGCAAATGGGCTTATCATATGATTGGGAAAGAGAACTAAGCACATGTGATCCAAGTTACTATAAATTTGAACAGAAAATGTTTTTAGATTTCTATAAATCTGGAATTGCTTATAAAAAAGAAACCTTGGTAAATTGGGATCCAGTTGAAAATACAGTTTTAGCGAACGAACAAGTTGTTGATGGTCGGGGTTGGAGGTCTGGGGCTGAAGTTGAAAAGAAAAAAATGAAGGGATGGTTTCTTAAAATTTCAGATTTTGCAGATGAATTACTCAATGAAATTGATAATTTAAATGGTTGGCCTGAAAAAGTAAAAACAATGCAAAGAAATTGGATTGGAAAAAGCAATGGAGCTATAATTAAATTTTCATTAGAGAACTCATCTGAAAAAATCTCTGTTTTCACAACGAGACCCGATACAATCTTTGGAGCAACTTTTATTGCGATATCATCTCAACATCCACTTACAAAGAAAATTTGTAAAAGGGATACAAAAGCAGCTGAATTCATAAAATTTTGTGAGAAAAATTCAACCAAAGAAGCTGATTTAGAAAAAGCTGAAAAATATGGATACGACACAAACCTTACTGTCTCTCATCCTTTTAAAAAAAATGTTAAGTTAAAAATTTTTATCGCTAACTTTATTTTGATGGATTATGGGACTGGCGCAATTTTTGGTTGCCCTGCACATGATCAAAGAGATTATGATTTTGCAGTAAAATATTCTTTAGATATTATACCTGTAATTAAAACTAAAGAAAGTCTACCTTTTATAGGTGATGGTATTCATATCAATTCAGAATTTTTGAATGGCTTAAATACTAATGATGCTATCAAATTATGCATAAAAAAATTAATTGAATTAGAAATTGGCGAAGAAAAAATAACTTTTAGAATACGCGATTGGGGTGTTTCTCGACAGAGATATTGGGGATGTCCAATACCTATAATTTTTTGCAACAATTGTGGCGAAGTGCCAGTACCAAAAGATCATTTACCAATTACACTACCAGAAGATGCTAATTTTGACACAAGGGGAAATCCATTAGATAATCATCCAACTTGGAAATACACCCAATGCCCCAAATGCAATGAAAGTGCTATTAGAGAAACAGATACGTTCGATACCTTTTTTGAGTCTAGTTGGTATTTTGCAAGATTTACCGATCTTAATCCTTCAAGTGCTTTTACCAAACAAGCAATCAAATACTGGATGCCTGTTGATCAATATATTGGAGGAGTTGAACATGCAGTTATGCATCTTCTGTATTCAAGGTTTTTTATGAGAGCTTTGAAACACGTAAAGATTCTAGATATTGAAGAGCCTTTTACTTCTCTCCAAACACAAGGAATGGTATGTCACCAAACCTTTAAAACGAAAGAAGCAAAATGGGTTTTTCCCAGTGATATAATAAAAAAAGGTAATGAACACTTTCATTTAAATACAAAAGAGCCTGTTATTGCTGGAAGAGTAGAGAAAATGAGCAAATCAAAAAGAAATGTAGTTGACCCTCAGCAAATAATTAAAGACTTTGGTGCAGACACCGCACGCTTTTTTGTGTTATCTGATTCTCCTCCTAATAGAGATATGGAATGGTCTGACTCAGGAGTAGAGGGTTCTTGGCGTTTTTTAAATAAACTATGGAAATTTGTAAAAAATTTACCTAATAAAGATAATCTCAACAAACTGCCAAAAAATATTTCTTTACAAAATAAAGAACTATTATCAGTTATGCACGCTGCAATTAAAGATGTTACAAAAGCAATTGAAGACTTTCACTTCAACATTGCAGTAGCTCAAATTAGAAATTTATTTAACGTAGTTATTACTCATAAAATTCAAAATGATGATGATGCTAAAATTGTTCTTTTTGTAATAAGTAGACTTCTTGTCTTAATAAATCCAATGGTTCCCCATATCGCCGAAGAATTATGGTATAGTTTAGGTAATAAAAACTCAATTTCAAATCAAAGTTGGCCAAAAGTTGATTTAAAGTACATTAAAAAGAGTATTGTAAAAATGCCTATTCAAGTTAATGGAAAAGTACGAGCAGTTGTTGAAGTACCTATAGACTTAGATAAGAATGATATTGAAGAAATTGCTTTAAAAGAAGAGAATGTCCTAAAATTTTTGAATAAAAAACCAAAAAAAGTTATTATTATACCTAATCGTGTTGTTAACTTTGTAATTTGAATTGAGCATAAATTGTTTGTTTTAAAAAAATTATTCTTTTCTACTTTAATCATATTAATTAGTAGCTGTACTGTTAAAAATTTTGAAAACATTCAAAATATTAACAATTATTCAATCGAAATTAAAACACCTGATGATAAATACAACTTGTATTTTAAAGAAAGTTTAAAACGTTATTTTCAGAATATTAATAATAAAAAAAAATACACACTTACTACACAGATAACATTTGAAACTACAAAGACATTGTCCGTTAGTGGTCAAAATATTCTAAAATCAACAAAAGCTAGAATCTATTATCAATTAGTAAATAAAGATACACAGGTCGTCAAATCTGGATCCATAAATAGTTTTCCTGCTTTGAGCTCTTCATCAAATTCTCTTTACACTCAAGAAAAAAGCATTAATCACATTAAGGAAAGATTAACTAAAAGCTTAGCAAAATCTCTTTATAGACGTATTGAAATTATCATAAGAAGATTAAGTTGAAAATAGATCCTCTTTTTTATGAATATAATTTAAAAAACAGCAGTGAAAAAATAAACATAATTTTTTTGCATGGTACTAACAGTGGCTTAGTTGACCTTTTATATAAAAAAACTATAGAACTTCTTAAAATAGATACAAATGATCCTTTCAATGTCTCAAAGATAAACGGTAATGAATTTAAGGATAATCCCACGGTACTACATGACAATATAAATACCTTGAGTGTTTTTTCGGAAAAAAGATTTATACTTTTAGATCTAATGGATATTACTATAAATAAAAGCTTAGAAAGTATCATTTTAGAAAGTGTCAAAACTGAGAATAACAATTATTTACTTTTAATAAAAGCTACAAACTTAAAGTTAAGTTCATTTATAAAATACTTTATGAATATAAACAATGCTATTCTAGTTCCATGTTATGAAGAAAAAATAAATACAATTCATTCTAAATTATCTGATTTGTTTTCTAGACATAAAATTAAGTTTAAAGTAGAATTTATAAAAAATTTAAGTCTTAAATTTAGTACAAATTCATTAACTAATGAAATGGAACTTGAAAAACTAGACATCTTTTTAACCAACAGCAAAAACGTTACTGAAGAAATGATTTTAGCTCTTGTTTCAAGAAACGATGATGTTAATTTAAATAAAATTATTGAAAATTGTTCAAATGGTAATCCTAGAGAAGCAATAACAATTTTCGAAAATATTTATGAAAATCAAACAACGAGTATGACTTTAATAAGAATGTTCTTTAATCACTTTAAATTAATTGAAAGAGTTTTATTACGTTTTGAGAATAGCAAAAACTTGATAAATATTATTGAAAATATAAAACCACCAATTTTTTTTAAAAAAAAAGAGTTTATAATTTTTCAATGCAAAGTGTGGAATTTAAAATTAATTAACATTATATTGGCACGCTTAATCGAGCTAGAGCTAAGATGTAAATTAAATCATACAATAGAAAAAACTCTTTTATCACAATTCATATTATCAACATCTGTTCTTGCAAGAAATAAAATTAATTCTTAAATTTTTCAATTATAAAGTTAAATTGTTCTAGATTTTTACATTCTAGTTTTATAGTACCAGTGTTTTTTAAATAATTAAAATCAATATTTACGCCTAGTCCTGTTATTTCTGTTAATTCTTTTTCTAAATTAATAATATCTATATTTTTGACGTTATTTTTATTGGACTTTATATTTCCTTGTTTTATGAGTTTTTCAATATCTCTAGAATTAAGTCTTTTCTTTAATATTATATCTAAAAAAATGTCAGCATCTTTATGTCCTATAAGTGGTCGGACTTGACCAATAGTAAGTTTTTTCTCTAATAATAATTCTTTAGCCTTAACCGACAATGATAATAATCTAATAATATTACCAATATAAGACCGAGATTTTCCAACTGCTTTTGAAATATCTTCTTGAGTATAATTATAATTGCTTAAAAGAGACTGATACCCTTCTGCTTCTTCAATAGGATTTAATTCAGATCTTTGAATATTTTCAACCAAAGATAATTCAGCAATTTTTTCAACATTTATATCATCTCTAATAATGGCTGGAATTTCATGTATTTTTGCTAATTGACATGCTCTCCACCTTCTTTCACCAGCAATTATAAAATATTCATTTTTAACTTTATCGTTAGATTTTAAGATTACTGGTTGAATTATGCCCTGTTTTTTTATTGAATTGGACAAGGAATCTAATTCATCTTTATCAAAAATTTTTCTTGGCTGCCATGGTCCAGGTTTGATAAACTCTATTGGTACCATTTTATAATTATCATTATTTTTTTCTGCTTCAGCACCTAAAAGACTTGAAAGACCACTTCCAAGGCCATTAGGTCTGGAATTTTTCTTTTGTTTCATTTAAAATCTCTCTCTTGATTAATTATTTCACCTGCCAATGAAGCATATGCTTGAGATCCCGGACATGAAATATCATACATCAATACTGGCTGACCATAACTAGGTGCTTCAGAAATTCTAACGTTTCTTGGAATTATAGTTTTAAAAACTTTATCATTAAAATGATTTTTAACGTCATTTGATACCATTTCACATATTTTATTTCTTTTGTCATACATTGTTAGGAGTATACCTTGGAGAGTAATATTATTATTAAAATTTTTTTTAATTAACTCCAATGTTTTCATGAGTTGAGTTAAACCCTCCAATGCATAAAATTCTGTTTGAAGAGGTACAATTAAACTTTTAGCCGCACATAAAGCATTCAATGTAAGCAATCCTAGAGAAGGTGGACAATCAATGAATATGTAATCGTAAAACTCACCAATTTCTCTAATTAAATCACGAATTTTAAATTCTCTATTTTTTACATCAACTAATTCTTGTTCAAGGACAGAAAGATCTGGTGAGGTGGGAATAATATCTAATTTTGGTATCATAGTTTTTTTAATTGAAACATTTATATTATCCTTACCACAAATTATAGAATATAAATCTTTATCTCTTTGATCGTATTTTATGCCAAAGCCAGTACTAGCATTTCCTTGTGGATCTGCGTCAATTATAAGTGTTTTTTTATCACAGGCTGCCATAGCTGTTGCCAAATTTACTACAGTGGTAGTTTTTCCTACGCCACCCTTCTGATTTGCTATAGCAATGATCTGTGTAACTTTATCAATCATTTTCAATATTCAAATTATCAACTTTATTTATATATAAAATTCTTCCATCTTTGTCTGTTATTGAAGGATATTCGTCGAAACTAATTTTTTTTATTTTACTTAACTCAACAATCTCCGAATAATAAGATTTCCCCTTTAAAAACAGCATCTTAGGAAATTTTTGTTTTTCTCCAGATGATTTATTTATGAAGAGCTCTACATATTGAATTAGGTTTTTCAATGATGCTAATGCTCTGCAAGTAACCAAGTCAACATTTATAAAGTTCAAATCTTCAATTCTACAATTATGAATAGTTATATCTGTTTCTGTTAACATTGCAATTTCTTTTAAAAAAACACATTTCTTATGATCAGATTCAACTAAGTGGATTTTTTTTTTACTCATTATTGCAAGCACCATACCCGGAAATCCAGCCCCAGAACCAAAATCTATTATGTTTCCTTCTATATCTTTAACATACTTGTACAATTGTGCTGAGTCTAAGAAATGTCTATCCCAAGTATTTTCAATAGTTTTTTTACTTATTAAATTGATTGACTTTTGCCATTTAATAAGAATTTTTTGAAACAAACATAATTTTTCATATGTTTCACGTGAAACAAATATATGCGAACAAAACTTTTCATATGTATTAATATTCGTTAACAACTATGTATTTTTTCTCTTTTTTTAAATGTCTAAGAAGCAACAAGGTAGCAGTTGGTGTAAATCCTGGAAGTTTTGATGCTTGTGCAACGGTGGCTGGTTTGTTTTTTTGGAGAATATCTTTTATCTCATTAGACAGCCCCTTAATAAGGTTAAAATCAAAATTCATAGGAATTTTAATTTTGTTTTCTTGCCTATACATTTTTATGTCTTCTTTTTGTCTTTTTAGATAGACGTTATATATACAGTCAGTTTCTATTTGTGTATGTAGTTCCTTTGGGATCATCTTTAAATCTGGCCAGATTTCAAAGAGATCTTTTATTTGATGTTTTCCAGACGATAGAATATCCTTTGGTGATCTTCGATTTCCAGTCCTTGTGCTTGGTAAATTATGTTTTTTTAATAATCTTGGTTTAGCGCTTAAATTATCTATAATTCTATATGAATTTTGTAGATGCTTTCTCTTTTCTTTCCATAGCTTTTCTCTTTTTGGGCCAATAATGCTGTATTTTAATCCTTTGTCTGTTAACCTCTGATCAGCATTGTCAGACCTTAAAAGAAGCCGAAATTCTGCCCTGGATGTAAACATTCTGTAAGGCTCCGGCGCTCCTCTATTTATCAAATCGTCAATCATAACTCCAATGTATGCCTCTGATCTATCAAGAGTAAACCATTTAGGATAAGTGTTGAGGTTTATTGCAGCATTTGTTCCTGCAATTAGTCCTTGAGCTGCCGCTTCTTCATATCCTGTGGTGCCATTTATCTGGCCGGCAAAAAAAAGCCCTTTAATCTTTTTTGTCTCTAAAGTGTTCTTTAGAGCTCTTGGATCCATATAGTCATATTCTATTGCATAACCGTATTGTTTTACAGAGGCGCTTTCTAAACCAGGAATTGTCTTTAAAAATTCATTCTGAATTTTTTTTGGTAAACTGGTTGATATACCATTTGGATAAACTATAGAGCTATCTAAACCCTCTGGCTCTAGGAAAATTTGATGAGAATCCCTTTCGAAAAATCTACTAACTTTGTCTTCTATGCTCGGACAATATCTTGGTCCAGACCCTTTAATTGTTCCTGAATAAACTGGAGACATGTTTATATTATCAGATATTATTTTGTGAGTGTTAATATTGGTTCTTGTTATGCCACACTGAATTTGTTGAACTAATATTTTCTCAGTCATATATGAGAACGGTATTGGATAATTATCTGCTGACTGCATTTCCACTTTATTCCAATTAATACTAGATTTAAGCAGCCTAGGTGGTGTCCCAGTTTTGAGCCTGCCAATTGGTAAATTTAATTTCCTAATTTTTTCAGACAGATGATTTGAAGGCTCATCTCCAATTCTACCTGCTTGTATTCTATCATTTCCAATATGTATAACTCCCCCTAAAAAAGTTCCTGTTGTTAATACTACTGATTTGGCTTTTATAGAAATGTCATTATTTAAAACGATACCTTTAATAACATCATCGACGATCCTAAGATCTTTTACGGTTCCCTCTACGATTGTTAAGTTTTTTTGTGATTCCAGCAAATTTAAAATTGCTTTTTTGTATAACTTTCGATCTGCCTGTGATCTTGGTCCATGAACCGCTGGTCCTCTAGAACGATTAAGCATTCTAAATTGAATTCCAGAAAAGTCTATTGCCCTAGCCATTAATCCATCGAGTGCATCAATTTCTCTTACTAGGTGTCCTTTACCTAAACCGCCAATGGCTGGATTACAAGACATTTCACCAATGGTCTCAATTTTCATAGTTATTAAAACAGTTTTGGCACCAATTCTTGATGAAGCAGAAGCCGCCTCAACACCGGCATGCCCCCCTCCAATTACTACCACATCAAAATTTTTTATGCTTGTTACCAAAATTTATTTACCAATACAAAAACTACTGAATATATCATCTAAAATTTCTTCCACGTTTATGATATTTGTCATACTTCCGATTTCTTTCGCAACTACTCTTAAATTCTCAGATACTATCTCAGGATTGATGTTTAGATCAAATTTCTGAACATCATTTAGAGCATATATTGACCTTTTTATTGCCTCTATATGCCTTTTTCTTGTAAGCAAAGCATCCTGTTTGGGAGCTAAGGACTTTAAATGACTAACAATTGCTTTAATTAGTTTGTTAATCCCTATATTATCCTTAACAGAAATATTATAGATACCTTTATTAGGTAATGTTTTCAGATCCGATTTTGTATGTACTAAAATTTTTTTACATGTTGACTTAAGTTCTGGATAAGAAAAATCTTCATTGTCAGACAAAATAAGAATTATATCAGACAATTCCGCTTTTTCTAATGCTCTCTTAACTCCAATTTTTTCTACTTCTGAATTTGTGCTTCTTATGCCAGCGGTATCATTTAAAATTACAGGAAAACCTTCAAAATCCATAAATACCTCTATAATATCCCTTGTCGTCCCAGCTTCGTCAGTTACGATTGCAGCCCTTTTATCTGATAAATAATTTATAAGAGAACTTTTTCCTACATTAGGGCGACCAAAAAGAGTAATAATAAATCCATTTCTAATTCTTTCTCCATAATTGCTATATTTCAAAGAATTTTTCATATCTTCTAATATTTTTATAACTTTAAAATTAAAAAGTTGTTCTAAATCCGTTGGAAGCTCTTCGTCTGAAAAGTCAATAAGAGCCTCTAACTTTGACAACAACCAGATGATCTCTTCTCTCCACGAATAAATTTTGCTAGATAAAGATCCCTCATACTGAGACATAGATATCTTAAATTGATTTTCTGTTTCTGAATTTATTAAATCATTTAAGCCCTCAGCTTGTGTAAGATCTAAGATTCCATTTAGAAATGCTCTTTTTGTAAACTCACCTCTGGCAGCTATACGAAACCTCTTAATTCTAGAAAGAACTTTATAAATTTTTTTCTCAATAACTGTACTTCCATGAATGTGTAGCTCTATGACGTCCTCCCCAGTTACAGTGTTTGGGCCGGGAAAATATATTATTAGGGCATTATCAATGATATTATGATTTTGATCATAAATTTTTCTAAGAGAAGCAACACGTGGCTGTGTTGGTTTAAATGAGAAAATTTTTGGAATTTTTTTTGTTTCGCTTCCAGAAACCCTTATAACTTTGATTGCACTTTTTTGTGGGCTTGAAGCTGAGGAAAAGATTGTATCCAAATTTTCTCTCTTTTTTAAAAATGTTTCACATGAAACATGTTATTTATTCATTGCTCTAAAGAAATCCTCGTTAGATTTACTTTGCTTCAATTTATCTGATAGAAAATCCATGGCATCTACGGGTCCCATTTGCATCAAAATTCTTCTTAAAACCCACATTCTGGACAATGTATCTTTCTCAACTAAAAGCTCTTCTTTTCTTGTACCTGACCTAGTTACATCAATGGCTGGAAAAGTACGTTTGTCTGACAATTTTCTATCAAGAATCACTTCACTGTTTCCTGTGCCTTTAAATTCTTCGAAAATCACTTCATCCATTCTTGACCCTGTTTCAACTAATGCAGTGGCAATAATGGTTAAAGAACCTCCATCTTCAATATTTCTTGCTGCACCAAAAAATCTTTTTGGCCTTTGAAGGGCATTTGCATCGACACCACCAGTCAATACTTTGCCACTTGACGGTATTACAGTATTATACGCTCTAGCTAACCTGGTGATAGAATCTAATAAAATTACTACATCTCTTTTGTGTTCAACTAATCTTTTTGCCTTTTCTATAACCATATCTGTTACTTGTACATGTCGTGAAGCAGGTTCATCAAATGTAGAACTAATAACTTCTCCATTAACTGATCTTTGCATGTCTGTTACTTCTTCGGGTCTTTCATCGATTAACAAAACAATCAAATAGATCTCAGGATGATTTTTAGATATAGCTTGAGCTATCGATTGTAACATCATTGTCTTACCTGTTCTCGGTGGTGCAACAATTAGACCTCGCTGGCCTTTTCCCATAGGAGCAACCATTTCTACAACTCTTGTAGTTATATCTTTATTGTTTGGATCAAATTCAGTTTCAAAATTAATTTTTGCTTGGGGGTAAAGAGGTGTTAAATTATCAAAATTTATCCTATGACGAACAGATTCTGGAGACTCAAAATTTATATTTTCAACTTTAAGTAATGCAAAATATCTTTCACCATCTTTGGGGGCTCTTATTTGACCCTCTACTGTATCACCTGTACGAAGCCCAAATTTTCTAACTTGATTGGGCGAAATATAAATGTCATCTGGTCCAGCAAGATAGTTAGATTCCGGAGACCTTAAGAAACCAAATCCATCAGATAAAACCTCAAGTACTCCTTCTCCATATATAGCAATATCATTATCAGCAAGCTTTTTTAAACAGGCAAACATCATATCTTGTTTTCTTAAAGTGCTTGCGTTTTCTATTTCTAAACTCTCAGCATATGTTAATAAATCTGATGGGTTTTTTGCTTTAAGATCTTTTAAATGCATTTAATTCTCGTTAATTGGAAATTTAGATAATGTGGAAATTTGGTTTGACTATTATTAAGAGAATAATAAAAATCATCAATAATGTAGGAACTTCGTTTATTATTCTGTAAAATTTAGTTTTTCTGATTCTATAACCTTTTTTAAAATCTTTGTAAAGAATATATAAATAGTAATGAAATAAAGTTAAACAAAAAACAAAGAATAATTTAATTAAAAAATAATTTTCACTTAAAAAATACGTATTATCGTACAATAAGACTAACCCTAAAAGATGAGTTATAATTAGTGCAGGTGTCATTATATAACTCAACAGTTTATACTCCATTACTAAGAAAGTTTCATCCATTTCACTTAAATTTTTAGTATCATTATGATACACAAAAAGCCTAGGTAAATACAATAACCCCACCATCCATGATATTACTGAAATAAGGTGAAAAGATTTAATTATTTCGTAAAGCAAAAATTAAAATTTCCTTTTATAATTTCTCACGATACTGATAACTTCTTTAACGTTATCAATTTTACAATCTGGAGTTAAACCGTGACCAACATTAAATATAAATCTTCTGTCTTTCATTGTATCTAAAATAGTTAATACATTCTCTTTTAAATGTTCGCTATGAGATGGAATAAGAGAAGCTGGATCAAGATTACCTTGTAAAGCAACATCTTTATTAAGACTCTTTATTGCCCAATTTAGATTAACTGTCCAATCCAACGCAATACAATCAACTTTGCTTTCAAAGGAATATTTTATAATAGATCCTCCTGCTTTAAATGGGAACCCAATAACAGGTGCATAAATTTTTCTAGTTCTTAAAATATCTACTATTTTAGCCGTTGGTCTTATGGCACAATCATTAAAAAAATTATTAGGTATCATATGAGACCAAGAGTCGAAAATCATCAAAACATCAGCTCCAGCTTTAGCTTGCATTTCCAATTTATCAGCAATATGAATTATTAGGACTTCAATTAACTCCATAAACCATTTATATGAACTCCAAAGAGCTTTCCTAGTGTTGATGAAGTCTTTACTTCCTGTTCCTTCAATCATATAACATGCAAGGGTCCATGGAGCCCCAGCAAAACCAATTAAACTAACAGATTTTGGTAAATTATCTCTAAGAATACTTATTGAATTTTTAAGAGGTTCAAGCTTAGAACATAAAGATATATTTTGAAGAATTTTAGTTTCATTTGGTATCATAGGTTTCAAAGAGGGACCAAAATTTTTAGTGAACTTGACATTTCTATCCATTGCCCAGGGTATCATTAAGATATCGGAAAATATAATAGCTGCATCAAGATCATAATATTTTAATGGTAAAGTTGTACTTTTAATTATTAGGTCTTGGTTTAAACAAAATTTAATAAAATTTTTCTCATTTTCTTTAATTTTATAATATTCAGGTATATGCCTTCCAGCTTGTCTTAAAAACCAAATTGGAATAGAAGATTTTTTATTTTCAAACACATTATTTATTAAGTTATCTGACACAATGAAAATACTTTATATAAAGTTTAATAATGAAGTTGTAGTTTTTCATAAAGTTGTGAATAAAAAAAAAAATTAAATTTATCCACATTTTATTAAAAAAAATGTTATTGAATTATATAAGTAATTAAAGTTATTCACAAACCTTAATTTTTGAAATTAAAAATTACTAACATGTAATTAAGTTATGGATAAATATATATATTAAAAGATAAATATTGAATTTTGACAGATAAAGTATGATTATCAACAATTTATCCACTAAAAGAAAATTATAATGATAATAATCGGTATAACAGGATCAATAGGTACAGGTAAAACAACTGTATCAAAAATGTTTAAAATTTTAAAAATACCAATTTTCGATTCTGATAAAGAAGTAAAAGAAATATTAGATAAAAATCAACTTGTTATAGAAAAGATATTAAAAATTTGGCCAGATACGACATCATCTGATCAAATGAAAAGAAAAATTGATAAAGTGGCTTTAAGCAACAAAATATTTAAAAATAAGGAAGAGAGAAAAAAACTGGAAAACATAATTCACCCACTTGTTGAAAAAGAAAGAAAAACATTTTTACAGAATCCTAGCAATGATGGGATAGTGGGATTAGATATTCCTTTACTATATGAGACAGGAATAGATAAAAAATGTGATTATGTTTTTCTAATGAAAACGTCAAAGAAGATTCAAAAAAAAAGGGTCTTAAAGAGAGCAAATATGACTGAAAAAAAATTTGAACTTATCAAAAAATCACAATGGAGTTTTGCAAGAAAAATAAAAGAAAAACCTTTTATAATTTATACATCATTTGGTAAAACAATAACATTTGTTTTAGTTTTGTTTTATTTATTAAAAATTAAACTTAGAGTAAAATACAGTGACTAGAGAGTTAGTGCTAGACACTGAAACCACTGGTTTAGATTACGAAACTGGTCACAGAATAGTTGAAATAGGAATAATTGAACTGGAAAATCATTTACCAACTGGAGATTTTTTTCATTATTACTTGAACCCTGAAAGAGATTCAGACAAAGGAGCGAAAGAAGTTCATGGTTTAAGTCGAGAATTCTTAAGGGACAAACCAAAATTCTCAGATATAGCAAATGAATTTATTGATTATATATCGGACAGCAAAATAATTATTCACAATGCAGCATTTGATGTTGGTTTTATAAACGCAGAATTAACTAGATGTAATATGAAAAAATTAAGCGATGATAAGATAATAGACACATTAATTCTAGCCAAGAAAAAATTTCTAAGTCAATCAGTCAGTTTAGATTCACTTTGTAGGAAGTACAATATTGACTTAAACGGGAGGGAAATTCACGGAGCTATAAAAGACGCTAAACTTCTAGCTTCTGTGTATTTAGAATTAATAGGAGGAAGACAATCAAGGCTAGACTTTGAAATAATAACTGAAAATGTTAACACTGCAGAAGATCAACTATTTAGCCTAGATGGTTATAATAAAAATATAAATTTAAAAAGGAAAAAAAATTTAGAAGTAAATAAAGAAGATTATGAGTTACATTTAAGTAAAATTCTAACAATAGAAGATAGTATATGGAAAAAAATAAATAGTTAGTTTTTTATTAAACGATAGTCTACTTCATTTAATGAAATAGGCATGCTCCCACCTTTTCTTGTAATATCTTCAACTATTTCTTTTACAAATGGAAATAAAATTTTTATACCATTTTTAGTTAATTCTTCTTGATCATAATTTTTTTGTTTTAAAATTTCAAAGAAACCATAATAATCCAACTCAAGGTTAAATAAATTTTTATTGTTTTCTTTTGAAGAACAGTCAAAATTATAACGAAGTAGTAAGCTGAAAAAATTATTATTGTTGTAAGGTTTATAAAATGCGTTCATGCTAATGTTAAGATCACTGTTGTTAATATGTTTAACATTAATTTCATCAATCTTTTGAGGGTTCTCAAAAGATAAGTCTTTAATAAAATTTTTTAATAATTTAATACTATCTACTTTATTTATATTTACATTATTCATATAATTCTCTAAATAACTTTTCATTCGTATATATATATGAAATAAATAATTATGAATATTAGTTTTTATAATTTTTTTAGTATAATAAAATATGATTTATTATAAATGAGGATGGCTTAAAACATGCAGAACAGTTTCCCGTACATTGATATTTTGATTTTTGGAGTGATAGCAATTTTTCTAATTTTTAGACTTAAAAATATTTTGGGCACAAAAACAGGTTTTGAAAAATCTAATATAAATGAAAAAACACAAGATAAACAATTTACTAATGTTGTCTCTCTAAAGTCTGAAAAAAATGATCTAAACGATAAAGAATTAAATGGTATTTTAAGTGTTGATCCTAATTTTAATATCAATGATTTCCTTTCGGGATCAAAAAATTTTTTTAGAATGGTCTTAGAAAGCTTTGTTAGTGGTAACTTGGAAAATATTAAAGATTTCACTAAACTATCTGTCCTAAAAAGTTTCAAAACTGCTATTGATGAAAGAAATAGTGAACAAGAAACACTTATCATCGATTTGAAATCGATAAGAGAAAATAAAATTACCAAAGTAAAAATAACAAAATCGTCTATAAAGTTAAATGTAATCTTTGAAACTTTCCAAATTAGAGCGTTATTGGATAAAAATGATAAAATAATTGATGGTGATAGTGAAAATGAAATTCTTGTAAAAGATGAGTGGGTTTTTGAAAGAAAAATAAATAATAATACTCCTAACTGGACGCTTGTAGAAACTAAAAGTAATTAGAAGTATGGCTTCAATTTCAAAATACGATAAAAAAGTATGGGAAAATTATGTATCCAACTTAGAAAAATATATTTTATTTCCTAAAAATAATAGCCTGTTAAATAATAAAAGAAATAACAACAATCTTGTTTTCAGAAATAAATCGTTAAATAATCATAAAAGTTTTAGTAAAGGAAAGTTAGAACCAGACACTGTTTTAGATCTTCATGGACAAACGCTTTATTCTGCAAAATTATTATTGCATAAATTTATGTCTAGTTGTTATGAAAAAAATATACGTAATATATTAATTATTACTGGAAAAGGTCATAACAATAAAGGAGTTTTAAAGGAGGAAGTGCCAAAATGGTTAAATGATAAACTTCTCAGTAAGTTTCTTGTAGATTTCAAAGTTGCACCAAAACAATTTGGCGGAGAAGGTGCTTTGTTAGTAAGACTTAAAAACAGATTCAAAACAAATTATCAATAATTGTGGATAAAAAATGACTAAAATAATTCATGAAAGAGTTTCCTCTGTTGATAGAAAAACTAATGAAACTCAGATTAAAGTGAATGTTAATTTGGATGGCACTGGCAAAAATTCTATAACAACAGGATTACCATTCTTTGATCATATGATCCAACAACTTTCAAAACATAGCCTAATTGACATTGAAATGAAATGTAATGGTGATCTTGATATTGACTCACACCATACAATTGAAGATGTGGGTTGGGCACTTGGCAAAGCTATAAAAGAAGCATTAGGTAATAAGCAAGGCATAAAAAGATACAGTTTCAATTATTTACCTATGGATGAGTGTCTAACTAGGTGTTGCGTTGATATATCTGGGCGCCCTTGGTTAGTTTGGAATGTTTTTCTTCCAAACGTAACAATAAATAATATTGAAACTGAGATATTCAGAGAGTTTTTTCAATCTTTTTCGCAATCAGCAGAATTTACACTTCATATTGAAAATATTTATGGTCAAAACACACACCATATTATAGAATCGTGTTTTAAGTCTATGGCTATTTCTATTAGAAATGCAATTAATCTTGATCTTAGAAACTTAGACAATGTTCCCTCTACAAAAGGAACTTTAACTGGAAATATGTAACATGAACCTAGCTATAATTGATTATGGTTCTGGTAACTTGAGGTCAGTAGAGAACGCTTTTAAAAATTCTGTTAAAAAAAATAAATTAAAATTTAAAATTCAAGTTACTAACAAATTAGATTTAATTTCAAAGGCTGATCACTTGGTCTTACCTGGTGTTGGGTCATTCCCAGACTGTAAAAAAGGTTTAGAAGATATAGAAGGCTTAATAGAACTATTAAGAAGTGAGGTTATTAATAAAAGAAAAAAATTTTTAGGAATTTGCGTGGGCATGCAACTTATGGTCGATTTTAGTCTAGAAAAACAAAAAACTGAAGGTTTTTGTTGGCTTGAGGGTTATTTTAAAAAAATTAAAACGAAAGGTTTAGATTACCTTGGAAGGAAATATAAAATTCCACACATGGGATGGAATAATCTAGAAATTGAATATAATAATCATCCTATTTTAGATAATATCAGTGAAAACGAACAATTTTATTTTGTTCATTCTTACGCTTTGGAATGTAAACAAATTAACCAAATAATAGCTAACACTAATTATACTCAAAAAATTCCAGCTATAATTGGAAAAGAAAATTATATAGGAGTTCAATTTCACCCAGAAAAGAGTGGTGATTCTGGACAAAAATTTATATATAACTGGCTAAGATGGAGACCATAATACTTGAGAGATTAAATGGAAAAGAAATTAAAAAAATTTAATGTTAAAGCAGAATTATGTAAAAGTTTAAGTAAAATTGATTTGCAAGAATTATGTGATGCAACTGAAGAGGCAATTTTAGCTGGGGGAGGTTTTGGATGGATTTCTCCGCCATCATTAAAAACACTTCAAGATTATTGGAAAGGGGTTTTGCTCATTCCAGAAAGAATTTTGATTATCGGGAAATTAGATAACGTTGTAGCTGGTTCTGCTCAGCTAATTAAACCAGCTAAAAATAATGAAGCCCAGTCTCATTCTTGTACATTAAGTACTTTTTTCTTTGCTTCTTGGGCAAGAGGATTTGGTCTTGCCAAAGCTGTTTTTGAAAAAGCTGAATTGAAGGCTAAACAAGATGGTTTTAAAATAATTAATTTGGAAGTACGAGAAACTCAGTTACGAGCAATTCAATTATATGAACAGGCTGGATATGTTAAATCTGGCATTAATCCTAAGTCAGTTTTATTAGACGGAAAATATATAGCTGGTTACTATTATTACAAAGAACTAAAATAATGAAAGATAATGTTTTCACATTATATCCTGCCATTGATATTAAAGATGGCAAATGCGTTAGGCTTCTTTTTGGAGAAATGGAAAAAGAGACAGTTTATAATAATAGCCCGTTAGACCAAGCTATGTGGTTTGTTGATCAAGGCGCCGAATGGTTGCACATTGTAGATTTAGATGGTGCAGTTACTGGTAAGAATGTTAATAAAAGAGTAATTGAGAAAATTTTGCATAAGCTCCATAACAAAGTGAAAATCCAATTAGGTGGGGGCATAAGAAATATTAATGATATTGATTTTTGGATAAAGAATTCAGTAAATCGAGTGATTTTGGGCACATTAGCACTTGAAAATCCAAGTTTTATTAATCGATTAAAAAAAGAGTACTCAAAGAAAATAGTTGTAGGCGCAGATGTAAGAAACGGAATGATTGCTTCTCATGGTTGGAAAAAACAATCCGATATAATTGCCGTAGATTTAATTAAAAGTCTTAATTCTTCTATTATTAGTTCTGTTATTTATACTGATATAACTAAAGATGGTAGTTTAAAAGGTGTAAGTTTAGAAGAAACGACTAAATTTGCCAAATCAATCCCACATCCAGTTATTGCCTCAGGTGGAGTTTCTTCTTTAAATGATATTTCAAGATTAGCAAAACAGTTTTCAAATGGAGTTCAAGGAGTAATAGTAGGACGGGCATTATATGATAAAAAGTTTTCATTCTCAGAGGCGTTACAAAAAATTAAGGAGGCAAAAATCTAATGCTTTCCACAAGGGTTATTGCGTGTCTAGATGTGCACAATGGGAGAACGGTAAAAGGAATAAACTTTATTAACTTAAAAGATGCAGGTGATCCAGTTGAGCAAGCAAAGCAATATAGCACAATGGGTGCTGATGAGATTTGTTTCTTAGATATTTCTGCTACTCATGAAAAAAGAAGAGCAATGTTTAATGTAATTTCTAAAACCGCTGAGTCTTGCTTTGTTCCACTTACTGTTGGAGGAGGTGTAAATAATATCAGTGATTTTAGAGATCTATTAAACTCAGGAGCTGATAAAGTATCAATTAATTCATCTGCAGTTTATAATCCAAAGTTAATAAAACAATCGTCAGACAAATTTGGTAATCAGTGTGTTGTGCTAGCAATTGATGCGATTGAAAACATAAATATGCCCAGCGGATACGAGATAACCACTCATGGAGGAAGAAAAAAAACAAATTTAGACGCTCTTAAATGGGCAAAACAGGGAGAAAAATATGGAGCTGGTGAAATCTTATTGACATCAATGACATCAGATGGAACAAAAAGAGGTTATAATTTAAAACTTACAAAATTAATTGCTGAAAATGTTTCTGTACCAGTGATTGCATCAGGTGGAGCTGGAAGCCCAAAAGATATGGTTGAGGTTGTTTTAAAAGCCGGAGCATCAGCAGTTCTAGCTGCATCAATTTTTCATTATGGTATTCATACAATACATTCGGTTAAAAAACATATGTTTGAAAATGGTATACTTGTAAGGGATTGCGATTATAATGAATGAACAAACAATAAAAGAATTATATAGTGTTCTAAAACAAAGAAAAAAATCTAGTGAAGGTCAATCATATACCTCTCATTTGATAAAGAATCCTGAATTACTAGCAAAAAAAATTGGTGAAGAATCATCAGAACTGATTATTGATTTTATAAAAAAAAATAAACATGGTGCAATAAAAGAATCTGCAGATTTAATTTATCATGTTTTAGTTGTCTGGATCTCTTTAGGCATTGATCCTAGTGAAATTTGGAACGAATTATCTTCTAGAAAAACAAAATCTGGGATTGATGAGAAAAAAAATAGAGGAGTAAAATGAATAATTTATATGATGTAAACAATATATTTGCTAAAATATTAAGATCTGAAGTTCCTTGTAATAAAATATTAGAAAACGAACATGCCTTGGCTTTTTCTGATATTAACCCTCAAGCACCAATTCATACATTAGTAATTCCTAAAAACTCTTATATTAATTTTTACGACTTTACAAAAAACGCTTCAACGAAAGAACATGAAAGTTTTTGGAAATTGGTTAACGAAGTTATTGAACATTACAAAGTTGAAGTAGAAGGTTTTAGAATTATTACAAATTCAGGAAATACTGGTAATCAAGATGTACCTCATTTTCATATTCATCTCTTAGCTGGAAAAAATTTAGGAAAAATGATAGGTTAAGTACTAAATTTCCAATTTATTTTCTATAAAATCCCAGAACATTTCTTCAATCGCTATTGAATCTAAATTTTTTATTTCTCTTATTCCAGTTGGAGATGTTACGTTTATTTCAGTGATGTAATCACCAATTATGTCTATTCCAACAAAATATAGTCCTTTTTTTATTAAAGAAGGTGAAATTTCATTACATATAATCTTATCTCTTTTAGTTAATTCTGTTTTCTCAGGCTTTCCTCCAACATGCATGTTTGATCTACTTTCACCTAATTTGGGAATTCTGTTTATTGCTCCAACGGCCTCTCCATTCAACAAAATAATTCTTTTGTCACCGCTCCTTACATCTTTTAAATATTCTTGTATCATTAAAGGCTCTTTATTTTGACTAAAAAACATCTCTAAGATTGAATTTAAATTTTCATCTTCAGGAACAATATGAAATATACCTTGTCCGCCATTTCCATAGAGTGGCTTTATAATTATGTCCTTGAATTTTTTTCTAAATTCTTTAATAGCATCAATATTTCGACTTATTAACGTCTTTGGCATTAAATGTGAGAAATTTGTAACAAAGATTTTTTCTGGAGAATTTCTAACTTCGAAAGGGTTGTTTACAACTAATGTTGAACTTGGTAGTTTTTCAAGAATATGAGTTGCACTTATATATGCCATATTAAAGGGAGGATCTTGTCTCATCATAATCACATCATATTTTGATAGTGGTTTTATAAAAGTATCGTGATATCTAAACTCATATAAATTATTTGATGAAGATAACTCTAATTTACAGATGTTTGCTAAAACATCATTGTTAATGAATATCAAATCCTCAGGTTTAAAAAAACTTATGCAATGTTTTCTTCTTTGAGCCTCCAAAGCAAGAGCAAAAGTTGTGTCACCTTTAAGATCTAATGTTTCCAAGGGATCCATTAAGAATGCTATGTTCAGGTTACGACTCATCTTGTATCTTTATTTAGTATAATATAATTGTAAACTTCTTTAATAAATCTTGCACTTGAAGCATGGCTTTTTACAAGATTCATTTCAAGTTCATCAGTTGCAACGCCGCTGATATAAGCTTTATCGTTAACCACATCTATTGAAAAATTAAGACTATTAATTGATTTATCTGACATTATCCTAGCTCTTATTTCGCCTAACGAAGCTATGTCTCTTGCAATATTTTTTATAGAAGAAATGTCAGTCACTTGAATTTCGTTATTAACTTCTTTAACACCTTTTATATTCCAAGCTAACTTCGAAAATTCAATTTTATCATTTGGATTATTTAATTTTCCCGTAAATAAAACTGAACCATTATTAACAAAAACTTTAGTATCTGCTATCAAATCTTCATTATATTTATAAATCAGATTAGATATCTTTGTTTTAATAAGGTTATCGTTTATTGATGTGCCCAACCCTTTTTGTTTAGATGCAGCCCCTAAAGAAACCATTCCAATAGTCCCGACAATTGGAGCACATGACTGCAGAAAGAAAGTAATAATTGATATAAATAATAAATTTCTCATGCCTAACCCTTTCTAATTAGAGAACATTAAATAAAAAAAAAAAATTGTCATCGTTAAATTTTTCTATATAGAACATTTCTTATCTTTATTGCTTCATTATATATTACCCTACGAGGTAATTTAGTCTCTGTAATTACTTCGTTTACAGTGTCACGAAGTGATAGTCTTTCAAGTTTGTTTTTTATAATTACATTTAATGTCTCAATATTAATTTTTTTTTTAACATAACCACCAACTATTAAAATAACTTCCCCTTTTAAGGGATTATTATTTTTTTCTCTTTCACTAACAATTTTTATTACACTATTTAAATCACTAGTAATAATTTCTTCGTAGGTCTTTGTTAGTTCTCTTGCAATTGAAATTTTTCTATTTCCATAAACTTCTTGCATAATAGCAAGTGTATTATTAATTCTCAAACAAGTGTCAAACCATATTCCTGTCATGTTATATGTTTGAGTGGCTATAAATTGTTTTTTTTTAAAATTTTCTTTGGAAGAGACAAATCCACCAAAATAAAACTGATTTGTGGGAAGGCCAGATAATATTAAACCATTAATAAGAGAAGAAGGGCCTGGTGCGTGAGTTACTTTAATACTATTTAAATGACATTCTTTGACAAGTTTATAACCAGGATCAGATATTAATGGTGTTCCCGCATCACTTACCATTCCAATGTTTATTTTTGAGAGGAGTTTATTAATAATCTCTGGTCTCTTTTTTGAAGCATTATTGTCGTTATACGAAACAAGATTTTTGCGCTTGATGTTAAGATGTGAAAGTAATTTTTTTGTTTTTCTGGTATCTTCACAAAGCAAAATTTCTACAGTCTCTAATAGCCTAATTGCCCTTAAGCTAATATCATCAAAATCACCTATTGGAGTGGAAATTAAATATAAACAGCCATTTATGTTTTCATCATATTGTCTTGGTTCTTCTTTACTTACTTTTTTCAATATATTACCTTAAATTTATTTAAATAATTAGCGAGTACTTATGTTTTTTAATAATACTAAACATAATCTTATTATAATTTTTTGTATATTATTAATGATAAATGGATGTAATGATAAAAACAGTAAATTAGTAATTGAAAATAATAATAAAGAAGAAAAAACAAATAAAACATTTTTTAATAAAAACGATTTAAAAAAAGAAATATTACGAACTGGCATAACAGAAAAAAATAACACCAAACTAAAAGAAGAAAATAATAATATTATTTTTGAATTTAGAAATGAGAGATTACTTCAAGGAAGAAATATTACTAATAATATTAAAGAAGAAAAAACGAGGTTGGCATTATCAGCTGTTCAAAAAATGTTTAAAAAAAATTTAAGTTCAAGTAATGATGAAATTAATATAAAAAACAATGATAAAATTTCTACCTTAGAGAGGTATAATTTTGAAAAAAGTAAAACAATAAATTATCAAAATATTATTGTTTTTCTACCATTAACTGGAAAATATTCAAATTTTGGAAATAAAATAAGAAAATCACTGGATTTAAGTATATTAAACTTTGGTAACAATGAAATAAAATTCATTTACTTCGATACTGGAAAAATTATTGATTATGGACTCATTACAAGTTTATTTAATGAACTAAGACCGAAATTTATAATTGGTCCATTTACAAGGGAAGTATTAATAAAAATTAAGGAATTTGCAAAGAAGGATAATATTCCAATTTTAACGTTTTCAAATGACATCGCAATGGTTGAAAACAATGTATGGTCCTTAGGATTCTCTCCAGAAGAACAGATCCAAAGTGTAATTTCATGTGCTATAAAGCATAGATATAGTAAATTTGGCATAATAGTTCCTGATAACTTGTATGGGAAAATCATTTCTAGAGAAGCAATAGATTTAATTTCAATAAGTAAGAAAAATTCTCATAACTCACTTTTTCTTTCAAATGAAGATTTAAATAATAAAACAAATCTTTACTCAACTTTAAGAAGATTTTTAGAGTATTCTGAAACAGAAGAAACACATTCAAAATTTGAAACTATTCTTATAGGAGGAAGAAAAGAATTCATATTAGAAATAGCACCATTATTAGCTTTCTTTAATGTAGATTCAAAGTTTGTGAAAATTTTGGGTACTGAAACATTTAATATTAAAGAAATTAAAAATGAACCATCATTAGAAAAATCATGGTTTCCTCTAATATTGAGTAAGAATAATGATCCATTTAAATTTCTTTGGAAGGCTGTGTGGGGAGGTACTAATGATTATTTTTCCAATGCAGGTTTTGATGCAGGTATAATAGGAATTAATTATATCAATAATTTACAAAAAGATCTCTTATATTTTAATAATATTAAAGGTCCAGTTACTGGACTAATTATTGACAGAAAAAGTTACGTAAAAAAACCTATTCAAGTAATGCAAATAGAGGATTTAGGAAAATTAACCAAAATTGAAAAATGCAGTAAGTCTAAGGATTAATTAGATAATCTAAAATACTATTTAGTTTAATCATATGTTTCTTGTTTACTTTTAAGGTGTTGTCTTTAAACGATATTATTTTTTTATTTTGTAATTCTTTAAGAGACCTAAAATTAATTATAGATAAATCATTTATCTTAGAAATTTTAATGCCATTATATAACCTTAACCCCATCGTAATTGTGTCTATGTCAGAAACTCTAGAGTTTAATTTAGTGATTTTTTCAAATTCTGGTCGCTTTAAATTTTTAAATAACCAAGTCTTGGGATTTTTATAATTTTGATATTCAATTCGACTTTTATTTTCATCTAATAACCACAATCTTCCATAAGCACCTGGTCCAACGCCAATCCAATTTTCAGAATTCCAGTAATTTAGATTATGTTTGCATTTGAAACCTTTTTTTGCGTAGTTTGAAACTTCATATTTTATAAATTTATAATTACTGAGTATTTTGTTAGAGATATAATAAAACTTTGCAGCTACATCATTATCTATGAGTTTAATTTTACCATTTTTGTGATCTTTGAAAAATTTTGTCCCTTCTTCAATTGTTAATTGATACAAAGAAAGATGTTGTAAATTATAAGTATTTAGAAAACTTTCTAACTCATTTGTCCAATCATGTATTTTTTGACCATAAAAAGCATACATCAAATCAACAGAAATATTTTCAAATATTCCGGATGCATCATTTAATGCAATTTTAATATCTTTAATATTGTGTAATCTTCCTAAAAAACTTAAATATTTATTATTAAGTGACTGTGCCCCAATCGATATTCTATTGATTCCTATTTGGTTAAATTTATTAAATTTTTTGCTTTCGTACGAACTTGGATTTGCCTCAAGTGTTATTTCAATATCTTTTTTAAAACCAAATATTTTTTGGATATATCTATAATATTCTCAACTATTTTTAATGGCATTAATGAAGGAGTACCGCCACCAAAAAAAAGTGTATCAAGATGTCTAAAATTTATATTGTTTTCAATTAATTCTTCTTTCATAGCTAATAATTGATTTTTATATGATTTAATCCAATCATTTACTTCAATTTTTTCGTTCACATGAGAGTTAAAATCACAATAGGGACATTTTGACTCACAATAAGGCCAGTGAACATATAGACTTAATGTATTTTGATTACATTTATTCAATTTTTTAAACTAGGAAAACACAAACTTTTTAACTTCTTAAATGCTAAAGCTCTGTGACTGATACTATGTTTAAATTCTGGATCCATTTCTCCAAATGTATCATTATATCCCAATGGTTTAAAGATTGGATCATAACCGAATCCAAAATTACCTTTAGGTGGCCATGAAAATTTACCATCAATTTTTCCAGATACAGTTATGTTATTTCCATTAGGCCAACTAAGTGACAAAGCACACACAAAGAAGCATTTATAATTTGGATTTTTTACTTTATTTATTGAATCTTTGATTTTAGACATTGCAAGATTAAAATTTTTTTCTTTTCCTGCCCATCTAGCAGAATAAATACCTGGTTCATTATTTAGATCACAAAAGCAAATTCCACTATCATCTGACAAACTTGGGATTCCTGTTTTTTTACACACATAAGATGATTTAATTAAAGCGTTTTTTTCAAACGTATTACCATTTTCAATTGGCTCTTTTAAATTGAAATCAATTGCAGATGAAACCTCAATTTGCAGAGGTTTTAGCATAATTTTAATTTCTTCAACCTTGCCTTCATTATGACTAGCAATTACTAATTTAGTATCGTTAAATATATGTTTTTTCATAAAATTTAATTTAAACCTAGAGCTTCTTTTTGAATTCTAAATATATTCTTTGTACCTATTTCTGCCAGATTTAAAAGTCTTTGAAATTGTTTTTTATTGAATGGTTTTTCCTCAGCTGTTGTCTGTATCTCAACAATTCCATTATTTGAAGTCATAACAAAATTTCCATCAGTTTCTGCGCTTGAATCTTCTTCATAGTCCAAATCAATTAATTCTTGATTTTCACAAATACCACAGGATATAGCTGCAACTTGGTCTATTATTGGGTTTTCTGATAATTTTCCAGACTTGAGTAAAAAGTTAATCGCTTGATAAAGGGCTACCCATGCCCCGGTTATAGATGCAGTTCTTGTACCTCCGTCGGCTTGTATTACATCACAATCTACCTTTATCTGAAATTCACCCAATTTTCGTAAGTCAACAACTGATCTTAGGGATCTTCCAATTAGTCTTTGAATTTCTTGAGTCCTACCTGAAGGCTTTCCTTTACTCACTTCTCTATCCATTCTAGTATGAGTGGATCTTGGGAGCATCCCATATTCTGCAGTAATCCAACCTTTACCAGAATTTCTTAACCATAGTGGTAATTTACTTTCAACTGAAGCAGTGCACAAAACGTGAGTTTTTCCAAATTTTGCAAAGCATGATCCCTCAGCATAAGGAGAAAAATTTGCTTCAAGTGATATATCTCTTAATTCGTCTAAATTTCTATTTGAAGGTCGTTTAAACATTAGCACTTATAATTAGTTAAATTACTCATAGTTTGTGCAAATTATAAAAATTTGTTTTTAGTTTTATAATTTTTTAAATCTTGTAAATCAACCTAATATTTATTATGTGATTATTATTATTAAATATTCGGAGTTTAAAATTGTCTAAAAATAAGGTGACATCAGAAATAGATAATAAAGATGAAAATTCTTTGGAAGAAAATATTGACCCAGATACGAATACTGGTGATGTTAATTTAGATGAAAATGGTGATGAAAATATATCTATTAAACAAACAATTGAAAATCAGAATAAAGAAATTAGTGAACTAAAAGATCAATTATTAAGAAGCCTAGCTGAAAGTGAAAACTTAAGAAAAAGAACAATTAAAGAAATTGCCGACGCTAAAAAATATAGTCACATTTCTTTTATTAGAGACTTAGTTTCATCGGTCGATAATCTTCAAAGAGCGCTAGAGGCAGTTCCCGATGACAAATTGCAACTCTCTGAGCCAATAAAAAACTTAATCATTGGTTTAGAAATTGTTGAAAAGGAAGTATTAAACACATTTGAAAAACATAGTTTGAAACAAATTAATCCACTAGGAGAGAAGTTTGATTATAACCTTCACCAAGCAATGTTTGAAGTTCCAACAAATGAAAAGGAACCAGGGTATGTTGTTGAAGTTTCACAAAAAGGATATCTTTTACATGACAGACTAGTAAGGCCTGCAATGGTAGGAATATCAAAAAAATCTGAAGATGAAACTACAAAACAAAATAATAAGAAAAAAGAACAGAAATAATTTTTATTTATAATCTTGTAAATTCAACAACTTAACCCATATAACAAAATTATATCATTTAAATAACTAATTCTTAGGAATTATTCTGAATTTAGGGAGCGCATTAATGACAAAAGTTATAGGTATCGATTTAGGTACAACGAATTCATGTGTATCTGTGATGGATGGTAAATCACCTAAAATTATTGAAAACAGTGAAGGTGCCAGAACAACACCATCTATGGTAGGCATTACAGATGATGAACGATTAGTTGGACAGCCTGCTAAAAGACAGGCAGTAACAAATCCCGAAAACACTTTATTTGCTATTAAAAGGTTGATAGGACGCAGACATGATGACGAATATTCCAAAAAATTTTCTGAATTAGTACCATATAAAATTACATCCGCCAAAAATGGAGATGCATGGGTTCAAGCTAACGGACAAGACTACGCACCCTCTGAAGTATCTAGCTTTATCTTGCGAAAACTAAAAGAAGATGCTGAAGCATTTCTTGGTGAAAAAGTTGAAAAAGCTGTAATTACAGTACCTGCTTACTTCAATGATGCACAAAGACAAGCAACAAAAGATGCTGGAAAAATTGCTGGATTAGAAGTCCTTAGGATTATCAATGAACCAACTGCTGCTGCTCTAGCTTATGGTCTTGACAAAAAAGAAAGCGGTACAATTGCAGTTTATGATTTAGGAGGTGGCACCTTTGATGTTTCAATTTTAGAAGTAGGAGATGGTGTTTTTGAGGTAAAATCAACAAATGGTGACACATTTTTAGGTGGAGAGGACTTTGATCAAAGAATAATAGATTACATAGCTGAACAATTCAAAAAAGAAAATGGAATTGACTTAAGGGCTGATAAATTAGCTCTTCAAAGAATGAAAGAGGCTGCCGAAAAAGCTAAAATAGAACTTTCTAGTGCAGCCCAAACTGATATCAATCTACCTTTTGTAACAGCTGATGCAAGTGGGCCAAAGCATCTTAATGTAAAATTAACAAGATCACAATTTGAAAGTATTGTAGATGATCTCATTACCAAAAGTATTGAACCATGCAAAGCTGCCTTGAAGGATGCCGGAGTGAATGCAAGTGATATTGACGAGGTTATTCTTGTTGGTGGAATGACTAGAATGCCAAAAATAGTTGAAGCTGTAACCTCATTTTTTAAGACAGAACCTCATAGAGGTGTAAACCCTGATGAAGTTGTTGCTTCAGGTGCAGCAATACAAGGTGGGGTTTTAATGGGTGACGTCAAAGACGTCCTTTTATTGGATGTTACTCCGCTATCATTAGGGATCGAGACATTGGGCGGTGTGTTTACAAGATTAATTGACAGAAACACAACCATCCCTTCAAAAAAATCTCAGATTTTTTCAACTGCTGAGGATAATCAATCCGCTGTGACAATTAGAGTTTCTCAAGGTGAAAGAGAGATGGCTTCAGATAATAAATCTTTAGGTGAATTTAACTTGGAGGGTATTGCACCTGCTCCAAGAGGAGTACCCCAAATTGAAGTTACATTTGATATTGATGCAAATGGTATTGTTAACGTAAGCGCTCAAGACAAAGCTACTGGAAAAGCTCACAATATTACAATACAAGCATCTGGTGGCCTTGACGATAATGAAATTGAAAGAATGGTAAAAGAAGCCGAAGATAATGCTGAAGCGGACAAAGAAAAAAGAGAAGCCATTGATGCAAGAAACCAAGCTGAATCAATGATACATGGAGCCGAAAAATCACTAACTGATTTAGGTGATAAAGCTGAGAGTAACGCAAAGAAGGAGGTAGAAGATGCTGTTGCTGAACTCAAAACAGCTTTAGAAGGTGAAGATATTTCAATAATAAAAGAAAAAACATCGTCTTTATCAGCAGTTATGATGAAGATGGGAGAAGCAGCTTACAAAGCAAATGAAGCAAACAATGCTGACGGTGCAGACAACGCAGATGATACTGGTAAAAGTAAAGAAGATGTTGTGGATGCTGATTTCGAAGAAGTCAAAGACAATGAAGAAAAGAAAGATGCTTCGTAAATAGACTAAAGATAAACTTAAGGCATAATTTATGGCACGTGATTATTACGAGATACTTGGTTTATCTAAATCTGCATCGGATAGTGAAATAAAATCTTCTTACCGTAAATTAGCTATGAAGTATCACCCTGATAGAAATCCTGGTGATAAAAAAGCAGAAGAAAAATTCAAGGAAATATCAGAATCTTATGAGATTTTAAAAGATCCCCAAAAAAAAGCTGCCTACGATCAGTTTGGACATGCAGCTTTCTCTCAAGGTGGTGGAGGAAATCCAGGTGGGGGATTTTCGGGTTTTGGAACTGGTGGTTTTTCAGATATTTTTGAAGACATGTTTGGTATGGGAAGTGATGCAAGAAGAAGATCCGCTTCTGCTGGCTCAGATTTAAGATATGATTTATCTATTTCTCTTGAACAAGCTTTTTCTGGAGACCAAGTTGAAATTTCCCTAACAGTACCTGGAAAATGTGAATCATGTAACGGAACCGGAGCTAATAAAGGTTCACAACCAAAGCAGTGTGGTCAATGTGGTGGATATGGAAAAGTAAGAGCTCAACAAGGATTTTTTACAATAGAAAGGACTTGTGCGGCATGTTCAGGTGCAGGAGAAATTATTGGTGATCCTTGTAGATCCTGTAAAGGTCAGGGACGAGCTAATAAAAATAAAAAGTTATCAGTGAATGTTCCAGCTGGTGTAGATAACGGAACGCGCATTCGTCTTTCTGGTGAAGGAGAAGCTGGTTCAAGAGGTTCATCAGCTGGCGATTTGTACATTTTTATTGATATAAAAGAACATTCTCTTTTTCAAAGAGATGGTAAAGACACTTTTATTGAGGTGCCGGTAAACTTTTTTGACGCTGTTTTAGGAAATTCCATTCAAGTTCCATGTATTGATGGGTCTAAAGCAAAAATGAATTTAAGTGCTGGAACACAAAGTGGTACTCGTTTAAGAATGAAGGGGAAAGGTATGCCTGGATTACGAGGTGGAACTAGAGGCGATCAATATGTACAGATTAATGTTGAAACGCCAGTTGGCCTTTCAAGAAAACAAGAAGAGTTATTTAATCAAATTAAAGATTTAGGATTAGAAAAAATCAGTCCTAAAACTAGTAGATTTAAAAAATTAATTCA
This sequence comes from uncultured SAR116 cluster alpha proteobacterium, assembly GCA_902529515.1. Lineage (GTDB taxonomy): Bacteria > Pseudomonadota > Alphaproteobacteria > Puniceispirillales > Marisalimonadaceae > Marisalimonas. The sequence continues at coordinate 21,353 of CABZWX010000008.1, read as the reverse complement.
GTAATTTAAAATCTGTGTATACTCAACACTGAATTAATAAAAGAGATTACTATGAATAAAATATCTATTTCTATTCCTGGCAGTAACGGAAAAATGGGTAAAACTCTCCTAAGCCTTATATTAGAAAGTTCTAAATATGAAATAGCATCAGCAACATGTTTACCTAATGAGGATGAAGTAGGTGTTGACATTGGTTTGTTTGCTGGAAAAAGCAAAATTAATAAGGAAATAAACGCAGAACCTTCGTCAATGTTTGAAAACTCTAATGTACTAATCGATTTTACTGCTCCAGATGCAACAATGTTTCATGCTAAAGAATGTTATAACAACAATATGGCAATTGTAATTGGTACAACTGGATTAAATGTTGATCAAGAAAATGAATTACGATCTTTTTCTAAAAAAATACCCATTGTTTATTCCGCTAATTTTTCAATAGGAGTAACTTTGTTGTCTCAACTAGTTTCAAACGCCACAAAAACATTAGGCTTTGACTGGGATATTGAAGTTTTAGAAATGCATCATAAACAAAAAGTTGACTCGCCATCAGGGACTGCATTATTACTTGGAAAATCAGCAGCTGAAGCAAGAAAACAAGAACTGTCAAATGTAAAATCTATTTCACGTGATGGATTAGTTGGAAAAAGAAAACCAGATGAAATAGGCTTCGCAGTTTTAAGAGGTGGCGATGTTGTTGGAGAACATTCAGTATTATTTTGTAACTCTGGAGAGAGAATAGAATTAGCTCATAAAGCTACAGACAGGTCGATTTTTGCTTCTGGAGCTTTACGTGCTTCGTATTGGGCCGCAAGTGCAATGCCAGGTTTTTATTCTCTTGCAGATGTATTGGAAAATGGTGGATAAATATAATTAATCCATTATTTGTTTTATTTCTTCTAAACAAGCCTTAATATTAACTGTTCCATCTAATTTTGTGGGCCTCTTTTCTATATAGTTTACTGAATAAACTCTATTTTTTTTTAGCATAAACACATCTATAAAACATTCTTTAAAATGGTATTGATAATTTTTTAATTTTCCCTCTTCTTTGACAAAGTGGCTTTTGCCAAGTGTCTTGACAAGTTTTTCTTCATTCCAATTTATAAACTTCTCTAAACTAAATTTATTAGTATTTGGTATTTTTACTTTTTTTTGTAAAGCTAGCTTTTGAACTGTTTGTGTTTTCTTAGGCATTTCTATTGGAGCCATTTCGCTATTATTTGTAAGTTTTTCAACAGAATATTTTGATGATTTATTTTTTTTATCTAATACCTCTACATTAGAATTTTTATTGATATTTTGATTAAAAATGTTTTGGTGTTCAAAGGTGTGGCATGCATTAATAGAAAAAACTATACAAAAGCCTAAGATAATTTTAATAAGAATAGATTTCATAAATCATATTCATAAATATTGTTAGTAAAGAAGTCTATTTAAAAAATCATTTTGAGGATTAAATGAAAAAATCTAAAGTTGAAATTTGTTTTATTGGTAATGCAATAGTAGATATTTTATCTAAAACAAGCAATGAAACGCTCCATAAGCTAAAAATACCTAAGGGCTCTATGCAAATCGTTGACCATGAAACATGTGACAAAATTTTGAAACATATTCAAAACCCATCAATTATTTCTGGTGGAAGCGCAGCAAATACAGCAGTAGGTTACAACTCATTTGGAGGTAAATGTTGCTTTATAGGTCAAATTGGTAACGATAAATTTGGGGATTTGTTTTCAAAGGATCTAAATAATTCTGGTGTACTTTTTCAAGATAAAGATCTTCAATTACTGGAAAAAACTTCTAAAAGTGTTGTTTTAGTTACTCCTGATGCAGAAAGAAGTATGAATACTTTTTTGGGAGCTAGTAACAAATTTAATATTAAATCTTTTGACAAACAATTTATAATTAATAGTAATATAATTTATATTGAAGGTTACTTATTTGACCAACCTGAGGCAAAAGAGGCAATATATTATTGTTGTAATTTGGCAAAATCTCTTGACAAAAAAATATCTTTGAGCTTATCAGACTCATTTTGTGTTGATAGACATAGAAAAGATTTTCTTAAATTAATTGATGAATATGTTGATATTATTTTTGCAAATGAAGAAGAAATTAAAAGTTTGTATCAATCAGAATTGAAAGAAAGCATAAATAACATAAAAAACAATGTCGATTTTGGTGCTATTACGCTTGGTTCAAAAGGCTCTGTTGTCTTTGAAAATAAACTTGAATATTTTATAGATCCTATAAGCTTAGTAGAAATAGTTGATACAACTGGTGCAGGTGATTTATTTGCTGCTGGTTTTTTGTTTGGTTTTATTAATAAATACTCAATTGAAAAATGCGGACATTTAGGAAACAAAGCAGCCTCAGAAATAATTAAAAATATCGGAGCTCGTCCTAAAACTCCACTCAAAGCAATTTTATAATATATTATTTATTTTGAAAAAATTGCATTATATGTAGCAATTGATGCAGAGTTAACAATATCTGACACAGACGAACCCATTTGAACAATTTGGAAGGGCTTTTCGCCACCTATCATAAGCGGTCCTAAAATAGATCCACCACCAAGTTTTTGCAATAATTTAAAAGATATATTTGCTGCCAGGAGGCTTGGCATTATTAAAACATTAGCAGGACCAGATAGTCTGCAGAATGGATAATTTTCTTTTATTAGATTATAATCTAAAGCAACCTCTGGTGTCATTTCACCATCAAATTCGAAATCAACATGTTTTTTATCAAGTATATTTACTGCTTCTTTCAAATCTTTTGAACTAGGTCTAGATAAGCTTCCAAAATTAGAGAATGACAATAAAGCTACACGAGGTTTATAACCAAGGTTTTTAACAGTATTAGCAATACCTGTAGCAATATTGGCCAATTGTTCTGCGTTTGGTGTGTCATGTATATTTACATCTCCAATAAAAACAGTTCTCTCTTTTGACACCATCATAGACATAGATAAAAAACTTTGGTTATTTTTTGAAGAAATTACTTTAGTAATGTCGTTAAAGCATCTGCCAAATGGTCTAGTAACTCCAGTAACCATCGCATCTGCATCACCAGCAGATACCATAGATGCTGCAAATACATTCCTGTCTTGGTTAATTAGTCTTTGACAATCTCTTCTTAAATGTCCATCTCTATGAAGTAACTTATATAAATTATCTATGTATTTTTGATTTTTTTTACTAAGACTAGCATTATGTATTATAAGCTCATCAAGTCCCTCTAAATTTACCCTGTCCATTGTTTCTTTAACTCGATTTTCTCTACCAATTAATATTGGTATTCCAAACCCTGAATTATAAAATGATAAAGCAGCTCTTATAGTTTTTTCTTCCTCTCCTTCTGCAAAAACTACCTTTTGTTTTTTCCCTTTTATTCTAGCTTTAATTGGCTCTAAAATAGAAGCTATAGGATTAGTTCTTCCCTCTAATTCTCTTTTATATGCCTCTAAATTTTTGATAGGTTGTTTTGCTACACCACTATCCATTGCTGCTTTAGCAACAGCAGATGATACTGACGAAATTAGCCTTGGATCAAAAGGAGCTGGTATTATATAATCATTGCCATAATGGAGTTGAACACCATGGTATGCGGCATTTACTTCATCTGGCACATCTTCTCTAGCTAATTCAGCTATAGCATTGGCAGCTGCGATTTTCATTTCCTCATTGATTGTTGTAGCTCTTACATCAAGAGCACCTCTAAATATATATGGAAATCCCAGTACATTATTAACTTGGTTTGGGTAATCTGATCTTCCAGTAGCGACAATTGCGTCGGATCTAACGCTTTTAACATCCTCTGGCATGATTTCAGGAATAGGGTTGGCCATTGCAAATATTATTGGCTTCTCAGACATGCTTTTTACCATTTGTTTTGTTACTGATCCAGGAACTGATAAACCTAAAAAAACATCTGCATTTTTTAGAGCATCTTCTAAAGTTCTTAATTTGGTATCAACTGTATGACCAGATTTCCATTGATTCATATTACTTTGTCTACCTTTATATAATATACCATCTCTATCAACTAAAATAATATTATTATTTTTTGCTCCCATCGCTTTTAAGAGTTCAACGCAAGCTATGGAAGCGGCGCCAGCGCCATTACTTACAAACTTAGTATCCTCTATTTTTCTATTAGTTAAATGAAGAGCATTTATGATTCCTGCTGCGGTTACAATAGCTGTCCCATGTTGATCATCATGAAAAACTGGAATATTCATTTTTTCTCTTAATTTTTGTTCAATAATGAAACAATCAGGAGCCTTAATATCTTCTAGATTAATTCCTCCAAAGCTAGGTTCGAGCAAAGAAACTGCATCAACAAATCTTTCTGTGTCTTCTGTATCTACTTCTAGATCTATTCCATCCACGTCTGCAAATTTTTTAAATAATACTGATTTTCCTTCCATAACTGGTTTTGACGCAGCAGCCCCAATGTTCCCAAGCCCCAACACTGCAGTACCATTAGAAATAACGGCGACAATATTGCCTTTTGATGTATAATCGTAAATATTATCAGGATTTTTTTCTATTTCTAGACATGGAGTAGCAACGCCAGGTGAATATGCTAAAGACAAATCATTAGAGCTAATAAGAGGTGTCGTTGGTGTTATTTCTAGTTTTCCAGGGCGACCTTTTTTGTGATATTCCAAGGCTTCTTTTTCTAGGTTAGATTTACTATTAGAGTCGTTAATGGTGGCAGACATTTTTTCCTCAAAAATTTAAATTTTTTAATTTAAAATTATAACTTAAATTTTTAAAAAGATCTTAATAAATTGTATTTTATTAAATAAATTTCGATTATATATAATGTAACAAGTAGTTTTTTTGGGAAAATTATTTAATCGTGAAAAATTTACACACTCCAATGATGGAGCAATATTTAAATATTAAGAATAAATATAAAGATGCCTTATTGTTTTATAGGATGGGAGATTTTTATGAGTTATTTTTTGATGATGCAGTTATAGCTTCAGAAGCATTAGATATTGCTCTAACAAAAAGAGGTAAATCAAATGGCAAAGATATTCCTATGTGTGGTGTTCCTTTTCATTCAGCTGATAATTATTTACCAAAATTAATTAAACAAGGTTTTAATGTCGCTGTATGTGAGCAAACAGAAACTGCTGAAGAGGCTAAACTTAACTTAAAAAAAGGACCACTTAAAAGAGAAGTTATAAGAGTAATATCACCAGGCACCTTAACAGAAGATAATTTACTTGAAAGAAAAAATAATAATTATTTAGGTGCAATATCAATAATCAATGGTTCAATTTCTGTTGCATGGGTAGATGTCTCAACAGGATATTTTAGATCAAGACTTATTGGAAAAGAAAAAAATTCAAATAAAAAACAATTATTAACCAATTTTTTGTTACGAAAGGAATTTTCAGAAATATTAATCTCTGATGATATGGATATGGATTATATAATTGATGAATGGCATCCTGTAATAAAAAAACTATCTCCTAGTTTGTTTCATTATCAATCTTGCTTTGATCAGATTTGTTCATATTACTCAGTCATTTCATTAGATGGTGTTGGCTCCTTCAGTAATGGAGAAATTATTGCTGCAGGAGTTTTATTATCTTACTTAAAACTAACTCAATGTGGAAAAATACCATTTCTTTCAATGATTAAGTCTGAAAACATTAATGATTTTTTAGAGATTGATTATTTTACTCAAAAATCACTTGAAATTCTTAAAAACTTGTCAGGAAATGATGAGGGAAGTTTAATTTCTTGCATTGATGAAACAAAAACTGCTAGTGGTGCAAGATTACTAAAGCAGAGAATAATTGAACCCTTTTATAATATCAATCTCATACAGGACAGATATGATATAATAAATTGGATTTTAGAAAATAATATTGACATAAATAATTATCAAGAGAGTTTAAAAGGCATACCAGATTTAGAAAGGTCATTATCAAGGATTTCTTTGTTAAGAGGTAATCCAAGAGACCTGTCGTTGATTTCTAAAGGCCTTCTTAATATAAAAGAAATTTCAAAAAATTTGATATTACAGCAAAAAAACTTAAAACCTAAGTTGCTCAATTCACTCTTAGATAGTCTAAAAATAGACTATAGTCTTTTCTTTAATATTGCAAAAGCTCTAAAATCAGACTTGCCCTTGGTTACAAAAGAAGGTGGATTTATAGCAGATGGTTTTAATTCAGAACTAGATCATTTAAGAAATCTTAGAAATAATGAGTTAAATCAAATAATGAAACTTCAAAAGAAGTACTCAGAACTTACAAAAATTAATTCATTGAAAATAAAACACAACAGGATGCTTGGATATCACATAGAAGTGAGAGCCATGCATGATCAATCAATTAGAAACATCGATTTGTTTATTCATAGGCAAACCACTGCTCAGGCATCAAGATTCACAACAAATGAACTTGTTGACATTGAAACACAAATATTAAACTCATTTGAAACAGCAATTAAAATAGAACTAGAGATTTTCAATGATTTTGCTAATCAAATATTACAAAAAGGGAAAGAAATTTTAAATATTGTAAATTCAATTTCTGAACTAGATATTTCATTTATGGTTGCTAATCAATCAGTATCTAGAAATTATATTTGTCCTAATATTTCTAATGATAAAATATTGGAAATTATTGGGGGAAGACATCCTGTTGTAGAACAACAGATGAGGCTTTCCGAAAATTCTTTTATTTCAAATGACTGTAAATTAAATAATGATAACTTAATATGGTTAATAACTGGTCCTAATATGGCAGGAAAATCTACGTATCTCAGACAAAATGCATTAATAGCTATAATGGCACAAGCAGGTTTATTTGTACCTGCAAAAACAGCAAAAATCGGCTTATTTGACAAAATATTTTCCAGAGTGGGTGCATCTGACGACTTGGCAAAAGGACAATCTACCTTTATGATTGAAATGATAGAAACATCACTAATTTTAAATACTTCTACTGAAAAGTCTCTTGTAATTCTTGATGAGATTGGAAGGGGCACATCTACATTTGACGGTTTAGCAATTGCTTGGTCAGTTTTAGAATATTTACACGAGAAAATTAAACCAATAACACTATTTGCAACTCATTATCACGAATTAACAGCCCTAAAAGAAAATCTAAAAAATTTATCATGTTACAAGATGTCTGTAAAAGAATGGAACAATTCAATAATTTTTATGCATAAAATTTTAAATGGGGAGGCAGATAAATCTTATGGAATTCATGTTGCAAAATTAGCAGGAATTCCGATAGAAGTAACCGAAAGTGCAGCTAAAATTTTATCTGATCTTCAAAGCAAAAATCAGACAAAGACAAACATAAATAAAGAAGTAGCCACAGTCAATTCAAAAGAAGTTGAAAGTTTTTTAGAAGAGTTTGATAAAATAGATGTTGATGATCTAAGTCCACGTCAGTCTCTAAATTTTTTATATAAACTCAAATCAAAGAGACAGAGCAATGGCAAAGGTAAATTTAAAAAATAAATTCAGATTTCTTAATAAATCTAAAGTAATTGTATCAAATGCTGGTACTTTTGGGTTAGAAGAAAATATCGATACTAATGCAACCTGGTTCCAAAGCATGGAACCCATAACCTACGCTAAAAACAATGGAAAAAAATTATATAAATTAAAAAAAATAAAAATTAATTGTAGAGACACAAAAAATTTCAAAGAATTACTTTTAACTAATCTAAAGAAACAATTAGATCAATGTAAACAAAAAATAAGAAATGAGTTTTTAAGAACATCAGATGGGTCACTTAATGTTGGTCTAAATGTAATTTTAATTGATAGTATGTTAAAAGAAATTATAAATAATGTTCATCAACATGTTTTTGACAACATGGATTATAAATTATCAATTATAGCTGTTGGTGGATATGGTAGAGGTGAACTTGCACCTCATTCAGATTTAGATCTGTTATTTCTTATTCCAGACAATTTAAAAAAAATTGAAACTAAAAATATAGAAGGTCTTATTCAACTAATACTGCACATTTTATGGGACTTAGGTTATACGGTTGGACATTCCACAAGAACTATTTTTGATTGTATTAAAAAAAGTAAATCAGATCTCACTATATCGACAACTTTATTAGAGAAAAGATTCATAGTAGGAAATGAAAATGACTTTGATTTATTAGGTGTTAAATTCAATTCTTTTATTACGAATAGTAAAACCCTAAATTTTGTAGAGGCTAAATTAAAAGAGTCTGATTTAAGACATAAAAAATTTGGAAGATCTCGTTATGTTGTTGAACCAAACGTTAAAGATGGCAAGGGTGGATTAAGAGATCTTCATACTTTAATCTGGATTTTAAAATTTGCTTATAAGGTCGACTCTACATCTAAGTTAATTCAAATGGGCGCTTTATCTAAAAATGAGGCTCTTGCTTTTGCTGAATCACAACGCTTTTTGCTTTCTGTAAGATGTCACCTTCATTATAGAGCTCAAAGAGAAGATGATAGATTAGCAATGGATGCGCAGTTAGAAATTGCTAAAAGCATGAATTTTAAAAATACTATTACTCATAAAGATGTTGAAAGATTTATGAAAAGATATTTTCTGGCTACAAAAACAGTTGGAAATTTAACAAGAATTTTTTGTGCAGCTATTGAAACAGAGTTCAACAAGCCATTGAGATTAAACTTTTTAAGCTTTAAAAAAAGCGAAAATGTAGACCCATTTAGTATTGAACTAGGTCGTTTACATGTACAAAATAAAAAAATACTTACCGAAAATCCAGTGAACATAATAAAACTTTTTTATATTTCTCACCAAAAAAATATAGATATTCATCCTAGCACATTAAGACTAATGACAAGTTTAACAAAGTTAATCAATTCTGAAGTTAGACGTGATTTTAATGCTAACCAAATGTTCTTAGATATATTAACAAGTCAAAAAGATTCAACAAGAACTCTAAGGCTAATGAATGAATCTAATGTATTAGGTAAATTTATCCCTGAATTTCAAAAAATTGTTTGTCTCATGCAATTTGATATGTACCATTCCTATACAGTGGATGAACATACAATTTTTACAATCTCTAATCTTCACTCGCTAAAAAATGGAAAATTTATAGATTTTGCTCCACTTGCTAGCAAAGTAATACAAGAAATAAGTTCTTACAGATGCCTTTTTGTAGCAATGTTACTTCACGATATTGCAAAAGGAAAGAAAGGAGACCATTCTATCAATGGTTCTATAGTTGCATCAACTGTTTGTCCAAGGCTAGGTTTAAGTAGTGATGAGACTGAAATTGTTAAATGGTTAGTACTTCATCATTTATTATTAAGCAAGACAGCTTTTAGATATGAATTAGGAGATCCAAAAATAATCAGCGATTTTGCTGAAAAAGTAAAAACTGTTGAAAAATTGAAGTTACTATTAGTACTTACTGTTGCAGATATAAAGGGCGTTGGGCCAGAAATATGGAACGACTGGAAAGGTTCTCTTATATCTGAACTATATATAAAAACTTTAAATATTCTTCAAAAAAGAATATCTACTCAAAATGTATATGAATTCGTTGAAACAACAAAGGAATTATTCAAGAGCAATTTGTTGAAAAATGGTATTAAGAATGAATTCATAGAACGGTACTGTAAGAATTATTATAAAAATTACTGGAAAATATTCAATTTACAAACTCTAATTAATCACTTTCATATTTTTAAAAAAATGTTGGATGATAAAGAAAAGTTTAAGATATATTTATCCAAAGAAAGTGATTTGCAAGCAACTGAGCTAATAGTTATTGCACCTGATCATCATGGTCTATTCTCTCTTATATCAGGGCTAGTAGCCGCTTCAGGCTATGATGTTGTGAGTGCCAAAATTATTACAAGATCAGACGGTTACGCTTTAGATACATTTTTTATTCAAAATAAAAATAAAAAGCCTATATTAGAAGATAATCCAAGAAAAAAGCTGATTAAAACAATTTCTTTAGGTTTAGAAGGTAATTTTGACATAGAAAAAGCGTTAAATATTAAATGGGAGGAAATTCCTGTTCGTTTTAGAGCTGTAAAGGCCCCAACAAGAATAATAGTTGATAATAAAACAAGTGAAAATTTTACTATTTTAGATATTAAATGCAAAAATGCACCAGGAGTTTTATATAAAATTACAAAAACTTTAACAAGTTTAGGTATCCAAATAAACACTGCGAATGTTTCTACTTATGGTAATAGAGTAGTAGATATTTTCTATATTAAAAATGCCTTTGGCTCAAAAGTAGACGATAAAACAACAATAGATAAAATAAAAATGTCAATTTTAAAAATACTAGAAGAAATTAATTTTACTAAATAAAAAATCAAACACATGAAAAACCCAGAAAAAAACAAAACATTCTTTTTTATAAGAGGTTTTACCCAATCAGCATTTCTAACATTTATTAGTCGTATATCTGGTTTTGTAAGAGATATATTTATTGCAGGTTTCTTAGGTGCTGGTATCTTTTCAGATATATTTTTAATAGCTTTTAAGTTGCCTAATTTATTCAGAAGAATTACAGCTGAAGGTGCACTTACCGCTGCATTTTTACCAATATATTCTAAATTGAAGATACAAAATGGTGAAGTCTTTGCATTCATTTATTTTAAAAACATTTTATACAGGGTAGTAATTTATTTGTTTATTTTAATGCTAATATTTCAAATCACTATGCCATTTTTAATTCATTTTTTGGCTCCTGGATTTATGGATAATGATAATGTCATAAATCAAATAACCACACTTTCTAGAATAACAATAATTTTTATGCCATTAATATCAATCGTAGCTGTATTTGGAGTTATAACAAATGTTTCTGGAAAATTTTGGATTTTAGCATTTACTCCAACAATTTTAAACTTAAGTATAATTCTTGGATGTTTTTTTGTAGATGATTATTGGAGTATTAAATCTTTACCATTAGCTATAGCAGTAGTTTTTGGAGGATTAATACAAATTATATTTATCCTTATAATGATAAAAAAATTTAAGATTTTTGATTTCAAAAATTTAGAAAAAAATAGCGGTAGTAGAAAGTTCAATGACCAAATTCAATTTCAATTAAGCCAAACATGGAAAAAATTTTTACCAGCAGCTTTTGGAGGGGGCGTCCTACAAATAAATTTATTAGTTGACACTATTCTAGCTAGCTTACTTGGATTTGGATCTGTTTCTTATCTTTATTTTGCTGACAGAATTGCTCAATTACCTTTAGGAATTATTGGAATTGCTTTAGGAACAACCTTATTAACTTCACTGTCAAAATCTAATGCAACAAAAGATGCCAATCAATTTTCTAAAGAATTATTCATTTCATTAAAAATAGGTTTGTTTTTTTCAATTCCAGCTGCGTTAGTTTTTATTAATTTCAGTGACTCAATAATAAAAGTATTATTTGAAAGAGGTGAGTTTAGCTTTGAAGAAACAATTCAAACTTCTCATGCATTATTAGCATATGCATTTGGAGTTCCAGCTTTCGTTATGCTTAAATCATGTCAACCAGCATTTTTGGCAGAAGGCAATACCAAAACTCCAATGTATATTGGTTTTGTACTATTATTTTTAAATATTATTTTATCTTTTGGCTTAATGAATTATTTAAGGCATGCCGGAATTGCATTAGCCACTTCAATAGTAGCTTGGATAGGAACGATAATTTACATAACACTGCTAATAAAAAAAGGAAAAATTACAAAGCCTAAATTTTCAATTAAAGAAGAAGATTCAAATTTATTTATAGTTATTTTTTATGGTTTGAAAATTACACTTATTTCTTTTTTGATGATATTAAGTATGAAACTAACTGAGCATATATTAGAAATTAATAATTTAAATGAAACTTTTGTGTTAATAATTTTATGTATAATTGGTTTTTTTATGTATATTTTGACTACCAAGATATTTAGACATATTCCTCAAGAATTATACAATTTTATATCTTTAAAATTCAAGAAAGCAAAATAACATAATGATAAATTCACCATCAAAACAAAGTAATAAAAGAATATTTTCTGGGATCCAACCAACAGGTAATTTACATTTAGGTAATTATTTAGGTGCGATAAAAAATTGGGTAAATCTTCAAGGAGACATCTTTTCAATATTTTCAATCGTAGATTTACACGCAATTACCGTTCCTCAAGATCCTTCTAAACTTAAATCTTCAACTCATGAAGTAACAGCGGCAATTATTGCATCAGGAATTGATCCTAAAAACACTATTGTATTTAATCAATCTTCAGTAAAAGAACATGCAGAATTGGCATGGATTTTTAATTGTGTATGTAGAATAGGATGGTTAAATAGAATGACACAATTTAAGGAAAAGGCTGGAAAAAATCGAGAAAAGGCTACTGTTGGTTTATATGGATATCCAGTTTTAATGGCTGCAGATATTTTGTTATATAAAGCCACGCATGTTCCTGTGGGAGATGATCAAAAGCAACATATTGAATTAGCTAGAGATATAGCATCTTCTTTTAATAGTATGTTTGCTCGTGATGATCAAAAAGACTTTTTTTCTTTGCCAGAGCCACAAATTTTAGGACCGGCTACACGAGTTATGAGTCTCAGAGATGGAACAAAAAAAATGAGCAAGTCTGATGCTTCTGATGCATCTAGAATAAACTTAACTGATACAAAAGAAGAAATTTCAAATAAAATCAAAAAGGCTAAAACTGATCCTCACCCATTACCTGAAACTAGAGAACAACTCAGCACAAGACCTGAAGCTTTAAATTTAATAAATATTTATTCATCTTTATCCAATCAATCAATTGATCAAACTTTAAGTCAATTTTGTGGACAAGGATTTTCATCTTTTAAACCGAAACTCATTGATTTGGCAATTGAAAAATTAAACCCAATTTCATTTGAAATGAGAAAGTTATTAAGTGATCGTAAAGAAATTGATATAATATTAAAAAATGGTGCAGACAATGCTAGAAAAATTGCAGAACCTGTATTAAAACAAGTAAAGGAATTAGTTGGTTTTGTAATTTAACAATTTAATTTGTAGAAAAAAATAAATAATGCTTATATAATTATCAGGAGGTCAATTATGTTTATTCAAACCGAAGATACACCAAATCCAGAAACATTAAAATTTATTCCTGGCAATATCATTCTTAAAACAGGAACTGCAGATTTTTCAAGCAAAGACGTTGCAACAGATTCACCATTAGCTTCAAGATTGTTCGAAATTGATGGAGTTAGCAGAGTTTTTTTAGCAACTGATTTTATCTCTGTAACTAAAGATCCTCAATTAGACTGGAATAACTTAAAGCCTTCAATATTAACAGGAATTATGGAACATTATTCAACTGGTCTTCCAGCCATTAATGAAACAGAGAGTAAAAACTCTGAGTCAAACAATATCGAAGATTCAGAAACTATTAAACAAATTAAAGATTTATTGGAAACTCGTGTGAGGCCTGCTGTTGCAATGGATGGTGGAGATATTACATTTTGTTCTTTTGAAAAAGGCGTTGTTACTTTACAAATGAAAGGAGCATGCGCTGGATGTCCATCTAGCACAGCTACTTTGAAAATGGGAATTGAGAACATGCTTAGACACTATATTCCTGAAGTCACTGAAGTAAGGGCAGCAGAATTATAAAAATTTAATTTTAATTATTTATACAACCTAAAATTATGTTATGAGTCTGTATCGTTATCATGAATCATTATTTTTAATTATCACTATTTTATTATTTTTGATAGGTTTTTTAGGTCCAAAATTTTGGAAGATACCACAACCATTATTTAACTTTAAAGCTATTCAAAATAATCTTAGTAATCCTGTTGTTAGCATTGATAGATTGAATCTATTTTATTCTAACAATAATTATTTATCTTCAGATCAATTTAATAACAAAGATGTTGTATTTAATTGGTCTAAAATGATTTTGAATTATGTGACAAATGATGTCCCTATACCAAGAATGTATTTTCCTTATATCCCAAAAAATATCAGTCAATATAAAACAAATAATAGGAAATCAGCATTTATAGCTATTTTGATACCACTTGCTTTAAGAGCAAATGAATTGGTATTAGAAGAAAGAAAGCTAATGAAGATAGCGTTTTCTACAAATAACATTTACCAAATAGAGCGTCTTTCAAAAAAATATAAAGTTAAAAATTTTAAGAAACTAAATTTTAGTAAATTAAATAGATCAGAACTAAGAAATATAAGATTGGAATTATTGAGTAAAATTAATAGTATACCAATTTCACTAATTTTAGCTCAATCAATAATTGAAAGTGGTTGGGGAGCGTCAAGGTTTGCCCAAGAAGGAAATGCACTTTTTGGTCAATGGACATGGAAAAACGATGATGGAATAAAACCAAAAGGAAACCTGGATGCAAATTTTTCTGTTAAAAATTTTGATAGCTTACTAGACTCAGTTAATTCATATATATTGAATTTAAATACTCATAAAGCTTACAAAGCGTTAAGAAATTTCAGAACATCACAATATAACGTAGGCAAAAAAATTACTGGGAATGACATGGCAAATTTTTTAAATAAATATGCGGAAATAGGTTTTCAGTATGTGACTAAAATTAAAAATATGATTGAAAAAAACCAATTAAGTAAGTATGAAAAATCGAATTTAGCAACTTTTTAATCTGATGTTATTTAATAATAAATTGTCTTCCAAGCCATCGCCATCTGTTATCGTTTCCTGCCATTGTACAATTTATTCTTCCTCTACCTTTTGAAAAAGGACCGTTTAATCTTACTTCAATTCTGTTTTTGCCTAATCTTTTAGTATCTGCTCTTAAACCATTATTTGCAAAGCACCTGATAGCATTTCTGGGTTGAATTTTGTTGGATAATGAAAATCCATAAGGAGGTGGATTTTTTGAAATAACTGGATTTTTAGGTGAAAGATCAGAAATTGGCATTGGTAATGCGTTCACTGCTAATAAAAATCTATCCATGTCGCCATATTTTTCATTCATTGCAAACCTAGGAAGCTCATACATACCTAAACTTTTATGTGCAACTCCTGAATGTTGACCAAAAGCAGCAATAAATCCATGTAGCTTAACTTGTTCTATAACCTCTAAGTTATACTCTCCATAGGGATAGGCAAAATATTTTGGCGTGCCCCCAATTTCGTCAATAAATCTTTTATTTGAAATAGATAGTTCTTGTATAATTTTTTCTTTTGTTAAATCAAACATATGTGGGTGTGACTTAGTTTGGCTGCCAATAGTAACTCCATGATCTCTTAAAATTCGGATTTGTTCCCAATTCATATATCCAGGTGTTTTATTATCGATAACATCTGTTGATACGAACAAAGTAAAAGGCAAATTATATTTTTTAAATATCGGCCAAGCATATTTGTATACTGAAGAGTAAGCGTCATCAATTGTGATGACTACGGACCTGTCTTTTGTTGGTTTAACATTATTTATTGCTTGAAGTGCATTTTCGATACTAATAACGTTGTATTTAGGTTTTATTAATTCGTTAATATGTTTTAGAAACTGTTCTTTTTTAATATTAGTTGATGGATATCTACTATCACCAAATCTATGATACATTATAAAAGAAGCATAATTGGCATTTGAAATTTGGCTTGTTTCATTAGTTTGAGAAAATGAAAAAGTAGGTATTATAAAAAATAAAAAAGTAAGTATTAACTTCATTTAATCCTCAATAGTCAATAATTTAATTCAAAGATAAATAACTTTATTATATAATTAATCTAGAAAATGCCACATATTTGTTATTGTTGATTAAAGATTTTCATGATTATTTCTATTGAGACCAGTACATCAGATTTATCACTTACTTTATTAAAAAAAAAGAGTGTTTTAAGTCACATATCTATACCTATTAAGAATGAATTATCTGAAATTATTGTACCAACAATCAAAATGTTTTTAAAAGATAACTTAATATCTTTTAATGATATTTCCTTTTTGGCAGTTGGTTGTGGACCAGGTAGTTTTACAGGAATTCGTGCTATCATTTCAACTGCTTTAGGTATAACTATTTCTAACAGTCATATTAAAAGTATAGGTATAAATTCATTGGCTGGCTTAGCAATGTCCGCAATACATGAAGCCAAAATTATGAAACTTAAATATATAATTAGCTCTATTGACAGCAAAAAGGATGATCTTTTTTTGCAGTTATTTAGGATTAATGATACTAAAAATAAATTATTACCAATTGTTGAAATAGGTAATATTTATACTATAAAAATTGAAAAACTATACAGTTTATTTGTGACACACAATTTAATTTTAACAAAAGTTTTATTTGTTGGCCATCAATCTAATATTGCAAAAAACACAATAGAAAATTTGAACGTTTCTAAAAACTCAACACAAAATCCTGATTCTTTGGGAGTTGGAAAACTTGCTTCATATATAATATCAAATAAAATAAGTATCAAAAAAACTTCCTATGCATTTGATAAATTTAAACCTATATATGCTCGATCTGCACAAATTAACCTAAAATGATTAATATAAAGCAAGTAAAAAAAGTTGATTTATTAAAATTAATTAGAATTGACAAAGATATTTTTGCTTGTCCTGCATATATAAAAGATTTTGAAAATTATCTTAAAGAGGACACAATTAAATTTTGGAAAATTTCAACTCAAAAAATTATTGGATTTGTAATTTTTTATCATGTTAGAGATGATATCGAAATAATAAAAATTGGTATCATGAAATCATGCCAAAGAAAGAACTATGGATCCCTAATACTCAATAAAATAAAAAAACTTAAACATATAAGAAAAATTTTTCTTGAAGTATCTGTAGAAAACAACCAAGCAATAAATTTTTATTTAAAAAATGGTTTTAAAAAAATTGGAATAAGAAAAGCCTACTATACAGTAAACAAGCAAAGAATAGATGCATTAAGATTATTATTTGAGTTTTAATAAAAATGAAATACTTAAGATGTATCTCATCAAAATAAACTCTAGCAGGTGTTTTATGTTAATCGCTAAAGTAAAAGATAATATTGTAAAAAAAGATCTAAAAGTAAAAACAATTAATTCAATTTTTAAAAGAAAAATTTATTTTCTAGAACCAACAAAAACTAAAAAATTTTTTTCTAAAATTGAAGTCGATAATTTTATTATTAAAATTGCAGATAAAAAATCAGAATTAAAAAAAGCTCAAGCTCTTAGGTACTCAGTTTTTTACAAAGAAAAAAAAGCTATACCAACAATATCAAAAAAACTTTTAAGATTAGATTATGACAAGGTCGATAAATTTGCTGATCATCTAATTGTAATAGACAAGAATAGAAAAGGTTTTAAAAACAAAATTATAGGGACCTATAGACTTCTTCGTGGTGATATAGCAGCTCATTGTGGTGAGTTTTATACTTCTTCAGAATTTGATTTATCTAAGATATTGAATTCTTACAAAAATAATCAAATACTTGAATTAGGAAGGTCATGTGTTCATCAAGATTATAGAAATGGAACCATAGTGAACCTTCTTTGGAAAGCAATTGCTCAGTATGTAAAATTATATGAAATAAAAATCTTATTAGGATGTGCAAGTTTTCACGGGACTGATGTAATGAAATACACTAATGAATTGTCTTACTTAAGAAAGAATTTTTCTTTACCAGATGAATTGTCTGTGAAAAGTTTAGATACAAAAATATATCCTGCTTACAATAAAATTAATTCAACTACTAATGATCTAAGAACTTTTGTAAAATTGCCACCACTTATAAAAGGATATCTTAGAATAGGTGGAAAGGTTAGTCATGATTGTTTTGTTGACTATAAATTCAATACAATAGACTTATGCGTGGTTGTGACAACTGACAATATAGATAAAAAATATATGAAGAAATATTTAAATTAATAAAATATGATAACTAAAGAAAATTTTTATTATAGTCCTATTAGCAATTTATCATTTATAGATAATTTTATTTTTTATTCAAAACTTGTACTTTTTACAGTTGCTTTTGCTCTCTTAATCACTTTATCTATACTACTTGGTAAAATAATACCATCAATCGAAAAATGGTTACCGGTATTATTTCACAAAATATTACTATGGTTATTGTCTGTAGAAGTGGAAATAATAGGTGAAATAGACCAATCCAAAAAAAGTAACCTATTTATCAGCAATCATTTATCTTATTTAGATATTCCAATTTTGGGATCTAAATTCCCAGTGAGATTTGTAGCAAAATCTGAAGTTGAGTGCTGGCCAATTTTTGGTTTTTTAGCCAAGAAAGGTAGATCAATTTTTATAAGAAGGAATAAAACAGACAGTTTTAATCAAAAAAATAAAATATTAGATGTTTTATCTTCTGGGGAGAAAGTTTTTATTTTTCCTGAAGGAACTACCTCTGATGGAAATAGAGTTTTAGAATTTAAGTCAAGTTCATTTTCATCTGTAGAAAATCAAAACTTTAAAATTCAGCCTATAGTTATTCTTTATTCCGATTTAAACGGTATCCCGATTAATAGATGGTTGAGGCCTATGATAGCGTGGTATGGAGACATGGATCTTAAACCACATTTATCGAAATTAGTTGGATTAATATCTATTAAAGCAAAACTAATTTACTTAGAACCAGTAAATACCCAAAATTTTAAAAACAGAAAAGATTTAAGTAATCATTTAGAAGACAAAATAAGAAGAGTTTATACTAGCGCTTTATCAAAAAAACTTGCAAAATAATTTTATAACTGGCAGTAATTATCATTAATTTATGATGAAGCATTAATGAAAAAGCTATTTATTAAAACTCACGGATGTCAGATGAATTTTTATGATTCTGATAAGATTACTGATTTATTAAAACCCCATGGTTATAAATTAGATGACAGTGAAGATGATGCTGATCTTATAGTGTTGAATACATGCCATATACGTGAAAAGGCAGTTGAAAAAACATATTCTGAGTTAGGGCGTATAAGAGATAAGATTAATGCTAGAAAAGAAAAAAATGGAAAAAGATCGATAGTAGCTGTTGCTGGATGTGTTGCCCAAGCTCAAGGAAAAGAAATTATTAAGCGCTCCCCATGGGTTGATATAGTTGTTGGGCCTCAATCATATCAAAATCTTCCTGAATTAATTGCAAAAGTTGATCCAGTTAATAAAAATAAAAACATTAATATCGACTTCCCTACTGTTCCCAAATTCGACCAGTTAAATGCCAACATTGAAGAAAGAGGTCCTTCTGCATTTTTAACAATTCAAGAAGGATGCGATAAATTTTGTACTTTTTGTGTTGTTCCTTATACAAGAGGCGCTGAATATTCGAGACCTCTGAAGTCAATTATAGATGAAGCAAATAAATTGATAGATGTTGGTGTTAAAGAAATTACTTTATTAGGACAAAATGTGAATGCTTGGAGTTCAGAAGGTTTAGATAATCAAAATTGGGGTCTTGGAAGATTAATAGATGAACTTGCTAAAATTAATGAGCTTAAATTTATTAGATATACTACTTCTCATCCTCTAGATATGGATATTGAATTAATTAAATCCCATAGGAATAATAAAAAATTAATGCCTTATCTCCATCTACCTATTCAATCAGGTTCAGATAACGTGCTCAAAATGATGAATAGAAAACACACAGCAAAAGAATATTTAAAAATTATTGAAAAAGTAAGGCACTACAATCCTGAGATTGCAATATCAGGAGATTTTATTGTTGGTTTTCCTGGAGAAACCGAAAAGGATCATATGTCAACACTAAGTTTAATCCAACAGGTTAATTATGCTCAAGCTTACTCATTCAAATATTCAAAAAGACCTGGAACACCAGGCAGTGTTTTTCTTAATCATGTTAATGAGGATATAAAGAACTCTAGATTGTATGAAGTTCAAGAATTATTAAGATCACAACAATTATCTTTCAATAAAAAGACTATTAATTCTATAATTAAAGTATTAGTCCTTAAAAAAGGAAAGAAAAAACATCAATATATTGGAAGATCACCATTTAATCAGTCTGTTTACTTTAGTTCTAATAATGATGACTTGATAGGGTCATTTATAGATTTAAATATTACCGAAGCATTTCAAAATAGTTTAACAGGTAATATTTTATCTGATTTTTAATGTAAACATCGAAAGCTTATACGTATTGAATTATAAAATAAAAAAAGAAGAAATTTTACTTGAACTTCCTAGTAATTCTTTAATAGCAGTTTTAGTAGGTCATCATAGTATCAACCTTGCAAAATTAGAAAAGTTGATTGACGTAAATATAAATTTGTTTGGTAACCAATTTAATATTTCAGGAAATGCTGAAAATATAAACAAAGCCAAATTAATTATTTCAAATGTCTATAATAAATTATCTCTTGAAAAATCAGATATTTCTGAGTTTGATTTTTCAAACTTTGAAACTGAGTTAAGAATGATAAATGGCATTTCATCTAATCTAAAATTAAATCAAAAAATTGATAAACAAGAAAATTTAAAATTTGAAACCTGGAAAAAAACTATTATCCCTAAGAGCGTTGGTCAAAAAAAATATTTTGAAGCTCTAAATAATTTTGAATTAGTCTTTGGACTTGGACCTGCCGGAACTGGAAAATCCTATCTAGCTGTTGCAAAAGGTATTCACATGTTGAAAAAAGGTCTTATTGAAAAAATTATTTTAACTAGACCAGCTGTAGAGGCAGGAGAAAGGCTTGGTTTTTTACCAGGTGATATGAAAGAAAAGATAGATCCTTATCTCAGACCTATATACGATGCGTTATATGAAATGATACCAGCAGATAGAGTTGAAAAAAAAATTCAATCTGGAGAAATAGAAATTGCACCTCTGGCATTTATGAGAGGAAGAACATTTACAAATTCTTTTGTCATAGTAGATGAAGCACAAAACACCACATCAATTCAAATGAAAATGGTTTTAACTAGAATTGGTGAGGGCTCCAGAATGGTAATTAATGGTGACTTAAGTCAAGTTGATTTGCCAACAGGTCAAATTTCTGGTTTAAATGAATCAAAAAAAATACTTAGTAAAATTAAAGATATTGGGATAATATCTTTAGATGCTAATGACGTTATAAGGCATCCAATTGTTGCTAAAATAATCAAAGCATATGATAACTACTCTAATAACTAATATTTAAAAATAGTATTCATGAAAGAAGCTGAACAAGATTACAGAATATGGAAAAATAAAAATTTTGTTGTAGAATCTACGATAACTTTGTCATTATGGGACGAAATATTAATTAATAATTTTCATAAAAAATTAAACAAAATTTTAAATAAAATTTATGAACAAATTGGTTTTGTTTGTAATAATTCAAAAACTTTAATATCAATTTCTTTTTCATGTGATAAA